>CAMAZP010000016.1 GCA_945863605.1 Chitinophaga pinensis
AAGATTTATTAGATCGAATGCCTCCTTATCAAGGTGGTGGAGATATGATTTCGAAAGTAACTTTTGAACGCACAACCTACAATGAATTACCTTTCAAATTTGAAGCAGGTACTCCTCATATAGCTGGTGGAATTTGTCTTGGAACGGCATTTGAATACCTTGAAAGTATTGATATGGTAGCAGCTGAAAAACACGAAAGAGAGCTTGCAAAATATGCAGAGGATATTCTTGATACGTTTGAAGGACTTCATATTATTGGTGAAGCAAAAAATAAAACAAGTGTAGTTTCTTTTACTGTTGATGGTTTACATCCATTTGACATTGGAACGTTATTAGATAAACAAGGAATTGCTGTTCGAACAGGTCATCATTGTACGCAACCCTTAATGGATTTCTTTAAAATCCCCGGAACCGTAAGAGCGTCTTTTGCATTTTATAACACGCGACAAGAAATCGAATTATTTGTAGAAGCATTTGAGAAGAGTTTATCGATGTTAAAATAGCTTTATGACTATAGAAGAAAAACAACAAGAAATAATCGATGCATTCAACGTTTTTGACGATTGGATGGAAAAGTATGAGTACATTATTGATTTGGGAAAGGATTTACCATTGATTAAACCTGAGTTCAAAACAGAAGATCGTCTAATAGAAGGATGTCAATCACGCGTTTGGTTGCACTCGGAGTTCAAAAATAATTTGATGGAATATACTGCTGATTCAGATGCAATCATTACAAAAGGAATTATTGGGATATTGATTCAGGTAATGAACAAAGAAACCCCTGAAACGATTTTAAAAACGGATTTACATTTCATCAAAGAAATTGGCTTACAAGAACACCTTTCCCCTACTCGTGCAAACGGATTAGTAGGCATGGTTAAACGAATGAAAACTGAAGCAATTAAATACATAAACAACTAATGGGAACTCAACAATTAGAAGATAAAATTGTCGCAATATTAAAGACAATATTTGATCCAGAAATCCCTGTGGATATTTATGAACTGGGATTAATTTATGAAGTTAAAATCGATAAAGAAAATAATGTTTCTATTGACATGACCTTGACATCTCCAAATTGTCCTGTAGCGGAAAGCTTACCTAAAGATGTTGAAGATAAAGTTGCTTCTGTTGAAGGGGTTTTATCTGCGAAAGTGAATATTGTATTTGACCCGTCTTGGGATAAAGATATGATGAGTGAAGAAGCTAAATTAGAGTTAGGTTTCCTTTAATTATCAATAAATTACAGAGTAATTAAAGTTGGCTTGATAATTTTAAAAAATAACTATTCTTTAAAATAAACTTCAACCCGTCGGTTTAATGACCTACCGTTTGTTGTTGTATTTAAAAACTTAGGTTTTGATTCTCCAAATGAACCAAATAATACTCTATTTGGATCTACTCCATTAGCTAACAAATAAGCTCTAATTGATTGTGTTCTTTTCTCAGATAGTAATTTATTGAAATCGTCTTCACCACTTGAATCAGTGTGTCCCTCAAGAACAATTTTAGAATTAGGATTAGCTTTTAATAGTGCTACAACCTCATTCAAAACAGCATAAAAATTAGGTTTAATCTTTGATTCATTCAAGTTAAAATTAATGTCGGTTAAACTAGTTAAACCATCTTTGCTAGTAAGAACTTGATTATTCTGTCCTGAATTATTGTTACCATTCTGACCTACATTATTGTTACCATTCTGACCTGAATTGTTGTTGCCATTCTGACCTGAATTATTGTTGCCATTCTGACCTACATTATTGTTACCATTCTGACCTGAATTATTGTTGCCATTCTGACCTGAATTGTTGTTGCCATTCTGACCTGAATTATTGTTGCCGTTCTGACCTACATTATTGTTACCATTCTGACCTGAATTGTTGTTGCCGTTCTGACCTACATTATTGTTACCATTCTGACCTACATTATTGTTGGCATTCTGACCTGAATTGTTGTTGCCATTCTGACCTACATTATTGTTTCCATTCTGACCTGAATTGTTGTTGCCATTCTGACCTGAATTGTTGTTCCCGTTCTGTCCTACATTATTGTTGCCGTTCTGACCTGAATTATTGTTACCATTCTGATCTACATTATTGTTACCATTCTGACCTACATTATTGTTACCATTCTGATTTTCAGAAATTATTCTGTCTTTTTCATTGTTTTTTAATGCTATCAATAAATCTTGCGGACAACCTTCATTCTCTTTTGCACCTGGTATATCTACACATTTATCAATATAATCAGAAACTCCATCACCATCAGTATCTATATTTTTAAGACTTACACCTCTTTTATTTACAATGTTTCCGATCGGAGTTTCCTTCTCATCGTCCATAAAATTAGCAACTCCATCTCCGTCATCATCACGCAGATTTGATTGTAATTTTTTATTTAAACTATCTAAATTTCTGTTTTCAACTTCCAAGTAAGACATATCAGGGAAACATGGTGTGAATGCCCAATCCATATGTGTTTTATTCTTACCTAAGTAGTAATTTAAACCAATTGTTCCATTAGCATAAAATCCATCGAATCCTCTTTTGAATACACTATTGTACATATCCCAAGTATACTGTTGATAAATGTGCCAAACAAATGAAACATCTGTTGTAATCGAAAATCGCTCATTTATTTTATATTGTGGTGCAAAACCAAACATAAAATTTACCATGTTATCAGTATCAGGATTAACTTTACTAGATAACCATGACATCCCCCCACCAGTATGAAATAGCAAACTAACTTTTTCAGAAAAATTTTCAAATTGCATAAGTCTACCTATATCCAAAACAAATTGTAAGGATGTTCTAGTGTAATTAGATTTAAAAGGAGCACTATTTCCTGTATTTGTGAAAATTCCAATTTTGTCATGACTAATTCTGTCATAACCAATATCCCATTTTAATCCAAATTTATTATTAAACATAAATCTTGTACCCATAGAAATATGATAAAGTCCAATTGTATTTGACCAATACCCTGTAGAATAAGGTTTTACGGCGTTGGAAACTCCTGGATTTAATTCAATAGACCAACGATTATTATATCCCTGAGAGAAAAAAGAATTTGAGATTAGAAAAAAAATAATATGTAGGAATGAAGCTCGAAGCATTCTGATTTAGTTTATACAAATGTAGGAAATTTATTGTTTTTTCTATAATTTATGACCTTAAACATTATAAACATAAACCCAAACTATCAAAAAACAAATTCATTCTAGAAATTTTTTCTTTTTATCATTAGTAAATGATTGAATAAAATTATTCCGAAAATAACAATCATTCACACAATTAGAAGTTATTGAATAATGATTTACAAAATTTCAATTGTCGCTTTTTACTTTTTATTTATATGATTTTAATTTAATAATCACTTGAAAAGTATGAATCTAACTAACTTGTATTTAGTCATATCGTAATACTCAAATTCTAATGATTTTTTTGTTAAAAGTATTATTCTAGCATTAATTAATTCAAAATTATAATTAAAGATTATTCTATCCGATTTTGAATTAAAAACATAATTTTCGTGGATTAATTTAAAGCTATCAATAACATTATAGCCATTTAAGTTGACATAATTATATATGATGTTAGCATTAATATTTTTTTGATTTGAAATAAATTCAATTGTTCCATTTGGCAAAGAGTCGAAGTACATAAAACCCTCTCCATCTTCTATTTGTATTATTTTTACCGACCATTTTCCATGTAATTTTTTATTAACTCGTTGTTCCTTTGAACATGAAATATAAGTAAATAACAAAATAAAAAAAAATAAACTATTTTTCATTGTAAACCAGCTAATACCATTGCATGAATTCCTGTTTTTATTGATGTCGTATCAATATCAAATCTTGGATGATGAACACCATAATTTATTCCTTTTTCGTTATTAGCAACCCCAATTCGAAAAAATACAACAGGTATAATTTGACTGTAAAATGCAAAATCTTCAGCAGTCATTCTAATTGGGAGTTCGTGAACAAAGTCATTTCCAAAATTATCATTAAAGCAATTTTTTAATAAAGATGTTAAATGTTCATCATTTTTTAAAAAGGGGTACCCTTTTGAGATTAATAATGAGATAGTACCGTTATAATCAGCTGAAATCTTTTCTGCTAACTCATGTAATTTATTATGGACTATAGCTCGCCACTCTTCATTCATTGTACGAAATGTGCCTTTAATTTCACATGTAGATGGCACTATATTAGTTGAACCTAATGCTTCAAAACGTCCAAATGAAAGAACATATGGAATTTCTTTAGGAACTATTGAATTCAATAGTTCGGTGGATTCATTAATAAATGTAACGCCCATCATTAAGGGATTAATACACTTTTCGGGTAAGGCACCATGACCTCCAATTCCATGAATTGAAATGTGAATTTCGTCACTCGAGGCCATATATAATCCAGAACGAACTCCTAATTGACCTGCTTCAAAATCAGGAAAAACATGCAAGCCATACATTCTAACTACTTTTGGGTTTTCTAGTACGCCTTCATTAATCATTAAGCTTGCACCACCGGGATTTGTTTCTTCTCCAGGCTGAAAAATTAATTTAATAGGTTGAGTAAGTTCTTCTTTTAATTCGTTTAGTATTTCTGCCGCTCCAAGTAAAACGGAAGTATGAACATCATGTCCACAGCCATGCATTATTCCATCGTTTAGAGATTTGTATTCCACATCGTTCTCTTCATGAATAGGTAAAGCATCTAAATCAGCTCTCAAGCCAATGCAACTTTGATTTTCTTTGTGATGACTAGCTTTTATTAACCCAACAATTCCTGTACCTGCAATTCCTTTTTGATAGGGAATATTCAATTTATCTAATTTATCAGCAACAAATTCCATCGTTTTTATCTCTTGAAACGATAATTCAGGATGTTTGTGCAAATGTTCACGATAACTTATTATTCGTGGATAAATTGCTTCTATCTTTTTAAGTATTATTGAATTTAATTTATGTTTCATTTGAATTTACTGCTGTATAACCTGATATTATTAATCGAAATGAAACATATGCGAGTAATATTCCAAATACTAATTTAACTACACCTGGAGATAATTTTAAGGAAAGTTTAGAACCTAAATAAGCACCAAGAACAAAAGTGGAAGCAACAATCAATCCGAACTTCCAATTGACATTATCAGTTTTCCAATAATTGACAACTGCAAAAAGAACTACGGGCATTGATAAAACAAACAAACTAGTTCCTTGTGCTTGATGTTGGGTTAATCCGAGAAAAAAAACTAATGCAGGAACTATAATTATACCTCCTCCTACTCCAACAAATCCACTTAAAATTCCAGCAAATAATCCAATTAAAACAAGAATTACTATTGTCTGAATGGTCATAATTAAAATTTAACAAAATTAAGAAAGAATATTGTAATTATTTTAAATTGGAACACTAGCATTTGATTTAGGAATATTTTTTGAAATTAGAACAGTGATAGAAAAAAGAATGTAAGTTAGCATTTGTAGTATTATCCAAATTGAAGATGATGAAAAAATAGAAAAGATGAATAAAAATAAAGAAATTAATACTAATGTTAATAAAAGCAGTTTATTCCTTTTTTTAAAACATACTGAAATTGATAAAATATAAATAAAAATTGAAATCGGATATAACAACCATCTCCAATTTTTTATTAAAACAACTGAATTATGTATAATTGTGTAATTCAAAAAGAGTTGAATGATAAAAAAAAACAATAATGCTAACTGAATTATTTTGTTTTTCCCTTTAACGAAAAAACTTAAAACAAACACAATGAAACTTAAAGTACTAGTAATTAATAAATTAATCCAAGGAAACAAATCTACGATAGTAACTTTATAAGCAGAATAAATAACAACAAACCCTAAAAGAACTGTCAAAAAAAATGTTATACGTTTAAAATTCAAAGTGTTCTATTTATTAACTAAGCTAAAGCAAAATTTAATTACTGTTCTTTTCTTCTTGATTTTTCAGTTGCGCAAACCAATTGCCATAAAGCTCTAGCACCAACATTTGCATCCCAATCACCCTTTTCTCCAGGTGCAACTTCATTGAGGTCAAAACCAATAATCGTTCTCCCTGATGCCACTAACTTGAAAAAAAGATAAGAAACTTCTTGTAAATCAAAACCTCCAATTACAGGAGTCCCTGTGCTAGGACATAATTCAGGGCGTAATCCATCGATGTCAAACGAAATATAAACAAAATGAGGTAAGTTATTAATAATTTCTTCCACTTGCTCTTTCCATGTTTTTCCTTCGTATTGATCTGATTTTAAATCCCAATCATAAAATATTTTAATTCTATCTTCTGAGTGACTGTAATGAACTTCACGTTCAGAAATATCTCTAATTCCAACCTGCACTAATTTTCGCATATTGGAACATTTTTTTAATACATTGTCCATTATGCTTGCGTGTGATTGATTGAATCCTTCATACGCAACTCTTAGATCTGCATGTGCATCAATTTGCAAGATACCAAAATGCTCGTACTTTTCATTCAATGCTTCAATTAACCCTAAAGGAGTTGAATGTTCTCCACCTAAGACAGCAGGAATTTTTCCTGATTCCAATATACCGAGACAACGATGTTTCAAATTCTCTTTCAATGCAAGATGTACTGCATTTATCTCATCAATCTGAGATTGATACTTTTTCATTGCAATTTCCTCACCTTTTTCTTCCAAGAAAGAAATGTATTCAATACTTAACTCACAACAATGGTCATTTATTTCTTTCCATTCATTAGAAATTGGTGCCATAAATACTTTTGTATTATATGCCTTATCAAGATTTGGATGAAAAAAATCCAATTGTGTTGAAGCATCTAAAATTGCATTTGGACCGTTACTAGTACCTTTTCCATATGAAGCTGTTGCGTCCCAAGGAATTGGAATAATAACAATTGAAGCTTCCTCCTCTGAATATGGAAATCCAAAAATATTTCCATTTGCTACACCAACGCCATTTGGATCGAAATCTGTCATTTATTCTTTTGTTTATAAAACTCTACTGCATTTCTGACTGAGCCATGAAACTTTAATAATTCCTTTGCATGCTCATAAGGAATATCAATTTCACTCATAATCATTTTAGTTCCCCTGTCTACTAATTTATGATTACTTAATTGCATATCCACCATTTTATTGCCTTTTACCTTACCTAATTTTATCATCAAGGAAGTGGAAATCATATTAAGTACCAATTTCTGAGCTGTTCCTGATTTCATTCGTGTACTACCCGTAATAAATTCTGGCCCTACTTCTAGTGTAATTGCATGATCTACTAATTCAGCTAATGGAGAATTTGGGTTACATGAAATACCAGCAGTTAGTAAGCTTTTTTTCTTTGCTGTTTCAATGGCACCAAGTACATAAGGTGTTCTACCAGAAGCAGCAATTCCTACAACAGTATCTAATTCAGAAACTTCAAATTCAGTTAAATCTTTCCACCCTTGTTCATTATCATCCTCGGCAAATTCAACTGCTTTTCGGATAGCTTTATCACCACCAGCAATTAAACCAACAATAATCCCAGGATCTATTCCAAAAGTTGGTGGGCATTCACTAGCATCTACTATACCAAGTCGTCCACTTGTACCTGCACCGATATAAAACAGTCTACCACCCCTTTTCATTCTTTCATAACAAGCATCAACAAAAAACTGAATTTCAGATATCTCATTTTCAACAGCGAATGCAACTTTTTTATCCTCTGAATTTATCCCTTGCAATAATTCAAGAGTTGACATTTTATCCAAATGATCAAAGTTAGATACTGATTCAGTAATATTTTTCATACTTAAATTAAATAGGCCTTTGAATCTGTGTCAGATAAATCAACTTCTACTCTATCTTTTATAGTTGTCGAAAGACTTAAACCCACAAAATCAGCTTTAATTGGATAACGACGATGTTGTCTATCAACTAAAGTAACTGTTTTGATTGCTTTTGTAGGATGTTCTAAAAACTTCAATAACGAATACTGCATCGTTTTTCCAGAATTTATTACATCATCTACAAGTACTATATACCCTTTTTTAATTACGACTTTATCAATTGAAAGTTGAATAGGTTCATTCCAGGGTTCTTCTTTATTAACATTAACTTCAAAACAAACAACTTCTAACTTTGAATTATTTTCTATTATATCTTTAAACTTTTTTGCTAATTCAAATCCATTTCCGACAATTCCACCAATAAATATAATTTCCTCTTCAAAACTATTTTCTAGAATCTGATGTCCTAGTCGAATAATTTTTTGTTGAATTTGAGAGTGGTTTAAAAATACCTGCATATCAATTTTTAATTAGGCAAAGATATAATTTTTGAATATGTTAAATTAAAATAAATCCTGGTTTAATTGTTTTGAAAAAAAAAGGCTACCATAAAATGATAGCCTTTAGAATAAATTAAATATTTTATTTCTTAATCAAGAATTCTGTTCTTCTGTTTTCTTGATGTTCTAATTCTGAACAATTTACGTTGTCTGAACATTTGTTTAACAATTTGCTTTCACCATAACCATTAAAAGTTATTCTAGAAGGATCTTTGATTTTTTTCTGTATGTACTTAGCAGCTGAGTTAGCGCGTTTTTGTGATAATGATTTATTGTAATCATAAGAACCTCTTGAATCTGTATGTGAACCTAATTCTACTTTTATTGTTGGATTGTCATTCAATACTTTTACAACTTTATCTAAAATTACTTTAGCGTCTTGACGTATGTTATGTTTGTCAAAATCATATAAAATTAAGAACGGTCCAATATCTATAGAATCTTTATCAATTGTTAACAAATAAGATAATTTAATAATTGAATCCATTCCCAGTTTCTGATTTAATTCAAATGTTTGGCTTAAATAACCATCAGCAGAAACAAAAACCTCATATTTAAGCTCATCAGAGAAGTTCTTCCCTTTTGTTATATCTGAAGTAAAATCACCCTTTTTTCCTGTGTTGCGTTCTTCTTGTGTTTTAGACTTAATTCTAAAATCAACTTTTGCATTTTCAATTCCAACACCAGAATTTTTATCAGCAACTGTTCCTTCAACAGTATATTTGAAGAAGGGGAAAATCATTTTCATCTCGTCATCTAACAATACTTTTTTGTTTATTTCTTGGTAAGCAAGATCACAATTTGTTGAGAATTTTTCTGAATATGGATTTTTCGCATTCGAATTGTAATAATAAACTAATTCATATTCTTTACATTTTTCTAGTTTTGAAAAGAAACCACCATCTCTAACTCTAGGTGTTATCACAGTTGCACTTTGATCTTCACAATTTAAACATTTTACCGTAATGTATGAGTTTTCAGGTATCAATTTACCACCACTGTGAACAATTTGACCATTTAAAAAAGCAACATTTTTAACCTTAGAGTCAGCAATATTTACTTCATAAACATCTTTATCTCCTAATCCTCCTTTTCTGAAAGAAGTCAAATATGCTTTTTCTCCATCAGCAGTATGCGTATAAAAATAATCATCACCCACACTGTTTATTGGATAACCTAAATTTGTTGGTGCGGACCAAATACCGTTTTCATCACGTACTGACATAAAAACATCAAATAACCCCATACTTGTTGAATCTGAACTAGAAAAATAAAGTATTGAATTATCTAACCCCATAAACGGCGACTCTTCATCAGTCCAAGTATTAATATTTCCTCCGATATTTTTTGCTTCTGTCCAAGTACCTCCTACTCTTTCCATGAAATAAATGTCTCTTTTCCCAAATCCACCTTTTTTATCTGACACAAAGAATATCATATTTCCATCAGGAGAAACTGTGTAATGAGTTTCCCACCAATTGCCATCATTTACTTTAGAATTTTCAACTGACTTTGCATTTGAAAATTTATTATCAGTAAATTCCGAAAAATAAATATCTCCCATTCCACTTTTATCATTAAATAAATAAAATTTTCTTTCATCAATACTTACGCTTACAGATGATTCATTTGACTGTGGTCGATTTAAACTTAATCTAGTTGGTGAATTCCATGTTTGATTTGTATTAATATTTGACTGATAAATATCATCTGTTAAATGATTTAACATCGGATCTCTGAAATTTTCACTCGATTTGTCCTCCCAAGGTCTTCTTGATGTATAATATAAGGCATTACCATCAATTGAAATGTTGGATGAGTAATCCGCAAAGTTTGAATTAATAGTTTCACCACAATTTTTTACCACATCAGCTGTAGGATTAGCTATCAACTTTTTGGCAACTTTACACTGTGAAATTCTTTTTTTAGCTTCAACAATTAATTCTGATTGTTTTGTTGTATTTTCAAGAAATTTGTTATAATTTTCAATAGCTTTATCTAATTGTTCATCTAAATGATATGCTCTACCTAAGTGATAAAATACATCTGCAGGAACTGAACCCTCTCTGGTTGAATACATATCATAGTTTTTATCAATCGGAAAGCTGGAAGCTTTTGTTAAATGCTTAATTGCCTTTACATGATCTTGACGCATTTCAAGTTCAATAAAACCTTTTCTGTAGTTATAATTTCCACTCTCGGGTTTAATTTCTAGTAAACGATTAGTTACTAAATCTGCATAATGATAAAAATTCTCTTGAAGTAAACGAGAGGACTGGACCACTAAATCTTTTTCGTTTGAAGAAGTAATAAGATTTTTAACTTCTGACTCAGAATATTGAGCAAAAGCAGTGAATGTTGAAGTTATTAAAACTAAAAATAATAATTTTTGCATGCTGTAATTTTTATTTGTAGGTAAGTAATTGATTATGATTAAAATTCGGTGTTTACATCAAAAGCTTCTAAGTAATCGGCAACTCTTCGCACAAATTGTCCACCCAATGCACCATCAACAACACGGTGGTCGTATGAATGTGATAGGAACATTTTGTGACGAATTCCAATAAAATCTCCATCTGGCGTTTCGATTACAGCTGGCACTTTACGTATTGCACCTAGCGCTAAAATGGCAACTTGCGGTTGATTTATAATAGGAGTACCCATAACATTTCCAAATGAACCTACATTGGTTACAGTGTAAGTTCCACCTTGAATATCTTCTGGTTTTAATTTATTTGCTCTAGCATTATTTGCTAATCCATTAACTGATTTCGTTAATCCTGTTAAATTCATTCTATCAGCATTTTTAATTACTGGAACAATTAAATTACCAGATGGAAGTGCCGTTGCCATTCCTATATTTATGTCTTTTCTTTTAATTATATTATTACCTGAAACAGAAACATTTACCATAGGGAAATCTTTTATAGCTTTCACTATTGCTTCGATCATTATTGGGGTAAATGTGATATTTTCTCCTTCTCGTTCCAAGAACTTCTTTTTGACCTTGTTACGCCAATTAACAATATTTGTTACATCAGCTTCAACGTAAGATGTTACGTGAGGTGAAACATGAACTGACATCAACATGTGATCTGCAATTAATTTACGCATACGATCCATTTCGATGATTTCATCTCCAGGATTTGGTAAAACAATTGGCTCTTTTATGTTACTTAGGAAATTTCCTGGTAGATTATTATTTGTAGTAATTACCTCAGGAGTTTGAACTGAAATTACTTCTTTCTTTAAATCTTCATTTACAGAAGCTGCACTAACATTTGATTTCGTTTCAAGTAATAAAAGTATATCTTTCTTTGTAATTCTTCCTTCTAAGCCAGTTCCTGAAATTGAATTTAACTGTGTTTGAGATATACCTTCTTTTTCTGCTATACTTCTTACTAGAGGAGAAAGGAATTTTCCAGAATCACTGTTTTTTGATAGCTTTTCGGAAGAATCACTATTTTTTGAATTTGCAGTATTTGTTGAAACTTCAACTTTAATTTCTGATTGAACTTCAGTTGGTAAAGATTCTTTAGTTGAATTTTCACCCCCTGTTGACAAAATTGCAATTACATCACCTACTTGTGCGACTTGATCTTTGTCAAATAAAATTTTCACTAAAACACCAGCAGACTCTGATGGAAGCTCATTATCAACTTTATCAGTTGCAACCTCAACAAGTGGTTCATCAACACTTACACTATCACCAACATTTTTCAACCAATTAGTAATAGTTGCCTCTGTAACACTCTCCCCCATTTTAGGAAGTCTAATCTCGATTTCTGCCATAACTTATAATACTCAAAATAGAAAGCGCGGTAAAGATAGTAAATACGTTTGAATTATGAGCGATATATAGACTTTATCTATCTAACTCATGCCAATTGTTTATTATTATCATTAAATCTAATCCAATTTTATAATTTTTAGCATAAAATAAATTACTATCGTGCTCTGCATCTAAATTGACTTTAAAAGGCCTTAAAATGCCTTGTTTTATTATTGGTAGTCTCTTTACATACATTTCTTTTGTGGTAAAATAACCAACGAACGATTTTCTTCCTATCAGAATTTCAACTAGATTCTTAACGAATTTTATTCTTCTTTTAAAATAAAAAATTAACAAAGGAGTAACTAAAAGTAAACCAAAACTTAATGTAAAATCTAAAATTCGCTTTGATCTCAAATTTTCCGGTTTGCTGATAGCATTAAAATTCAATGCATACATATCACCAGAAGTATCAATTGAGTTACTGCCAATTAAATAGCTTGTTTCAGGTGGTGCAATTTTAAAGTCTATTTCAATTGATTTGATTTTCGTCATAACTTCAATTATTTCTTTGGAAGTTAAATCTTTTGAGCAAAAAATAAGTTCATTAATCTTATAAAAATCAACAATTGGATCAATCTGTTCTTTTAATCCAATTGATTTTGGGTAAGCATCATCAATTCCAATTCCGTAGACAACTTCAATTGAAGGATAGGTATTACTCAAAATGAACTCAACCCGCTTAAACTCTTCTTCGTTACCAATAATAGCAAAACGCTTTTTGGGTGCCTTAGGGAAACTAAATGAATTAGTTTTAAATAAATTCCAAAAAATCCGAGTTAAATAAAATCCAAAAATTACCCATGAAGTACCTATTAGTATATATAACCTTGAAAATTGCCAATCCTTTGGAAGTAAAGCATAAATTGTCAAAATAAATATAGTTCCAAAAAATGTAGATTTTATAATTGTTTTTCTACTTACACCCTTGTCATAAACTCCAAAAATCAGTGCAGATATTAACCAAACTAAAGCGTAAAGGGGAATTTGTACTTTTAATACTAAATCAGGAAAATGAATATCGTGATTTGACCAATGATTCGTAATTAAAAGCAAACCCAAAAGGAAAATTATAAAATCAATAAGTGGAAGCGCTGCTTTTTTAATCAAACGATTTCCAAGTGCAATTGAAGCTCTAAAGTAGATTGCAAAATTAATTGCAAATGAAAAAAGCTTGGCGTTGTTGTTAGAGAAATGTTTATTTGCAAATAATATCATCGCTCTGTAAAACACAAAGACATAATTAACACTACTTTTTTTTGTGCTCTCTCCCTTATAATGAATTATCTTAGTTTGAGGAAAATAGTAGTTTTTGTATCCTCCTTGCTGGATTCTGTAGGATAAATCAATATCCTCTCCATACATAAAAAATTGCTCGTCAAGTAAACCAACTTTATCCAATGTTTCTGAACGCATCAGCATAAATGCACCACTTAAAACGTCAATTTCATTTATCTCAAATTCACTTAAATATCCTAGGTGATATTTACCAAATATTCTCGATTTAGGAAAAACACGCGCTAAACCAAATATTTTATAAAATGAAACTCTTGGTGTTGGCAAACCACGTTTTGATTCTGGTAAAAACTTCCCTTTACCATCCACCATCCTCACTCCTAGCCCACCTGCATCAGGGTGTTCATCCATAAATGCAACGGTTTTAACAAAAGTATCCTCTTCAATTACTGTATCTGGATTCAATAATAAAACATACCGTGCATCGCTTAAATGAATTGCTTGATTGTTTGCTTTTGAAAATCCTACATTATCTTTATTTGCGATGACATTTACTGTAGGAAACTTCTCACGGACCATTGCAACTGAACTATCAATGGAATTATTATCAACAACGAATACTTGTACTTTTAATTGTTTTGAAGCAGATTTAACAGCATTTAAACATTGTTCTAAAAAATATACTACATTGTAATTAACAATGACAACTGATAAATCAAATGAATACGTTTTATTCATCAGGCATTTTCAATTGCAATACACGAAATCTCAATTGTAACATCCAAAGGAAGTCTTGCTACTTGCACTGTTTCTCTAGCTGGTGGAATACCAAGAAAATAACTAGCATAAATTTCATTTACCTTGGAAAAATCATTTAAATCCTTAAGGAAAATACTACATTTCACCACATTTTCAAAAGTCATTTCTGCTGCTTCTAACAAACGTTCAATGTTTTTCAATACACGATGAGTCGCTCCCTCAATTGTTTCAATTTCAAGCTGTCCAGTTTCAGGATTTAACGGAATTTGACCACTCACAAAATACATCCCATTCATTAAAATAGCTTGACTATATGGACCAACGGGTGCAGGTGCATTTGGTATTTGAATTGCTTTTTTGCTCATTTAAAAAGTAAAATTTTTTGTTAGATTCAAATTTCTACATTTGCAAAGAAACAAAATTCAATTAAAGTGAAAGTGTTAATTGTAGATTTTTATGACTCATTTACTTACAATTTAGCTCACTATTTCGAAAAGCTCGATTGTGAGGTAAGTGTAATAAGAAATGATAAACTCGATTTATCTAGACTAAAACAATTCGATAAATTTGTGCTTTCACCCGGTCCTGGTCTTCCTAAAGAAAAGAAAAATCTATTTGAATTACTTGAAAAATTTAGTGGAAAAATTCCAATTTTAGGAATTTGTTTAGGAATGCAGGCAATTGGTGAATTTATGGGTGGAAATATTCAAAATCAATCAATAGTGAAACATGGTATATCTGAGAAAATTAATATTTCTAACACTAATTGTTTATTTTATACTTTTCCAAACTTCATGAATGTTGGACTTTATCACAGTTGGGAAGTAATAAACATTCCCTCTCAAAATATCACTTCTACTTCTGAAAATAAAGTTACAATGTCCATAGAATTTCCTGAACAAAAACTTTATGGCGTTCAATTTCATCCTGAGTCTATTTTGACCGAAAATGGCATAGCACTTCTACGTAATTTCTTAAACCATAACTAATATGAAATCACTAATCCTAATTATCTCGTTACTATTTACAATAAATTCTTTTGCTCAATCTTGCTTAGGTCAATGGGTAACAATTGATGATGAAACGGGTGAAAAAAAATCAGTAGTTGAACTATATAAAAAAGACGACAAAATGTATGGGAAAATCGTTTACTTATTTCCAAGAAAAGGTGTTGAAAAGGACCCAAAATGCAAAGAATGCCCCGGTGATTTAAAAAACAAACCGATCGAAGGGATGATTATAGCTAAAAACTTGAAATGGAATGAAAGTGAATGGGCAGGAGGTACGATTTTAGACCCCGAAAATGGAAAAGTCTATTCAGTAAAAATTTGGATTAACCCAGAAAATTTTAAAAGACTAAATGTGAGAGGATATATTGGTCCTTTTTATCGCACACAAACGTGGTTAAAAGCTGAAAAAGAATATTAAACTAATTATTATGTAAACTTTTTTTATCCGTTTTTGTTTATTCAAAAAAAACATTTGAATGAAAAACGTTTTCCTACTTCTAACTTATACTTTACTTTCATTTACCTTAATTTCTCAAAATAGTCTTGTTAAAGGGAAAGTAACAAACATCCTCAACAATCAGGCTATTCCTTTCGCTAAAATTATTGCAATTGATCAACAAAAAGGATCCATTTCAGATGAGACTGGAAATTTCGAAATTACCGGCTTAAAACCAGGTGTTTATTCATTTAAAGCAACAGCTTCAGGATTTAAAGAATTAGTTATAAACGAAATAACTGTGACTAATGCGCGTTCTATCGAATTGAATTTTGCTTTAGAAGAAATTGTTTTGGAACAAGAAGAAGTGGTTGTTAAAGCATCACCTTTTCAACGTAAATCAGAATCGCCAGTTTCTTTAAAAACTTTGAATGCTACCGAAATCGAACGTTTACCAGGCGCAGGCCGTGACGTAAGTAAAGTTATCGCAGCGTTACCTGGTGTTGCTTCACGTGCAACTTTTAGAAACGATATCATTATTCGCGGTGGTTCACCTGGAGAAAACAAATTTTACCTTGATGGAATCGAAGTTCCGAACATTAATCACTTTGCGACCCAAGGAAGTAGCGGTGGTCCTGTTGGTCTTTTGAATGTAAATTTTATTCGTGAAGTTGATTTTTATTCTGGTGCCTTTCCAGCAAATCGTGCCAATGGTTTAAGTTCTGTTCTTTCTTTCAAGCAAAAAGACGGAAATCAAGATGCATTTATTACGAATTTCGCTTTAGGATCAAGTGATGCCGCATTAACCTTCGATGGTCCGATTGGTAAAAAAGTTGACTTTATTTTCTCAGCAAGACGTTCTTATCTACAATTTCTATTTGCAGCTTTACAATTGCCAATTCTACCAACTTATAATGACTTTCAATACAAAATCAACTATAAGTTAAACGATAAAAACAAAATTACGTTCATTGGTTTAGGTGCAATTGATGATTTCAGATTAAATGCAAAAGTGAACGAAAACGTTACTGATTCGGCAACAAGAGAAAGTAACAATTATATTTTGAACAATTTACCTCTTCAAAAACAATGGAATTACACGGTTGGTATTAATTGGCTTCATTATTCAAAGAATTCATACCAAAATATTATCGTTAGTAGAAATATGTTGAATAATTCAGCAACTCGAACTTCTAATAAAATTCCTGCTCCAGACAATATAATTCTCGATTACTCTTCATTTGAGGCAGAAAATAAATTCCGTTTTGAACACACTTACAATAAAAATGGATGGAGATTAAATGCTGGTGTTGGTTACGAATATGCGAAGTATTTCAATTCAACATTTAATAGAGTTACGATTCAGGGAGTTCCTGTTTTGATTGACTTCGAATCCACTTTAGGTTTACATAAAGTTGCACTATTCGGGCAGCTTAGTAAATCACTTCTGAAAGAAAAATTGAATTTATCACTTGGTTTAAGAACAGATGTGAATAGTTATGCAAAAAGTATGATGAATCCATTGGATCAATTATCTCCTAGCTTTTCTGTTAACTACCGTTTCAATAGTCAATGGGCGCTTAATGGGAATATTGCTCGCTACCATCAGTTACCAGCTTACACTATTTTAGGTTATCGTGATGCAAACGGCGTTCTAAAAAACAAAGAAAATGATTTAAGATATATCAGTGCGGATCATTTTGTTTTAGGAACAGAATATTTAACCAAATTTGATTCTCGTTTTACTTTAGAAGGATTTTTCAAAAGCTATAACAGATACCCTTTCTCACTTAAAGACTCTTTGAGTTTAGCTAACATTGGTTCAGATTTTGGCGTTGTTGGTAACGAGGAAGTAAAATCAATTTCTACAGGGAGAACTTACGGAGTTGAATTTTTATACCAACAAAAAATGTACAAAGGATTCTATGCGATTCTAGCTTACACGTACGTTGTTTCGGAATTTAAAGACAAAAACAATTCGTATGTTCCAACCTCTTGGGATAGCCGTAATATCGTTTCCTTAACTGGAGGTAAACGTTTCAAAAAAGGTTGGGAAGTTGGTTTCCGTTGGTTATTTTCTGGAGGTTCTCCTTATACGCCAATCGATGTTGCAACTTCAAGTTTGATTCAAAACTGGGATATCAACGGCCAAGGACTTTTGGATATCAATCGATTGAATACTCAAAGTGAATCTAATTTCCATCAATTGAATTTACGTGTTGATAAGAAAATTTACTTGGATAAATTCAATATGAACTTCTATCTAGATATTCAAAATGCGTATGGCTACAAAGCGAAGTTGGCACCTATTCTTTTGGTTGAAACAGATGCAAATGACAATCCGATTGTTGACCCGAACGACCCAACTCGCTACAAAACGAAGTTTATCGAAAACACGAACGGAATTGTTCAACCGACTTTGGGGATAATTTTAGAGTTTGCAGTGAAGAGAAAACCGATTGTTGGGGATAAATAATACCAATCAATTATTGAAATAAATAGTTATTTCTCAATTTAGCGAAGCCATTTTCTCCTCCAATAAAGCGATTTTTCTAAATTATACGCTCTACTATGATAAGTCTGTTTCAAAAGTTGTTAATCGAGGCTTTTCAAAAATTTAATACAGGAGTTAACCCTTGTTAATGAGGATATTAAATTTTTGAAGTAACGATGAGAAACGGGTTTTGCAACGGTCTTATGATATATAGTTGAATTTTTTATCAAATCAAACTCAGGTTCAAAGGATTGTTTTTTCTATTTAGTTCAGTTTTTGTTTCAAACCACCATTTTTGGATAGGACAGAAAAAGATTAAAATAGTTGTAGAAAAATCAATGATTTTCTATATAAAATTTTCGAAGCTAATAGTTTGATTCAAACAGGGCGCGAATAATGTTCATTAATGTTTTTTTTTTGAATTGATTTGCCAACTAAATTTGAAGAAAAAATAAAATATAAATGGCAAAAAGCAATTTTGGCAAAGCCTTAGGACGGGAATTAGGTAAAAATACGGGAAAACTTATTTCTAATAAATTGTTTGGGAATGGGCATGCAACTCCATATCGAGTTACTGGAAGAGCGCAAGCAGCTCAAATTAGAGCAGATGGGATGAAGGCTCAGGCTGAGGCATTAAAAGCTCAAGCCAATGCTCAATTAGAGATTGAAGAAATTAGACTTAAGCAGGAAAATACATTAAGAGAAATTTCTACTATAGGAGAAATTGCTAATGTTGAATTTTCTGAAAATCCAAAAGAAATATCTAGCCAACTGAATCAAATAATTAGTTTGTTAAGTGCTCAAAAATCAAGAGAGGTTTTAAAAGCAGGAATAGAGAAAATTGATTTTGGAATTTTAACACTAACAAAATATGATTTAGCACAAGCCAATTATTTTGAAACGAAGCTAAAAAAATTAAAATTTAGATATAATTTTCCTTATTATTCATTAATTGGAGGAGTCGTTTTACTTGGTTTAGGCGCTCTTTTTATGAATTTACAGAAATCAGGAGGTTTATTTAATATCGGTATTGGTTTATTGCTTGTTGGTATGTACGCATCGTTATTTACATTAATTAAACTCTTTAAAAAAGATTAATATGGAGCTAATTTATAATAAATTCAAAGAAGAACTTGATACAGAAATGACTTTTGACGAATTTCAAATACTTGTTTTAATTTATCCTGTTTTTCTTGTAGCAATAGCAGATGGTGCGTTTGATAACGACGAGAAAGAATTTGTTAAAGAAATTTTATTGAACTTTTTGCATCCATTATATAACGACGAAATCAATGATGAACAATATGAGAATTTGGTTGAAAATTATTTAACTGATTTGGCATTTTTAAATGAAAATAAAGCACGATATGAAGACGATTTTTTAAGAGCGCTTTCATCTTTTGATTTAGAAATAAAAAATAGTATTTTGGAATTATTGACGGATGTTGCTAATGCATCTGAAGGATTAAGCGAAGAAGAATTTAAGATTATCGAATCAATAAAAGTGAATTACCTCAGCTAAAAATTTCTTCGAAAATAATTTATTTTTAATGGCTTGATAGATTATTTTTGAAAAAACAATTAACAAAGAAATTTTCAAAAAAAAAGTTAATCCAATGATTTTGGAATCTGGTTCATTCAAAGAAACAGTACTCAGTGATGCTCCTGATGTAAAACCACCGTTTATTGTGTTTCCTTGTGAGTCGCTTTGTGAGATTACTACCAATTCACCAATCGTAAAACCAATTCCAATATTGTTTACAACTGAATGTTTACCCGCACTATTAACAGTTTGTGGTGCAATTGATTGCCCATTCAAATGAACTGTCACCAATAATGAAATACCAAATAAAATTATTTTTTCCATACCAAATATATTATCCTTAAAACTCCAAAACTTATAAAAATTAATCCTCCCCAAAAAAAAGTTCGGATTGCAGCTTTTTTCCGGTCGAGCGATTCTTGTAACGACAAATAAATTTTCTGATTCGTTTTTACTTCATAAACATTTACAGTTTCTTCGTCATTCGAAATTGCTTTAGGAACTTTCAACTCAATTTGACCCCCTTTTTTAATGGTTTTTTCAAAGCCTTCTTTCTTGAAAATGAAGAGTAATTCTTCCTCGATCACAAAATCTTTTTTGGCTTCTGCAATTTTAATTGTGAATTTATCTCCTGACCATTTTGATCTAGAAAAAGCAAACGATTTAACTTTTCCCGAAACTGTTTTGAAATCATTTAATTCTAGGGATGGCGTCGTATAAGATTTGAATAACAAAAACAGACCCAACGGTAATGCAAGAATTAGAAATCTAAATTTACTTTTCTTCATTCAAATTAAAATAAGCTGTTATTTTTAGTTTCTTCCGCTATTTTGATTCCTACAGCGCTTAAACGATCAATATTTCCTTCAGGTAATGAAGATTTGAAGTTTTCGGGAGCATCAACAATTTTTTGCTCATTGCGAGTGATAACAACTATTTCATTCTCATCAAGAATTGCTTTAACCGAATCGAGTGAGACTTTATTTGTTTTAATTAAATCGAGAAGTTTTTCTTTAGTGATTTTAAGCGGAACTAAATGTTCAAAATACAAATCATCTAATTGATTTTTTGACTTCCAAGCATTTTCTGAGTAGCGATAATGCAACGACATTTTTGAAATTCTGCGATACACCTTGTCTCCGTTCAAATTGAATTGGTGATAATTCCGCAATATTTTATCAAATGCATTGCCACTATCAATTAATCTCAGATACAATTCACCATTCTTTAAAATATAGTGCACTAAATCAGTAATTGCATCGTGATAATTCATTTTTGTAATTTTTCTCAAAACTACAAAATTATATCTATTTAAAAATGTACATTAATGAACATTAATCTGTATTGATTTTCTTACGATTTTTGGAGTATGCCCAGAACGAAGTTTAAAGTTAACCTTGAAAGTCTTGAAAAATTAAAGGCTCAATTGCTAAAGCGCACAGAGATAAATTTGTCGAGGCCAACAGACTGTCAACTTTTGACAGAGGTAATTTCAAATTATCAAGGTGAATTGATTAATCCAATTACGTTTAAACGAATTTTTGGGTTTGTAAAATATCCATTTAGTCCTTCCTTGCAGACCTTGAATATTTTGTCTAAGTTTTTAGGGTTTAAAGATTGGTATGATTTTGAGCAAGCTTGTTCTGACTTTTCATCAATTTCAACGAATGAATTGGCAATATATTTATCTTTTTTTGAATTTGACTCCATCAATCGAATAGAAGAACACGACGGTGGAGTACAATCGTTTTCGAGAAAAATCGCACTTCGCTTTCGAGAAGATCCTGAAACCTTTAAACAAGTAATTCCTACACTCGCGAGTAATTCGTTTGCTCAAACGTTTTTCATTGAACATTTCCCGGATTATGATAATTTGGTTAGCTATTACTATCTTCTTTATGAGGCTTACCTCAAAAATAAAAAAACAACGGAAGCGCAACTTTTCGGAAACTCTATTTTGTTTTTAAAAGCACTTTGGACTTTAAATAAGAAGGAAGCCAACGTTTCCATTCAAAAAATGGATAGCTTTTCTTTACACAAAAATATTCATCCATATATCATCGGCAGGATTTACGCTTGTAAACTAGTTCACAATTACAGTTTCGGAAATCAAAAACTTATTCCAGAATTAATAAAAGAATTCAATGACAAAACAGCCATTCTTCCAATCGATGGAAATCACTTCCGAGATTTTCCGGCGGCTCATTATATCTTTGCCGAAGCATTATTTTTGACAAAACAATATCAAAGTTGCATTTCGGCTGTTGAAGAAGCATTATCAAAATTTCCAATTCGAACAGAATTCATTAGAAAAGGCTATTATCGGCAAATGCAAATCTTTTGGTATCTGTCAAAATGTAAATTGGGCGAAAGTCAACTAGAGTATGACTTTTTATTAAAAATTAATCCTGAGAATTATTATTTTATTTCAAAGAGACACTTTTCTATTTACTTCTATTGGGCAAGATTTCTAAATAATCAGAATATTAAATATTTGAATAAGGCAAAGAAATTAGCCATTTTGAATAAGAATCAATTTCTCACTAATTTATTAGATTCAGAATTGTAAAAAAAGATTCAATTGGAAGTTACTTCTTAAAGTTTATTCAAGTAAATAAAATACAACCTAAATATTACCACAACCCAAATTTAGAAATGAAATTCTACATTCTTAATTAAGTGAAGCCATTTTCTCCTCCAACAAAGCAATCTTAGCCAAAGCATCCGCTTCTTTCTTGCGTTCGTTTGTAATAACAGCTTCTGGTGCGCCTGCTACAAATCGTTCGTTGCTTAATTTCGATTGAACACTTTTCAAGAATCCTTTTGTATAAGTCAATTCTTCAGAGATTTTTGCTTTTTCTGCTTCCACATCAATCGTATCTCCAAAAGGAATAAAGTACTCATTTCCAGCAACAATGAACGAGTTTGCATTGGCAACTTTGTCTTGAACGTATTCCAAAACGGATAAATTACCCATTTTCACATTAATCGAATCAAAACCTGTTTCAATCGTTTGCGTTTTGCGAATGAATAATTCCAATTTCACTTTCGTTGCAATGTTGTTGCTTTTGCGAATGTTACGGATGTTTGTAATCACTTCCGAAGCTAAATCAAATTGTTTTAAATTTTGAGCATCAAATGATTTTACAGTTGGCCAAGTAGCGATAATAATGTCGTCACCTTCTGCTCTTTCGCGCAATGCATGCCACAATTCTTCTGCAACAAAAGGCGTAAACGGATGCAACACTTTCAATAAATTCTCAAAGAAAGATTTCGTTGCTTCCAACGTTTTTGCGTCAATTGGTTGCTCATATCCTGGTTTTACCATTTCTAAATACCACGAACAGAAATCGTCCCAAACCAATTTATAAATCGCCATTAACGCCTCAGAAATTCTGAATTTATCAAACAAGTCATTGATTTCAACCACTACTTTTTGGAAACGATTTTCGAACCATTCAATCGCCACAACTGATGATTTTGGTTGCTCGATGTCGCGTACTTCCCAAGAGGAAACCAATCGGAACGCATTCCAGATTTTATTCGTAAAGTTACGTCCTTGCTCGCATTGAGAACTGTCAAAAGGCAAGTCATTTCCAGCAGGAGAAGAAATCAAAATTCCAACACGAACGCCATCTGCACCATATTTTTCAATCAATTCAATCGGATCTGGAGAATTCCCCAACGATTTAGACATTTTACGTCCTAACTTATCGCGTACAATTCCTGTATAATATACGTTTTTGAACGGAATATCACCCAAGTATTCATAACCTGCAATGACCATTCTTGCTACCCAGAAAAACATAATTTCAGGCGCTGTCACTAAATCATTTGTAGGATAATAGTAGTTGATTTCTTCGTTTCCAGGTCGTGTCAATCCGTTGAAAACCGAAATCGGCCACAACCAACTTGAGAACCACGTATCCAAAACGTCTTCGTCTTGACGTAAATCTGCCAGTTCAATTGTTTTTCCTGCGCGTTCAATCGCTAAAACCAACGCTTCTTCTGCTGTTTTCGCAACAACGTAATCGTTTGTTCCGTTTCCGAAATACCAAGCTGGAATGCGATGCCCCCACCACAATTGACGTGAAATACACCAATCTTTTACATTTTCCATCCAGTGACGATATGTATTCTTGAACTTGTCTGGATGAAATTGAATGTTTCCATTCATAACATTATCCAAAGCCGGTTGCGCCAATTCTTTCATCGACACAAACCATTGCAAGGATAATTTTGGTTCAATTACCGCATTCGTTCTTTCTGAAAAACCAACTTTATTGATATGATCCTCGGTTTTCACCAAATAACCTTTTTCGTCTAATTCTTTTTCAATCAATTTACGTACCTCAAAACGATCTTTTCCTTCGTAATGCAAGCCATTTTTATTCAAAGTTCCGTTCTCATTGAAAACGTCGATTGTTTCTAAATTGAATTTAATTCCCAATTCATAATCGTTGATATCGTGAGCTGGAGTTACTTTCAAACATCCTGTTCCAAATTCCATATCAACGTATTCATCTGCAATGATTTGAATCTCGCGATTGATTAACGGAACCAAGGCTTTTTTACCGTGTAAATGTTTGTAGCGTGCATCGTTAGGATTCACACAGATCGCAGTATCACCCAAAATTGTTTCAGGACGCGTCGTTGCAATCGTCAACCATTCATCATCCGAACCAGCAACTTTATAACGTATATAAAACAAGCGAGAATTCACTTCTTTATATAAAACTTCTTCATCTGAAACGGCAGTCAAAGCTTCCGGATCCCAGTTTACCATTCGAACACCACGGTAGATTTTTCCTTTTTTGAATAAGTCCACAAACACATCCAAAACTGATTCTGAATATTCAGCATCCATCGTGAAATGCGTGCGTTCCCAATCACAAGAAGCACCTAATTTTTTCAATTGTTCTAAGATGATTCCGCCGTGTTTGTCTTTCCATTCGAAAGCGTGTTTTAAAAACTCATCGCGTGTCAAATCTGTTTTTTTGATACCTTCCGCTTTCAATTTCTGAACAACTTTTGCCTCTGTAGCAATCGATGCGTGATCCGTTCCAGGAACCCAACAAGCGTTTTTACCCAACATTCTCGCACGACGAACCAAAACGTCTTGAATCGTATTATTCAACATGTGTCCCATGTGTAAGACTCCTGTCACATTTGGTGGAGGAATGACGATTGTGTAAGCTTCTCTGCTGTCAGGTGTTGAATGAAAATAATTCTTTTCCATCCAGTATTTATACCATTTTTGTTCCGCTGCTCCAGGCTCGTACGTCTTTGGGATTTCCATTTTAAATTAATTTAGAGTTGCAAAGATAAGTATTTGATTTTATTGAGAAGTGGTTTTCAATAGTTGAAAATTGGTCCTTCAAAGTGCCCTAAAATCGATAAGTTCAAGATTTACTTCACCTTAAACTCAAACATTTCCTCCCCATTTAAAGTGGCTGTCAAAACATCACCAATCGCAACTTTACCAACGCCTGAAGGTGTGCCTGTATAAATTAAGTCGCCTGTTTTTAAGGTTACGAATTTTGAAATGTAGGCAATCAATTGATCGATGGTGAAAATCATATCGGAAGTTTTACCTATTTGACGAACTTCACCATTTTGTGAAAAGATAAATTCGGTGTTTTCAAAATCTAGATCAGCAATTTTAATCCATTTAGAAGAAATCGGTGCGCTGTTGTCGAATGCTTTTGCTTTTTCCCAAGGAAGACCTTTTTCTTTGCATTGACTTTGTAAATCTCTTGCTGTAAAATCAATTCCTAAAGTAATTTCTGAGTAATATTTGGAGGCAAATTTCTCTTCGATATTTTTACCAACTTTATCAATTTTCACAACAATTTCACATTCAAAATGCAAGTCGTTCGTGAAATTTGGGTAATAAAAATCACCTTCTTTTAACAAGGCGACATCAGGTTTCATGAAAAAAATGGGTTCTGTTGGAACAGCGCTATTCATTTCTTTGGCATGTTCGGCGTAATTTCTTCCGATGCAAATTATCTTCATTTGGAATTGAATTTATTTTTTAAACTTTCTAAACTATTTTCAGTAATGGGTGCGTCTTTTTTCTCTGCTTCTTTGATTTTTTCCATTTCTCGACGCAAACATTCTTTGGTGTATCTTGGAAAATCCGTTTGATCGGAGGTCATCCAACCAAAATAACCGGGTTCGATTTTGCTAACTTCTTTGATGGTTTTGCCCTTGTGTTTCCCGAAATTATAAACAGCTTCTCCTTTTTCATTTTTCGCCAAACGACCCGCTAAGTCAATCAATTCAAAAGTTCCAGCGCGAGAAAATTCAGCTAAACTCGTTACGTCTGTTTTACTTTTTAACTCAGGCGTTTCTTTGTAACGTTCCAATTGCGCAAGAAAAACATCCAACGTTGCTTGCGTATCATACAAGGCATCGTGTGCGTTTTTCATTTCTTCTCCACAATAAAATTTGTAAGCTGCAGCAAGTGTTCTTTGCTCCATTTTGTGAAAAATGTTCTGAATATCTATGAATTTACGAAAGGAAAAATCAAAGTTGATTCCAACTCTCAAAAACTCTTCTGCTAAAACAGGAATGTCAAACTTATTGGAATTATAACCAGCTAAATCCGCATCGCCAATAAATTCAATCAAATCAGGAGCAAACTGGCTAAAAGTAGGTTTGTCTTGGATTAATTCATTTGAAACTCCATGAATATCAATCACTTCTTGAGGAATTGTAATTTCTGGATTTATCAGTTGATTTAATTCCGTTCGCTCACCTGAAGGATTCAATTTAATTATCGCGATTTGAACGATTCTGTCGGTATTGATTTGAAGTCCTGTGGTTTCCAAATCAAATACACACAGCGATTTTGTAAGTTGTAAATTCATAGTTTAAAAGTAATAAATACTTTGATTTTGGTGGGTATTTCAACAAAAAAGCCTTTCCGAATTTCGAAAAGGCTTTTTAAGTATTTTTTTGTCACTAATTATTTCATGTGACGACCATAACGGTTTTTGAACTTGTCAATACGTCCTGCAGTATCCACGAACTGTGCAATACCTGTAAAGAACGGGTGAGATTTGTGAGAGATATCCAATTTCACTAAAGGATATTCGTTTCCGTCTTCCCAAGTGATTGTTTCTTTTGTTGTTGTACAAGAAGGGCAAAGAAATGCATATTCATTAGACATGTCTTTAAAAACAACTAGTCTATAATCAGATGGATGTATATCGTTTTTCATTTTAAATTTATTTTAAGTGCTAAAAATGGATTGCAAATTTAGACAAATCTTTTTAAAACACAAGCGTTTTTATTTTTTCTAATCTTTTTACTGAACTATTTGAACATTTCTAAGGTGATAACTCCAACGAAACTACTGAATATTTGTGATTTCAATGCTTATTTTTGATTTTAAGAATATTGTATGAAGTTACCCAAAGCCATTACCCTAAAAGAAATCAGTGAGTTGTTAGCTTGTGAATTCGTTGGAAATCCGTCGAATTTAGTTACAGGCATCAACGAAATTCACATGGTTGAAGTGGGTGATATTGTTTTCGTAGACCATCCAAAATATTATGATAAAGCTCTAAATTCAGCGGCAACAACCATCATTATTGATAAAATTGTGGATTGTCCTCCAGGAAAAGGCTTACTAATTTCTGAAAAACCGTTCGATAGTTATAACAAGTTAACGCAACATTTTGCGCCTTTGAGTGCACCAAATAACCAAGTTCTTCAATTCATTGATGAGTCTGCAATTATTTATCCAAATGTATTTATTGGAAAAAATGTTATAATTGGCAAAAATGCAAGAATTTATGCAGGCGTTTCCATTTTAGATAATACAGAAATTGGAGATAATGTGGTAATTGGTGCCAATACAGTCATTGGTCATTTTGCGTTTTATTACAAAAAGAAAACAGAAGGATACGAGCGAATGCATACGTGTGGAGGCGTTAAAATAGAAGACAACGTTGAAATTGGTGCGCTTTGTACGATTGACGCAGGTGTCTCTGGAATCACGAAAATAGGAAAAGGCACTAAACTAGACAATCAAGTTCACATTGGTCACGATACGGTTGTTGGCGAAAATTGCTTAATGGCTGCTGGAGTTGGATTGGCTGGTTGTGTTCGTGTAGGAAACAATGTTATTCTCTGGGGTCAAGTTGGTTGCGCAAGTGATGTAACTATTGGTGATGGAGCAATTATTTTGGCACAGTCAGGTGTTTCAAAAGATTTAGAAGGCGGAAAAACGTATTTCGGAAGTCCTTGCGGAGAAGTGAGAGATAAATTTAAAGAAATGGCAGCTTTGAGAATGTTGCCTAATTTTATAAAAGGACAAAAGTGATTATTCAACATCGAAATATTCTTAATCCCGACATCAAGGACACGAAACTACAGTCTTTGTTGGAGATAACGAATGCCATCAACTCTAATTTATCGATTGAACAACTCATTAAAATTTTCTCCTTCATTCTCAAAGAACAGCTTGGTTTTTCGAAGTTCGTTCTGTTTTTATACCAAGAAGATTGGAAAGTTTTAGCGAAATCGGGCTACAAAGGTAAAATTGATTTACAACTCGTTGACCAACAATTAGTTCGATTCAAAGAAATTACCTTGGTGGAATCTTCAAATTCAATGGTCTTAAAAGAGTTTCAAGCGGTAATTCCAGTATATCACCAAGAGAAACCTTTAGCTTATTTATTGATTTCAACACTTGGAAACACCGATTATTTAGAAGCAAGTCACTTTAATTTTGCGCAAACTTTGTGTAATATCATTGCTGTAGCTGTTGAAAATCGACGTTTGTTCAAGCAAAGTATGATCAAGGAACGCATATCGAAGGAATTAGAAGTTGCTTCAGAAATGCAAAAATTGTTGTTCCCTTCCGATTTACCTTCCAACCGCAAAATGGATTTGTCGGCGAAGTATATTCCGCGTCACGCTGTCGGTGGAGATTACTACGATTTTATTCCTTTGGGCGACGAAGAATACATTATTTGCATTGCGGACGTTTCTGGAAAAGGAATCAGCGCAGCTTTGTTAATGGCAAATTTTCAAGCAACAATTCGCACGTTATTCAAGTACCAACGATTCGAAATGCCTTTCTTATTGGAAGAATTGAATAAAATCGTGATGCGAAGTGCGAAAGGCGAGAAATTCATTACTTTTTTTATTGCTCATTACAACGCACATACACGTAAAATGAATTACGTCAATGCAGGTCACAATCATCCGTTTTTATTGAATGGAAGAAAAGTGACGATGCTCAAAGATGGTTGTATTGGCTTGGGAATGCTAGATGAATTGCCTTATGTAAACGTTGGAAAAATGGTTTTGAATCCAAATACGACTTTTGTACTTTTTACTGACGGTGTCGTTGAACTTGAAAATGGAGAAGGCGAACAATTCGGAATCGAACGTTTGGTGAAAAATGCACAAGCCTACTCACCGTTGAAGATGGAGGACATGAACAATATCATCTTCTCTAAACTCGATGAATGGCGCGGGAACCTAACTTTTGTAGACGATACAGCGATTTTTAGTTGTAAGTTTTTTTAAGCTCTAAAACTTATTTCCCTCTTGAAACTCCTGTTTTAACAGGTGCTGATTTTTTAACATTTGCTGGTTTAACAGACTTAGTTGATGCTGATGGGGTTGCTTTTTTAGTCTCTTCTTTTTTAGGTTTAGCTTCTTTTACTGGTTTTTCTGCCTCCTCAACAACTGTTGTTTCCTCTTCCACTAAAGTCAATAAACCTTCGCTGTGCAGTAAATTATACCATTGAAATATTTTTTTTACATCAGAAGGATAAACTCTTTCTTGATCATAATTAGGTAAAATTTCAATTAATGTTTTAGATAATTCTTTAGCTTCTGATTTATGTGAAATACATTGCCCTCCATCATATTTTTCAAAAATTAATTTAAAAACATCTAATAACTTAACATCATCATCGTAGGTAAAAATGCTAATATCTTCCAAAGTTGATATCTTCTCTGATGCATAAGCTGGAAAACGTTTTTTATCAATCATTGACTCAACGATTACACTGTTTTTGCTTTGAGCGACAACTTTAAAAAGACCCGGACGACCAGAAATAGCTATTATACCTTTAATATTCATAAATTTTTGATTTTTGCCAAAAATAGAAAAACTTTCGATTGTAAATGTAAGAAGTATATATTTTAATGTCGATTGTCATTTAATTTTTAATTAAATAATGCTTCAATTTCATTAACTGGGAGTGATATTAAATATTAATCAAAACATAATCTCAGTGTATCACTTAATTTTTGTGAAAAATGAATATTTATTTTGATATTTGTAAAAATTATTAGTTTTCAATTTATACAAGAAATATGAAAATATTAGTTACAGGAGGAGCTGGTTTCATTGGAAGCAACTTAACCAAAAGATTACTCAAAGACGGACATGAAGTTGTAGTTTTAGATTCCCTTTTGAGAGGAAATAAAATTGACGATGAGACCCTAACCAAAATTACTTTTTACCAGGCAGATGTTAGAGATCAAGAAATTGTAAATAAAGCAAGTGAGGGGTGTGATTTCGTTTTTCATTTAGCTGCTGTCTTAGGAGTGGATGTTGTTGCTGAAAGTCCAGTTGAAACAATGGATGTAGAAGTTATTGGAACTAGAAATGTAATAAATGCTTGTTATCAAAATGGAATTAACAATCTGCTTTATGCTTCAACATCTGGAATTTATAGTTCAACAGAAATAATTGACGATGTATTAACTGAGAAAATGTTAGTTGATCCGCACACCTCTTATGCGATGGCTAAAAGATACAATGAGCTTTATTTAAAATCAAATTTTGATGAAAAAGGTTTGAATTCAGTTTCTGTTCGTTTTTTCAATGTATACGGCCATAATCAAGATAACAGAATGGTAGTACCTCGTTTTTTTGAACAAGCTATTAAAGGAGAAGATATTACAGTTTATGGAAATGGGAAGCAAACAAGAGATTTTACATATATAGACGATACAGTTGAATCTTGTATAAGACTAATGAACACTAAAGGATGGAATATTGTTAATATAGCAAATGAAGCAGAATGGAGTGTTGCAGATTTAGCTATTGCAATCAAAGAAGTTACAAATTCAAACTCTGAAATAAAATTCGTTGAAAATGCTCATGAATTAAATGGATATGAAGTAGCTAGAAGAATTGGTAGCTCAGAAAAATTGTTTGAATTAACAGGTTTTAAACCTTTGATGTCTCTGAAAGATGGATTAGAAAAAATATGTCAAATTAACTACGCAACTCAAATGCATTATTAAATATGAGTACAGAAACTGAAGTTTTTAAATTAATTGAGGAGGAAAAAACAAGACAAACTCAAGGTATAGAATTAATTGCATCAGAAAACTTTGTTAGTGAACAAGTCATGTTGGCAGCAGGAAGTGTACTAACAAATAAATATGCTGAAGGTTTGCCCGGTAAAAGATACTACGGAGGTTGTGAAGTCGTTGACAAAGTAGAACAACTTGCAATTGATCGTTTGTGTAAATTGTTTGGTGCAACTTGGGCAAACGTTCAACCACACTCAGGTGCTCAGGCTAATGCTGCAGTTTTTTTAGCATGTTTACAACCAGGTGATAAAATTCTTGGTTTTGATTTATCCCATGGTGGACATCTGACACACGGATCTCCAGTTAATTTTTCTGGAAAATTATATAAACCATTTTTTTATGGTGTCAATAAAGAAACCGGTTTGGTAGATTACAATGTACTCGAAGAAGTTGCACTTAGAGAACAACCAAAGATGATTATTTGTGGAGCATCCGCTTACTCTAGAGATTGGGATTATGCTCGAATTCGAAAAGTAGCAGATGCAATTGGAGCTTTGTTACTAGCTGATATTTCTCACCCAGCAGGTCTAATTGCTGCTGGAATATTAAATGACCCATTAGAATACTGTCATATCGTTACATCAACAACTCATAAAACATTGAGAGGTCCAAGAGGTGGGATAATTATGATGCGTCACAATTTTGACAATCCTTTCGGTTTAAAATGGAACAACGGAAATCCAAAATCTATGGCAGCTTTACTTGATGCAGCTGTTTTCCCTGGTATTCAAGGTGGACCATTAGAACATGTAATTGCTGCAAAAGCTGTTGCATTCGGAGAAGCACTAAGACCAGAATTTAAAATTTACATGAAACAAGTTCAAACAAATGCTGCTGTTATGGCAAAATATTTTAAAGAGCTTGGATACACCATTATTTCCGGTGGAACTGAAAATCATTCTATGCTAATCGATTTACGTTCGAAAGGAATCACAGGGAAAGATGCTGAAAACGCGTTAGTTAAAGCTGATATTACAGTTAACAAAAACATGGTTCCATTTGATACAGAATCACCTTTTGTTACATCAGGAATTAGAATTGGTACACCTGCAATTACTTCACGTGGTATAAAAGAAAATGAAATTCAAATGATTGTGAACTTAATAGACCGCGCTTTAATGAATAAAGATAATGATTCTGAAATTCAAAATATCAAAGCTGAAGTAAACCAATTTATGTCAGACAGACCACTATTTACTTGGTAAATTACACTAAATTACTTTTCAAAACTAAAATAGATTTAGTCTATAGATTAGAAATTTGATGAATTATTAATTCCACCAGTAAACGAATTAACTTTTATAGAGGAAATGAATAAACACATAAAAAAGAATACCTAATAATTTTCGATTTTATTATAAATCCATTTTTAGATAAGTTGTCATAATTCATAAAAATCAAACCTAAAATATACAGTTAATTAAATACAACTAATTATAGCCTATTAATATCTAACTGATTAAGAAAAATTCTTGTAAATCTTAAAATCCAAAAAATTAATTTGTAATTTATTTTTTTGGAATAAAATTATTTTTAATAAAAGTCGGAAAGAAATAAATAAACTATATTTGTTTAGAATTATTCTAAATAATGAAACAGAATCAACATCTTTCGGAATCTATTCCATCACAATTTATGATTGAATCATGTGTTTGTGAGAAAAAGAAAAAATGTTGCAAAAAATACAAAACGAAAGGAGATCCTTGCAAAAAGTGTCCGAAATTTGGCTAAAAGTCATGAGGTATATTTTTTATTTTTTTTTAATTATAGCTACACAAGCAAGAGCACAGGAATTTATCTTAAAAGAAAAATCACATTTTTTTGGAACTGAATTCAGTATTTCATACCGAAGTAATGAAATTTTTCATGGAATAAATTACTCATTAATAAAAAAAAGATTCCTTTTGTTTACAGGAATTAAATTTGGTGTCAAGTCAAGTTATTTTCAACTAAATATTTTTCCTCAATTTAACTTAAAATCAGCTTATTTCATTTTTAACAAAGAAGGGATAAAAAAAAATAAAACTTTAAATTTAGGACCAATGCTGTTGATAAATTATGGCCTTCAAAGAATTGAAAAAACACACTCCTTTACAGACTTAATTTTTGGATATGAATTTAATATTGGAGATAAAATTCGATTTAATCATAATTTAGGAATAGGTCCTTATATTGAAACATACACCGATCAATTAAATAATCGTCAAAAACTAAATTCAATAAATATTCAATTTTCAATTGGACTAAATTATGCTTTTAATTAGAATATTTTTTTTACTATTAATCCTACTTTTTTCTTGCCAGAAAACTCAAAATTATAGTAAAATTCTTGTTTTTGGTCACGCAGGAATGGGGTTAGAAATGAGCAACTCAATTTATCACAATAATTCAATAGAAGCAATTGAACTTGCATTAAATATTCCCGGTTCTAATGGAGTAGAAATTGACATACAGCAAGATCTAAATGGAGTACTATGGCTTTTTCATGATGAAAAATTAGATAATACAGTAAACTCTTCAGGTTGTATTTCTAATAAAACGACTGCAGAATTAGAAAATTTAATTTACTTAAGTCACAAAAAAGAAAAACTCAGAAAATTAGCTGAAATAAATTTTGATAATTATCCTGATAAAACTATTTTTCTAGATTTAAAATTTTGGAATTCTTGTGTTGAAAATTATTCATCTGCAGCTAAGTTTAAAGAAGCACTTTTATTATTGAATATTAATCAAAAAGATAATTGTTTTTTGATAATCCCAAATGAGCTATTTTTAGACGAATTTAGCAATGACTTTAATGTGCTTTTTGCTAGTGATAATTTTGATTTAGCAAATAATTTACTAGTACAAGACACACTTATAAAAGGAGTTGTTATAAGAAATTCAAAAATAAACTCAAATCAAGTAAACTTAATTTTAAATTTAAAACGACTTATTTTTCTTTTTGAAATGCGTTCACCAAAAGGAATAAAATCAGCATTGAATAAGAATCCAACTGGAATAATTAGTGATGATTTAAGAGCGGCAATCATTCAAAAAAGAAATTGATTTTACCTAAAATGAATGGATTTAACATATTAAATCTAATTTTGTATTCTATCGTTTTTATTAACCTTAAATAAAATCATGTTAAACGGAAAAAAAATAGGAATTGTTCTACCTGCTTATAATGCAGCTTCAACTTTAGAAAAAACATATTCAGAAATTCCATTTGATATTATAGATGAAATTATTTTAGTTGATGACAATAGTAAAGACAATACTTCTGAAGTTGCCAAAAAACTGGGAATAAAGCACATAATTCGTCATGAAAAAAATAAAGGATATGGAGGGAATCAAAAAACTTGTTACGCAAAAGCATTGGAATTAGAAATGGATATTATAATAATGTTGCATCCTGATTATCAATATACTCCAAAATTAATTCACGCTATTTCTGGAATCATTGCCTATGATGTTTACCCTGTTGTTCTAGCATCTCGAATACTTGGAAATGGAGCTTTGAGAGGAGGAATGCCTCTATATAAGTACATCGCAAACCGAGCCTTAACACTCAGTCAAAATATATTAATGGGCCAAAAATTATCCGAATATCACTCTGGCTATCGTGCATTTTCAAAAGAAATTTTTAAGAAAATAAATATTGAAGTAAACTCAGATGACTTTGTTTTTGATAATCAAATGCTTGCTCAAATATTTTACGCGGGATATGAAATTGGTGAGATTACCTGTCCAACAAAATATTTTGAAGAAGCTTCATCAATAAATTTTAAGAGGTCTGTAGAATATGGTTTTGGAGTTTTGGGAGTTTCAATAAAATATAGACTTGCAAAATGGAAAATACACATTTCGAAAATTTTTAAGTAAAATGAACAGAAGAAATTTCGTAAAAAAAATAGCCTTTGGATCAACAGGTTTTCTTATTTCTAATACTTTGATCTCCTCTTCTTTTTTGAATCAAAAGAATAAAAAATTAATTATTCTACATACCAATGATACGCATTCTAATATCGAATCATTTCCATCAAATCACCCAAAGTTTCCGGGTATGGGTGGCGTTGCAAAAAGATTTTCATTAATCCAAAAAATAAGAAATGAAAATGAACATGTTTTGTTATTGGATGCTGGTGATATTTTTCAAGGAACTCCCTATTTTAACACATTTAATGGTGAACTTGAATTAAAATTAATGTCAAAAATGGGATATGATGCAGCCACAATGGGAAATCATGACTTTGACATTGGTTTAGATGGATTTTTAAATGCGAAAAAACATGCAAATTTTCCTTTTTTATGTTCAAATTATGATTTCTCTAAAACAATTCTAAAAGATGAAACTCTTCCTTATAAAATATTTAAAAAAGGTGGCCTTAAAATTGGTGTTTTTGGAATTGGAATTGAATTAAATGGATTAGTACCAGCAGATAAATTCGGAGCAACAATACACAAAGAACCAATTGATACTGCAAATATTATTGCCAAAGAACTTAAAGATTTTGGCTGTGATTTAATCATTTGTTTATCTCATTTAGGGTATAACTACGAGGATAAAACAAGGGTTTCAGATTTAATCTTAGCACAAAAAACAAATAATATTCATTTAATTTTAGGTGGTCATACCCATACATTTTTAGATAAACCTACAATTATAAAAAACTCGAACAATCAATCGGTTATTGTAAACCAAGTTGGATGGGCAGGAATTAATTTAGGAAAAATTGAAATTGATATTGAAAAAGGATTTTTTAGTAGTGATTCTATTGATATTATATAGTAATAACCAAAATTGACCGAATAGAAATTTATTAAATTAATGCCGATTCTTTCTCAATTCTTTTCGTAATGCTCTTATTTTTCTTTTCATCATCTTTCGCATTTGTGGAGATTGATGTTTAATGTGGTCTTTATAACGTTTTTCAATAGCTTTTCTTTTTAGTTTTTCTTCTTGTTTTAACTCTTTCTGCATTGTTCTTTTCGCAGAATTAGAGTATGCGTTTCGATTTGATTTACAACTCAAAAACAAAAGGATTAAAATAAAAACTATAAAAAATCGTCTGTAATGTATTTTCACTTTGTAATTTTACACTATGAATTTAAAATTAATCTATCTTTCTTTTACTTTAATGCTTTTGAGTAGTTGCATTAAATATAATCAAACACCTGTTCCAAATATTCCATTTGATCTAACTATTGACTTAAACCTTCCTTCTTTTGATGCTTTAAACGGTACAGGAGGTTGGGCATATGTGAATGGAGGTTCAAGAGGGATTATCGTTTACAGGAGATCGATTGATGAGTTTGTAGCTTTTGACAGACATTCACCTGCAGATGAGGATGGAATTTGTTCACAACCTTTGTTTCCAACTTTAGATAATTTCTTAGTTCTTAAAGATACTTGCAATAATGCAACATTTTCATTGTACGACGGAATGCCAATGAGCGGGAGTGCTTTTAATCTAAGACAATATCAAACAAACTACAACGGAAGCAATTTATTAAGAATATTTAATCAATAACAATGAATGAAGTAAAAGTTACGATAATTGATAGAGAGGGTGTTTCACACGAGCTTGTTGGTCCTACAGATATGAATATGAATATCATGGAGTTATGTAAAGCATTTGATCTTCCTGTACTTGGAGAATGCGGTGGAATGGCAATGTGTGCAACATGCCAATGTTATTTAGAATCAACTACCGATTTACCCGAACAAAGTGATGCTGAACTAGATATGTTAGATCAAGCTTTTTATGTAAAATCAAATAGTCGACTGGGCTGTCAAATTTATTTATCTGATGAGATTGATGGTATCGTTTTGAGATTAGCTCCTGAAAATAATTAATCTCTTTTACTGTTTAATAACAAACCACCATCCATTCGTATGGTTGTTCCTGTAATCCATTTTGATAAATCACTCAACAAAAACGCAATAGTGTTTGCAACATCTTGTGGTTCACCAACTCCTAAAGGATAGTGAGCGATAAATTTTTCAAAATCTGCTTCGTCGTAGGCACTTTTCGTTTGTTCAAACATTTCTGTTTTTACCAAAGCTGGAGAAACGATATTTGCTCTAATTTTCATTGGTGCATTTTCTAAAGCAAATGATCGAGCAAAAGATTCCAAAGCTGATTTACTAGCTGAATAAAGTGAACCACCCATGTATGGAAACTCAGCAGAGATGGAAGAAATGAAAACAACAGATGCTCCTTGATTTAACTTCTTTGATTTTAGTAAACCAGAACTCAACAGAATTGCACTGTTTAAATTGATTGAGAAAAGATCATCAATATGTTTTTGTTTTATAAACTTAATCGGAAATGGTTGAATTTTACCAGCGCAATGAACAAAACCATCAATTTGAGGAAGTTCAGAAATCAATTGCTGTAATTCAGTTTCAAGAGTTAAATCTGCAAGAATAATCTTTGAACGTGAACTCATTTTGGAAACTACAGAATTAAGCTTATCGGTAGATCTAGCTGAAAGAATAACGTTTGCTCCTAGTTCATCACAAAACCTTGCTATACAAGCTCCTATACCAGAGGAAGCACCTGTCACTAAAATAGTTTTTTCTTTCAAATCAAACATACTCAATCATTTTTGTTTTAACATTTGAAAGATTTAGTAAAACTGAAGCCCAAGAAAAACCAACACCAAAACCAGAAACTAAGAATTTATTGTTTTCAACTAAAACTTGATTTGATAATTCTTTACAAATTGTAAGTGGTATTGAAGCTGAACTGGTATTACCAAAGTAATCGATTGATAATGGAACTTTTGCTTCTTCAATTTTTAGTTTTTTACGAACGCTATCGTTAATCAGTTTATTTGCTTGATGAAAAACGAAATAATCAACTTCTTCAATATCTTTCTGAGAGTAAGTTAACAGTTCTCTAATTGATGGAGCAACTTCTTTTAATGCAAAATTAAATACTTCCATACCGTTTAATTTTAAATGCTTTTTAGAACGTATTATTCCTGGTTCAATTTCAAGCGTTTCGTCTTCAATTGTACCATAAGGATGACGTGAATGTCCGTGTTCAATTATGATTGCATCTTTTCCTTTGCCATCTGATGCCATTGAATAAAACCAAGTTTTTGCTGTTTCATCAAATTCAAGTAAGGTTGCAGAACCCGCATCTCCAAAAAGAGGAAAAGTACTTTTATCCTCATAATTGGTGGAAATAGTTGATTTATCACCAGCCATTAAAAGCACTTTTTTAATATTTCCACTTTGTATAAAATGAGAAGCTATCGAAAGTCCGTAAACATAGCCTGAACAGCCTAAATTGACATCAAAAGCCAAAGCATTCGTTGGAATTCCTAATCGATTTTGAAGAATTATTGATGTTGCCGGTAAAAAATAATCAGGAGATTGAGAAACAAAAAGTACCAAATCTATTTCATTTTTACACTTTAAATCATTTAATAATTGATTTGCTGCTTCGAAACATAAATCAGAGCATGTAGTTGACTCTGAGGCAACTCTTCTTTCAATTATTCCTGTTGTTTTTGAAAAAAGTTCTCGTTCATGCAATGAAATCCATTCGTAATCTTCTGTTCTTTCAATAGTTTGAGGAACACATGTATAAATGGCAGAAATGCGTGTATTTTCAGTTTTTAAGAAAGCCACTATGCTTTTTTAGATACTAGTAAATCATATAAATCTTGAATAGTATCTAAAACTCGCAATTCCTCACCTGTTAACAAAACATCAAAATGATTATCAATCAGAGCGATTAAAATTAAAGCGTGCATACTACTCCACCCTTCCATTTGACGAAAAGAACTCGTTGGAGTTAATGTTTCTTTTTCAACTTCGTCAAATTCCTCTTCGATAATTGAGATAAATTCCTGCATATTCATGAACCAAAGATATTAAAATTTAAACATAGATTAAACCCATTCAACAATTGTTCCTCCCCAAGTGTAACCAACTCCAAATCCTAATAACATGAGTTTGTCACCTTTTTTTAATTTTCCTTCTAATTGTGCGTTCTTTAGTGCAATTGGGATACTACAAGAGACGGTATTTCCAACATTCTCATAAAATTCATAGAATTTTTCTTTTGGAATTTTACATTTTCTTTTAAGAGCTGAAAGTATAAATTTACTAGCTTGATGAAAAACAAATAAATCAATTTCATCGAATGTCAAATTATTTTTTTTTAGGGTTTCTTCCAACAATTTAGGCACTCTTTGTAAAGAAAAACGAGCAATTTCTAAACCGTTCATTTCCATTTTACCATGAGCCAAATAACCAGGTTCATTTTGATATAACTCTATCCATTCTCTATCTATTGGTGATCTAGTTGAACCTCTTTCAACAATTAGATTCTTTGCACCTTCACCATCGTTACCAAAAACAAAACTCCCTATTCCTTTTACTTCACTAGCTTGAATTAAAGTCGCTGCGCCTGCATCACCGAAAATACAACGTAAATCAAAATCTTGAGAATGAATTACCGAACTAGGTATATCTGATACTAATAACAAAACGTTAGTGGCATTGCCAGAAACGATCATCGCATTAGCAAGACTTAATCCGTAAACATAACCAGCACATCCCATAGGCATATCAATACAACCACAATTTTCATTTAATCCTAAACGGTAATGAAGGACACTTGAGGAGGTTGGAGCTTTATAATCTAAACCTTCAGTACAAAAAATTAAAAAATCAATTTTACTTTTGTCAAAATCCAAATTTTCCTCAAAAAAACATTCAGCAGCTTTAAAAGCAAGATCAGAACCAGTTTGATTTGGTAAACGAATATGTCTTTTTTTTATACCAAATGACTTATAAATTGTTTCCTCCGAATTTTTTGGAAATAATTGAGCTAAATCTTTGTTTTCAATGATTTCTGATGGTAAATGGTATGAAATATTTTTAATTATTGAATAACTCAAAGCTTTTTGTTTTTACTAAATTACAAAATTTAAGTAAATTTAGAGTGTTAATTAGTTTTTTTAAGTTAATGTTTAAAAAGGCAACTTTTTTGTATATTAGCCGTCAAAACAACAAATTATAACAATTCCAAATATGAAAGTACTTGCTTTATCGATTTTTTGTTTAGTTACTATTTCAACTTTTTCACAAGTTAAAGAAATTAAACAACCAAAAAAAGTAACATTTGATAAACAAACATCACAACCTATAGTTAAAGAACCTAAAGGTGTGTATATGAGCGAATACATTATCTATCCTGAAAAATTAAAAACATACTTTATAACAGGAGAAATTCCTGTGGATTTCCCAAAGTATGATAAACAAAAATCACACGAAGAAAATAAGGTAATTGCAAGAACATGGTCAAAAGCCAATAAAAATTTAATAAAATCTGAATTCTGGCATTTATTTGAAAATAAATAAACTAACTAATGAGGAGTATAATACTATTTATTTTTGCATTAGTATCATGGAGTGTATCCGCACAGTGTATTGGTGCAGATCCATTTTGTACAGGTACGACATACAATTTCCCAAATACAACTGGTGTTCCAAATTTAGGTTCAGTTAATTGTTTAAGTACCACACCTAACCCGGCTTGGTACTATATGGAAATTGATCAAAATGGTTCGATGGTAATTGATATAAGCCAACAAAATGCTAGTGGTACTGGTTTAGATGTTGATTTTATTCTTTGGGGACCTTTCTCATCACTTAATTCGGCATGTGCTGGAGCTAACCCATTTCCAGCTGGAAGCGCTGTTGATTGTAGTTATTCTGCAAATGCCACTGAAACAGCTACTATTCCAAATGCTCAAGTAGGACAAGTTTATGTCATGTTGATCACAAATTTTTCAAATCAACCAGGAAATATTTCATTCAGTCAAACTAGTGGATCTGGTTCCGCCGATTGTTCTTTTACATGTGGAGTTAATTTAACAGCCACTCCAAGCGTCTGTAATAATAATACTTACTCGATCAGTGGTAACCTCACGGTCACAGCTGGTCCCGGGATTTCTGTTCCAAATTCTGGAACAGTCACCATTGCAAATAGTTGTGGAGGTTCCCAGACTTTCAATGCACCTTTTACAAACATACCATACAATTTTACAGGACTGACAGCAAATGGTGCAGGTTGTGTTGTTACAGCTACATTTTCTAATTTCCCCAATTGTAATACCTTTCAGAATTATACAGCGCCCGCTAGTTGTGTTACTCCTTGTTCGGTATCATCTGTTACTGCAACACCCACAGCCTGTTCGGCGAATCAATATAACGTAAATGGACAAGTTAGTTTTACTAATCCACCTACAACTGGTACGTTAACCGTTACGGGTTCTTGTGGAGGAACTCAAACTTTTAATGCACCCTTTACGTCGCCTTTAAGTTACTCTTTTTCAAATTTAACTGCAAATGGTGCTGCTTGTTCTGTTACCGCAACCTTTTCATCAAACACTTCTTGCACGAATATAGGGAATTATTCAGCTCCTCAATCTTGTAACTGTTCTGTTACTGGAATTACAGCTACACCCACGGCATGTTCAGCTAACCAGTTCTCTTTAAGTGGTAACATAAGTTTTTCAAATCCACCAACTACTGGAACACTTACTGTTTCTTCTTCTTGCGGTGGAACACAGACTTTTAATGCTCCATTTACTTCTCCATTGGCTTATTCTTTATCTGGATTACCAGCGAATGGTGCAGGATGTACAGTAACCGCAACATTTTCAGCAAATACTAGTTGTGCATTGACTCAAAACTTTACAGCTCCTCAATCTTGTAACTGTTCTGTTACAGGTATTACAGCTACACCCACGGCATGTTCATCTAACCAGTTCTCTTTAAATGGTAATATAAGTTTTTCAAATCCACCAACAACTGGAACACTTACTGTTTCTTCTTCTTGCGGTGGAACACAGACTTTTAATGCACCATTTAGTTCTCCATTGGCTTATTCCTTATCTGGATTACCAGCGAATGGAGCAGGATGTACAGTAACCGCAACATTTTCAGCAAATACTAGTTGTGCATTGACTCAAAACTTTACAGCTCCTTCTTCATGTAACTGCTCAATATCTGGTATTACAGCAACTCCTACCTCATGTTCAAGTAATCAATATTCTTTAGGAGGAAATATTTCATTTGCTAATGCACCAGCAACAGGTACATTAACAATAACAGGTTCTTGTGGTGGTACTCAAACTTTTAATGCTCCCTTTACGTCACCTCAAGCATACAATCTAACAGGATTAACAGCAAATGGGGCTGGATGCACAGTAACAGCAACGTTTTCAGCAAATACAAGTTGTACACTCACACAAAACTATACTGCTCCTGCATCTTGTAACTGTTCAATTACCTCATTATCAGCGACTCCAACTGCTTGTTCAAATAATTTATATAATGTTTCTGGTGCTATAACTTTTAATTCAGCTCCTGCAACTGGTACTTTAACTGTTTCTGGATGTGGAGGAACCCAAACCTTTAATGCACCATTCACATCACCTCAAGCTTATAACTTTACTGGTTTAACAGCTAATGGAGCTAACTGTAATGTAACTGCTACATTCTCTGCTCTGCCAGCTTGTACAATATCTCAAACTTACACAGCACCAGTGGCATGCTTAAATGCTCCTTGTGTACAAAATCCTTTTTGCTCTAACAATGGAGTTACAACTTTTCCTGCAGGGACAAATCAAGTACCCGCAGATATTACCTATCCTAATAATGATTATGGCTGTTTGTTTTCAACACCTAATCCTGAGTGGTATTACATGCAAGTTGCAGCACCTGGAACTTTAGGAATCAATATGTCAAATTCATCAAATGTTGATATTGATTATATCTTATACGGTCCATATACAAGTTTAAATAATGCGCTTACTTATTGTGACAATTTTGGTACAGCGACAACAGGTTCTAATACTAATTTAATTGTAGATTGTAGTTTTAGTGGTTCAGCAAATGAAACTGCAAATATTGCAAATGCACAAACTGGTCAAGTATATGTTTTGCTGATAACAAACTTTTCAAATCAACCAACAAATATTTCATTTACAAGTAGTGGAACAGCAACTACAGATTGTAATATTGTTACTCCATCTACATGCGTTGCTGAAATTGGAACATATAATTATAATTTAACAGGAGATACCCAATCACAAACTATGCTTTGTTTTGGTGATCAATTAAATATTACTTCTAACAATGACTTCGTAGTGCCTGCTGAAATAACTCAGGTAACAACACCGCCTCAACCTACCTATGACCCAGGAGTGTCTTGGCTGATCTATAGTTGTCCACCATCAGTTGCTGTAACCCCAGCTCAAGCAACTGCTACAGGTACAGAGATAGGTGATGACCCATGTCTTGTTGGTATTTATTCAAATACTGCAAATCTTACTGACATCAATGATATGTCGTTGATTAATAGTTTACCTCCAGGAACTTTCACAAATAATACAGTTTATTTTGTACCAATAACAATGTATAGTATTGTTGACGGATTATATAGTAACGTAATCTTACCAGCAGATGGCTGCTATGAATTAGGAATACCTATTGCAGTTCAATATTTACCAGCAATCAACTCTGTACAAACCCCAAATTGTGCAAATGGTACAGTTACCGTAACATTAACAGGTGGTTCACCTCAAGTAAATGGTACTAATTTTAATGTAGTTCCAGGTTCACTCCTACCAACATCAGCAACTTTTGTAAATACAAGTACAGGAAATGGTGGTTCAATTATAATAGGTAACTTAACTAGTGGTCCGTATTCATTTGACATTATTGATGATAATGGTTGTCCTACAAGTATTACTGGAAATTATACAGGACCAGAAACTGCATCAATAAGCTATCCAGATATATTTTATTGTTTAAATGATCCAAATCCTTTACCTACTTTGATAGGAAATACTGGTGGAACATACACTAGTGGCGCAGGATTAAACATAAACTCATCAACAGGTCAAATTTCACTGGCAACATCTACACCTGGGGCTTATACAATTACCTATACAACACCAGGTAATATTTGTCCTGCAACAAGTACTTTCAATTTAACTATTGAAGATTTTCCAATAGTAGATGCTGGTCAAGACACTACCGTTTGCGTCGGTAAACCTATAGTTTTAAGTGGAACTGGAGCTGTATCTTACAGTTGGAACAATGGGCTTCTAAACAATGTTCCTTATTTACCTAATCTTGGATTATCTCAATTTGTACTCATTGGAACGAGTAATGCTGGATGTATTGGTACCGATTCAATAAACGTTATAGTTATATCCGATTGTGATTCATTAAACGATGTAATTTATTGGGTGCCAAATACTTTTACACCTGACGGAGATCAATACAATCAAACATTTTTACCAATTTTTTATTCGGGAATTGACCAATATTTTTATGATTTTTTCATTTACAACAGATGGGGAGAATTAATTTGGGAAAACCACGATACATCTTATGGTTGGGATGGTTCATATAATGATGGTATGAAATGCCCAGATGGAACATATACTTGGAAAATAAGATTTAAATTATTATACAACGATGAGAAACAAACAATTCACGGTCATGTAAATCTTTTGAGATAGAAAAAAAGTTATTTGAAACTAAACAGTTGTTTACCCTATCATTAATATTAATAGACGTGGATTTTGAAAGTAAAAGTACTCTTAGATAAGTTGATTTTACTTACAATACAAAAGATATTCATTTATGTTGCTCATATTTTATCTTTAATTGTTGTAAATTTCTTTCTTAAGTCTAAAGTAACTAACAAGAAACTTTTTAAAATTCACATCTATTTAAAAAGTAGTACAAAGTTAAAGTTTAATTAAATTGGAGAATGGTTGTGATTTTAAAATAAGTTTAAGGTTCAAAGATTGAGTCAATCGCTACTTTCCTTTTAAATACTCATTTGCATTCATTACTGGTATTGTTGAATTTTTAAAATTCTTTATATTTCTTGTAATAATTGAATCACAACCAAATTGTAAAGCAACAAAAATTTGCAAACCATCTTCAAAATCATCAAAATTTGAAGCTAAAGCCAATTCTATCGATTTATGTTCTAATGGTAATATTTCAACTAAAACTTTGAACCGAAGTAAAAACTTTTTTGCTTCAATCGATTTATGATGTTTAACGATAGAATAATAAGCGTTTGCAAAAGACAAAGATGAGATAAAGAGTTTAATTTCTTTTTTGTCAGCCAATGTAAACAAATCCTGAGCGTCTCTAAAAAATGGTTCTCTTTTCGCTAAAAGATCGATGATAATGTTCGTATCAACAAATACCTTTTCCATTACTTATATTTTTCATCAATGAAATTCCTATAGGCTTCTTTTTCATTATAATCATTCGGAATAATCCCTGTAAGATTCTCTACCAATGGACTTACTGAAGATTAATTCTTTGAATCTTTAGTTAAGGAATTGAGATAATTTTAAAATAATTTCGAAAGACTTACCTTATGATTTTTAGCATACGATTTTGCTTCAAAAATTACTTCGGAATTTAAATTCAAAACGCTAGTCTAATTTGGTTAAATTATACAAGATATCCTCGTTTTCGTCCTCATTTATCTTACAACTCAAACAAAGTTGAGGTTTTGGGAACAAATTTGGATTTATTGCCGTTCCGTCGTCGTCGAAATAGTTTGATTCGTTTCAACAGGTTGATTTAGCTATAACCAAACTTCTAATAAATACTCGGAAACTCCTCTGAATCAAATTCATTCATGATAGAATATGCTTTTTCAACGATATCATCGATACTTGGTTTAGAGAAATAATCTCCATCCGAACCATAAGCAGGGCGGTGGTCTTTAGCGCTCATCGTTTCTGGGGCAGCATCCAAGAAATAATATCCTTTTTGTTCCACCATAATTTTATCCAAGATAAATGCTGTTGCTCCACTGCTAACGTCTTCATCAACAATCAATAATCGATTCGTTTTCTTTAAAGAATCCGCAATTATATGATTGATATCAAAGGGCAATAAAGTTTGAACGTCAATTAGTTCCACATCAATTCCTAATTCTAACAAGGTTTTTGCTGCTTGTTCACACAAATTAAAGGTTGAACCATAAGAAACAATTGTCAAATCATTTCCTGATTTTACGATTTCTGGAACGCCTAATGCTTCTCTAAATTCTCCCACATTGATTGGTAAACGTTCTTTTGTGCGGTAACCATTCAAAGGCTCAACTACCAATGCAGGCTCGTCAGAAGCTAAAAGCGTATTGTAGAATCCGGCAGCTTTTGTCATATTTCTCGGTACACATACGTGCATTCCACGAACGGAATTTACAATCATTCCCATCGGTGAACCACTGTGCCAAATTCCTTCCAAACGGTGACCTCTTGTTGAAATAATCAAAGGCGCTTTTTGTCCACCTTTTGTACGGTATTGTAAAGTCGATAAATCATCCGATAGAATTTGAATCGCGTACAGTAAGTAATCTAAATATTGTATTTCCGCAATCGGGCGTAAACCTCTCATTGCCATCCCAATACCTTGACCTATAATGGTACATTCACGAATTCCTGTGTCAAAAACTCGAATATCGCCAAATTGATCTTGTAATCCTTCTAAGGTTTGATTTACGCCACCAATTTTTCCAGCATCTTCCCCAAAAACAATAACTTCTGGATAATCTTCAAGGATTTTACGGTAATTTTCCCTCAAGATAATTCGTCCATCTTCCATTTTAACCTCGTTATCATAAACAGGCGCCACCGGTTGAATTTTTAGCGCTGACTGTTCTGATTGTGAATATAAATGTGAACTGTAACGATCAAAATTTTCACCAATTAAACCTTTAACCCAATTGGAAAGTGCCGTTTTTGATGGAATTGATTCTTCCCGCACCATTCTCAATACTTTACGCGCAATTGTCAAAATATCTTTACGAATTGGTTCAAATGCTTTTTCAAGTGATTCTGCTTCTTTCTGAATGAAAACACCATTTTCACTTTCTGTTGAAACTGCTTTAATCAAGGCAACTGCTTGAGCCAAATCTTCTTTAATTGAACCTGTAAATGCACTCCAAGCTTTATTTTTTGAATCGCGAACAAAAGTTTTCGCATCTGCACTAATTTGATCCAATTCTTCAACTGAAGCTAGTGTTAATCCATCAGCGTTGAAAGCTAAAATCCATTCTTTAAATTTATTGATACAGTCGAAATCGTGTTCCCATTGTAAACGCTCTTCTGATTTGTAGCGTTCGTGAGAACCAGAGGTAGAATGTCCTTGCGGTTGATTTACTTCTTTCACATGCACCAAAACAGGAACGTGTTCTTCACGCGCTAGTTTTACCGCTTTTTCATACGTTTCACACAAATGCGCATAATCCCAGCCTTTTGTAACAAAAATCTCATATCCACTTTGATCTTCTGTGCGTTGCATTCCTGCTAATGCTTGAGAAATACTTCCTGTTGTTGTTTGAAATTCGCGAGGAACAGAAATTCCAAAACCATCATCCCAAACTGACATTACCATCGGTACTTGTAAAACACCAGCAGCATTTATAGATTCCCAAAAAGGACCTTCAGAAGTTGAAGCGTCACCGATTGTTCCAAAAGCAACTTCGTTTCCTTCGTTACTGAATTTCTTAAATTGAGGCAAATCTCTTAAAGCAGGATTATTGCGGTACATTTTTGAAGCATGCGCCAAACCAACTAATCGAGGCATTTGACCAGCAGTCGGGGAAATATCAGCAGAGCTATTTTTTTGTTCCATCAGATTTTTCCAGTTACCTTTTTCATCCAAATTTCGTGTTGCAAAATGTCCTCCCATTTGACGACCAGCAGATTGAGGCTCTAAAGTTACATCTGTATGAGCGTATAAACCAGCAAAATATTGTTGAATGGTTAATTCGCCAATTGCCATCATAATCGTTTGATCTCGGTAGTAACCCGAACGAAAATCTCCATTTTGAAACTGTTTAGCAAGAGCAATTTGCGCTAATTCTTTTCCGTCACCAAAAATTCCAAATTTTGCTTTTCCAGTTAATACTTCCTTTCTTCCTAAAAGTGAAGTTTCACGGGATTCACAAGCTAATTTATAATCTGCTAAAACTTGTGATTTGAAGGACTCAAAATCAATGTTTGATGCTGTTTGCGTTGCTGATGCTTTTGCCATATCGGTTTTAAAAGGTAGACAAATATACGGAAAATCGCTCCTTAATTGAGGCTAGTAATAATGAATTTCTCATATTTGTGAGAACAAAAAAAATCATATCGCTTATGTCCATCAAAATTGAATTGTGCGCAGCCTCGATTGAAGCGATTGAAATTGCAAGAGAATTAAACATTGACCGAATAGAACTATGTCAAGATTTGGAGCAAGGTGGTTTAACTCCCTCCGCGGGCTTAATTAAATTTGCTATATCTAAGAACATTGAAACGCATGTACTTATCAGACCAAGAGCAGGTGGTTTTCACTATTCAGAAATGGAATTAGAAGTCATTTTAAACGATATTTTAATAGCTAAAAAATTAGGCGCTAAAGGAATTGTTGTAGGAGTTTTGCAAGCCAATTTTGAATTAGATATTCCCGCTTTGCAAAAAATAAAAGCTGGTTCAGAGGGTTTAGAATTAACATTTCACCGTGCCTTTGATGAAAGTATTAATTGGAAAAAATCGATTGATACATTGGTAGAACAAGGATTTAATCGAATTCTAACCTCTGGTTTTGCTTCAAATGTTGAAATCGGAATGGACATTTTAAAACTAATGACGGAATATGCTAAAGATCGAATAGAAATTATGCCTGGTGGTGGTATTAGCGCTGCAAATGTCAATAAATTAATAAATTACATACTTCCAGCAGGTATCCATTTTTCAGGAACAACAAAGCAAATTTTAGATGAAGATTCGAACTTTTCAGAAACAATTTTAAAAGTGGATAAAAATAAGGTAAAGCGAATACTTGATATGATAAAATTAAATTGATTCCTATCAAGTTGTAAATAAATATAAATCAAAAATTTACGAATAAAAATAAATACAGATCCTTTACTTATTGGGCTTCTCTGCTATTATGTGGTGTTTTTTATTAAGAAAAAAAGAAAGTCAAAATTAGTAATTACTCAACATGCGTTTTTTTTTCGAGTTATGAATTACAGTTGTATTATTTTTTTGTTTTACGAAAGTTGTTAAACAAAAGAATGCTTACCTTATCATTTTAAAAAGGAAATTATTTTGAAAAATGTACAATTGATTTACACAATTTAAACGAACAAGATTTAAAAAATCTTAACATAAAAATTCAACCTTAATAATTCCTTAAATTAACTCTCATGTATTTGTAATACTAGTTTTGTGTATCATAAATCAAAATTTATTCTTTTTATTAGTGTGTATTTCAAGAGATATCTATTCTTAAATTTACTAAAAAGCTAATTTTATATTAAGTCAATATAACTAGCGTATTACTTTCAACATCAACAAGTTAAAACATTTCTATTTGATAACATTATGTTAAAACTTTCAAAATAAAGAATTAGCATTTTTGTAAAAAACAATTGAAATGTCAGAAAAAAGAAAAATAAAAATAGCTGTTATATCAGATGTTCATCTAGGAACTTATGGATCAAGAGCTAAGGACCTTGTCAATTATTTAAGATCAATTCAACCAGAAATTTTGATATTAAATGGTGATATCATTGATATTTGGCAGTTTAGTAAACATTATTTTCCGCAAGATCATATGCAGGTTGTAAAAGAGATAACATCAATGTTATCAAATGGCACTAAAGTGTATTATATTACTGGAAATCATGATGAAATGTTAAGGAAATTTAAAGGCTTTAATATTGGTAATTTTGAAATTCAAAATAAATTAATACTTGAACTTGACTCAGGAAATGCTTGGTTTTTTCATGGCGATGTATTTGATACAACTATGAAACATTCAAAATGGATTGCAAAACTTGGAGGTAAAGGTTATGATCTATTAATCATGTTAAATACGATAGTGAACTGGTTCAGTGAAAAATTAGGAAGAGGAAGAGTATCTCTATCAAAAAAAGTTAAAGATAGTGTGAAAGGTGTAATTAAGTATGTAAATAATTTTGAAGAAACTGCTGCAGAAATTGCAATTCAAAATGGATTTAAATACGTGATCTGTGGACATATTCACCAACCTGCAATTCGAAAAATAGCAAATTCTAAAGGAGAAACCGTTACTTATTTAAATTCAGGTGATTGGGTTGAAAACTCTACTGCTTTGGAGTATATGGATGGAAAATGGACTTTATACAGGCATGATCCTAATAAAAAGATAGATATTTTGAAATCCCAAGAAAATGTGCCTATTAACTATTTAAGCTACGAGCAACTATTCGAGGATGTTGTATCAAACTTAAATTTCAATTCAAAATGAAAGTTCTATATGCAATCCAAGGTACTGGCAATGGTCACTTATCTCGGGCAGAGGAGATTGTTCCTATTTTAAAAAAATATACTGAAACTACAGTTTTAGTGAGTAGCTCACAATCACAAATCTCCTCTAATTTTGAAATAGATTATAAAAAACAAGGTCTTACATTTTTTAGTGGGAAAAATGGGAAAGTGAATTTAATGAATACTGTATTTAAATCACACCCAATAGATTTTTTTAACGAGATTCGTACATTTCCTGTTTGGAATTATGATTTAGTTCTAACTGACTTTGAACCAGTTTCTGCTTGGTCTGCATTAATGCATGGTATACCGTGTATAGAAATGAGCCATCAAGCAGCAGTCATTAACCCGAATTCTCCTAAGCCAGATGAAAAAAATCTCGTTGGAAAATACATATTAAATCACTATTGTCCTTCGAAAGAAAAAATTGGATTTCATTTTGAAGCATATGATAATAAAATTTATACACCAGTTATTCGAAAGGAAATTCTGGATGCTGATGCAAATAAACAAGATTATTACACTGTTTATTTACCTGCATTTAGTGATGAAGCAATCTTGCATTTTTTAAAACAATTTCCTGTTAAGTGGGAAGTTTTTTCTAAATATACCGCGCAAAAACAACAATTTGGCAATGTTATATTCAATCCAATAAACCAAAATGATTTTCAAAAAAGTTTAATTAATTGTACCGGTGTTTTGTGTGGTGCTGGATTTGAGTTACCTGCAGAGGCAATCTATTTAAGAAAAAAACTACTTGTCATTCCTATGAAAGGGCAATATGAACAACAGTGTAATGCATTTGCGCTAAAAAATCTTGGTGTAACGGTAATTGAAAATCTAAATTTAATTCAACATAGGACATTGAATATGTGGTTAAATTCAGAAAATAAATTAGAAATAAATTATGAAAATCACATTGAAACGTTAATCTTAAAAACACTTCACGATTTTGAATTAAAATTAAGTCAAAAAAGAAATTATGAATTATACACTGAAAAATCAATTTTAGAAAAACTTTCAGTACTAAAATACCTTTTTTGAAAACAAAAAAGACCTGTATTGCTACAAGTCTTTTTTTAATATTTATGAGGTTATTCCTACAATAACATTGAAACCGGATTTTCCATAAATTGTTTGAAGGATTGTAAAAATGCTGCACCATTTGCGCCATCAACTACTCGGTGGTCGCACGAAAGCGTTACTTTCATCACATTGCCAGGAACAACTTGCCCGTTTTTCACAACAGGAACTTCTTTAATTCCGCCAATTGCTAAAATACAGCTATCTGGTGGATTTACAATTGCTGTGAAAGATTCAATTCCAAACATACCTAGATTTGAAATAGTGAATGTATTTCCTTCCCAATCAGTTGGTTGTAATTTTTTATCTTTTGCTTTCTTAGCATATTCTCTAACTTCAGCTGAAATTTGAACCAAGCCTTTGGTATCTGCAAAACGAACAACTGGAACTAATAATCCATCTTCAACTGCAACCGCAACACCAATGTGAACATGTTGATTTCTTCTAATGAAATCTCCCATCCAAGAGCTGTTTACATTTGGATTTTGTTTCAATGCGTGTGCTACAGCTTTGATTACCATATCGTTGAAAGAAACTTTAATTCCTTCCATTGCATTTAGTGCTTTACGAGCGGCCATTGCATTTTCCATATTGATGTCTAATGTCAAATAGAAATGAGGTGCAGTAAACTTACTTTCAGCTAATCTTCTTGCAATCGTTTTACGCATTTGACTTACTGGTTCATCTGTATAAGATTCTACGCCAGAAACCGAATTATTTGTAATTGGAGCTCTTTCAGCTGGTGTATAAGGTGTATAATGATCTACATCGCGTTTAACGATACGTCCGCCTTCACCTGTGCCACCAACAGCAATTAAGTCTATTCCTTTTTCTTCAGCAATTTTCTTAGCCAATGGAGATGCAAAAACACGTCCACTTGTATTTGATGCTAATGGTGCTGCTTTAGGTGTTTCAGCAACAACTGTTGGAGTCGCAGGAGCGGGATTAGGAACAGATACAGCATTAGGTGCTTCTTCTACTACTTTTTCTTCAACTGGAGCTGATGTAGGAGCATTTGCCAATAAGCCAGAAATGTCTTCTCCAGCTTGACCAATAATAGCCAAAATACTATTTACAGGAGCAGACTTTCCAGTTTCAACGCCAATGTGCAACAAAACACCGTCGAAGAATGATTCGAACTCCATCGTTGCTTTATCGGTTTCAATTTCAGCGAGAATTTCTCCTTCTTTTACTGCATCACCAACTTTTTTATTCCAAGCCGCGACAACTCCTTCTACCATTGTGTCGCTCAATTTCGGCATGTAAACTACTTCAGCCATATTTTTTTTCTTTTTAGTATTCTTTAATATAGGGATAATCAGATTGAATATAAACATCTTCATAAAGCTCGTGCGCTTCGGGATATGGAGAATTTTCAGCAAATTCAACTGATTCATCCACTTCTTTTTTAACCCAAATGCTGATGTCTTCAATTTCTTTTTCTGACAACCAATTATTTTCTTTAATCACGTGTAAACAGTGCTCAATTGGATCTTGTTCCATCCAATCACTCACTTCTTCTTTCGTTCTGTATTTTTGTGGATCAGACATCGAGTGACCTTTGTAACGGTAAGTACGAATATCCAATAAAGTTGGACCATCCCCTCTTCTACCTCTTTCTGCGGCTTCGAAAATTGCATCATGTACATCTTCAGGACGCATCCCGTTTACGATTTTTGATGGCATTTCATAAGATAGACCAATTTTTGATAGATCAGTCACGTTAGTTGTACGTTCTACTGAAGTTCCCATTGCGTAATTATTGTTTTCGATGATAAATACCACAGGAAGTTTCCACATCATCGCCATGTTGAATGTTTCATGCAATGCACCCTGACGAACAGCACCATCACCCATTGATACAAATGCAACGTTTTCTGTACCTAAATATTTCTCAGCAAATGCAACACCTGCACCCATAGCAATTTGAGCGCCCACAATTCCGTGTCCTCCCATAAAGTTTTTCTCTTTATCAAAGAAGTGCATTGAACCACCTTTTCCTTTAGAACATCCTGTTGAACGACCAAATAATTCAGCCATTAAAACACGAGTATCTGTTCCTAAAGCAATTGGATGTGCGTGGTCACGATAAGCAGTCATGTGTTTATCTGAGGGGCGACATGCACTTGCTGTACCAGCAACTATAGCCTCTTGACCAATGTATAAATGGCAGAATCCTCCAAATTTTTGTTGAATGTAAAGTTGACCTGTCTTCTCCTCAAACTTTCGAATGAGCAACATATCTTTATACCATTTTACGTAAACTTCTTTAGGGAATTTAGTGCTGTTTGAAACTATAATTTTACTTGTTTTTTTACTCGTAGTCACTTTTTTTTCTGGCATAGCTAATTTCTTTTTCAATTGACAAATATAAGAATCAATTTAAAACATAAAGACTAAAAATAACCTTTACACTAACTCTCTTTTTTCGTTCGTTTTAAATCTATTTTTAAAAGTGATTTAATTTTTAAAATAGGGATTTCAACAACTATTATGCCCATGGAATATGGACCAATTTCATATTGGTTGTATACAAAAACCATTTTGTTGTTTTGAAAATAAAAATTTTCATTTAATTCAAATCCATTTGTAAACCAAAAACCTTGTTCTTCTAAGTCATCTGTTGGATTGATTTCAACTGTTTCTCTGAAATATTTCTCTGCTATTTTTGTTAATTTAGGAACGCTAGAAATGAAATCTTTCAAATTAAGTTGTTCACCTGTTTCTCTGCTGAATAGATTATTAGCATTAAAAGCATTACCATGCGCACCACCTGTGAACACATAACCATATCTCATAACTTGCACAAACTGTTCAAAAGATTCATCAATGAAAGTTGAGTCAAAATACGACCATGGTAATTCGTCATCATAATTATCATATACAGTTTTAAATTTTCTTAAAATTGACTTGAAATAACTGGGAGATAATTGAATATTTCCTGTTGGATTATTCTGTTCTTCCAATCCTGTTGTTATCGTACTTGCTAAGTATTTATTTATTTCTTCTTCGTATTTTAAACTTTCTTTTGATAATTCATAGTAGGAATAAGCAATTTTTAATTCTTCTTTTTCTTCTCCATTTCCAATTTTCAATCCAACAACACCTGATGTGATTTCTGGTTTGTAGACAGGTTTTTGAGTATCTACTTTAGTTGGTTTATCTTTTTTTGTCTTTGGTGCTTTTGTTTCACAAGAAATTAAAAATAAAATAAGCGAAAGAAAAAAAATACTAATTTTCATTTGATAATGTTTTATGTTTATTCGCAAGTAAAATTAAATATATTCCAACCAAAACAAAAGGGATACTTAACATTTGACCTGTATTAATTACATAAATTGAATCACGAGCTGTTTGTCCTAACTTCATAAACTCAATAATGAATCTAAAGCCAAATATGAAGATTAAAAACCAACCAAAAATGAAACCTGGTTTTTTCCAAAGATCTTTTTTCCAGTAAAGAAAAAGTAGAATCAAAAAAGAAATGAAATAACACATCGCTTCATATAACTGTGCTGGATGTCTTACCGGAATTGACTCCCAATTTCCATTCCACAAGTTGATGTCATGATTTCTAAAACGGAAACCCCAAGGAACAGTTGTGATATCACCAACCATTTCGTGATTAACCAAATTTCCAAGGCGTATGAACGTCCCCCCAATTGCTACTGGTGCAGAAATACGATCTAAAATCCATAAAAATGGCTTTCTTATTACATATCTAGAAAATAAATAAAGAGAAATTAAAATTGTTATCGCTGCTCCATGGCTTGCTAAACCACCTTCCCATATTTTAATAATATCTTCAGGGTGAGAAAAATATCCTCTCTCAATTACCTGTCCATTGTTAATAGTATCATAATAAGGTCCATAAAATAAAACATGTCCCAAACGGGCACCCACAATTGTTGCAAGGACAACATACATTACGAGTTTATCCAAAATTTCATTGGAAATATTTTCTCTTTTGAACATTTTCTTTACGACAAAATATCCTAAAACTAATCCTGAAACGAATAGAAGTCCGTATAGATTTGGGGTACGAAAGCCATCGATTATTTCAGAATCTACGGACCAATTGATTGCTAAATTCACGCGTTTTAAATTGAAATTCTTTCAAATATAAAAGGTTTTTTTTGAATAGGGGTTATTGAATGGATTAATGGAGATTTTAAGATTTATTTTGAGCAAAATCAAACCATCTTTCTAAAATACCTTGGAGCTTCAAGCATACGAGAACCATACCAAGAAAAGGGTTCACCATCTACTAACAGTATTTTTGAAGCTGGAAATAATTCTTGATATTTCAAAAAATGTTCTTCCTTAAATGGAAAAGGTTCAGAACTTAGAAAAATGAAGTCTGGATTTATTGGTTCTAAATCACTTAAAGCAGGGTAACGTTTTTTTTGACAAGCGTTTACAAAACCAATTTTTGTCAAAACAGAATCAATGAAGGTTGATTTTCCAACCACAAAAGAAGGTTCATCCCAAATAAAATAGAGCACACTTTTACCTTTTCCAATGTTACCAAGTTGCTTAAATTCTTGCGTAATTCCAGTATTCAATACTTTTGCAATTTGCTGTTTATCCGTCAATTGACCAATCAAATCAATCATTTCAACGGCCTCTTCAAAGGTATTGATATCACTCATCCAAACAGGAACGTGTTGCTCCAAAAAATCAATGTCTTCTTTGGTGTTTTCTTCCTTGTTTCCAACAATTAAATCAGGTTTTAAAGCTAAAATTTCATCTAATTTTAATTGTTTTGTTCCACCAATTCGTTGTTTGCTCCGAAACCAATCATCAGGATAAATACAGAATTTGGTGATTCCAATAACCACATCTTCTAACCCAAAATAATGCAAAAGCTCCGTTTGAGAAGGAACTAAAGAAATAATTCTTTTAGGAGAAAAAGGAACGACAACATTTCGTCCCATTTGATCGACGAACGTGCGTTTTTCCATTAAGACATCGCAGAAATAACGTCGTATCGAGAAACGATATGGTATTTTCCATTGGATAATTCAACCAAAACTGCTGGCGTTTGCTTGTTTATTAGTTTACAAACGTCTTCAATATGTGTACTTGTTTGAACAATTGGAAAAGGTTCTCCCATAATAGAAGAGATTGGTGCATCGCGTAAATCTGGAGAATCAACTAATACTTGATATACGTGGCTATCATCCACAGAACCAACGAATTTACCATCTTTCATTACTGGAATTTGAGAGATTCCAAAATTGCGCATCTTAGCAATGGCATGAGAAACCAATTCTTCAGCATACAAAGAAACGAGTGGTTTGTCAGCGTGTTTTGCAACTAAATCACCTGCTGTAATAATATTTTCATCTAAGAAACCTCTTTCACGCATCCAATCGTCGTTAAAGATTTTACCAATGTATCTACTTCCATGATCGTGAAATAGTACAACCACAACATCATCAGTAGTTAATTTATCCTTTAATTGAATTAATCCTTTTATTGCTGAACCTGCTGAGTTTCCTACAAAAATTCCTTCTTCTCGCGCTAAACGACGTGTGTAAACAGCTGCATCTTTATCTGTTACTTTTTCAAACAAATCAATTACATCAAAATCAACATTTGCCGGTAGGATATCTTCACCAATTCCTTCAGTGATATAAGGATATATCTCATTTTCATCAAAAATACCTGTTTCTTTATATTTCTTGAAAACAGAACCATAGGTATCAATTCCCCAAATTTTGATGTTTGGATTTTTCTCTTTTAGGTATTTCCCCACGCCTGAAATTGTACCACCAGTACCAACTCCTACTACAAAATGGGTAACTTTTCCCTCAGTTTGTTCCCAAATTTCAGGACCTGTAGATTCGTAATGCGCTTGACGATTGGATAAATTATCATATTGATTTACATACCAAGAATTCGGTATTTCGGTAGCCAATCTTTTTGAAACCGAGTAATATGAACGTGGATCAGTTGGTTCAACTGCTGTTGGACAAACCACTACTTCAGCACCAACTGCTCGAAGAATATCCATTTTCTCCTTTGATTGTTTATCGCTCAGAACACAAATCAATTTATAACCTTTAATGATACAAGCCAAGGCTAATCCCATACCAGTATTTCCAGAAGTTCCCTCAATTAAAGTACCTCCGGGTTTCAATAAACCTGCTTTTTCAGCATCTTCAATCATTTTCAGCGCCATCCTGTCTTTCACTGAGTTACCAGGATTTGTAGTTTCTACTTTTGCGAAAACTTGAGCAGGAAGATCTGCAGCTAATTTATTGATACGAACTAATGGAGTATTTCCAATAGTTTCAAGGATGTTGTTATAAACTTGCATTAAAATAATTTTAACAAATATAGTAGTTTAATGAGGAATGAAAAGTCTTAAGTTTATTTTTGAAAAAAATGATATAATCGCATAAGTATCAAATAAATCTTCTAAAACTAAAAAACAATCAATTTATCTTTTAGTTTTGTTTGACTTAACCTAAAAAATGAAAAAAATAATCTTTTTGCTAGCTCTGAATTTAAGTTTTTTTTCTGTTTCTCAAGTAAAAATGAGTAACGCTGACAAAGCTGAACTTAAAGCAATCGAATTTAACTTAAAATCTAATCATTCAACTAATTGGAAAAGTAAATATGCAATCAACACTATCAATAAAGTTGAATATTTGTCTTTTGTAGGGAAAATCAATACAAACTTCAATCCTACTACAGCGAAAGAAAATGGAATTTTGATTGGAAAAGCAATTGATAAAATTGTAAGCGTTAGAATTCCCTTGAATCAATTAAATAGTTGGAATGAATTGTCTGGTTTTGATTATTTATCCTTGTCTACTAAATTTCAAGCCATGAACGACCGCGGCGTAAAAGATATGCGTGCGGACAGCGTCCAGCAAGGAATTGGTTTGCCCGAAGGATATACAGGAAAAGATGTTTACATTGGCATCACTGATTGGGGATTTGATTATACATCGCCTATGTTTTACGACACTTCTTTAACTCAAACTCGAATTATTGCTGCTTGGGATCAGTTTAAAACAAGTGGACCAAATCCGCAAGATTTCAATTATGGTACAGAATACGTTGGTGCTTCTGCCCTACTTGCTGCTGGTTCAGATACCGCGAATATTTATTCTTACAGTACACATGGAACACACGTTGCAGGAATTTGCGGAGGAAGTGGTGCAGGTACAATTTACCGAGGCGTAGCTTTCGAATCGAAGTTTCTTTTTGTAACTTTTTTAGTCGATGAAGCTGCTGTTTTAGATGCTTGGCAATGGATGTATGACAAAGCAACTGCCGATGGAAAACGCTTGGTAATTAATATGAGTTGGGGTCTTTACCATTTTGGAACTTTAGATGGAACTTCTACTTTAAGCCAAGCAATTAGTGCTTTTTCAGATTTAGGGGTTATTTTCGTTAATTCTGGAGGTAACAACGGAAATGTCAATTTTCACCTTAAAAAAACCTTTACAAATAATTTATTAAAATCAAAAATTGATTTTTATTCCTACACTGCAAACGAAAATATGTGGGGACAAAGTATCCACGCTTGGGGAGAAGTTGGTCAAAGTTTTGAGAATGGAATCATCGTTACGAACAGTTCAAATGCAGTTTTGGTGGAAAGTCCATTTTACAACACAAGTACCACCACATCATACATAGATACTTTTTTAGTGACTGGTACGGACACTATCTGGTATAATATTTCTGCTGATGCTGTTCATCCATTGAACCAACGTCCACAAATGCGTTTACGTGTAAAAAACACAGACACTGGTTTGAAAGTCTTGTTAAAATCGCAAGCTAGTTCTGGAACAGTGCATTATTGGAATGTAACCGAACTTTCAAATGATGTTGGCAATTGGGGAATGCCTTTTTCAGTTGCGGGGACAGGAACAACGGCAGGAGATAATATGAATGGAATCAGTGAGCCTTCTTGTTCAGATGATGTGATTAGCGTTGCTGCCTATTCACCGCAATATTCAAGCTCGGGTGGAAATTTAGTTGGTGGTGCCATTGCATCTTTTTCAAGTATTGGCCCACGTTATGATGGTATAATGAAACCCGACATTGCTGCTCCTGGTGTTTCAATTGCTTCTTCTATATCTTCCTTTACAAACAGTTCATACACTTCTATTGCTTCGGTTCCTTTTAACAACAGAACCTATCATTTTGCAAAATTTTCTGGAACGTCGATGGCTTCCCCAATGGTTGCTGGAGTTGTAGCGTTAATCTTAGATGCGAATCCATATTTGATGCCGCAACAAGTTAAAGACATCATTATGCAAACAGCTCGCGAGGACAATTACACGCAAGTAATTCCAATAGAAGGAAGTCCGAAATGGGGAGCTGGAAAAATCAATGCCTATGCAGCAGTTCAATTGGCTTTGATAACTGTTGGAACCAATGAAATAAAACAAGAAAAAAAGATTGAAATTTACCCAAATCCAAGTAGTTCGGTCTTGAATTTCAAGGGAGATTTTATTCCAAATACAATTGAATTAATTGGTTCAAACGGCTCTCGTATAAATAGAGAAATTCTAAATGGAAGCACATCAATTGCTGATTTAAAAGCTGGAACTTATTTTGTTCGTTTCTTAAAAGAGGGTAAAGTCTATCAAGAAAAAATAATCAAATTGTAATGCATTCAATTCGCTCACTTTCAATTGAAGAAGCACCATTAATTCAATATTTAGCTCACAAAATTTGGCCTATTGCTTATAAAGAAATTCTAAGCCAAGCACAATTGGATTATATGTTGAATTGGATGTATTCACTTGAATCATTGACCCAACAAATGCAGGAAGGACATCACTATTTTGGAATTTATGAAGCTGATGAAATCGTTGGGTTTTTGGATGTTCAACCGAATCACCCTGAAATTGGCGTTTTGAAACTCAACAAGATTTATATTATACCTGCTTGTCACGGCAAAGGTTTCGGCTATCAATTGATGCAATTTGCGATTAGTTTTGCTAAAAAAGAGCAACAAAAAACAATAGAACTACAAGTAAACCGCTATAACAAAGCAAAAGATTTTTATTCAAAAATTGGTTTTACAATAAAAGAAGAAAAAGATTTTGACATAGGTAATGGTTATTTCATGAATGATTATGTTATGGAATACTTTTTAAAAGCATAATAAAATTTAGAAAATCTACCTTCTTCTATAAAGAATTAAATAGTTAATAAAAAAACAAATTACCCCTTGCTATTCAAAAGTCATTTCTTACTTTTGAGCAACAAAAAATTGAAACGAAAATGAGTGTATTAGTAAACAAAAACTCGAAAGTAATCGTGCAAGGTTTCACTGGTAGTGAAGGTACTTTCCATGCTGGTCAAATGATTGATTACGGAACAAACGTTGTAGGTGGTGTTACGCCAGGTAAAGGTGGTTCAACTCACTTGGATAGACCTGTTTTTAACACTGTTGCAGATGCAGTTAACACAACTGGCGCAGATGTTTCAATTATTTTTGTTCCACCTGCATTTGCTGCTGACGCAATTATGGAAGCTGCAGAAGCTGGTATCAAAGTAATCGTTTGTATTACAGAGGGTATTCCAGTGAATGACATGGTGAAAGCAAAAGAATACATCAAAGGATTTGAGACGCGTTTAATCGGTCCAAATTGTCCAGGAGTTATAACAGCAGGTGAAGCGAAAGTTGGTATTATGCCAGGATTCGTATTCAAAAAAGGTAAAATCGGTATCGTTTCTAAATCAGGAACTTTAACGTATGAAGCTGCTGACCAAGTTGCTAAAGCTGGTTTAGGTATAACAACGGCAATCGGAATCGGTGGAGATCCAATTATTGGAACAACTACGAAAGAAGCGGTTGAATTATTGATGAACGATCCTGAAACTGAAGGAATCGTTATGATTGGTGAAATCGGTGGAAACTTAGAAGCTATTGCTGCACGTTGGATTAAAGAAAACGGAACAAAACCAGTTGTTGGATTTATCGCAGGTGAAACAGCTCCAGCAGGACGTACAATGGGTCACGCAGGTGCAATCGTTGGTGGAACTGATGATACAGCTGAAGCTAAAAAACGTATCATGAGAGAATGTGGAATTCACGTAGTTGATTCTCCAGCTCAAATCGGTGCTAAAATGGCAGAAGTAATGAGCGTTAATGCTTAATATAAAATAGTTTATTTTAAAAGCGACCTAGTGTCGCTTTTTTTATTTCAAATTCTTTTTTCCTTTTTCTTGGATTCCAATAAATTTTATAATACAGAAAATCTTATTAAGAATTCATTTTACCTTTCTTTTTGCATGATCAAAAAGAAACAAAAACCTAGAAATTCAAGACCATGAAAGATCGCTTTATTGTATTAACTTAAACATTTATTTTTAACATTACAATAAATAATTGATTCGTTTAAGAATACTTAAATTTAAAATAAATGGAACAAAAATAATTTACCCTTTCAGCTAAGATTAGATTATCCAAAATCTACACATGGTTTTTTGGTCATTGAAGGACATGAGTTGGGCGATGGGCTGGAAAACAATAGGTATGATTATGATTGATACTACTTTATTTTAATAAATGAATTGCTTTTTTGATTATTGATCATTGATTATTTGTTAAATGTTAAAACTTTATTTATAATACAATATAGAATTATTCTTTAAGTTTATGGTATGGAAAATAAACCAAAAACAAATTGGGATTATACAAATGGGCAAGTTTCTATAGATCCCTACAGACAAAAAATAATTCATCAATCCGGTAACGACCGTCATTCAGATGCAATGGAAAGTGAAGTATTATTATCGAAATTTACCATTGAGTCAAATCTTATTTCAGATTTTATTCGTACCAATATTGAACTTAAAAAATTTGTAGATGAAATAAATCATTCAGTAAAATACTATTCATCAGAATCTTATTTCAAAGACAATAAAACGATTTTTAATATTGAGCAACAAGACCTTATTGATTTCTCTCAAACACTCAAAACTCTTCAAAGAAAAAAGAAACAAGCATTAATCCTTTACTCGTTATTTATAATTACTTTGAATGGAGGAATTTATCTTGCAACATTTCTCAATGAAAGAATAGTTTATCTGTTTATTGTTAGTGCTCTAGTGACAATCATCCTATTATACACGATGATTTCTAATTTTTTAGAGCAGCCAAAATTCGGAAAAGGAGTAATTGTTTCGTTTAAAAGAAATGAATCCACTGTGCTTGCTGGCAAAAATATTCATTCAACTAGTTTATTTATCGAAATTGGCCAACATCATTTGTATAATTTTAGAAATTATCAAATTGACTCAGAGAATTATTCTACAATTTTCGAAAATACAAATTATCAACTAAATAAGGAAATGCTTGAGAAAATAAGTAAATATGATTCTTACGTCAATTTCATTACTTCTTCAAAAAATGAAATTTATTTAATTATCAATTCATATAGGTGATTTTTAATGTTGAAATATATAGATTTGTTAAAAATATAATTATGAAACATATAACATTAATATCAATATTCTTTATTTACTCTTTTTATGGAAATAGTCAAGATTTATTAAGATTTACAACTACTCCGATTACATCAACCGATTTATCTAGTGTTTCATCTGCAAAAAGTTTTACAGCAACTGATCCCATTTTCTTTGCGTTTGAATTACATTCTGTTCAAAAAATGAATTTACATGCGCATGAATCAATTTTAATTGCTTTCAAAGTATTGGAAAATGGTACTCAGTCAATCGAAGACTATGAGGTACTTGCTACACAAGATGAAAACGGTGTTATCCGCGGGAAAGGAGTCATTCTACCTCAAGAAAACATCAGTGAATCTTTTGAAATAAATACAATTTATAAAGATGATTTTCATTATCGATTTTTAATGGAAATGAGAAGTGAAAGTGAAAAGACATCAAAATGGAAATTAGCAATTGATCAGTTTAGAGTGAGCATATATGATAATTTGAAAAAAAGAGCTATTACTATTGATTTTGGTGTGATGTCTGAAGATGTAAAACGTTTCCCTCAATTTGCCAATAAAATGCAACCAATTTTTCCTCTGAAAAAACCTTCAATTTTTACAATGGAAATCTCAAAAAATTATCCATTTGAAAAAATGATTGAAAAAACAAATGAAATCGCTATTGCTACAAAAAATTCAATCTACGATAAATTATCAGGTGAGACAAAAGCTCCAACAGAATTTTTATCAGATGATTTTGTAGGATTTGAGAATGAAATCATGCGTCCTCAAGTTGAGAAACTTACTACAAAATTCTTTGAAGGTACTGCATACACTTGGTCGAAATTATCCTATTTTAGTAATGTTGTAAACATCGATAAAAATGAACTTGGAATTCCAAACTATAAGTATTTTTACCTTGGTTTTTATGCAAAGAAAAACGATGGTAAATGTGCATATGGAACAATTACAATAGAAGCAGTTTATTTAGGCTCCGGGAAATACGGAAACTACAAAACTGGCAACTATCAACTAACAGATTGTAAGTGCGATTGATCATTCCAGCTTATTTTTTTTTGATTAACAACGTTTTATTGGACTATCATAAATTGCTTTTAACATTTAAACCTTAGCTATTTTAAAAGTCCCAATTTTATCAACATCGTTACTCCAAAGTTCTATTCATATTGTTTCAAACTAAACGTTTCACCGAGTATAAATTGAGTTGACGCTTGCATATGTGTAAGATGTAATGAAAAGCACACCAAAAAAAAACGCATACCAAAACAATAATTCTACTTAAATTTAAGCCATGAATTTTGAAATTAAAGCTTTTGACTCCCTTTCGCTCCACGAATTCCACGATTTAGTAGCACTTCGAATCCAAGTTTTTGTAATCGAACAGAATTGTCCGTACCAAGATTTGGATGGCAAAGACAAGAAATCTTTTCACTTCATTGGACGAGATAACGATAGCGTAATCAAAGCAACAGCTCGCATTTTACCTGCTGGGATTTCCTATCCCGAAGTTGCAATTGGTCGTGTTGTTATCGATCCTAGTGAACGGGGAACTGGCGCAGGACATGATTTAATGCGTAGTTGTATGGAATTTATTGAAAATCAATTTGGTAAAGTTCCAGTTAGATTATCAGCTCAAAGTCATTTAGAAAAATTTTATATGCACCATCAATTTGTTTCAGCTGGAAAAGAATACCTGGAAGATGGAATTCCACATGTTGAAATGCTTTATTTACCCAAAAATTAAACTATGAAATAAGCCATAACGAGATTAGACTCAATCAAGGATGAATTCAATATGGCGATTCCATATAACCTTTTAAAAAAAAATAAACTCATATGAAATACCCATGAGCGGATTTGACCGCAAACACCGATGAATTTTACCTGCAAAACCCGTAAATTGCGTTTTCAAAACATTATTTATGAAGAAAGAAATTGTTTATCAGCAGGTAATCGAGGTTGGATGTGGCATAGATGTACAT
>CAMAZP010000017.1 GCA_945863605.1 Chitinophaga pinensis
AGTTCCTCCACTTGCAACGCCAGTAACTGAGCCGGTTGTTCCTCCATTACATAATACAGAGGTGTTTGTTGATGAAGCTGTTACTGTTGTTGGTTCTGTAATTGTTGAACTTGTAGTCGTTATACAATTGTTGGCATCCGTAACTGTTACTGTATAGGTTCCTGCTGAAACTCCTGTTATTGTATAAGAACCTCCCGATGTGGTAATTTCTGTACCTGCTGGGGCGCCTGACACAGGTCCAGCCCATGAAATATTATATGATGGGGTGCCATCTGTAGCTGTTACTGTAATTGTTCCATCAGCACTACCATTACACAACGCGGGGGTGTTTGTGGTTGTTGCACTCAAAGCAACTGGTTGTAATATCGTTGAGGTAGTCTGGGTAGAACATCCATTAACATCTGTAACTGTAAGCGTATAATTACCTGGATTCAGGTTCTGAATAATATAAGACCCGCCTGATGTTAATATTTCATCACCTACTGGATCTCCAGTTGATTGTCCTGTCCAAGAAACATTGTAAACAGCAGTTCCATCAGTTGCTGTGACTGTAATTGTTCCGTCCGCACTACCATTACATATCGCAGGGGTATTTATTGTAGAGGCATTAAGTAGTAAAGGTTCAGTAACAGTTGTGGTGGTGCTTGCTGTACATCCATTACCATCAATCATTGTAATTGTATAGGAACCTGATGGAGCACCATTTACTGTATATGAACCTCCATCAACGTTAATTTCATTTCCTGCAGGATCTCCTGTATTTGGTCCTACCCAACTCATATTATAAGGCGATGTTCCTCCTGTTGCTATTCCAGTCAAAGTTCCTGAAGATCCTCCATTACACAATACAGGAATTATTGTTGATGATGCAGTTAAAGCTAGTGGCTGAGTAACTGAAACCGGGAAAGAATAGAAACAACCTGTTGCATCTGTAATTGTGATTGTGTAAGTTCCTGAAGAGGTATTAGTTATTTGATAATTGCCATTTGCTACAGTAATTTCGTCTCCCAAAGGATTCCCTGATGTTGGTCCTGTCCAGCTTACTTGATAAGGAGCAATTCCTTGATTCGCTGTTACAGTAATTGAACCATTTGACGCTCCATTACATAGTGGTGATATAAAGGTAGCAGAACCTGTTACTCCTGGATTTGCCGTAATTGTTGTTGTTGCAGTACTTGAACATAAATTATTTGCAGTAACGGTTACTGTATAGGTTCCTACTCCTAGATTTGATATATTGTAGTTACCTCCACTTGAAGAAATTTCTGTTCCAGCAGGGTTTCCTGTTGAAGGACCTGTCCAAGATACATTATAACCTGGTGTTGATCCAGTCGCTACAACATTAATTGAACCGTTATTGGCAGTTGCACAAGCAGTACTCGAAGGAGTTAAATTAACAGTTGCTCCAGAATTTAAAGTAACAGTTGTTGTTGCTGACGAGGAACAACCACTATTAGTTACAGTCACGGTATATGTTCCTGCATTTGCTGCAGTCATATTTTGAATTGTAGGGTTCTGAATTGAAGATGAAAATCCATTTGGTCCAGACCAAGCATAAGTTCCACCTCCTGAAGCGTTAAGCTGAATTGCTTGTCCTGGGCAATATGGTCCTGTGTTAGATGCTGATATTCCTGATAGAGTAGAGACAGTAATTGTTACATATCCATTTGTACTATTTCCTCCAGCTAAACATGTTCCACCTGCAGGTACAAGAGAGGAACCTGCTCCTCCACCACCTCCACCGTTAGAACCAGTACAACAACCATCGTTTCCACCTCCACCACCTCCATAAAATCCACCGCCACCACCTCCACCGGATGCTGTTTGCCAATATCCTCCTTGACCTCCTTGACCAAGACTACCTGCTTGCCCTCCGGGGGGTGTTCCTGCCCAAGGAGCACCACCATTACCACCAGAAAATTGAGTTCCACCGCCGCCGCCTGCACCATAAGTAGCACAACCAGGAGATCCGTTATTACAATTTGCTGATCCGCCACAAACGGGAGATGAACCACCACCTCTTCCACCACCACCACCTGCAACAATAACTCTATTTGCAAGGGCTGTTCCACCTATTCTAATATCTGATGCACCACCACCACCCCAAGATCTGTATGTAGTGGAACCTGTTGAATTATGACCTGTACCACCACCATTATAACCTCCAGAGTTGGATCCCTGTACACCCATTCCTCCAACATATATGTATAAAACCTGACCTGGGATTACTGTAAAACAATTTTTTGAAATAACTGCACCATTTCCGCCATTAGAACCACCGCCTCTAGCACCCGCTACTGTTAAGTTTACACTCGTAACTCCAGCAGGGACTGTCCAAGTATAACTTCCTGGATTATTGTAAGTTACAGTTTGTGAATGAACAGTAGAACTAAAAAGAACACATAAAAAATAAAAAAGGTGTTTAAAATACATTATTTAAAAAATAATTAATAAGATTTCCAAAAATAAGCTATTATTATTTGAAAAAGAAATCTAAATCCTAATTGAAATAAAAATTAATAATTTATTAATTATACTTTTAAAAATAATAAAAATAATATTTTTTAAAAGTATGTATTCATCAAAACCTTTAAAAAAATTACTCAATATTGTTATTCAAATAATTGATTTTAAAAGGTTTACTAATTTTACTTTTTAATCTCCAATCTTTTCAATAATTGAATTGATTCTCCTTTAAAAATTAGATTGTAAGAGCCGCTTGCATAAGCACTCAAATCAATATTAAAAATTGAATTATCTAGTTTCCAGTTACCAACTTTTCTTCCAGCTACATCAACTAATAACAACTCTGTAACTTTATCCAACGGAATATCTTTAACTGTTAATAAACTGCTTGATGGATTGGGATAAATGATAATCAAAGTCGCTAACAAATCTTCAATACTTGCACAAGCGTCTACTTGAATCGTGTTTGTAGAAGAATTACTACATCCATTTTGTGTAGCTGTGTAAGTGATTGTATAAGTTCCTGCTCCTGCTGTTGAAGGATTAAAGTTATTATTCGTAACTCCAGTTCCTGAATACGTCCCTCCAGTTGGTGTTCCTCCGGATAATGCAAAACTTCCATCTGTATCGCAAACTGTGTTTAAGTTAGCTAAAGCAACTGTAGGTAAAGGATTTACAGTGATTGTGAAAGTTACAGGATTACCCTGACAAGAATTCAATGTTGGAGTTACTGTTACTGTTGATGTTCCAGTTGTTGTTGGCGTAAATGAAGCAATGTTTCCATTTCCACTTGCTGCTAACCCTAAACTAGTATTTGAATTGGTCCAAGCGTAAGTTGATGAAGAACTACTTCCTGAAAAAGAAATAGCAGCAACTGCACTTCCTAAACAAGCTGTTTTGTTTCCTGGACTAGTAACTGATGGAGTTGGATTAATTGTTGCTACAACTGATGTTCTTGCTGATGTACAACCTGAAGCTGTAGAAGAAACATAATAAGTTGTTGTTGTGGAAATTGAAGGAGTTGTGAAAGTTGCTCCTGTTCCTAATGCTGTTCCTCCAGTTGCTGTTGCAAACCAAGATAAAGTCCCTGCTGATGCAGTCGCCCCAAGTGTTACTGTTCCATTTCCGCATCGGTCTGCAGGCGTAGTAGTTGGTGCGTTTGGTGTTTCATTTATAGTAATGTAATTAGTTTGGTCAGATGTAGTTGAACCGGCTGAATTTGTAACGGTTAACGAAGCGTTGTACGTTCCTGCAGTTGCATATGTAACTGTTGGATTTTGAAGTGAACTCGTTGCAGGAGTTCCTCCAGGGAAAGTCCATGCGTAAGTTGTTGGGGTTCCTATTGAAGTACTTGTATATTGAACTGTTTGTCCTGTACAAGTCGCTGCAGTTGGAGTAGATGTGAAACTTGCTGTTGGAAGCACTGGTGTACCTGTACCTGTTATATTGATGTTATCAATAAAAAGACGATTACCATATGCAGCTATATTCTTAAATTGAATAATTATTCCATTTTGACCGGTATATGCATTTAAATCAATTGTTTCTGTTCTCCATTGTGCAGTTGTTGGTGTAAATTGTGTTGTTTGAGCTTGTGCTGTTGGTAAATTTCCCGCTGCAACTGTAGATCCTGATTTATCATATTCAATTGTAAATGTAGTTCCACAATCAGTTGATACTAGAACTTGTAAACCATCAGCATTACTTGCTCCATAAGCTGCATATGCAACATTAAATGTCATACTGGATGAAGTAAAAGAAGAAAAATCCAATTTAGGTAATTCAATAACATCTTGATTTGGACGGTCATCGAAATTAAAATTATCAAAAACTAAAGAGTTTCCTGCAGTTGGTGCAATACCGATTGTTGCATTTCTAGCCCACGAAGTTGAACCTCCGTCTGTATTTATGATTGTCCAATTTGTTGTTGGTGGAAAAGTTGTTGTTGTAAATCCCTCTGCAAATGGTAATGCTACCCCACCTCCAGCTGAAACTGTGATGTAGGTTGTTTGGTTTTCTGTATCTGTACCGTTTGCATTTGTTACAGTTAAAGAAACAGCATACGTTCCTGCACTTGCATATGTAACTACTGGATTAGCAGCAGTACTTGTTGCTGGATTTCCACCTGCAAAAGTCCAAGAGTAAGAAGTTGGGCTTCCAGTTGATGTATTCGTAAATTGAACTGCTTGCCCCAAACAAATTGATTGATTATTTGCTGTAAAACTTGCTACTGGAAGTGTGGGAACATTTGAATACAAATCACTTTCCCAAGTTCCTCTACCAAAAGTTCCAGCTTTCAATCTTCCTGTTGCGTAGTAAATTTCTAAATCAGTTACTGAACAATTTGGTAAACCGGAACTAAAATCAACCCATGTTGACATTGAATTATCTCTGTAATAAACTCCAACATCTGTTCCAATGTAAATTCCATCACCTGCGGTATTTCCATTTTGATAAACTATACAATTTACAGGAACATTTGGCAATCCAGTAGATAAATTTGTCCAAGTAGTTCCGCCATTTATTGTTTTGTAGACTTTATTCGTTGCCCCGTAACCAGAATAAGTAACAAAAGCAACATTTGGATCAGTATTTGATATTGCAATCCAAGTTGGAAAAACACTTGTTGGTAAACCTGTTGAAACTGAAGTAAAACTTGTTCCTCCATTAGTAGATTTTGCAACTGCATTTGTACCTGATTTCAATGTGTAAATAATTTGATTATTACTTGGAGCAATGGCAAATTCTGTAATGTTTCCAGAACCTGAAGGTGTACCTAAAGCTGTCCAAGAAACCGTTCCCCAGATATTATTGCATTTATATAACTTTGGTCTTCCTCCAGCATAAGCTATAGCAGAAGTAGTTGGATCTTGGTGAATAACACTTACCCATTCTTCAGAACCGTCAGCAGTTGGATCAGTAATATCTGAAAATGAAGTTCCGCCATTTGTAGAACGATAATAGTCACCATAATATAAAGAAGCAATCATATTCGTATTAGTAGTTCTATCAACATAACAATCCATACCATCACCACCAACTTTTTGCGCCCACGATGTTCCGTTAGTTGATAAATTTGTACCATTATCTTGATGTCCAGCTAGAACTAAATTAGCATTCGATGTTGAAATTGAAATTCTGTATTGTTGTGCAATCTGTAGATTAGAACTTAAATCAGACCAAGCTGTTCCTGTATTAGTAGTTTTGAAAATACCACCATCACATCCAGTAAAAACAGTTGTTCCATTTCCTGGTAAAAAAGCTAAATCATGTATGTCGGCGTGAACATAGGTAGAATTTGACGCCGTCCAAACAGATGTTTTTGTGAAATTCGTTCCACCATTTGTACTTTTCCAAATATTTACACCACCTGTTAAAACAGTTTCAGCATTAGTTGGAGAAACCGCAATTGCTAAATCATACCAACCTTGTCCTCCTGAATCTGCACCATTATCCCAACCTAAGATATTGTTAGAAGCTGTTGAAGCCATTCTAGTTGTAAACGCTGCACCGCTATTTGTTGAACGAACTAATCCAAGAAAACCATTATCAGAAGATCTTGCAGCTAATAAATAAACATAAGCAGGATTAGCTTCTGTTACAGCCATTGCTAATCTTCCAATTCCTGTTAAACCCGTTGTTACTGTTGTCCAATTTACACCTCCGTCAGTAGATCTTTTAAAAGAAGTTCCACAAGCATAAACTGTAGTTGGGTCACCTGGTTTAAATTCAGCATCTGAACAAGAAAAAGTTCCAGTTGGTTGTGTCCAAGTAGTACCACCATTTGTAGTTCTGTAAATACCTGCACTTGAAAATGCCATTATTATCTGTGGATTTGTAGGATGAATGAGTAATCTTCCAATTGTACGTCCTTGACTTGTTGTCCAATTTAAACCTGTTGTATTCCAAGTTGCTCCGCCATCAATTGATTTTAAAACACCACTACTGTAAGTATCGCTACCGTCGTTGTCACCTGTTGCTAAGTACATAATACTTGTATTGGTTGGGTCGATTGCAATATCAGAGCATCCAATTACCGTTAATTGATCAGTATTCGTTGACCAAGAAGTTCCACCATTAATCGTTTTCCACAAACCTCCATCAGGAGTTCCAATCCAAATTGTATTTGAATTAGTTGGATCAAAACGCACAAAATTTACGCGTCCAGCACCACCATTTGTTGGTTTTCCTGTAGGCCCAACAATTGTCCAAGTTCCATTTGTTGATTTAGGGATTCCAGCAGCTGCTCGCTCGTCTTCCCATTGTTTATAATTTTTATAAGTATTGGAAGCTATTTTAACATCACCTGTTGGATAAACTCTAGGTGCCATTTTATGCTCCCACCTTTTGAATTGTTTATACCCTTTACCTCTTTCATAAGGTCTATTTTGCCAATATGCGTTAAAAGCAGCTTGCGTTTCATAAAAATTGACGTTAGGATCTTTCATCATTTCAACCCACTGTTGACCATTAGATGAAAAGGAATTTATAATTAATAAAATAAATAAGGAGAATAATGTATTTTTTTTCATGTTTGAATAGTTGAGACCACCAAATTAAATAAAATATTAATACAAATTGATTCAAAAGTTTTTATTAAAACTATTTAATAATTTTAATACTTAATGTATGATGATTAATAACAAAAGCTTCAAATGGAACTATCTATTTTTAATTTTTCTTGTTATTTTTGTGTAAAAACAATTGGAAGAATCATTTGATTATAGAGAAGAAGCAAAAAATGAGGGAGAACAAGACTATGATAAAGTTTTAAGGCCCAAGTATTTATCAGATTTCTCTGGCCAGGATCCTGTTGTTCAAAATCTTCATATTTTCGTTCAAGCAGCCAAATTAAGAAATGAGCCACTTGATCATGTACTTTTACATGGCCCGCCCGGACTAGGTAAGACAACATTAGCAAATATTATTTCCAATGAATTGGGTGTTGGATTTAAAGTGACTAGTGGTCCAGTACTCGATAAACCAGGAGATTTAGCAGGATTATTAACTAATCTTGGTGAGGGAGACGTTCTATTCATAGATGAAATTCACCGCTTAAGTCCAGTAGTTGAAGAATACTTGTATTCAGCAATGGAAGATTACGTAATTGATATATTAATAGATTCAGGACCAAATGCACGCAGTATCCAAATTAACTTGAATCCATTTACTTTAATTGGAGCAACAACTCGCTCTGGTTTATTGACAGCGCCTTTGCGTGCACGTTTTGGTATTAATTCACGATTAGAATACTACGACATTAAAACACTGACATTAATCATCGAACGTTCTGCAAGTCTTCTAAATATTGGCATTGATGAAGATGCTGCTTTTAAAATAGCTAGCCGAAGCCGTGGAACTCCAAGAATTGCGAATGCTCTATTACGTCGTGTGCGTGACTTTGCTCAAATCAAAGGTTCCGGTAGAATAGATGATGCAATAACAGAAATTGCCTTAAATGCTTTGAATGTTGATGCGAATGGATTGGATGAAATGGATATTCGCATTTTAAAAGTGATAATTGATAAATTCGCTGGCGGACCTGTTGGATTAACTACTATAGCAACAGCAATTGGAGAAAATGCTGGAACCCTAGAAGAAGTTTATGAGCCCTTTTTGATTCAAGAAGGATTTTTGATGCGCACTCCTCGTGGAAGAAAAGCAACCGAAAAAGCATTCAAACACTTAGGAAAAGATTTCGGTTGGGTTCAAGGTGGTTTATTCTAAATTATGCATAATTCAAGATACAAATCTTTGATTCAACAAAAAGCAAAAGAACTCGGTTTTTTCTTTTGTGGATTTTCTAAAGCAGATTTTCTTGAAGAGGAAGCACCAAAACTAGAAACTTGGTTGAACCTTAACTACCAAGGAAAAATGAGTTATATGTCGAAACATTTCGATAAACGCCTCGACCCAAGATTGTTGGTAGATAATGCGAAAACAGTTGTTTCTTTATTACTTAATTATTTTCCTGATGAAAAAAAACAAGTCGAGGATTCACCTAAAATTTCAAAATATGCTTATGGTGAAGATTATCATTTTGTTATAAAAGATAAATTAAGTGAATTATTGTTATTTATTCAAGATGAAATTGGAGAGGTTGGTGGGCGTGTTTTTGTTGACTCTGCTCCAGTAATGGATAAGGTTTGGGCAAAAAAAGCAGGTTTGGGTTGGATTGGTAAAAACAGTAATTTAATCCACCCTAAACAAGGGAGTTTTTTTTTCATTGCTGAATTAATCATTGATTTAGAGTTAGAACCAGACGGACCAATTAAAGATTATTGTGGAACATGTACAAAATGTATAGACGCTTGCCCAACTGAAGCAATAGTTAAGCCATATTTAGTTGATGGTTCAAAATGTATTTCGTATTTGACAATCGAATTAAAAGATGAAATTTTACCACCAGAATTCAAAGGTAAAATGGACAATTGGATGTTTGGGTGTGATGTTTGTCAAGACGTTTGTCCCTGGAATCGATTTTCGAAAGTCCATCAAGAGAATCGTTTTACTCCTAGCCTTTCGCTATTAGATTTAACGAAAAATGATTGGCATGATTTACAAAAAGAAACGTTTGATATGCTCTTCAGTAAAAGTGCAATTAAACGAACTAAATTTGAAGGTTTGAAGCGAAACATTCAATTTTTAGAAGAAAAAAATATTGATAATTTAGGGATTAACCCTTAATACACAAAAAAATTAGAAAATCGTTAATTTAATGTTATGCAAATTAATTATTATTGCACTAGTAGTAGGTTAGGTTGATTTCCGAGAGCTTTGGGTTTACCCAAAGCTCTTGGTGTTTATAAATGTTATGAATATGAAAATTAAAATACTATTAGCAGAAGATGATGTAAATCTTGGGTTAGTTATTAGCGACCAACTTAAAACAGATGGCTACACAGTAAGTCTTTGTTGTGATGGAGTCGAAGCATTACAGAGATTTAATTCTGAAGATTATCATTTATGCATTCTCGACGTTATGATGCCAAAAAAAGATGGATTCACATTAGCAAAGGATATTCGAAAAATGAATCAAGAAATTCCAATTTTATTTCTTTCAGCAAAATCGATGACAAATGATAAAGTTCAAGGATTTAATTCAGGTGGAGATGATTATTTAACAAAACCATTTAGTGTTGAAGAACTTCAATTGAGAATTAAAGCTTTATTAAAACGAATAAATATTAGAGTTGAAACTGAAGAGGAAAAACTTATACAACTCGGAATTTATTTATTTGACGTTGATAATTTTACATTAAAATCAGGTGAAGAGATTAAAACTTTAACAAAAAAAGAAGCTCATATTTTAAAAGTTTTATACAAATTTAAAAATCAAGTTGTTCCTAGAGATGTTATTCTGAATGCTGTTTGGGGTCAAGATGACTATTTTGTTGGTAGAAGTTTTGATGTATTCATTACCAAACTGAGAAAATACTTAAGTCTTGAACCAACAATAAAAATCTCAAATATTCATGGTGTAGGTTTTAAATTTGAAATAAAGGAATGAGTAGTGTTATATTACACATCGAAACTTGTACTAAAATGTGCTCAGTTGCCTTATCAGAGGACGGAAAGCTAATAGATTTTATTGAAAATGATTCTGAAAACTATATACATGGTGAATATTTAACTGTTTTCATAGAAGAAATACTACAAAAAAATAAATTAATACCTAGTAAATTAGCAGCTGTTTCTTTTTCCTCTGGTCCAGGATCATATACAGGACTGAGAATTGGATTATCCGTTGCTAAGGGGATATGCTTTGCTTTATGTAAACCATTAATTTCAGTTTCAACTCTGAAAATACTAGCTATAATTGGTAAAGAAAAACATCCCAATACTACATTAGTGCCAATGATTGATGCACGAAGAGATGAAGTTTATTGTGAAATTTTTGATGAAAAGTTAAATAGTATAAAACCTTTATCATCAGACATTTTAGACGCCTCTAGTTACCAAAACTTTGAACCATTTGTCTTCTTTGGAGATGGTGCAGAAAAAATGAGTAATCTTTGGTTTGATAGAAATACTAAAATTGATCCTTCGATTAAGTTGTCTGCAAAAGGTCAAGTAACTTTGGCTTATGAAAAATTCATTCAAAATGATTTTGAAAATTTAGCTTATTTTACGCCTACTTACTTGAAAGAATTTATGATAGACGGTGGAAAAAAAAAGCATTAGAAAAATTGCAAAACATAAACCAGTTAAAAATAAAGCGCAAATTTTACTATCGAACTAAGGTTTAAAAGTTCCATTTCATACTTCTATCGTCAAGAACTGCGAAAGAAATTTTCCACGCTGGGGTTGGTTTTATATTATTTCCATCTGAAAGTACTCCATAAATTCCAACGCGTAATCGTCGACGAGAGAGTTTAAAATTACGTTCTAAACCTACAAGCATTTCATAATGTTGCCAATTATATTCTTGCACATAAAGTGCTCCAACACCCACAACAAGTCCAATTCTTGTTTTTTTCATAAACGGAATTTTATTTAAAATTGATCCGTTATCGTGGTGAACAAAATGTGCTTCTAACGAGAGTCCGGATGTAATTAAATTACTGTCTAAGCCTTGAAAAGAATAGAGTGGATTGGAAAACCAAAGTGGATCACTTCGACGTTGATATTTGTAATCGGGATCGTATAAATTACGTGTGCTCAAAAATTTTCCAGCAGATAAACGATAACTGGAGGTACCTAAAGTTGCTATTTTAAAACTTTGCATTACATCAAACTGAACATAAAAATGATCGACATCACTACCAAAAACTTTAGGTATACCGCGTTCGCAATTTAAATAAAAAGTTGGCCAAGCAGAACCTAAAATCACTTTGCGATAGGGCTCACGCATATATTTTTGCATTGGAGTGTAGCTTAAAGTCAAGTCACCAATCATTGCTTGATAGGACTTAAAATCTGATGGTTCTGAATTCGGCAAGATAGAATCAATAGCTGTAAGAAATTTATATCCTTTTAAACTTCTTCGTTCGCTGAATTCAAAACTAAAATCAATGAAAAATCCATTAAAGATCTCATATTCAACATTGGTACGCATTTTAGTTGCTTCAATAAAGTTTTCACGCTTATAGACTTGTGTAATGGCATCAAAACCTCGAATCACATCAAAATCGTGATTGATAGAAAAACGGAAGAACCCAAAATGAAAAGGGTCAAAACGATACTTCCACCAGGTATCACCTTTTATGTCTTGATTTAGAAAACCATATGAAATTCGAGTATAAGAATCTAAAGTTCGTTCATCTTTCCATTTTTTGAAATAATCAAAACTTGGAGCAATTCGAGGTCCAGCAATATAAATCGGTTGAACTAAAGTAGCTAAGGAACCAATTGTCCACTGTTGTCTTTTTGATCGATTTCGATGATCAACACCAAACCAAAGAACTTTTAAAACGGTTACTTTATTAAAAATCTTATCAACAGAATCGAGGTATTCTTTTCGATTTTGGAAGTCACGAATACTATCTTTTGCGATAATAAATTTCTGTTCTTCCTCAGTTAAAGTTGTTTGTCTATTCTGTGACCAAAAAGTGGTGTCTTTCTCATAAGCTTCTTTTTCAGTCACTGCTAATTCCGTGCTAAAAAATTTATTTCCAAAAGTTGGTGTAAAGTTATAATCAGAAAAAATAGCATTGGTTGAACATTTAGAAATCTCATTCTTATAGCGAACACCATAGGTTAGATTTTGAGTTTCTAAAACACAAATTGAATCTCCGGGGTGAGAAAAAGTTTGTTCAATCGTAAAATAATCGTAAAACAACAGATTTCCTTTATTCATAGTTAATTCTAACTTTTGAATTAGCCATAAACTATCAATAACATAGATATAACCCTCCAAAGTGGTAGTTGCTGTATTCCTTGGTATGATTTTAATTTTTGAAATCGTCCTCCCTTTTTCTTCATACTTTTTCTCTAATCGATATTTATAGGATAAAATTCCAGGAGCAGAAATAGGAGAACTTACTGGTGTTTGATGTAAATCATCTAAATGCAATAAATTCTCAAAGAAATTGAAATTCGATTTTACAGTAGTTGTGTAATAAAGTGACTGAGCATCACCTCTCAAAGTATAAGCATTTCGAATCTCTTTTACTTTATTTCCTGGCGCATAATTCCTAGTTAATTGAACTTCTACTAAATTCATTTTATCTGTCCAATCACCCTTTTTCTTTTTGTCGGATTCTAGAGGATCAGCATCTGTTTTGATAACTTCCTCTGTTTGTTTATCTTTAAGTTTAGGATCTAGTTTCTCAGTGGCTTTGATGTATACACTCACTATATGAGGATAATTCCAAGGATTGATCTGTTCGCGTTTTTTCACGACTTCCAACATTATGTCACGTCCAGGATTTGTCTTTTTCACAGAAACGTCAACTGATTCTAAATCCTTAAATTTTGTTGGAAACAATTGCATACTTCTTACTATGTCAATGTTATTCAAAGTTACGTATGCTTCTCTATCATCAAATCCTGAGGCTGAAAAAACTAAGAAATACTCACCTGGCAGCATTGATAATTCATATTTACCATTTACATCTGCAACTGTTCGTTGATCGCTGGCATTTTTTACAAAAACTTTTGCAAAAGGAATTGGTGTATTGCGTTCGTCCACAATCTCTCCACGAACAAATTGCTGCACAAATGCTGGAAATGATAAGGTTAAGAAGAAAATTAAAAAAAGTACTTTTTTCATTTTTTTATAAGACAAGTAAAAGGTTTGATATGTTACAATTAGTTATATAAATCTTTAAATTAATTTATAAAATTAGATTGAATTAGTTTTAGAATTTTAAAATTGTGTTCAATGTAAAACCAATAAGGAAGAACAAGCTTAATAAATGGATAAAAGGAAGTTAGTTACCTTTTTCGTTTAATTTCGTTTTTTCCTTCTGTTGCGCTAAGTATTCCAAATGGCGATCCATTCTTTTCATCATGTAGGATTTAAAGAAAAACATTCCAAAAGCCAACAATACAAAAACATAGTAAAATCCCCATTTATAAAATCCTTGTGTTAAGCTTAAGTATGAAATTAAAATTGTCATAGCTACAGCTAGAACCAACCAAAACAAGCGCATTATTTTATTGTAAACATTCATAATATTTAATTTATTTCTAGTTCATCTTCAATTTGTATTTTCCCTTCTGGCTTTAAAAGTTCGTATCTATCAAATTCTTGTGTTGTTTTCAATCCATCTTTACCGATTACGATTCCTTTTGGTGTGCGAACGATTATTTGAGATAATGAATAAATAGTACTATCTTTTTGGTTCCAAAACAAAGCCTCTGTTTCGAGAAGTTGTTTGTTTTTAAAATTTAATAAGCGCACAGAATCCTTTACAATTACCGTTCCATTAGTAAAGTTAATTTCACCTGATAACGCAAACAAAGTTGATACTATTTCTCCTTTATCATTAAAGAAATTAACCCTCAGACTATCTTTTACTTTCGTTATATATTGATCCCCTCTATAGGTTTCTGCAAGGCTAGCTAGAATTTCAATTTTAGCAAATCCACTATCTGAAATAATAATATGAAGCTCTTTTGTGGTCTCGTCGGGTGCGTTTGTATTAAAAGTAATTTTTTTAATTGTCTCTAAATCATTAACACACGAAAAAATAATTCCTGTCAAGCAAAACAAGACAGGAATTATATGTATTGACTTATTTGAATAACGATTCACTATTTTAAAGATACTGATACGCCCCAACAAGAAAGCGATACAGAACTTGGATTATTATTTTCGAATTTATCACTCTCAGTGGGCCCATTTGCTCTAAATCTTGCGGCTGCACCTCCATCACCACCTCGTTGTGCTAATTCAGCAGCATACAAAAAGTTACATTTTCTATCGAAAGTTGATGCTCCACAAGAATTAGCTGTTTTGGCAACACAATTCGCAGCAATCAATAATGCTTTATTTCGATTAGCGCCATTGATACCCATTGCAGTTCTGTAGGCAGTGTTGTATGCATCTTGATCGTGGTATTGGATTTCTAAAATCATAAATTCGATTTCTTCTTTTTGTGTAGCATCAGTCGACATTCCTTTTGCTTGATTCAAAGTAGTGATTGTATTTGCATATTGTTTCTTAACTTTTTGTAGTTGTGCTTTTGCTAAAACGGCATCGATAGAATTATCAATTTTGATGATTGTATCCACCAACATTTCGTATTCTTTACTGCCTGTACATCCTTTATCTTTTAACAAAGTCATAAAGTTGTTTACTGCTTTTTTCTTTGCTTCTACTTCTTGTGGCAAAGCAGACATAAATCCGGCTAAGTCAGGTAAGATATCATCGCAAGTTCTTACTACATTATTGAAGTATGTTGTTAAATTTTCTTGAGATTTTACAGACATTTTAGCATCAGTAATCAATTTAGAAAGCGTAAAATATTCCGAAATCAATCTTTTTTTCAAAACAACTTTTTCTTCTGCTGGTGTTTTTGAATCAGAATACATTGTATAGATATTATAGTAATACATTGAAACTTGAGCTTCATTTAATGCTGTTCCAAATTGAGTAGATTGAATGTAAAGTTCATCTGCTTTTTTTCGATTCAATTTTGTTGATTGAAGAATGAAAGTAGCTCTTACTGCTGAACTAGCTTTATCGAAATGACCCGCTTTTTCAACTCGATCAAAAGCATCTATTAATGTATCGATATAGGCAGCTTTTCGAACTTTATCAGATTCAGAAGCAATCGTATTTCTTAAGGTTTGAATCATACGATCATAATTCGCTTTGTCGAAACCTCCACAAATTTGTTCTGCTTTGATGTAAAATGAAGTTGCACCAGCGAAGTTTTTGATTTTTAATTCTTCCCCCGCGAAAAGACGCATTCTTTTACATTCTCTTTCTTGAGGTGTTTCTTCTTGAGCGTTCGCATAAATTGCTGTAACAGCTACAAATGTTCCGAATAAAATTGCTTTAAGTTTCATTTTTCTTTTGTTTTTAATCTAATTTTCTTTTTCTAAACCATTTATCAAAACTGGAAGGAGATACTATCAATCCAAAGTTAATACCTAAATATGATTCTTTTAACGCGCTATTCTCATTTACGCCACGCTGTCCGAATTGAAAAGCGATATTAACTGATGAAAGCGACTGTTGAGCTAGAATCGGGATGCCCAAACCAAATGTCATGCCACGATCGAAATATTGAGAATTATTAAGTAAGTAAGGTAAAGTTTGTTGATAGAATCCAAGTCTGTAACTGAATTTCTCCAAAGTTTTTAAATTCGTGAAGTTTTCAGCTATTTTGAGTTCAGGATTAAACTGTAAACCAAAGCTGAATTTATCATAATCTGTGAGCGGCCAAGTTGTTAAACTTCCAATTCTAGGTTGTACAGCCCCATAATAAGCATACGAAACCATAACATTCAATCCAGGATGTAACAGGCGTGTTTTGCGTTCCCAATTCGGAAGAGAAAATAAATAACTGATTCCTAATTTATAACTTAATCCAACGTTTAAAGTACCGCTTGTTTGGTTATAAATTAAAGTATCGTATGTACTTGGGTTATTAATATTCGATGCTGCATATAACTCTTCATTGTAGGATGTTTTATAATTTTGGGAGGGCTCAATTACAGCAGAAAGTAATAATTGCTGATTTTTTGCAATCGTTTGACGGAAAAATGTTCCTATTTCATAGTGAAAAGCACGCATTTGAAAAATAGCATAACTCAAACCTCCTTGAGAAGTATTAGGGTCGATCAGAAGTGATTTTCGTTGGTTGTTTACATTTCCAAATAAATAAGAAGCATTTGCTCCTAGTGCTAATTTGGTTTTTTTATTATTTACTACTGCATAAGAGAAACCTAAAAATAAATTTTGAATTCCACCCGAGCCAGAATATGTATATTCTAAAGTATCAGTTCCAGTAAATTGTTTTTCAGAGAAAGAATAGCCTCTCGTAGAAAAAGGTCTTAACCCAAAAGCTAAACCCATACTTTTTTTCATTTTAAAACCAATTGCAAAATGTTCGACTAACGCATTTCCATTTAATTCTGAGGTTGGCCCTTGCTCAAATCGAGAAAGTCTTGAAGTTATGTCTAATGAGAAAAGGGTATTTCCACTACTCATTGTACTGTAAGACGCTGGATTGAAAAAGTTTAATTGCGTAGAATCAAAAAAGTTAAAATTGTTTTTACCAAGTGCATTGTAGATGGAGTGACTTCCTGTTGCTCGTTCTCCAATTCCGTAAAAGGAAATAGGGTCTTTGGTACTTGATTGTCCATAAATACCTAATAAAAAAGCTATAAAAAATAAGCTAAGCGTGTGTCGCATTTAATTTGTAAAGTTCAAAGATTCCTTTGATGGTTAAATTTTCGTCTGCAAAGATGTTATTTTTTTGCTCGAAATCAAAATAATGAGCATCACCACCTGTAATAAAAATAGTTAAGTCTTGATATTCCTGTTGATAACGATTAATAATACCATTTATTTCAGCTTTCATCCCATTTTGAACTCCTGACTGAATGGCCGTGTTTGTAGAATCGCCAATTAAATCTATTGCTGTTGTTGGTTCAAGAAGCGGTAGTTTGGCTGTGAATGAATTTAAAGCTTTGAAACGCAACCGCAAACCAGGAGAAATCGCACCGCCTAGATAATTTTGATGTTCATCTAGAAAATCAAATTTGATACAGGTACCAATGTCAACGCACAAGCGATTCCCAGTTGACTTTAGCAAATTTACAGCAGCGATATTACAAAGCCGATCAATGCCTAAAGTTTCTGAAGTTTTGTAATTCATCCCAAATGGAAGCGTCAAGTTGGAATGAATTTGAAAAATCGAACTAGCTTTTTTTGTTAAATCCTCCAAAAAAGAGGCATCTATTACCGAAGAAAGAACGATTTTTTCATTTTTATCTATAAAATCTAGGAGAGCTATACGATCTTCAAAATATTGAACAGAAAGAAGGGTATTGATTTCAAATACAGCAAGTTTCACTCGTGTATTGCCTGCGTCAAGCACTTGAATTCTTTCCATTTTCATCGGTTTTCAGCACAAAGTTAAACTGCTTTTTACGATTTTTTGGAAATAAATTTGATTTTCAAAAGAAAAAGTTGTTAAATTTGCACCCACCGAAAGCTGGTACCTTAGCTCAGTCGGTAGAGCAAAGGACTGAAAATCCTTGTGTCCCTGGTTCGATTCCTGGAGGTACCACGTAAAAAACCCCTTTAAATCATTGATTTTCAGGGGTTTTTCATTTCCTGTTAAAACATTTGTTAAAACAAAGGCGATTCCTTCGAGTTATGTGACCCCATTTTGGTCTAAAAACGTACATATTTGAGCGACAAGAAAAAGCATTAAACAATTTTCAGCAAACCTTTCCAGATCCCCAATCGGATTTACGACACAAACCTTGAAAGATCCTTTTTTGATTTTATGACTATGACCAAACCTTATCACTAAGAGGATATTGAAATTGTACTTTTAATTAGAAATGGGGTCTTATTTATTAAAATTATTAAACGAACTAATCAAGCCATTTACTAGTAAAATCGGTACTTGTATATTTTGTATGTTTATTACCACTTGTTTCTTCTATGGTTAGAAGATTGTCTTTGATTGTAATTTCTATCTTCCTTTTTTTGTTGGATAGTAAAAAGTATTTGTCATTGGATTTATAATTACTCGAAACGATTCTTCCATTTGTGTAGTAGTTTGAATTTATGAAATATTCAAAAACATTTTCGGTGCAAAGACATTCTTCAGTTTTTAATATTATTTGAATATTCTTATGTTTTTTCTTTAAAAAGGATTTTTCAACTGTTTTATAACTCTTTACATCTAAAGATAATAGACAATTTTGTGAATAGTTCACTGTTATGGAGAATAAGAATAGGACTAGAAGAGTATTTTTCATAAAATCAATTCATTCCAATCCTAAACGATTTTTTCCATTTTCGTTACAAAAATCTTTATTTCACTTTTTGATTTTATCTGAAAAAAGGGATCTTGTTTCTAGAAAAATATTTTTTTGAATAAGGGTTATAGACGTCATTGAAGGCATTTGTTTCTGGTAAAACCTTATATATAGGGGAGGATACCCAAGGGAGGGAGCGACTTCTTATTATCTTCAGTCAAATTGACTTAGGTTATTTGGGTTACTCATTCTTTTACCTCAAAGAGGTATGCAGCACCTGTTGTCAATCCCTCAGACAGAGCAGGGTTTTTATTGAATGAGCATTCTTGTTGAGACCTTATTTTTGTTAATGCAGTACAAGGGTATAAAACTGCCATTATGTATTTTTCAAATACTCATCAACCCTGCTTAAACTGAACTGATTGTATTTGATAATAAATAGTTGATTGTTTGATTTTTATTGATTCCTTTTCAACCATTTAATTGAATGATAAGGGAAGCTGTTGGAAAGGGAATAATTGGTCTAATTTCTTCTTTCGTATTTGAATGAATTTTTCAAATTATTTCATTCAATAAAAAACTATTCATACATTTGTATTTAAACTAATGAACCAATTAAACCAACATATAAAATACGGTGAAGTCTATCGAAGATCAGATTTGGAATATTATTCAAATTCAATTGATAGACATTTGGCTGAATTAACTTCTGTAGGGTTACTAATCAAAGTGAGTCAAGGGTTGTATTATGCACCACGCAAATCAAAGTTTGGGGTTGTTCCTCCAAGTGATTCCACATTAATTGAGCGATTTTTAAAAGATGAGGATTTCCTTTTATTGTCTCCAAACTCATATAACAATCTTGGATTTGGATTAACTCAACTATATAACATTACTTGGGTTTACAATCATAAACGAAAAGGAAAATTTGAGTTGAACGGTAAACACTTTGAGTTTAAGTTAAAAACATCTTTTCCAAATGTTGTCACTAAAGAGTTTCTTCTGGTGGATTTATTAAATCATTTGGAGTATCTGGCCGAAGAGCAAGATTCAGTAATAAATAAACTACCTTCAAAGTTGAAAGAGTATAATTTGACTGAATTGATGAAAATTACCCAACAATTTGGTTCAGGAAAAACAAAACGGATTTTGAAATCTCTTATCCGAAAAAACATTTCAAATGAATAATTATATTCATCGTGATCCAGAGTTTAAAGATTTACTTTCAATCGTTGCAAACGATAAGAAAATCAATGTAGCCTTAATTGAAAAGGATTATTGGATAATGCACGTATTGTATTCTCTGCAACAACAGAATATAGAATTTGAATTAAAGGGTGGAACTTCCTTATCTAAAGGATTCGGTCTTATTAATAGATTCTCTGAGGACATTGACATTCATATTAAAACAAATTTTGGATTTCCAACAGAAGGTAAGGCGGATAAACCAGCTGTTAGAAATGCCCGTAAGTCGTTCTATGATATTCTGGCATCCAAATTAGAAATTGATGGAATCACAAAAATTGAAAGAGATTATGAGTTTGATGATCTCGATAAATATAGAAGTGGTGGAATCAGAATTTATTACGATAGTTTTACATCATCCATTGAAGGATTAAAGGATGGCATATTACTTGAAGTAGGTTTTGACCAAGTTACACCCAATCAACCTGTGGATATATCCTCTTGGGTTTGGAAACAGCTTGAGAAGGATGGATTGGATAAGGAATACATAAGCAATTTAGCAAAAGGAGTATTGTGTTATCATCCAGGTTATACACTCATTGAAAAACTCCAGACCATTATTCGGAAATATCGAAACAAGGATAGCGATAGTAATTCAAATGTCAAAAATTTTATGAGACAGTATTATGATGTCTATTGTTTATTGCAGAAACCAGAAATAATCCAATTCATTGGATCAGAGGAATACATAAAACACAAAGCACTAAGAATTAGAGGAGCTGATAATGAAATTCCATTATCGGAACATCCGGCACTCTTGTTAACCGATGACTCGATTAAAGATACATTCACCAAACAATATCAATCGACAAGTAACCTCTATTATAATGGTCAACCTGATTTTGATGTGATACTTTCAGGGATTAAATCCCACATTAGTAAATTCTAATCAAACAGTTGATTGTTTGATTTTTATTGATTCCTTTTCAACCATTTAATTTAAATGATAAGGAAAGCTGTTGGAAAGGGAATAATAATGTTTAGAATTAATGATTTCATAATTTAGTAACCAATGAGACTTTACAAGTTATTTCAAGTATGAAAAATCACTTCTCAATCCTATCTATTTTTTTATTTGTCCAATTTGGATTATTTGGTCAAAAAGAACTGAATAATAAAAATGAAATAATACCTACCCAAGAAGAGTTTGAATCAATCAGTCAAGAGTTTGTTTCGGAATCACATCATGGATAAAAAAAATTCGTTTCATACCTATTCTTTTAATGATGCTAGAGTTGAAGAAATTAATAATCCAATAAATATATGAATTTCTATGATTCATTTCAAAACATTTACCAACTTCTCCAAATCTTCCAAAAAGGGGTTCGATAAAATGTCAGTTAAGTCCACTTGATAAAAGCGACGCGAAAGTGTCGCTTTTATTTTAACACCAGTTTTTTTTTAAAATTTTAGCTACAATATGGCAATAGTTTGCTCAAACAAACTTTCTGAACTGTTGGGATTTAAACTATGTAAATCGTTATAACGTTTCAACCATGTTTCTTGTCGTTTGGCGTAATTGCGCGAATGTTGTTTTATCTTTTCTATTGCTTCATCTAAAGTCATTTTCCCGTCAAAATAATCGAAAAGTTCTTTGTAGCCTACTGTGTTGAGCGATTTTAAATTTCTAAATTGAATTACGGATTTAACCTCATCTAATAATCCATCAGTCAGCATATTATCAACTCGCTGATTGATGCGTTCGTAGAGTTTTTTGCGTTCCCATTGAATCGAAAACCGAATAATTTCGCAATCTAAATCATTCTTGAAACCTTTTCTTTGTGCTGAATATTTTTGTCCACTTGAATAAATAACTTCCAAGGCACGAACAATTCTTACTGGATTTTTTTTATCGACAATAGCAGAAAATGCTGGATCTAAACGCTCCAAATCTTTAACTAAAACTTCAAGTCCTTCGGTTTCAAGTCGCTTTTCTAATTCTAATTTAATTTCGCTGGAAGTTTCAATTTCATCTAAACCAAACGTCAAAGCATCAATAAACATTCCCGAACCTCCGACAAGGACAACTTCGTTTTTGGTTTTAAAAAGTGTATTCAATATTATTCTTGCTTCAATAGAATAGCTTGCTGCTGTTAATTCTGTGGTTATTATATGCGAATCAATAAAATGATGTTTAATCTCATTCAATTCCGAAGTCGTTGGCTTAGCTGTTCCAATACTAATTTCTTTGTAAAACTGTCTAGAATCTCCAGAAATAATCTCTGTTTGAAAATGTTTCGCAAGTGAAATAGCCAAGCTAGTTTTTCCAGAAGCTGTTGGACCTTGAACTATAATCAAACGCTTGCGAAAATTTGGAATTATTTCCATGAATTATATATCCGAATTACAGCTTCAACATATTTTACAGCGTGTCCACGGTAAGCACCACATTTCACTTCCGGACGACGATAATAATCTGGATCAGAAAGTTTTTCAACCATCAATTCAACATTTCCATCCCATAACTCAGGATTTAATCCTTCCTCTTTTGCAAGGACTTGAGCATCAAAAATATGACATGGACCTGCATTATATGAAGCAAGTGTAAATTTATATCGTTGTTGTTTATCAGGAATAGAATTCCAATAATTATAAATACGGTTAATTAATTTCATTCCAGCAGTTATTTGTATCTCAGGACTTGACATTGGGTTTACACCAAAATCATTTCCTGTATTTGGCATAAATTGCATTATACCAAAAGCTCCTCTTGCACCTTTTGCGTATGGGTTGAATCGCGACTCTTTGTAGGCAATAGCAGCTAAAAATTTCCAATCCCAACCGGCTGATTTAGCTGCTTGCTTGAAGAATTTATCATATTGAGAAATCTTCCCACGACCTAAAGGAGCTTCGTCCCCAGTTTCTTCAGGAATAAAATCAAAGTATTTGTGCTTAAGTGCTTTATATTCCTCGGATTCACAATATTTTTTAAGGAATTCGTCGAGTTTCTTTTTTAATTCGGGACTATTTAAACGCAAACCAAAAGCTATACGTTGTTTGAATGAAACTTTGGTTTTAATATCGAGTTTTGGATGTTCTTCTTTACTCAAGCGAGCTAGATTTTCGTGAGCAACTGTGTATTTGATTTCACCTTTTAAAACTTTTTCAATTAAATCTTCGACAATCAAATCTTCATTAGCGTATTTGATATTAATTATCCCACCAATCTCCTCTTGTAATGCAAGTAGTCTTCGGTCATAAATCGTATTCTTGCGAACGGTAACTTCCTTAGCGATTAAATCTGAGGCATCTAAAATGAGACTGTCACTCTTCATCTGGACAAGTACCTGATATGAAAAATAATAAGGGTTAGAAAAATTTATTTTTTTCTGAGCAGATAATGTAATTGCTAGGTTAGCAGCAATAATATCACCTTCTCCGTTATTTAAAAAATGGCGTAAATTTGAGTATTTTGGTACGACTTTAATTTCTAATGGAATACCAATATATTTTGAAAAAGCCTCTAATATTTCATATTCAAATCCTAAATTTTTCTCTCGGTATTCAAAAAACGATAATGAACTATTTTCAGTAAGAACGGTTAGTTTACCTTTCTTTTGAATTTCTTTTAAATCAATTGCTTTTACTTCATCTTCTTTTTTAGTTACTGTCTCGCAAGCAATTAATAAAAAAATCCCGAGTAAAAATGGTAGTATTTTTTGAATTCTAGTCATCAGTTAATCCCATACGCTATTTTTTGATAAATGTTGCAGATTTTTGATAAATATTTGATTAACAATTCAATATAACATATTTATAAAGATTTGTACAACAGAAAAAGCCATTCCATATATATGGCATAACTTTTGAAATTAACCATTAAATCTTAAAAAATTTAAGCCATGGAATCTAAAAAAACAAAAATCAGCGACTTTGAAGCTGTGCGCTCAACTAATTTCTTTGTAGGACTTTTAACAATGGGGGGATTGAGTTTAGCAGCCTTTACTTATTCAAACGAAAGTGAAATCACGGCTGAGAAAAAGAAAGTAAAAGCTATTGAAATTGAATATTTTATTGAAGAAGAAAAGCCAGTTGAAATACCAAAATTGAAATTACCAAACAAACAAAAGCAACCAGAAAAACAACAGGAAGCAACAATAAACATTCAGCGTACAGTTGACGAACGTATTTCTGAATCCAAAAACAAAACAACACCAATCAAAACTGAGGTTTCACTTGGAGGAATAGATAAAAAATTTGATATCGAAATCAATAATGAGGTAATCATAGAAATTGACCCTGAAATTGTTGATGCTCCAACAATTGAAGCAAAATTCCAAGGTGATTATCCTGCGTTAAAAAAATTCATTGCTACCAATTTGGATTATCCACAGGAAGCAATTGACATGGATGAACAAGGTGTAGTTTTTGTTTCTTTTGTTGTGGAGAAAAATGGTTCTATCACTAATGTTGTTGCTGTAAATAAAGTGTCTCCAAGTTTGGAAAAAGAAGCATTAAGACTAGTAAGATCATTCCCAACATGGATTCCTGGTGAAACGAATTTTCAAAAAGTTCGTACACGCGTTCAACTTCCAATTCGTTTTGAACTTCAATAAAAAAAGAATAATCTAAAGCCGTTGAGATTCATCGGCTTTTTTGTTTCGTAACTTTACACAAAAATGAATGATGAACCTAAAAAAAATCATATTTGTTGGAGTAATTGCGTTAGGAATAACTTCGTTTTTAATTCCTATTATGGGCTCATCGAAAAGTGAAACCATAATTTACTCGGCACCAAAACCTGCTCCATCAAAATGGATAACTAAAGAATTAACCCATTTAAATAAATTAGCGGGATTTGAACAGTCGCTTGCTATTGAAAATGAAATCATTGTACTCAAAAATGAAGACAATCTTCTGCCACTCGGTAATTTAAATCGTAAAATCACTCATTTATCAATTGGTGGAGACTCAAAATCATTTGAAGAAACAAGTAAACTATTTACCGATTTTGATTCATCTATTCGAATTTCAAGCTCTGACTTTGCAACGAAAAATTATTCATTCTTGAATAAATCTGATTTAATAATTTTATCCATTCACGCTGATAATACTGGAACTGATAAGAACGAAATTAATAAAGAATATGCTACAATTGTCAATCAAATTTCGAGTGCAAACCCTGTTTCTATATGTGTTTTCGGAAATTTAAATTTTATTGATTTTCTAGATTTAAAGAATGTAAAATCTATTACTTTTGCTCCTGAAAACCATGAAATCGCTCAAAATGTTGTTGTTCAGCAGTTATTTGGAGCAATTGAAGCGAAGGGAAAATTAAAAAATAATTGTGGCTCAAAATTTAAAATTGGTGATGGAATTGAGTATAAAGCGAATGGACGTCTTAAATTTACTGTTCCCGAAGAAGTTGGAATATCAAGTGTAGATTTAGCGAAAATAGATGAAATCGCTACGAATGGAATAACTATTAAAGCTTATCCTGGTTGCCAAATTGTGGTAGCAATCGAAGGCAAAATCATCTATAGAAAAAGCTTTGGAAATCCAACATATGCAAATAATGAAGCAACCGTAAAAAATGATGATTTATACGATATTGCATCAGTAACAAAAATTGCTGCATCTACTTTAATGGCCTTACACCTGCATACTAAGCAACAATTTGATTTGAATAAAAATTTAGGAGATTATTTGCCTGATTTGACCTCTAAAACTCCGTATCATTCAGTATTAATTAAAGATATGATGGCGCATCAAGCTGGTTTTAAACCTTGGATTGCATTCAATAAAAACACTTATACAGCAGATCAATTAAATCCAGAAGTCTATTCAAATATCAAAAAAGAAGGATTTTCAAAACAAGTCGCAGCAGGTATATTCGTTCGAGATAATTATGTTGATGTGATGTTTGATGAAATTGTGAAAGCTCCACTTGGCACGAAGAAATATGAGTATTCTGACTTGTGTTTTTATTTCGTGCAAAAAATAGTTGAAAAACAAATTCAAGAAAAACAAAACACCTATTTAAGAAATAATATTTACCTCCCAATGGGATTGAGAAATGTGAGTTATTTGCCTTTAGATTTTTATCCAAAAAACAGAATAATTCCAACTGTCGACGAGAAAATATTTAGAAATCAATTACTTCAAGGATATGTTCACGATCAAGGTGCAGCTTTGCTCGGAGGAGTTGGTGGACATGCGGGTTTGTTCTCTAATGCAACTGACTTAGCGAGCATTATGCAACTTTTCCTAAACAAAGGAAAATATGCTGGCTTCTGTTTTTTTAGTGAGCAATCTATTGACGAATTTACAAAACAACAATTTCAAGGAAATAAGCGAGGTGCAGGTTTTGATCGACCAAATGCTAGCGGAGGTGGAACTTGTGCTAAATCGGCTTCGCAACAAAGCTTTGGACATTCAGGATTTACCGGAACTTTAGCTTGGGCAGACCCAAATGACAACGTGATTTTTGTGTTTTTATCTAACCGTGTGCATCCAGATCCTGAGAATTGGAAACTTAGAGATATGCACATTCGAACTGATATTCAAGAAGTAGTATATCAAGCGTTAAGTAAAAGAATAAAAAAGTAATTTTAAATTCAAAAATCGACTTAATCACATATTAAATTTCAATTCAATAAATATATCTTTTTCAGCAATAAAAACCAAAAGCAAATAAAAAAACGCCCCAGTTTACTGAGGCGTTAAAATCATTTTTAAACCTTAATTAAAAACTTCCTTTTAGCGATAAAACAAAACTTCTACCCGGCGCAACCAAACCAGAACTGTAGGTTTTATAACGTTTATCAAGGATATTTTCTAAACCAGCGCTTACTGAAAAGTTATCTGTTAGTTTAAACATCGTTTTCAAATTGAGTGTGTACCAAGATGGTGAATAAGGATTACCATTTTCGTCAATCGCGTAAATTGCTGGTTTTAGTTTCTCCTCATCGTTTAAATCATCGAAATTTAAACCTGCACTATACATCGCATACAATTGAAGTGTGACTTTTTCATTGGTGTAAGTTAATCTCGTCACTCCAAATGCAGGTGCAGCGTGACGTGAACGGCTTTCAACTCCGTCATTCATTTCCTCTACCCCATTTTGAAAATTGTACTGTGACAACAAAGAAAATCCACTCGGTAAACGCATTTCAAAGCCTGCGTGAAAACCGAAAATTGTTGCAAAAGAAGCATTTTGAATTGCATAAACTTTACTTTGCTCACCGTCAAATAAGATGCTATCAGCTCCATTTACTTGAAATGCTCTTCGCACCATTGCATTATCCAAATAAGTATAATAACCCGTAGCGTCCAATTTCAACCATTCTCCAAAGATTTTAGAAATACTTAATTCTCCATTGTAAGCGTACTCAGCACTTAAATCTTTATTCGGAACAACAACTTCATTCGGTCCAAAATCAAAAATTTTACCGATGTCGTCCACATTCGGCGCTCTGAATCCTGTTGAACCCACCAAGCTAATTTTCATTTTTTCAGTAGGTTTAAAAACAATTCCAGCACTTCCTGTTGTAGCACCTTTATTCAATTTTACTTCTGTAAAATCAAAAGGGTAAAATTCCAAAATTCTTGTAAAATCTGAATGTAATTGAAACTGATTGTAGCGAACTCCGGCTTGAACAGAAATCAATTTTGATATATTAGCCTGATACGTAAAATAAGCACCATAACTCAACCAAGTGGAAGCTGGGTAACGATCAGCCACAGGAATTGAATCGCCAGTTGTAATATTAATCGCTGAACCAAATGAACCTACTTTATTGAAAACTCCTTCAATTCCATAGTATAACTTGTGGTTTTTAATTGCTTTTTCAAAATCAACATTTAAGGAATAAGCATCCACTTTTTCGAGTTGGGTGCGTAAACGATTTTTGTTTCCTCCACTAAAATTACGGTCAATTCTACTTTCTTCAAAGTACTGTTGCGCCAAACGAATCGACATTTCATTGTAAATCTTATTCGCTTTATGGTGATTGATTGTTAAGTTATTCATCATCCATTTTTGAGGACCATAATTCCAAACAGCAGAACGAGGCAAACCTGAGCCTGTCAACTCAATGAGTCGGTCATATCTTGCATATTCGGAAGTCTCAGAATAATGAAAACCATAATCAATTTGCCAATTTTCATTTGGTATGTAACTAACTTTTTGCATCAAATTCACTTGAGAATAAGCTGTAGGTTTTTGAATCAAGGGGTTTGAATTCGTCACAACTCGATCAAGACTATCTTGACGCTGGACATAAAACGTTCTCAAATATTCATCAGGACCGTGTGAACCCATTCGTAAATCAGAAAAATCGTTCGCACTTACACTTGTTAAAATTGCCCATTTTTTCCAACCAACCATTACATCAAAATGGCCTGTTTTTTCGTTGTTCGCTGAAGAATAGCGCATCAATGCATTGGCTTTTGTAAGTGGTTTGTCAGTTTTAGAAAATTTCGGATTTAAAGTTCTAAAATTCATTACTCCACCAATGGCATCACTACCATAAATTACAGAGCCTGGACCAAAGAGAACTTCTGCAGATTCTATTGCCAATGCATCAATAGAGATTACATTTTGAATATTTCCAGAACGAAAAATAGCTGTATTCATTCGCACTCCATCTACAACATACAACAAACGATTGGTTGCAAAACCTCTAATCATTGGACTTCCTCCACCCTGCTGACTTTTTTGGATAAATACTTCACCTGAATTTGACAATAAATCAGCTGCAGTTTGTGGATTTTGAAGTGCAATATCTTTCGCTTTGATAGTTGTAATTTTCGAAGATAAATCGGAAGACGATTGATTCCACTTCGTTGCGGAAACCACCATTTCTCCTATCTCCAAAACAGAAGGTTGTAGCGTAATTACAAATTCATTTTCCTTCAATCCTTGACTTGAAATCTTTTGAGTTTTGAAATCCATTTTGTAAAAAACTAGTTGCTCAAACTCGATTGCTGGCAACTCTACAATTCCATTTTGATCTGTTTCACTTTTAAAATAAGGTTTATCAGAGTAAACTGTTACCTCAGAAACTGACTTTCCATATTTATCTTTAACTGTAATTTTCTGTTGCGCTTTAACTGCAAAATTTACGACGAGAGCAAATAGCAGTAAAGCATATTTAGTATTTTTCATTTTTAAAAATTAATTAATAATTATTACTTAAATTTTAAATTCAAATTGGTAAAAGACATAAACCAATAATCGAAAAAAATCGAAACGAAACCAATCATTGATTTAAATTCAATCAAATGGCATAATTAGTTTAATTCACCAAAAATGTTTAAAATTCTTAATGTACTGAAGAGTCAATGCACATAGCATTCACCTAAATATTAAGTACCAATAAATTAACTAATTAATTGTTCTGGAGGAGAAAATACACTTGAAATATGCAAAAATGAATACTTTTCTTTGTATTGAAAAATAGCTGATTTAAATTCATTAACACTTTCAATTACAGCAATTTTAACAAATTTAAAATCGGTAACAAAAGGCGTTTTCAATAATTTCAGCCAATGTTTTAAAGGCGAAGATGAAGACGAATTATTTAGATTAATTGCAGTAGATTCTTCTAGTTTTTGAAACAATTCTGTTTCTTGAAAGTCATCTATACACTTAAAATGAAAACCGCTTTTTGTTGGTATTCGTTTGATTACATCATAGTACCTTCCATTTAACTTAAATTCATTCGATTTTATCCAAGTTAGATTTTTGATTTCATTGTTTGTAAAATGAAAATATTTAAGCTGATTTTCAGGAACACTTTGTTTCAATGTACTTTTAATGTCTTGGCGAATATGATAGTGTGCCCATTCAAAATAGGAAAATAAACCTATGATTTGCCATGTTACAATGAACAAAATAAGAACTGTAGTAATTCTTCGCACATTGTAAAAGTAACGAATTGTTAAGTTTAATAGAAAATTTATTAGTAATTTTTGATTTAAAACCAATTATTCAAGATTAATATTGAAATAAAATAAGTTATGTTTAATTGGAGTAACTACAAATAATTAATATTTAATTAACCCCCTTTATTTTTTGATTTTATTTAAATTTAATAATCTTTATGAAATTAAGTTTATTATTATTCAAAAATAAACTGTCATTAACAGCGTGCTTAAAAAAATTGTTAGAAGATAATATTTACTTTTAAACCATGATAAACAAAGGTGATAAAAAGATAATTCGTGGTTGGGTCATGTATGATTGGGCTAATTCGGTTTACAATTTAGTAATTTCTTCAGCGATTTTTCCTATATTTTATGATACGCAGTCAAAAATAGTTTATGCAGAAAAAAACAATATTGCAGATTGGGAAAAAATTCCTGAGGGAACAAAAATAACAATTGATTTTTTTGGTCAACAGCTATCCAATTCTGTGATCTATTCATTTGTTTTAAGTGCTTCTTTTTTGGTGGTTGCATTTCTTTCTCCCTTACTTTCTGGAATTGCCGACTACACAGGAAGTAAAAAGAGATTTTTGCAATTTTTTTGTTATTTAGGTTCTTTTGCATCGATGTCAATTTATTTTTTTGATGCGAATTTTGTCGAAATAAGTATGATTTCCATCTTTATTGCTTCAATCGGTTTTTGGAATTCGCTTGTTTTCTATAACGCATTCCTTCCAGAAATTGCAAATCCGATAGATCAGGATAAAATTTCAGCACGTGGTTTCTCAATGGGGTATCTTGGTTCGATGATTTTATTAGTTTTTTGCCTTTTTTGGATTCAGGTATTAGGAAACGATGCACGTTGGTGTTTTGTTTTTGTTGGAGTTTGGTGGATTGGTTTTTCTCAATTTACCTACCGAGTTTTACCAACAAATGTTCATAATAAGAAACCTGAACCGGGGTACTTGTGGAGAGGATTTCACGAGTTAAAGCTGGTATTTAAGGAATTCAAACAAACGAAAAGACTCAAACGTTATCTCTATGCTTTTTTCTTTTTTAACACTGGTGTTCAAACAGTTATGTTAATGGCTACCATATTTGCTAACAAAGAAATTCAATGGCCTGAGGGAGCTGATACCTCTGGGTTAATTATTGCTATTTTACTCATCCAAATACTTGGAGCTTTTGGTGCATTTATAATGTCTCGTTTATCTTATAAAATTGGAAATATTTACACTTTGATGGTTTCAGTTTCACTTTGGATTGGACTTTGTATTTTTGCTTTTTTTATTAAAACTCCAAATGAATTTTACACAATGGCGGCTGGAGTTGGTTTAGTGATGGGTGGTGTTCAAACAATTGCTCGCTCTACTTACTCTAAATTTCTTCCTCCAACAACTGATAGTGCAAGTTACTTTTCATTTTATGATGTAACTGAAAAAATAGGAATTGTATTTGGAACTTTTTTCTTTGGTTTTATGGAATATATTACAGAATCAATGAGAGCCTCAGTAATGTCAGTTACAGCGTTTTTCGTAATTGGTTTTATCTTATTATTCTTCATTCCGAAAAAAGAAATTGAATTAGAAACTATACATTAATAAAGACATGAGAGCAATTATTGAAGCTGCGTGGGAAGATCGTTCCCTTTTGCAAAAACCGGAAACAATTAATGCAATTGAAACGGTAATTAAAGATTTAGACAAAGGTCTTTTACGCGTGGCAGAACCAAATGAAGGTAGTGATTGGACAATTAATGAATGGGTTAAAAAGGCTGTCATTTTATACTTCCCCATCAAAAAAATGGAAACAATTGAAGTTGGACCTTTGGAATTTTACGATAAAATTGCATTAAAAAATGATTACAAAAATTTAGGTGTACGAGTTGTACCTATGGGAGTGGCAAGATATGGCTCATTTATTTCTAAAGGTGTAATATTAATGCCTTCCTTTGTTAATATTGGAGCATATATTGACTCCGGATCGATGGTTGATACATGGGCAACAGTTGGAAGTTGTGCACAAATTGGTAAAAATGTTCATCTCAGCGGTGGTGTTGGTATTGGGGGCGTACTTGAGCCTCTTCAGGCATCGCCTGTAATTATTGAGGACAATGCTTTCATTGGTTCACGATGTATAGTTGTTGAAGGAGTTCACGTAGGAAAAGAAGCTGTTCTTGGAGCAAATGTTGTATTGACAAAATCAACTAAAATAATCGACGTAACGGGTGATGAACCTATTGAATTTAAGGGCTATGTTCCAGAAAGAAGTGTAGTAATACCAGGATCATATAAAAAGCAATTTCCAGCAGGTGAATATCAAGTTCCTTGTGCACTCATTATTGGTAAAAGAAAAGCTTCAACTGATATGAAGACATCTTTGAATGATGCTTTGCGTGATAATAATGTAGCAGTTTAAACTTTCATCCCAAGTTGTTTGATAAAAAGTTATTTCGGGATTATTTTAAATTTTAACCCATTTCTTAATTTCTCCTACAACTTCTTTTGTCGAATTAAGCAAATCTTGTTCTTCACTCTCATTTAATCCGAAACCGTAGCAAGCATTTTGACAATTTTGAATAATTATTTTCAATTTATCACAACTAATATTATTACTGTATTTTTCACGCATCGACTCGATTAATGTTTCTTTAGATTTGAAATTGACATCAATATTTAAAGCAATTCCCATAGATTTACAAATAGCTTTTTCTAAACTTTGAGCTGCTTTTTTCCCGTCTCCAGAAGCAATCAATAACGCTGCATTTTCTATTTCAATATCTACCTCTGTCCAACTTGATCTATTTTCTATATTAGAAAAAGTTGTTGCTGTAAGCATAGAACTTTTTGTGTGCTCTTGATTAACTGAATTTTTATACTTGAATTTCGAGAAACCAATCATTGCAGCAAAGGCAAATAAGGAAAATATAGAAACCCAAAAAATTGGTGATTTTATTAGATTAAAACCAATATCATTAACTTCTTTTTTATCATCTTGTTTCGCTTCTGAAATTAATTGAGTAGTTCCTGAATTTTTTGTCATATTTTGTATTTCAGGTCCATTTAATTTGCCTAAACTTTCATTCAAAACGATGTATTTCTCCAATTTAGGATCAAAGTAAGCAACTTTTAAATCAGGTAATTCAAATGAGCCCTCTTTATTTATTTGCAGGATGTATTCATAATTAATTGTACCTTCAGCACCATTAGCTGTAAAAATATAGTTTTCGTCAATCTTTGGATCGCCATACAACGTGATACCATTTGGAAGTTGCAAATTTGGAGTGTTTATATTGTGTATATTACCAACACCATCAAGCGTTACATTAAGTTTCACAACATCGCCTTTTTTCACTTCAGTTTGACTTAATTTTTGAGTCATTTTGAGTTTTCCAACCATACCAATAAATGAAGATGGTGCATTATCAGGAAGCGGAAGAACGTCCACATTTACACCTGAAGAAACGATAGGCATTCCTTCAAAACCGCGCTTTAAAATAAGTTTAAATGGGTCCACTTGTAGTTTTCCACTTCGATTAGGGAATACCAATGAGCGGTCATATTCAATAGAATAAAAATCTATTCCTTTTACTTTTTCTTGTTCAGCAACGAGTTTATTGTTGTTACCTAAAGCTTGTTTTTCTTGAGTTCCATCAGGTATATAAGTTTGATAATCTTCAAAATGAGTTGGGTAAAAGCGAGCGTAAATTTTTGCATTTAAGATTAATGGTTCACCTTCATAGAGTTGTTTTTTACTCCGTTCGATAATACCAAAAGCAGGTTGTCTGAATTGTTTTGCAGAAATCGTTCCCGTCGAATTTACAACTTGCTCTTTACGAATTGTAACGCTGAATGTATTTGATTTGTAGGTTTTACTACCTGCTTTAATATAAGCTGGACCAAAGGTATACTCACCCTCTTTTTTAATTGTTCCATCTTGCGAATAATAGTAATAGGTAATTACTTTACCTGTATTAAAATCTGTTTCTTGTTCCATTCCATTCATCACAGAATAACCTGGAACAAAAGCACTTGGAAAATCAATGTCAATTTCTCCTTGAACATTTGTTTTAATAGTAACTGTAATCGACTCACCTGCTTGTGCCAATTTAGGATCCACCTCAATTTTCACAACCGGTTTTTGTGCAATTGACGTGGAGATAATCATGAGATTAATAAAAAGTAACCAATTTTTCATTACCAATTTTTACCTGATTTTGATTTATTCTCTTCATTTTTCGACTCACTTGAGATTCTTCTTCGTGTGTTCGCTTCTTGTCTTGTCAAATTATCTAAAAGTTTATCTGCTTGTTTATTTGGTAAATTACCATTCGATTTTTTGTCGTTTTTTGAAGAACTGGAACCTCCACTAGAATTATTGGAATTATTAGATCCTGAGTTATTTTGATTCTGTGAAGGATTCTTTCCATTTTGGTTTTGCTGATTGTTTTTTTTATCTTCTTGTTGTTTTTTCTGACGAATAGCTTCTGATAAATTATACTGTGTTTCTTGATCATTTGGTTTGTTTCTCAAAGCGTCTTTATAAGCTTCAATTGCTCCTGAATAATCCTTTTTTTTCATACGAGTGTTACCCAAATTGTGTTGAATTTTTGCTTTTTCAAACTTGTCTTTTTTTTCTGAAGCTGCTTGTTGATATACTTTTTCTGCATTGTCAAAATCACGAGATCGATAAGTTGATTGCGCGATTTCTTCTGACAAGTCAATATCCTTTGGTGCTAAATTTTGAGCTGATCGGTAGTAACGATTGGCTTTATCGTATTCTTTATTTTTATAGGCTGAACGTGCAACTTTTAATGAATCAACCCATTGCTGAGCGAACCCTTGTAGTGCAATAACAGTAAATAAAACAAATATAATCGACTTCATTTTTTTGACCTCAAATCTTTAACTACAGGCATTACCAACCAAATAACAAAGCAAATCAAAGAAACGAATAAAGGCAGTTGATACCTTGTTTCTTCAATATCGAACTCCAAATCTCGCAATTTTGTGCGTTTCATCTGGTTAATTTGTGTTAATAGTGTTTGTAAGTCGGGATAAGCCTCACTGGTAATCATAGCAACCCCGTTTGTTTGACTTGCAATTTGTCTTACAAAACTTGGATCCATACGTGAAACTACTCGCTGGCCTACTGAATTAGTGATGTATCCTTCTCCTAAATAATTTGGATTTATTGGGATAGACCCACCAATTGAAGTTCCAATTCCCAGCACACACACTTGAATATTGTTTTCGATAATTTCCTCGTAAATCTCTTTATTTTCTTCCTCGTGATTTTCACCATCGGTGATTAAAAAAATTGCTTTGGTGACATTTTCTTTTGAAAACATATCTTTGGAAGTACTCAAAGCAACTGAAACATTCGTTCCTTGATTTGAAATGAAATCGGTAGTTACGTCATTGATAAATAATTTAGCTGCGTTGTAATCAGTAGTCAAAGGCAATTGAACATAAGCCGTTCCAGCGAAAATACATAAACCAATTTTTTCACCTGCGAGGTTATTTACCAAAGCATTTAATGCTCTTTTGGCTACTTCAATACGAGGTGTTTGGTCGATATCATTTGTATTCATTGATTTTGAAACGTCTAAACAAACCACTAATTCCATGCTTTTCACCGTTCCTTTGACTTTCTTTTTACCGTAAATCGGTTGCGCCATGGCAAAAATCAAAAAGACAAATGCCGAACGTAAAATATAGAATCGCATAATTACCCAAACACTTTTTGGCTGTGGAATTCCATTTTTGTTAAACTGTGATAAATGCTTGTCAATCTCGTTTTTACGGATTAAGGAGCGTACAAACAGATATGTAAACGGAACCAATAAAACAAAAAGAAAAAGATTGTATGGTTTTAAAAAAATAATACTTGAAACCTTCAGATTTTCATTAAAAAAGCCGATAATCATGAAAAGTGTAAAAGTTAAAATACCAAAACCAGCTTCCAGCAACATTAAATTGCTCACAACTTTTCGAATATTAAAGGTTGGTTTTCGATCAATCATTGGTAACAAATAAGCTGAATTCTAAAACAATAACTAAAGTGATAAATACAAAAATCCAATTTAAAAAAGCACCTGGAGTCGGAGGTGGCTCGGATTGATAATATTTATCTGCCATTTTTGATTTTTCCAATTGGTCAATTTCTTCATATATGGCAGTTAAACTTTTCTTGTCAGTAGCCCTAAAATATTTACCTCCTGTGACATCCGCAATTTCATTCAAGGTAACCTCATCAATTTCTACGGGCATATTTTCGTAGCGAATTCCAACAGGTGTAACTACAGGTGTCGGAGCAACTCCATTACTTCCAACGCCAATCGTATAGACACAAATGTTTTTTGTTTTCGCTAATTCAGCAGCTTGAAGCGGTGTAATATCGCCTGCGTTGTTGCTTCCATCAGTCAACAAAATAATCACTTTCGACTTCAAACTATCACTTCTCAAATTCACAACTCCAGTTCCTAAACCAGTTCCAATCGCCGTTCCACCCTCAATATTCATTCCGTCAACTTCGTCAATTTGCTTTTTCAGAATTTCGTAATCCAAAGTCATCGGACAAGCAGTGTAAGATTCTCCTGCATAAACCACTAATCCAATGCGATCGCCTCTTCTTCCATCGATAAATTCATTAGCAACTTCTTTGGCTGCCTCTAAACGATTGGGTTCAAAGTCAGTCGCAAGCATCGAAAGCGAAACGTCTAAAGCAATCACAATATCGATTCCGTACTTATAATCGTGGCTATTGGCATCGCTATCGTTCCAACGAAATGGTTTGGCTAGCGCTAAAATGGCAAAAGCAATAATTAATAATTTCAAGAGAATAATTCCTTGACGAATGTAGGAAATAGTGTTGTCTTTGAGTTTTTCTTGATTTTGAATGGAAGAAGTAAATTTCCAATCACCGGTACGTTTCTTCTCTTGTTTCAGCAATAACCAACCAAAAATTGGTAAGGTCAATAACAGATACAAGTAATTAGCTTGTAGAAACTCGAATTGAAAGATATTTATGTTCCAGTTATTCAGCATGTTCGTACTCAATTGGACTGGTTTCAACAATTAATTGACGAATCATAAAAAATGATTTTTCAATGATTTCTTCTCCTGGTTTAGAATCGGCAAACTTCACCATATCTGAGTGATTTAATACCTTCAAAATAGATTCAATCACTTCTTTATCAATGCTTTTAGCTGTTAAAAGTAGCTTCGTTTCGTAGGTCGTTTTATCCAACAAATTCAAATCGTAGCGTGAAGTTAAGTAAGATCTCAAAATGTAGGAGAGTTCAACAAAATGGTCTTTCAATTTGTCGCGTTTCCAAAGTTCAGCTTTCTCTAGTGCATCAACAGCGAGTAAGGTTTTTTGCTTGAGCGAAATTTCATGAATATGTGTTTTTGGTTTAATTTTTGAACGCGTACGCCAGCGATAAATCAAATAAACTATCAATGGAATTAACCACCAAAAAACGTATAAAGTTCCATAATACAACCAATCCTTTTCTACCGGTGCTTTAATAAACGATTCTTTGATATCGTAAATATCTTTTCCTTTTTTGTGAGGAATTAAATTACATTGCAAATAAGTTGATGGAAATGAACCTGTTGAATCATTTAAGGTGAAACGTGGACCTTGCAAAACTACCAAACCACTATCCCAAGCACACAACTCAAAAACGCCCATCCACATTTTATCTTTTCCATTGACAATGATTGAGTCGTAAAAGCTTACAATTTCAATTTCGTTAAAATCTCCACCTTTCAAACTTGAATTTTCGTTGGTAATTTTAGCAGGAAAATTGCCCGATGGTTTACGGAATTTGAAATCATCATTTTTTTCTAGCTTAATTGAATAAATTAAATCTACTCGGTTTCCAACGATGACTTTACTCTTAGTGATTCGCGCTTCAGGTTGTTGAGCAAAAAGTGACAAACCATTGAAAAACAATATGCTCAGTATCCAATTTCTCATTTTCTACTTTTAAAAAGTTGAACTAATGGTGGAACAATATTTTCTTCCGTATTGAATAATACATAATCGATTCCAGAACTTTTGAACTTTTGAAGTAAAGCTTGCTCTCGAAAAATAAATTCTTTCTCAAACAATCGTTTCGTTCGTTCGGAAGAGGCATTCACCCAAGTCGTTTGATTGGTTTCAGAATTAAACAATTGAATAAATCCTCGAAGTGGCAATTTCATTTCGCTTTTATCTTTCACTTTCACAGCCACCAAATCGTGGTGTTTTAAGGTGCGTTTCATATCCTCGATAAAACTTATATCGTCCTCAAAATCACTTAAAAGAAAACAAATTGCTCTTCGTTTGTGGGTGTTTCTTAAGAATTTCAAAGCTGCTTTTAAATCTGTTCCCGATTGTTTTGGTTCAAATTCCATCATTTGGCGCAAAATCAATAACACGTGGTCGCGCCCTTTTTTTGGAGAAATATAAAGCTCAGTATGGTCTGAAAAAAGAATTGCTCCAACTTTATCATTATTAGATAAGGCTGAAAAAGCGAGTGTTGCAGCAATTTCGATTTGTCGTTGTTTCTTTGAATGCGTTTCACTACCAAATGCCGAAGAACCTGAAATATCTAAAATCAACATCACTGTCAGTTCGCGTTCTTCTTCAAATACTTTAATAAAAGGAGTGTTGTATCTTGCTGTAACGTTCCAATCAATCGTTCGGATTTCGTCACCAATTTGGTATTCACGGACTTCACTAAAAGCCATTCCACGACCTTTAAAGGCTGACTTGTATTGACCTGAGAAAGCCTGTTTGGTTAAGCCTTTGGTTTTGATTTCCAAGGCACGAATCGATTTGATTAGTTCGGCGGTATTCACGACTTAAGGAACTTCAACGTAGGAAACTATTTTTTCAATAATATCTTTAGCTGTTAAATTCTCGGCTTCAGCTTCGTAAGTAATTCCGATTCTATGTTGCAACACATCTACTGCTACGGCACGAATATCATCTGGAACCACAAATGCGCGACCTTGCATAAACGCAAAAGATTTCGCTGCTAATGCCAAATTAATACTACCACGAGGGGAAGAACCGTAAGCAATTAAGTCTGTAAATTGGTTTAAGCCAACAGTTTCAGGTGTGCGTGTTGCAAAAATAATATCGACAATGTATTGCTCAATTTTCTCATCAACATAAACTTGTCGCACTAAATTTCTGAGGCGAAGAATATCGTCAGTGCTCATTACACGAGCAGGTTTGTGCATTCCTTCTGGGCGAATATTCGAGCGAACGATTAGTTTTTCTTCTTCTTTCGTTGGGTAACCTAATGACACTTTCAACATAAATCGATCGACTTGCGCTTCTGGTAACGGATAAGTTCCCTCTTGTTCAATTGGGTTTTGCGTAGCCAAAACTAAAAATGGTTCGGGCAATTTAAACGTTTCGTCACCAATAGTAATTTGACGTTCTTGCATTGCTTCCAACAAGGCACTTTGAACTTTCGCAGGAGCACGATTGATCTCATCTGCTAGAACAAAAGATGCAAAAACAGGCCCTTTTTTAACAGCAAATGATTCTGTTTTTTGGTGATAAACCACTGTGCCTGTTAAATCAGCAGGTAATAAATCGGGTGTAAACTGTATGCGATTAAACGAACCGTGAATGGCATCAGCTAAGGTTTTAATAGCCAAAGTTTTAGCCAAACCAGGTACACCTTCTAACAAAATATGTCCGTTGGAAAGTAAGGCAATTAGTAGACGATCAATCATTTTATCTTGACCGACAATTGTTTTGCTGATTTCTTTCTTTAAAGCCTCTAAACCAACTAATTCTAATTTAATTTCATCACTTAATTTTCGCAGGTATTCCGCAGGATTGACTGAATGCGCTGTATTGTCTAACATAATGCTAATTTCGTGTGTACGCAAAGGTGTCAAAGATTGTCTCTAAAAAGATTGTTTTTGCTGTTAATTCTTGTTAATCTTGTGGTATTCAAATCTATGGAAAACAGAACCTGTAACGAATGTGGGACAAAATTGTCTGGTAGAAAAGACCAAAAATTCTGCTCGGATTATTGTCGTAATTCATTCAATAACAAAATCAATGAAGATGCAAACTCAACAGTGCGAAGAATCAACGCGATTTTGAGAAAAAACAGAAGAATACTTGCTAAATTAAATCCCAACGGTAAAAAAACAGTAGATGGTATTACCTTGGCGGAAGAAGGGTTTAATTTTCATTATTTCACCAATATTTACCACACTCAAAAGGGTTCAAAGTACTTTTTCTGTTATGATTTTGGCTACATTAAACTGGAAAATGACCAGTATATGTTGGTTCAGAAACAGGATTATGTGAAATAAGGATTTTAAGATATAATTAAATTTTCAGTATTAAATGAAACTTTCCTTCAACTTGGTAACTACCATTTTATCAATCGGAAAAGTTAAATCTGTTTCTTCTAAATCTTCTAATTTCACCCAGCGTTGTTTTTCTGTTTCTCCAAAAAAAGGAATTTCATAGTTAAAACAGTTTATTTTTTTAAAGTCACATTTCACCAAATAATAGAAAGAAACGATTTGGTCTTCTTTCCGAAATGCGGATTCTTGGTAAAAATCATTGAAATAAAAAGGGGTTGCATCCTCAATTTTGAGATTCAGCTCTTCCTGAAACTCTCGGTGCAACGCATCTATTATCCCCTCCCCTGTTTCAACTCCACCACCAGGAAACTTTGTAAAAAAATGTCCAAAACGATTTTCATCCGAAAGTAGAATTTCTTGGTTTTCATTGATTATTAGGCCATAAACTCGGAGGTTGAAGTTTTTCATATGTGTTTAATTGTTTTTATAATGGTCATATGGAATCGCCAATTAAATTCAACCTTGATTGTGACGAATCTCTTTATGGCTTATTTCATAAAACAAAAATAAGGCTACCCTTTCGAATAGCCTTAGTATAATTTAGAAAAGTTTAGTATTAAGGAGCTGCAGTAATTGTAGTAACCATTTTCTTTGTCACTTCTCCACTTCCTGAACTTGTTACTGTGAAACCTAAATTGTTTTCCCAATCACAATCAACGAAATAAACCCCAGGTGTTAGTTTTGAAAATGTAACTTGACCTGATGCGTCAGTTGTTGCTGATTTAGAATAAGTTCCATTGTCAAATTCTGTTTGACTGTTATATAAATAAACCGTTTTACCAGAACCGACTGAACTATTTAGTCCGTCGACAACATTTACAACTAAATCACCTGTGTTATTTTTTTGGCAACTTGAAGCAATTAGTAAAAAGAAACCCAAAGATAGGGTAAGCATAAATTGAATTGATTTTTTCATTTGATTTATTATTTGATTATTAATTGATTACGATTAGTTTTTGTCTTTTGATTTAAAATTATCCATTAAAGGTTTTATTTCTGTAGGGGCATCAGTCGATGTTGACTTTGCACTAGCAGGTCTTTTTGCTTTAATTTTAATTGTATGAGTTGTGAAAATACCACCTGTTAAACTTGAGATAATCGCATCACCAGCGTTGTATCGAGTTATCACTTGGCAATTTCCATCAGATGGAGTACTTACACTTGTTCGTCCAAGAGGAATCAATCCCCAAAACAACCACATTTGTTTTCCTTTGGCATAAGTATATTCTTCACCTTGTGTTTCACGATAAGCCCCAACATTTGTTTTTGTGGTCATACATGAACTAACCGCACTTAGGATAAGAACTGAGAGTAATAAAAATTTCATTTTAGTGCAAAATTGATTCATTTGTTATTGATTTTTAATTGTTACTTTTTTTTGTCAAATCTGTTTTCAATGGATTAATTTCTAATGAATTAAGACTTTTTCTGATTGCTCTTATTTCTATTAAAATTCCGTGTAATAACAATGAATGATTCGAATCCAATTCTTCGTTTTTTAATTCGGATGCTAAAAATTCATTGATATCTGTTCCTAGTATAGTTGCGATTTTTTTTAATCTTTCGATTGGAATTTTAGACTCACCACGTTCTAAACGACTGTAATTTGTCGGATCAATTCCGAGTTCATCAGCCATGTAGTTTTGTGTGTAATTTTTGCTCAATCGTAAAATTTTTATTTTCTGGTGTAAGTCCATTTTTTTGACGGTTCAAAATTGATAAGTTTTGTTTGTAATTAAAAGACGATAAATGCAAAGGTTTTGCGATAAACGCACGAAGTCAAGTGATTAACTCCGTGCGTTTGGTTTTCAACTGTTATTTTTTAGTTGGTTTAGGAGTCTTGTTTCCTCGATTTGGCCCTGAAGGTTTCCCCGTTTTACTTGGTAAATTTGGAATAATCTCTGGCTTTGGTTTAACCGTTGGTTTTACAATTGGTTTTGGTTTTACAATTGGTTTAGAAACAGGATTTTTTTGCTGATCCTTTTTCTTTTGGTTTTCAGCTAATTGTTTCAATCTGTTTTTTTCAGCTTTTGCAAATGCTTCATTTACTCCCTTTGTATCTGGATTACGATTAACAATATCAGCTTCGTGGTTTGGTTTTTTATTCATTACTGTTTCGTTTTTATTTTGTTGTTTTTTAATATTACTCATTGTCTAATTATTTAAATTGAATATTCAAGATAAATGTAGAATAGGTTGATTTTGAGTAAATTCAAGGCGGTCGAACTGTTCTAGAAAGAAAGTCGAGGTGTATTTTATTTTCAGGAATAGAATAAGAAAAACTGTAAGAGTTTAACTTTTGATTGATTGCTAATCCTTTTAATTTTATTGGATAAAATTTCATAGTTCATCGATTTGATGAACCAAAGAAAATACGAAAAATTAGGGTAAGGAATTGTCGAGGGATTTACTCCTCAATAAAGGGATTTAGACTAATTAAAAAGGGATTTCAAGCCAACTATAAAAAAGTTTTTTTTATTTCACTTAGTTTATCTTTAGGTATTTCAATTATCTCTGGACGATTTTTCCCATTTAAAAAACAGGTCGTTATCACATCGTTTCCTTCAATTTTTGCATGCTCTTTATTCACAAGGTAAGACTTTCCAACACGACAAAAAGAATTTTCTCCGAAACCAAGATTTTCAACGAAGTATTCAAAAGATTTATCATAAATCTCAATGCTTTCGCAATTTGTAAAGTAAATCTGATGATTTTTATTGGAAGAGGCAATAAAGGTTACATTTCCCTTGTCAATGAGTTTTTCTTCTCCCCTAACTTTGATTCGAACAAAAGAATGTTTTTGAAAATCTCTAATTCTCGGAATAAATTTCTCTAAAATAATTTTTAACCTTTCAACGTCGGGAGATTTATTAAATTCTTCAACAGGAGGGAAATCTTTTAGTGTTTTGAGTGCTTCAATTTTATCGCTGTATTCACTCCTTGCACTCGTGAAAAATATTGTTGGTTTTTTAAGTAATTCAGCGACAACTATGCCATTTCTTTGTTCGTTGTAAAGTTTTATGTCCAAAAACACAGCATCAACTTCGTTACCTTTTACTTCCTTAATAAATGTGTCAGAATCTTTAGCTTCAACAACAACTTCTACGAGCTTTGTTCGTTTTAAACTGTCAATTAAATCTTTAAGAAACAATTGATCATCCTCTAAAACAGCAACTTTTAGTAAACTCATCCCAATTGAATTTTAAGATTTGAATAATATCTCTGATCCATTACATAACTATCAAGCCTGTATCTGCCACTTAAAAGAAGTTCCAGTCTTTTGTTCATATTCTTTAGACCTAAACCACCTTTTTTTACTTCAATATTCGAATTTATTTGATTTTCGATCTTCAATTCAAAGTCGTTATTCGTCAATTTTACTGTTACTCTCAAAAAATCTTTATGATTTTTATCTCCGTGTTTAAAAGCATTTTCAATAAAATATGCTGTTATTAAATGAGGAATACAAGGTGAAGAATAGTAAGCAGAACTTGCATCTACTTTTTCAAAATCTCTTTTAACATTATTAAGTTGCGAAACGAACAATTCATTCAAATCCAAATAATCTTCTATGAATTTAATTTCATCTTTTAAACTCACTAAATGATTATTATTTCCCTTATAAAGGATGTATTCAAGTGTTTCGGTTAATGAATCTAAACCTCGATTTAATCTATTTGAAATCCGTTTAATATTCCCTAGCAAACCAAGTAAAGCATGAGGTTGTAACTGGAATTTTAATTGATTAATTTCGAAAAGTGCATTGTCTGCAATTAACTTTGAGTTATCTGATTTTATTTTACTGTTTTCAATTTCTAAGTTTTTGTTTTTTCTAATTATTTGTTTATTAAGTTTATTAACTTCATTCAACTGATAGCCAATGAATATCAAAATCAAAACAAGAACTATTAAAATTATCGGAAGTAAATTTTCCATGCTTGCTATTTTCTTGAAAGATAGTAATTTTTAAAAAAGTTCAATCTTATTATTGCGCAAAAAATAAGGCTACCCTTTCGAATAGCCTTATGAATAGGTAGAAAAATAAATTTCTTATTTAATGAATTTGAAGTCTTTACCTGGGTAGTAAGCAGCTTCTCCTAATTCTTCTTCGATTCTTAAAAGTTGATTGTATTTTGCCATACGATCGCTTCTTGATGCTGAACCCGTTTTGATTTGACCACAGTTTAAAGCTACTGCCAAGTCTGCGATGGTACTGTCTTCAGTTTCACCACTTCTGTGCGACATAACTGAGGTATAACTATTTCTTGTTGCCATTTGAACTGCCTCAATCGTTTCTGTCAATGAACCTATTTGATTCACTTTAACTAAAATCGAATTTGCAATTCCTTCGTTAATTCCTCGAGAAAGACGCTTTGTATTAGTTACAAACAAGTCATCACCAACTAATTGAACTTTATCGCCCATTTTCTCAGTTGCTAACTTCCAACCTGCCCAATCGTCTTCAGCCAATCCATCCTCAATGGAAATAATTGGATATTTTTTTGTCCAATCTTCCCAATAAGCAACCATCTCAGCAGCTGTTCTTTCTTCACCTGTTGATTCAAAATGATAAACTCCTTTGTCTGCTTTGTAAAATTCCGAAGAAGCCGCATCTAAGGCAATGTACATATCATGGCCTGGTTTAAATCCAGCTTTTTCAACTGCTTCAATAACCACTTGAATTGCTTCTTCATTTGATCCTAAACTTGGTGCAAAACCTCCTTCGTCACCAACGTTTGTTGACATTCCTTTTGATTTAAGGACGCTCTTTAGGTTATGAAAAACTTCTGTTCCCCAACGTAGGCCTTCAGAAAATGAGCTAGCCCCCAAAGGCATTACCATAAACTCTTGAATATCGATTAAATTATCAGCATGTGAACCACCATTTAAAATATTCATCATTGGAACGGGCATAGTTACAGCTCCTACTCCACCAACATATTTAAACAAACTCAAATTCGCTTCTTGTGCTGCTGCTTTTGCGACTGCTAAAGAAGTTCCTAAGATTGCGTTTGCACCTAAATTAGATTTATTAGGGGTTCCATCTAATTTAATAAGTGCTGTATCAATTGCTTTTTGATCGAAGATATCCATTCCATTCAAAGCATCATTGATTAATGTATTAACATTGTTCACTGCTTTTAAAACCCCTTTTCCAAGATATACAGACGTATCGCCGTCTCTTAATTCGACAGCCTCATGTATTCCTGTTGAAGCACCAGAAGGGACAGCAGCACGACCTAGTACACCATTTATTGTAACTACATCAACTTCAACTGTTGGATTTCCTCTTGAATCCAAAATTTGGCGGGCATAAATTCCTGAAATGTAACTCATTTATATTGATTTTTTGATTGATGCATATTGTTCACAAACTGATCGAATAAATACCTGGAGTCGTGTGGTCCAGCCGAAGCTTCAGGGTGATATTGAACTGAAAAAACGGGTTTATCTTTAATTTCGATACCAGCAATCGTCCCATCGTTTAAATGGATATGTGTTACTTCAACAATTGATTGATTATTAATACTTTCTTTTGAAATAACAAAACCGTGATTTTGTGAAGTAATTTCACCTTTCCCAGTTTTTAAATTCTTTATCGGATGATTGATTCCTCGATGACCGTTGAACATTTTTACTGTTGTAAGTCCTTGACTTAAGCCTAGAATTTGATGACCTAAACAAATACCAAAAACTGGTTTATTGGTATTGATAATTTGCTGCACTAGTTTTACAGAATTTGGCATAGATGAGGGATCACCAGGACCATTAGAAAGCATGAAACCATCAGGATTAAAATCATTCAATTCTGAAATAGTACTATTCATTGGGAAAACTTTCACATGACAATTTCGTTCAGTAAGGCATCTAACAATATTCTTTTTCACACCAAAATCTAATAGTGCAACTTTTAAATTTGCAGACTGTGATTGTACTTCATATGCAGATTTAGTTGAAACACGTGAAGAAAGTTCTAAACCTTCCATTGATGGAATAGCAGCCAGTTTTTCTTTTAATGTATTAATGTCTAAAATTTCGGAGGAAATAATAGCATTCATGGCACCTTTATTTCTTATGTGTCTAACTAAAGCACGAGTATCTATATCAGAAATACCAACGGTTTCGTTTTTCTCCATTAAATTCTGTAATGATCCAGAAGCTGAAACTCTTGAATACCCATTGGAAAACTTTTTAGTAACTAAACCAGCTATTTTTATTGAATCAGATTCTATCTCTTCTTGATGAACACCATAATTACCAATATGCGAAGTATTCATAATTAATATTTGACCGAGATAAGAAGGATCTGTGAAAACTTCTTGGTAACCCGTCATGCCAGTATTGAAAGCAATTTCACCACCAGTAGTTCCGATTTTTCCAATTGCTTTACCTTGAAAAACAGTTCCGTCCTCTAAAAGTAAAACTGCAACTTGATTTGTATCCATTTAGAATTTTGGACAAAAATAGAAACTTCATTCCATAAGTTGTTAGAATAAAACAAAAAAGGCGATCTAAAGACCGCCTTTTTATTAACATACTGTTAATTTCTATTTTTCTTCTTCATCAGAATTTTCTGTGGAATCAGTAGAATCTTCTGTTGTATTTTCTATTGAAGTTTCTTCAACAACTTCAATTTCTTCATCAGTAACTTCCTCATTTGAAATACTTTCAACAGTAGATTCTTCTGTAGTTTCTATTACTGCGTCAGATACAACTTCTTCGTTTGTATTTACAACTTCTTTAGGAGCTGCAGAACCACCTCTTCTAGAACGACGAGTTGTTTTCTTAGCTTTTTCATTTGTGTAAATATCATTAAAGTCAACTAATTCAATCATACACATTTCTGCATTATCACCAAGTCTAAAACCAGTTCTAATAATTCTTGTGTAACCACCATTTCTTTCAGCAATTTTAGGAGCAATTTCTCTGAACAATTCAGTTACTACATCTTTGTTTTGTAAGTAAGAGAAAACAGTTCTTCTAGAATGCGTAGAATCAGTTTTTGATTTCGTTAAAATTGGCTCAACAAATCCACGTAAAACTTTCGCTTTTGCAAGGGTTGTTGTTATTCTTTTATGTTCGATTAGTGAGCAAGCCATGTTTGAAAGCATCGCTTTTCTATGACCAGTTTTTCTCCCTAAATGATTTACTTTATTTCCGTGTCTCATGATTCAAATTCTAATCTTTGTCTAATTTATATTTCGCTACATTCATACCGAAAGTTAATCCTTTGTTATCTACTAAATCTTCTAATTCTGTTAAAGACTTTTTACCGAAGTTTCTAAATTTCAACAAATCAGATTTTGCGTAGGAAACTAGATCACCAAGTGTTTCAACATCAGCTGCTTTCAAACAATTTAATGCTCTTACTGAAAGATCCATATCAACCAATTTTGTTTTCAACAATTGTCGCATGTGTAGTGATGTCTCATCAAATTCTTCAGTTTCAGCTTTGATTTCACTATCCAATGTGATTCTTTCATCAGAAAACAACATAAAATGATGAATTAAGATTTTTGCAGCTTCTTTCAGAGCATCTTTTGGATGAATTGAACCATCTGTTTTGATATTGAAAACTAACTTTTCATAATCAGTTTTTTGTTCAACCCTAAAGTTCTCAACTGTATATTGCACATTTACAATAGGGGTAAAAATGGAGTCTATGAAAATTGTACCAAAAGGTGCATTAGTAGATTTATTTTCTTCAGCAGGAACGTAACCTCTACCTTTAATTATGGTTAATTCCATTTCAACTTTAACAGAAGATTCCATGTTACAAATTACTAAATCAGGATTTAAAACCTGAAAGGCGCTTGTAAATTTACCTATATCCCCTGCAGTTAATGTGCTTTGATTGCTTACTGAAATTATTACTGTTTCAGAATCAGTACCTTCAATTTGTCTTTTGAAACGAACTTGTTTCAAATTCAAGATAATTTCTGTAACATCTTCCACTACTCCTTTCATTGTAGAGAATTCATGATCTACACCATGAATCTTGATTGAAGATATTGCAAAACCTTCTAATGAAGAAAGCAAAATTCTGCGAAGTGAGTTTCCGACTGTGATACCATATCCAGGCTCGAGGGGACGAAATTCGAATTCTCCGTTGAATGCATCGGAGTGAATCATAATTACTTTGTCCGGTTTTTGAAAATCCAATATTGCCATTTTCTTTAATATATTATTTAGAATATAACTCGACTATTAATTGTTCTCTTATATTTTCAGGAATCATCTCTCTTGCAGGTGTATTTAACACTTTACCTGTCATAGTTGATCTGTCCCAATCTAACCAGTCATATTTTTTTGAACTAGCTGATAAAGAGTTTGTAATTGATTCTAGGGATTTAGACTTTTCCCTTACCCCCACAACATCGCCTGTTTTTAGGGTATATGAAGGAATGTTTACTACTTCGCCATTTACAGTAATGTGTTTGTGAGAAACTAACTGTCTTGCACCTCTTCTACTCGGTGAAATACCCATTCTGTAAACAACATTATCTAATCTTGCTTCACATAACTGGAGTAAAACTTCACCTGTAATACCTTTCATTCTTGATGCCTTTTCAAAAAGATTAGCGAACTGTCGCTCTAAAATACCATAGGTATATTTAGCTTTTTGTTTTTCACCAAGTTGGATAGCATACTCCGATTGTTTTCCTCCTCTTTTTTTAGATGGACCATGTTGCCCTGGACCGTAAGCTCTTCTATCCAACGCTTTATCAGCGCCAAAAATTGGGTCGCGAAAACGACGAGCAATTTTTGATTTTGGACCTGTATATCTTGCCATATTATAAATTTAATTGGGAATCATGAATTAAGGCATTCCTTCGATGATATATTCCCTATTTGTTACTTGATTATTTGATTATACTCTTCTTCTTTTAGGAGGACGACAACCATTGTGAGGAAGTGGAGTAACATCGACTATTTCAGTTACTTCAATACCTGTATTGTGAATAGCACGTATTGCTGATTCTCTACCAGCTCCTGGACCTTTGACATATACTTTTACACGTCTTAATCCGAAATCATGTGCCTCTTTTGAACAATCTTCTGCTGCTATTTGAGCTGCATATGGTGTGTTTTTCTTAGAACCTTTAAAACCCATTTTACCAGCTGATGACCAAGAAATTACTTGTCCAACATTATTAGTTAAAGAAATAATGATATTGTTAAAAGTTGCTTGAATGTGCGCTTCACCAGCCGCCTCAACTTTTACATTTTTTTTCTTTTTTTGATTCGTTTTTGCCATAATACTATTTATTATTTAGTTGCCTTTTTCTTGTTTGCAACAGTTTTTCTCTTACCTTTTCTAGTTCTAGAATTGTTTTTAGTTCTTTGTCCTCTCAAAGGTAATCCTGCTCTATGACGAATTCCTCGTGTGCAACCAATATCCATTAAGCGTTTGATATTTAGTTGTACCTCTGAGCGCAATTGTCCTTCGGTCTTAACTTCATTAATAGAATTACGGATCAAACCTAACTGATCATCATTCCAATCTTGGACTTTAATATTCTCATCAATACCGTTTACATTCAAAATCTTTTTTGAAGTACTTCTTCCGATACCATAGATGTAAGTTAAACCAATTACACCTCTTTTGTTTTTTGGTAAGTCAATACCTGCTATACGTGCCATATACCTAATAAATTAACCTTGACGTTGTTTTAACTTTGGATTTTTCTTGTTTATAACGTAAACTCTTCCTTTACGTTTTACAATTTTACAATCAGCTGTTCTCTTTTTTACGGATGCTCTTACTTTCATTTGTATTATTTTTTTTTATTTATATCTAAACGATATTCTACCTTTTGATAAATCATAAGGCGACATTTCAACTTTTACTCTATCACCTGGAAGTATTTTAATATAAAACATTCTCATTTTACCAGAAATATGTGCAGTCAAAATATGACCGTTTTCTAATTCAACTCTAAACATTGCGTTAGGTAATGCTTCGAGTATTACTCCATCTTGTTCAATTGATGATTGTTTTGCCATTTTTAAAACCCAGATAATTCGTTTGCATCTCTTCTACCTCTTACACGTGTTCCTTCCATTAACCCATCCATGTGACGATTTAATTGATAGGTTTCAATTTGTTGTAAGGTATCTAAAACGACACCTACCATTATCAGAATTGAGGTACCACCAAAAAACATTGCAAATCCATCATTAACTCCTGCTAGTTTTGCAATTGCTGGAAGAACCGCTATAAGTGCTAAAAACAATGAACCTGGAAATGTTATCCTTGATACAACTGAATCTATATGTTCTGCAGTTTCTTCTCCTGGTCTGATACCTGGAATAAATCCACCGCTTCTTTTCAAATCATCAGCTATTTTACTTGGATTAATCATAATTGCTGTGTAGAAATAAGTAAAGACTATTATTAATAAGCATAAAAGTAAATTGTAACTTAAACCATATACATCACCCAAAGTTCTTTGAATCGCACCGCCTTGGTCTGCTGAATCAGTTGCACTTGAGTAGATCATTACAGGGATAGTCATTATTGCTTGAGCAAAAATAATTGGCATAACTCCACTTGCGTTTACTTTAATAGGAAGGTAGCTTCTAGCACCTCTTTCATCTACGTTTCTTGCACCAACAACACGTTTCGCTGTGTTTAAAGGTATTTGTCTAACGCCTTGTACTATTAAAATAGTTACTAAAACAACTAGCATGAAAGCAACAACCTCTAGTACTAATTTTATTAAGTTTCCACCTTGTACAGACTGACCAAATTCTGCAAAAAATGCTCCAGGTAATCTGGACAAAATTCCAACAGTTATAAGCAATGATATACCGTTACCGATACCCTTTTCAGTTATCCTTTCACCCAACCAAACTGCGAACATGGAACCTGCTATCAAAACTAAAATGGTTTGTGTCCACCAAAAGGTAGATGCATCAACAGGCATAGCTCCTTTTTGTTGTACGTATAACGATAAGTAGCTTGGGGCTTGAAGTGCACAGATTACAATAGTTAAAATTCTTGTGTAATTATTAATTTGCTTTCTACCCGACTCACCTTCATTTTGCATTTTTTGAACTGCTGGAACAGCCATACCTAATAATTGCATGATAATCGAGGCGCTAATATATGGCATGATACCTAATGCCATAACAGATGCATTAGTGAAACCTCCGCCAGAAAACAATGATAAAAGTGTTTCAAGCGTATTTTGAGTCGATTGCTTTGTAGATAAAGCATCATAATTAACACCCGGAATGATGATAAACGAACCAACACGATAAACTAATATCAGTCCTAAAGTCAAAATTATTCGATTTCGAAGTTCTTCTACTTTCCAAATATTTTGTATGTTTTGTATAAATCGTTTCATCCTAAAGTTTGCAAAGATAGTTAGATTTTTGAACAAGTACCCCCTAGAGATTCAATAGCTGCAATTGCAGTACTAGAAAATCCATTAGCAGAGACAGTTATTTTTGATTTTAATTCACCTCTTCCAAGAACTTTAACAAGTTCATTATTAGATAATAAACCATTTTCTTTAAATACTTCAAGAGTAATTTCAGTAATACCTTTAGCAGTAGCTAAATATTCTAAAATATCTAAATTAATTGCTTTGTATTCAATTCTATTGATATTTTTAAAACCAAATTTTGGAACACGTCTTTGTAATGGCATTTGTCCACCTTCAAATCCAATTTTTGTTTTGTAACCTGATCTTGATTTAGCTCCTTTATGACCACGAGTTGATGTACCCCCATGACCAGAACCTTGTCCACGTGCTATCCTCTTCTCTCTTTTAACAGATCCTTTTGCAGGAGTAAGATTGTGTAAATTCATTTTTAATTTTTTATTATTCTTATTCAACTACCAATAAAAGGTGTTTTACCTTATTAATCATACCAAGAATCTGAGGTGTAGCCTCTTTTTCTAAAATTTGGTTTAAGCGACTGAAACCTAAAGCTTTAATAGTAGCCTTTTGATCAGCAGGCCTTTTAATTGCGCTTCTTACTTGTTTTATTTTAATAATGCTCATATCTAATATTATTAACCATTGAATACTTTATCTAAGGTAATTCCTCTTTGTCTTGCAACAGCAATTGCATCTCTCATTTTAGAAAGTGCATCCATAGTAGCTTTAACAACATTATGAGGATTCGATGAACCTTGTGACTTTGCAAGTACATTGTGAACACCAACACTTTCAAGAACAGCACGCATTGCTCCACCTGCAATTACACCAGTACCTTCTGTAGCAGGCTTCAACAAAACCTCTGCTCCACCAAATTTACCTTTTTGGGTATGAGGAACTGTACCTCTAAGAATCGGAACTTTGATTAAATTCTTTTTCGCATCGTCAATACCTTTGGTGATCGCCTCTGTTACTTCTTTAGCTTTACCTAATCCGTGACCAACTACACCATTTTCATCTCCAACCACTACGATTGCTGAAAAGCTGAAAGTTCTACCACCTTTAGTTACTTTTGTAACTCTGTTTACAGCGACAAGTTTATCCTTTAACTCTATATCTGCTGATTTAACTCTGTTTGTTGTTTGAGTTGCCATTTTTTATTTAAAATTTAAGTCCACCTTCTCTAGCAGAATCAGCCAAAGACTTAATTCTACCGTGATACAAGTAACCATTACGATCAAAAACTACTGATTCAATTCCTGCTTTTAAAGCTTTTTCTGCAATCGTTTTTCCAACAACAGCTGCTTGTGTAAGTTTTGCAACTTTTTGTGCTTCTGTCATTTTCAATGAACCTGCAGATGCTAATGTTTTACCAGAAGCATCATCGATTAATTGAGCATAAATTTGTTTATTACTTCTAAATACAGTTAATCTTGGTGTTACCGCTGTTCCTGTAATTTTCTTGCGAATTCTTCTTTTGATTTTCGCTCTTCTTAGTACTTTATTCAGTGCCATATTATCTAAATATTATTTTTTACCAGCAGATTTACCTGCTTTTCTTCGGATTTCTTCACCAACAAATTTGATTCCTTTTCCTTTGTAAGGTTCAGGTTTTCTGAATGAACGAATTTTTGCAGCAACTTGCCCTAACATTTGTTTATCAAAAGACTCTAAGGTTACAACTGGTGCTTTACCTTTTTCAGTAACTGCAGAAACTGTAATTTGTGTTGGCATTTCAAAAATGATCGCATGAGAGTAACCCAAAGCTAACTCTAATTGTTGACCATTAGCTGTAGCTCTATAACCTACTCCAACAATTTCTAATTGCTTTTTGAAACCTTCAGAAACACCTACAATCATATTTTGTAAGATTGATCGGTATAATCCGTGTTTTGATCTGTGATCAGGAGAGTCTGTACTTCTAGTAAAAGTGATAATATTATCTTCTATGCTAATAGAAATAGCTGGATCGATATCTTGGTGTAGTTCACCTTTTTTTCCTTTCACTTTTACAACGTTCCCTGTGAAAGTAACTTCTACTCCACTTGGAATTGTAACTGGTGCTTTACCTATTCTTGACATTTCTTAATAGTTTTTAGTATACGTAGCAAATTACTTCACCACCAACATTTAATTTTCTTGCTTCTTTATCTGTAATTACACCTTTAGATGTAGATACAATTGCAATCCCTAAACCATTTAAAATACGAGGCATATCTTCTGCACCGCTATATTTTCTTAATCCTGGTCTTGATGCTCTTTGCAATTTTGTGATAACTGGAACACGCGTTGAAGGATTGTATTTAAGTGCTATTTTAATAACACCTTGTTTGTCATCATCCTCAAATTTATAATTTAAGATATAGCCTTGATCAAATAGAATTTGAGTGATTGCTTTCTTAATATTAGAACCCGGGATTTCAACCATTTTTAAACCAGCAGAACTTGCGTTTCTGATTCTAGTTAAATAATCTGCTATTGGATCTGTATTCATTTTTTTGCTGTTTCTTAATTACCAACTTCCTTTTTTAACTCCTGGGATTTTCCCAGCCAATGCCATTTCTCTGAAAGTTACACGAGAAATACCAAATTGACGCATATAACCTCTTGGTCTTCCAGTCAAACCACAACGATTGTGCTTTCTGATTTTAGAGCTATTAGCAGGAAGCTTTTGAATAGCCATCATAGCATCCCATTTTGCAGACTGAACATCTTCAGAAGCATCTGTTGATTTCAATATTTTAGTTAATTCTTCTCTTTTCTTAGCGTAACGAGTAACTAACTTTTCTCTTTTGCGCTCACGCGCTTTCATTGATTCTTTAGCCATTTCTAATTATTTTTTTGTAAATGGAAACCCAAATGCGTCTAATAAAACTTTTGCTTCTTCATCGCTTGGAGCTGTAGTTACAAATGTAATGTCCATTCCAAGTATTTTATTTACTTTATCAATATCGATTTCTGGGAAAATGATGTGTTCCTTAATTCCTAAATTGAAATTACCTCTTCCATCAAAACCTTTGGGACTGATTCCTCTAAAATCTCTTGTTCTTGGTAAAGCAACAGATAAAAGTCTATCTAAGAAGTCATACATTCTATCACCTCTTAAAGTTACTTTAGTACCAATTGGCATTCCTTTTCTCAACTTAAAGTTAGAAATATCCTTTTTAGAAAGTGTAGTGATTGCTTTTTGACCTGCGATTCTTGATAAATCAGAGGCAGCGCTTTCAATTAATTTTTTATCTGCAACAGCATCACCCATACCTTGACTCAAAATAATTTTTTGAAGTTTAGGTACTCTCATTACGGATTTGTATCCGAATTTTTCAGTCAACGAAGTAATGATTTCTTCGTTATATTTTGCTTTTAATCTTGGTGTATAGCTCATTATTTAATCACCTCCCCTGATTTCTTTGAATAACGTACTAAATTACCCTTGTCGTTTAGTTTTCTACCAATACGACTAGCTGTTCCATTAACAACAACCATTAAATTGGAGATGTGAATGGTTCCTTCTTTTTCAACAATTCCACCTTGTGGATTTGATGCGCTAGGTTTATTGTGACGCTTGATTATGTTAACTCCCTCAACTATCGCACGCATTTTATTACGATCGATTGTTAAAATTTTTCCTTCTTGTCCTTTAGATTCACCGCTTATAACTGTAACAGTGTCTCCAACTTTAATGTGTAGTTTCTTTTGCATGTTTAAAGATTTATAACACCTCTGGTGCTAGTGAAACAATTTTCATGTAATTATTCTCTCTTAGCTCACGTGCAACAGGTCCAAAAATACGTGTACCTCTCATCTCACCTGCTTGATTTAAAATAACGCATGCATTATCATCAAAACGAATGTAAGAACCATCAGCTCTACGTATTTCTTTTTTTGTTCTTACTACAACTGCTTTTGCAACTGATCCTTTCTTTACTGCGCCATTAGGCATCGCACTTTTTATAGCAACAACAATCTTGTCACCAACCGATGCATAACGTCTTTTTGTACCTCCTAGAACTCTTATGCACAAAACTTCTTTTGCACCTGAGTTGTCAGCAACTGATAGTCTCGATTCTGTTTGTATCATTTCTCAGTTTATTTAGCTCTTTCGACAATTTCTACTAATCTCCAATTCTTTGTTTTGCTCAAAGGACGAGTTTCCATGATTTTCACAACATCACCTGTTTGACAGTCATTTTTCTCATCATGAGCAACAAATTTGGTAGTTTTTTTAACAAACTTACCATACTTCGGGTGTTTCACTTTACGTTCAACTGCAACTACGATAGACTTATCCATTTTGTTGCTTGTTACAATCCCTACTCTTTCTTTTCTTAAATTCCTCTTTTCCATAAATGCTTTTTAAATAACAAGCACTAAGCTTGAATTGAACGATGTGTTAATTCAGTACTCAAACGTGCAATTAATTTTCGCATCTCTTTAATTCTCAATGGATTTTCAATAGGAGCCATTTTGTGCGTTAGTTTTAAACTTACGTATTGATTTTTAAAATCAATAAGGCGACTATTTAAATCTTCTATTGACAATTTTGCGATTTCTTGTTTTTTCATAATAATAAATTAAACAGGTAAAACATAATCATTGCGAACAACGAATTTACATTTAACTGGTAGCTTCTGCGCAGCCAATCGCATAGCTTCTTTTGCAATTTCGTATGAAACACCATCAGCTTCAAACATGATACGACCTGGTTTGATAACTGCAACCCAATGACTTGGTGCACCTTTACCTTTACCCATACGTACCTCTGCCGGTTTAGAGGTTACCGGTTTGTCAGGGAAAATACGAATCCATACTTTACCCTCACGTTTCATGTATCGTGTAACGGCGATACGTGAAGCTTCTATTTGACGCGATGTGATCCATCCTGGTTCCAAAGACTTAAGTCCGAAAGATCCGAAAGAAATAGTTGAGCCTCTATGAGCTATACCACGATTTCTACCTTTCTGTACTCTTCTAAATTTTGTTCTTTTAGGCTGTAACATTTCCTTTATATTTTTTCAATTACTTTTTCTTTCTTTTTGCATTTACTGTCTTACGATCGTTTCCGTTGTTGTTACCACCACCTGAAGTTGATACTCCAATGTTTGGTGCTAAATCTCTTTTACCGTAAACTTCACCTCTACAAATCCAAACTTTAATTCCTAATCTACCATAAGTGGTATGTGCTTCAGACAATGCATAATCAATATCTGCTCTGAATGTATGCAAAGGAGTTCTTCCATCTTTATACATTTCTGAACGTGCCATTTCAGCTCCATTTAAACGACCAGAAATTTTGATTTTTATCCCTTCTGCACCCATTCTCATAGTACTTGCAATCGCCATTTTAATTGCTCTCCTAAATGAAATGCGTGCTTCTAATTGTCTAGCAACACCGTCAGCAACTAAGCGAGCATCAAGTTCCGGTCTTTTAACTTCAAAAATATTGATTTGAATTTCTTTTTTAGTTAACTTCTTTAACTCCTCCTTCAATTTGTCAACCTCTTGTCCACCTTTTCCGATAATAACTCCTGGACGAGCAGTATTAATTGTTACGGTTACTAACTTTAAAGTTCTTTCTATGATAATTTTCGCAATACTTGCTTTTGCTAAACGAGCTGTCAAATATTTACGTATTTGATCATCTTCAACAATTTTATCTTTGTAATCATTACCCCCGTACCAATTAGATTCCCAACCATGGATGTAACCTAATCTATTTCCTATTGGATTCGTTTTTTGTCCCATTTCACCAATTATTTAGTACCATCAACAACGATGGTAACGTGATTTGACCTTTTTCTTATTCTATGTGCTCTTCCTTGAGGTGCAGGTTGAATTCTTTTCAACATTGTTCCACAACCAACTTCGATTGATTTAACTACCAATACCTCTTGGCTGATATCAGCACCTTCATTTTTCTGCTCCCAGTTGGAGATCGCAGATCTCAGTAACTTACCAAGACTTGTAGAAGCCTCTTTACTATTGAAGTTAAGGATATTTAAAGCTTTATTGACTTCAACTCCTCTAATTAAATCAGCAACTAATCTCATTTTTCGTGGTGAAATTGGAGAATTCTTAAGTTGTGCAATCGCAATTGCTTTTTTTGATTTTTTAAGCTCTTCAGCTCTTAAACGTTTTCTAGCTCCCATGACTGTTATAAATTCTTAACGTTTCTTATCTTTTTTATTTCCACCATGACCACGGAAGTTTCTAGTCGGTGAAAATTCACCTAACTTGTGACCTACCATATTTTCAGTAACAAAAACAGGAATAAATTTATTTCCGTTGTGAACTGCAAAAGTGAATCCTACGAATTCTGGTGTAATGGTTGATGCTCTTGACCAAGTTTTTATAACAGCTTTACTGCTAGAAGCTTTAGCATCATCAACTCTTTTCATTAGTTTATAATGAACAAAAGGCGGTTTTTTTAATGAACGACTCATATCCTAATATCTATTTTTTTCTTCTTTCAACAATAAATTTATCTGAGTATTTGCTTTTGGATCTTGTTTTAAATCCTTTAGCAGGCATACCGTTTCTTGATCTTGGATGACCTCCGGCATTTCTACCTTCACCTCCACCCATCGGGTGATCAACAGGGTTCATAACAACACCTCTTACGCGAGGTCTTCTTCCTAACCATCTTGATCTACCTGCCTTACCCGAAACAACTAAATTATGTTCAGCATTTGAAACTGAACCAATTGTCGCAAGACATGTAGTTAATATCATTCTTGTTTCACCTGAAGGCATTTTTATAGTAGCATATCTACCATCTCTTGCATTCAGCTGAGCGTAAGTACCTGCACCTCTAGCGATTGAACCACCTTTTCCTGGTTTTAATTCAATGTTGTGAATGACAGTTCCTAAAGGAACGTCTGACAAATACATGGCATTACCGATGTTAGGAGCAGCTGATTTCCCAGAGACCACTGTATCACCTACTTTAATACCAGTTGGAGCGATAATATATCTTTTTTCTCCATCAGCATAAAATAAAAGTGCGATGTGTGCCGTACGATTAGGATCATATTCAACCGTTTTTACAACTGCTGGAATATCAAACTTATCACGTTTAAAATCAATAATACGGTATCTTTGTTTGTGACCACCACCTAAGTAGCGCATCGTCATTCTACCATCGTTATTTCTACCACCAGATTTTTTCATACTAGCCAATAGGCTTTTCTCAGGTGCAGAAGCAGTAATCTCTGCAAAATCAGTCGCTACTTTGTGACGCTGACCTGGTGTTGTTGGTTTAAACTTTTTTAGACTCATTATTCAGTCATTAATAATTGTTAAACAAATCAATGGTTTCACCATCCGCAACAGTAACTATAGCCTTTTTCCATTGTTTACTTTTTTGTTCAACAACGCCTTTGTTAGTGTACTTCACAGAGGATACCCCACCGCCATAATTTAATGTACGAACATCTGTGACATGAACTCCATACATTTTCTCGACGGCATTTTTAATTTCAATTTTATTTGCTTTCCTATCTACTTCAAAAGTGAAACTATTCAATTTTTCACTAGCGAAAGTTGCTTTTTCAGTTATGATAGGTTTATATATTATCGTTTGCATAACTTTTTTAATTAAGGATGTTTTCAATTTTGTTAATAGAACTCTCCAACAGCACTACTTTTTTGGCATTCAAGATGTCATAAGTATTAAAAGAGTCAGCAGTAACAACTTTGATTTTATTTAAATTTCTAGATGACAAGTACACATTATCAGTACTTTCTCCCAAAATCATTAAAACTTTTTGATCATCTAATTTCAAAGCACTCATCAAAGATTTGAAATCTTTTGTTTTTGCTGCGGTAAAGTTAAAGTCTTCAATAATCAATAAACCATCATTTTTAGCTTGGTACGCTAATGCAGATTTTCTAGCTAATCTTTTTAGTTTAATATTCAATTTAAAGTGATAGTTTCTAGGGCGAGGTCCAAATATTCTACCTCCACCTACTCTTGTTCCAGATTTAGCACTACCTGCTCTTGCACCACCAGTTCCTTTTTGTTTCTTAAGTTTCTTTGTTGAACCAGCTACTTCATTTCTTTCTTTCGATTTATGAGTACCTTGTCTTCTGTTAGCTAAATGTTGTTTTACATCTAAATAAATAGCATGATTATTTGGCTCAATTCCAAAAACTGTTTCAGATAATTCAACTGATTTAGATGTTACTGAACCTTTTGTGTCGTATATATTTACTTTCATTACTTTTTAATTGTTAGAGTTGAACCATTAGCTCCAGGAACAGAACCTTTAACAATGAGAATGTTTCTGTCAGCCAAAACTTTAAGGATTTCTAAGTTAGAAGCTAATCTTCTCTTATTTCCCATTTGTCCAGCCATACGCATTCCTTTAAATACGCGTGCAGGGTATGAACAAGCACCGATTGAACCAGGAGCACGAAGTCTGTTATGTTGACCGTGTGTTGCTTGACCAACTCCACCGAAACCATGACGTCTTACAACACCCTGGAAACCTTTACCTTTACTTGTACCGACTACGTCAATAAATTCTCCTTCTTGGAAAATTGCAACATCAACTAAATCACCTACTGAAACATTTTTAAAACCTTTAAACTCTACCAATTTTGATTTTGGTGTGGTATTAGCTTTTTTAAAATGCCCTTTCAATGCATTTGGAGTGTTTTTTTCTTTTTTCTCTCCAAATCCTAGTTGAACAGCTTCGTAACCATCTCTGTCTTGTGTTTTGATTTGAGTCACAACACAAGGACCAGCTTCAATAACTGTGCATGGTAATGATTTACCCTCAGCACTATAGATGCTAGTCATTCCGACTTTTCGACCAATTATACCTGGCATATTCTAATTATTAAAAAATTTACACTTTTATTTCAACGTCAACACCACTAGGAAGTTCTAACTTCATTAAGGCGTCAACTGTTTTTGATGAACTACTGTAGATGTCCATTAAACGTTTATAAGAACATAACTCAAATTGCTCTCTCGCTTTTTTCATTACGTGAGGTGAACGCAATACAGTATATATTCTTTTGTGAGTAGGAAGGGGAATAGGACCACTTACAACTGCTCCAGTAGACTTTACAGTTTTAACAATCTTTTCAGCCGATTTATCCAAAAGGTTGTGATCGTAAGATTTTAATTTTATTCTAATTTTTTGACTCATCTGCTTAATTATTATGCTGTGATTTTACCATTTGCTTTAGCAATTACATCTTCTGCTACGTTCCTTGGAGCCTCAGCGTAATGAGAAAATTCCATAGAAGAACTTGCTCTTCCTGAAGTGATTGTTCTCAATTGAGTAACATATCCAAACATTTCAGATAATGGAACGTCTGCCTTTAATACTTTCGCACCATTGCGGTCGTCCATACCTTTCATCATTCCTCTTCTTCTGTTTAAATCACCTACAACGTCTCCCATATTTTCTTCAGGGGTAACAACTTCTAATTTCATAATTGGTTCCAACAATATTGGAGCACAAGATTTTAAAGCTGCTCTGTAGGCCATTTTTGCACATAATTCAAAAGATAATGAATCTGAATCGACATTATGATAAGAACCATCAATCAATTCAACCTTCATTGCTTCAAGAGGAAAACCTGCTAATACACCATTTTTCATTGATTCTTTAAACCCTTTTTCAACTGAAGGAATAAATTCACGAGGTATGTTACCACCTTTAATACTGTTAATGAATTCTAAACCTGATTTTTCTGGATTGTCTTGAGCAGAGATTTTAACTAAGATATCGGCAAATTTTCCACGACCACCTGTTTGTTTTTTGTATTGCTCTCTGTGATCTGTAGAACCAGAAATAGCTTCACGGTAAGCAACTTGCGGAGCTCCTTGACTAACTTCAACTTTAAACTCTCTTTTAAGACGGTCAACAATGATTTCTAAGTGTAGCTCACCCATTCCAGAAATGATAGTTTGACCTGTTTCTTCGTCTGTGTTAACTCGGAAAGTTGGATCTTCTTCTGATAATTTAGATAGACCAATTGATAGACGATCAGTATCAGCTTGTGTTTTAGGCTCAATAGCTAAACCAATAACTGGCTCAGGGAATACCATTGATTCTAATACGATAGGGGCATTTTCAGCACATAATGTATCTCCAGTTTTAATATCCTTGAATCCTACAACTGCACCAATATCACCAGCTCCTAATTCAGGAATTTGATTTTGTTTGTTAGCGTGCATTTGAAAGATACGAGAAATTCGCTCTTTATTTCCTGAACGCGTATTTAAAACATAAGAACCAGCTTCTAATTTTCCTGAATAAGCTCTTACGAAACATAAACGACCTACGAAAGGATCAGTTGCAATTTTAAATGCTAATCCAGCGAAAGGTTCATCAACAGAAGGTTGACGCATAATCTCTTCGTCTGTTTTTGGATTGATTCCAGTAATGCCTTCAATGTCCATTGGCGAAGGTAGGATTTCCATTACCATATCCAACATTGCTTGAACACCTTTATTTTTGAAAGAAGAACCACACATCATTGGAACAACTTTTCCTGAGATAGTTGCTTCTCGTAACGCATTTAAAATTTCTCTTTCTGTCAGTGAATTTTCATCCTCAAAGAATTTCTCCATTAATGATTCGTCAAACTCAGCAACAGCTTCTAATAATTCACTTCTTAACTTTCTTGCATCATCAATAATATCAGCTGGAATTTCAACTTCTTTGAAAGTCATCCCAAAATCATCCTCGTTCCAAACAATACCTTTAAAGTTAATTAAATCAACTACACCTTTAAAGTTATCTTCGTCGCCAATATTAATTTGCAGAGGAAGTGCATGACTACCTAACATATCTTTAACTTGCTGACAAACTTTCAAAAAATCTGCACCTTGGCGGTCCATTTTGTTGACGAAACCAATTCTAGGAACGTTGTAATTATTTGCTAATCTCCAGTTAGTTTCTGATTGTGGTTCAACACCATCAACAGCTGAAAACAAGAAAACCAAACCATCCAACACTCTTAAAGAACGGTTAACTTCAACTGTAAAATCAACGTGTCCTGGTGTATCAATAATATTAACGTGGTAAACTTGTCCTCTGTAATTCCAATTCAATGTAGTTGCAGCAGAAGTAATTGTAATACCTCTTTCTTGTTCTTGCTCCATCCAGTCCATTGTTGCAGCACCATCGTGTACTTCACCAATTTTGTGACTTACACCACCGTAGAAAAGAATTCTTTCTGTAGTTGTGGTTTTTCCAGCATCAATGTGTGCAGCAATACCAATATTTCTTGTAAATCTGAGATCTCTTGCCATTGTTATTAGAATCTAAAATGTGAAAATGCTTTATTTGCTTCTGCCATTCTCATAGTGTCCTCTTTCTTTTTGAAAGCCGCACCTTCCTCCTTCGCAGCAGCAATAATTTCTGATGCAAGTTTCTGAGACATAGTTTTTTCATTTCTTTTGCGAGCGTAACCTATCAACCATTTCATTGCTAGCGAAGATTTTCTTTCTTCTCTGACTGGTGTAGGTATTTGGAATGTAGCACCACCTACACGGCGGCTTCTAACTTCAACAGCTGGAGTAACATTTTCCAATGCTTTTCTCCAAATGTCTAATCCTTCTTGTTCTTCATTTTTCTTATTTACGATTTCAATTGCATCGTAAAAGATTTTGAATGCTAAACTTTTTTTACCTGAAAACATTAAGTTGTTTACAAATTTTGTAACTACCACATCATTGAACTTTGGATCTGGCAGAATAGCAATCTTTTTGGCTTTTCTTCTTCTCATTTTTCTAAAGCTTTTTTAAA
>CAMAZP010000018.1 GCA_945863605.1 Chitinophaga pinensis
TTTTACCAATGCAGCTTTATATGCAGCTAAAAAGCACAGTATTCTTCATCCAGAGACCGTTTGTTTTGCACCTGTTTCGGGAATGCATCATGCTCAACCCAATCGAGGAAGTGGCTTTTGTACTTTTTCTGGTCAAGTCATTTCTGCCGTTAAACTTTACAATGAACTTGGCGTCAGTGGTGCTTATTTTGATCTAGACGGCCATTTTGGAAATAGCATAGAAGATAGTAGGGGATTTAATCCGATTCTAAATCATGCAATTCCAATTGGTTGTAATGTGAATCCTTTTGGTCAAAACGAATTATATATTGAATCGTTTAAAGAAGGATTGAAACATGTTGGTAATCTCATAAAAGCAGGAAAAATACACTATGTGGTTTTTGCACATGGCGCTGATTCACATATAGACGATGACATCGGTGGTGGTTGCGACACGAAACATTGGTTAATGTGTGCAACCTTGTTTTCAGAATGGGTGAATGAAATTTCAAGTGATATTGGAAAGCCATTACCTGTAACATTAGCATTATTTGGTGGTTATCGCTCTGATAATTATGAAGTTGTACTTGATTTACATTTAAAATCACTTTTGGAATGTTCTAGAACCATTTGCAAAAATGAAATTATAGACAACATCGTTATTCCAAGAAAAATAATCACCGGTTCTTGGGATTGTAATGATGAAGTTGCTTAACTAAAATCAAGTATTAATTACTTTTTTTTGAATTCAGAGGTAAAACATTTTTTATTATTTATTTCATAGCTTACGTTTTATGGATTAATTACAGAGTTCAAATTTTTCAAGTTCTGTCAATTTTGAGATATTTATGAATCATCACTGGAAATTATAAATCAGGTAATAACCTTAATTTTGTTTTATGTTTTTAGGTTATAGCCTTATGAAAAATAATAAACTACATCTACTTTTACAGCAAACGGATAAGAAAATAGAGACTTTTAAGAATTTGAAAGAAACCCTAATTTCATCTAAAAGGTGGATCAATACGTTTCGAAATTCAATTAAAATGTCTTTGCGTCAATTAGGAGATCGATTGCATATTTCGCTGCAAAGCGTAAAAGAAATTGAGGAGCGTGAGGCAAATGGAACCATAACGCTAAATTCTCTGCGTGATGCTGCAAATGCAATGGACATGAAATTGGTTTATGGTTTTGTTTCCAAGCACGAATCATTGGAACAAATGATAGAAAAGAGAGCAAGAGAATTAGCCACCGAAATTGTAATGCGAACGCGTGCCACCATGACGTTGGAGGATCAGAAAAATTCCAAGGAACGTCTCCAACAAGCAATAGTGCAGAAAACAGCGGAAATAAAATTTGAAATGCCAAAATATTTATGGGATTAGAGATTAATTATAAAGATGGGCAAACTTTACATTATAGTTTTTTATTTTTATTAAACCGAGAGAACAAAAACATAGGATTAATAATTTTTCATAAATAAAAATAAAAGTAAAAGGCAACTTGAAATTAAATATGTCGTACATTTACTGTCAACTAATTTTTTTAAAAAAAAAATGAAATTTTTAACTGCACTATTATTCACACTGAACATTACACTTTATTTTCATTCACAGCAGAATGTTAGTGTGTCAGATGTTCCAGCAACACCAAATCCAACCAGTGTTCTAGACGTAAGTTCCATTTCAAAAGGAATGTTGATACCACGCATGACTACCTTGCAACGTACAGCAATTGTTGGGCCAGCGAATGGCTTACTGGTTTATGATACCGATATAAACTGTGTCATGTTTTACTCTACTACATTAAATTCTTGGAATTCTTTGTGTGCTGGAGCTAGTGCAAGCAGTTTAATTGTTAATTCCTCAACGGTTCCAGTGGGTGTAAATTGCCCTTCAGGAGGAATCCTTTTACAGATCGGAAGTGATATTAATTCAAACGGAATATTAGATTTAGCTGAAATAACTTCAGCTCAATATATTTGTAATGGACAAGCCGGTGCAGTAGGACCAGCAGGTGTAGCCGGGCCAGCAGGTGCAACAGGCCCTGCAGGTGCAACTGGGCCAGCAGGTGCACCTGGGCCAGCAGGTGCAACCGGGCCAGCAGGACCAACTGGACCAGCAGGGCCTCAAGGTCCACAGGGACTTACAGGTAATAATGGAATAAGCTGTTGGGATGTTAATGGAAATGGAATCAACGATCCTGGAGAGGACACAAATGGTGACGGTATATTTAATACTCTTGATTGCTCAGTTGGAATCATTGGACCAGTAGGACCAGCGGGGCCTGCAGGCGCAACTGGGTTAACAGGACCGGCAGGTGCTACAGGACCAGCAGGACCTGCGGGTGCAACTGGATTAACAGGACCAGCAGGACCAGTGGGGCCTGCAGGCGCAACAGGGTTAACAGGACCGGCAGGTGCTACAGGACCAGCAGGACCTTCGGGTGCAACTGGATTAACAGGACCAGCAGGACCAGCAGGACCAGCGGGACCAGCAGGACCTTCGGGTGCAACTGGATTAACAGGACCGGCAGGTGCCTCAGGGCCAGCAGGGCCAGCGGGACCAGTAGGACCTACGGGTGCAACTGGTTTAACAGGACCGGCAGGTGCTACAGGCGCAGCGGGACCAGCAGGACCTACGGGTGCAACTGGTTCAACATGGACACTTACAACGCCAACTGTTAACCCAACAGGAACATTAACAGTAAATGGAACAGCTGGATCAGGTGGCCCTGTGACAACACTTGGTCAATATTGGATTGCAGCTCCAATTACCGCAGGTACAAATGCCTTAGCAGCAACAGGTTACCTAGGAACAAGTACAAATCAACACATGGATTTAGTAAGTAATAACTTAGTTAGAGGTAGATTAAGTAATTTAGGTGAGTTTTTCATTGGTACAACAACTACTGCTCTACCAGGGGATTTAATGAACGGAGTTGGTAATGCTACTTTTCCTTGGGCTTTGAATGGATATACTAGTTTTAATGCAGGTGGTACATACGGTCTTAGACAAGCAGGTTCAACAGGGACTTGGGGTGGTGTTCAAGGAGAAACAATCGGAACAATCCCTGCTAATAGCTCGGGTGTTCAAGGTGGTGCTGGAGCAAATAATCATAATGGTGTTCTTGGTCAAAAACCCGTTGGAGGGTTGGGCTGGGGAGGTTTATTTTTGAATGACTTAGGATATACAGGCTTTTTTGGAGTTGCTTCTGATAGAAATGTAAAAACAGATATATTACCAATTTCTAATGCATTATCTAGGTTGATGAAGTTAGATGGTAAGACTTACAGATACGCTGCTCCTTACAATGAATTTCTAGGAGGTGATGACGTAACTTATGGTTTTATTGCCCAAGAAGTCGAAGCTCTTTTTCCTGAAATGGTAAAAGAAAAATCATTTACTCCAGGCCAAACAAAAGCATTTGATAACCACCCGGTTGATATAAATATAAAATCTGTTAGTACAGTTTCGCTCATTCCAGTTTTAGTAGAGGCTATCAAAGAACAACAAAAAATGATAGAAGATTTAAAGATTGAAATCGAATTATTGAAGACAGAAATTAAAAAAGATTAAAAAATGAAAAGTACATTATTTTTCTTTATTTTTTGTTTTGTAACTTTTGTTAACTTATCCCAAACTCTTATAAATAATGGGGGGTTCATCACAGCCCAACCTGGTTCTTTTATCTATGTAAATGGCAGTGTTGCTAATAATAATACTGGTACATTAGCTGTAAATGGCAATGGAACACCAACAAGTTCAGAATTGTATGTCACTCAGGATGTAATTAACAATTCAACCATTAATGCAGATGGATACATAAGACTTCTTGGGAACTGGGTAGATAACGCTATCTTTAATTCAACACTAGGTACAGTTTTTTTTGAGGGTCCAAATCAGTTCCTTGGTGGAACATCAATAACACAATTTTTCAATGTTACCCTTGACGGTAGTGGTATTAAAACGCAACAAGTTGATAAAATTGCAAAAGGTACACTTGATTTACAGTCCTTACACTTAAATACAGATTTATATGGTTTTTTCGTTACTAATCCAGCGTTAAATGCTGTTTTAAGAACAACCGGATTTGTTTCAAGTGCTAATGGCGGATTTTTAGCTAGAACTACTCAAAACACAGGTATGTATTTATTTCCTACAGGTTCTAATGCTAATACAAGCGCAAATATTCCTGGATCTGGTACTTTTCGTTACAGACCAGTTGAATTAAATCCGAACGATGCTAACTTAAACAATTACAGCGTAAGACTAGCTAACTTAGACGCATCTCAAGAATCATATAACAGAAATAATGCAGAACCTATTATATGTGATGCTAACCCGTTATTCTATCATCAAATTAATCGAATATCAGGTACAAGTTCTGCTGATATTGGTGTTTGTTATATTCCTGCTTCTGATGGTCAATGGAATGATCTCGCTCGTTGGAATATAACTACTAATGGAATCTGGCAAGATATTCCTTTAGTAAATTTGACAAATATCCCTGGATTTACAAAATCAGTTGCAACTAGTTGGAATAATTTTGGTGATATTCCCTACATTTTGACTAATTTAAGTCCACCAGTACCAATAATCAATACATTAAATCAAAATGGTTGTGCGCCATTAAACGCTTCTTTACAAACTAATGTGATTAACGGTGTTACCTATACATGGAGTACAAATGGTAATAACTTAGGAACAGGATCAAACCTTAATCAATTGTTTATTAATCCAGGTTGTTACGATATAACTCTCACTGCATCAATTGGAAATTGTTCAGTTAGTACAACAGAATTAAGTCTAATTTGTGTTGATAATTCTCCTAATGCATCATTCACATCAAGTACAAATCAATACTTTGGAGGTACAGAAAACATTATTTTTACAAATAATTCATCTGGTGCAGATTATTATCTTTGGGAATTAGGTGATGGTACATCATCTTCATTATCAAATCCATCTGTTCTGTATTCAGGAATAAACGAGAATATCCTTGTTACACTATACGCTTATTCAGATAACGGTTGTGTAGATTCAGCTTATACTGTAATTGGATACCAAGAAGAGACAATTTTTTATGTTCCGAATACCTTCACACCAGACCAAGATGAGTTTAATCAAACATGGGGACCAGTTTTTACACAAGGCTTTGATGAATACAATTTTGATGTTTATGTATTTGATAGATGGGGAGAATTAATTTGGGAAAGCCATGATGCAAAAGGTAGATGGGATGGAACATATGGATCAAAAGGTGCTGACTGTCAGAATGGTATTTACACTTGGAAGATTGAATATAAACCCAAAGAGACTGACAAGAAAGTTATTGTAACGGGTTTTATTAATTTAATGCGATAACCAATTTACTTTATTTTTTTTAAAAAGTATAATTACAATTGAAATTTAAAAATTCATTTTTTATTGTAAATTAAATTTCTAACTGCATTCTTTGTTCTTTATTTAAACTCAGATCCTCAATCAAGCCATTTGAAGTCATAAAATCGTGGTAGATGTAAACTTTTTCTTCACGTATTTTGGTGCTCAAAAACAAGGAAATCTCACCGAGGTTTAATGCAATGCCTTCTGTTTCACTGAAATTAAATTCAGAATAGTTTCCCAATTATCCAATCCTGGAAGAACGCTTAGTTATATCGAAACGTTTGTTGTTATTTGGTTAGGGGCACGTAATATATACCTGCGCATAGTATGTCATATTTATCAAATTCCAGAAGTAACACTCGAAAATAATCGTTGTCTTTAAGATGGTTCATAATTTAGCTATTTGGTAACAGTTTTGATTTCAATTTTCCAAAGACTTTAATAGTATAATTCAAGTCTACTTTTGTTCATGAAATTCAACATTAACAAACTAAATCAACTAATTAAAAATCAATCAAACAACCACTTCAATTCCTTTCACGTCTTCAAGTGAAATTCCATAATAATTGAAGTTATTTTCATTGGGATTTTCTTTCTCAATGATTTCAATTACGCAATCTTTAATTGGAATCGGTTCAAAAAATAAACTGAAAACTTTCCAATCTGATTTGGTTTCAAAATCATGACGTTCCGGAGAAACAGGGATATTCAGTGCGTTAATTAACTTAAATTTCTCTATTGAACCTACGTTTCTAATAAAAGTATTCGGTGCAATATCAATCCATCCACCTTTAATATACATCCAAGGAGCAGCATAACCAAAATCTATTTGTGTGAATTGTTCATTCAATAGAATTCGCAATATAGTTGGATTGCTTTTTTGTGCGTCCTTAATTACGGGTTGCACTAAATATGTTTTATTTTTCATTTTTAAGTTCTTTAGCAAATTGATTAAACCATAAAGGGGAAAGAATTCGTACTTGATTTCCTTGTGATAAAAAATGGCGAGCGAGTTCAAGTGAAGGAATCAGTTCAAAAGTAATTTCTGATGAACCCGATTCTTTCTTGTTTATTTTTTGACTTTCATGTAAAGGGTAGGCCTGATAATAATGAGTTGTTAGCTGGTTCGCCCAAATTTGAACAACTTCTTTTTGTGCTTCTGGAATAGGGAACACTCCATAGACATCATTTAAATAAGTTTCAATTTCACTTGAGTCCGTAAAATGATATTTCTTTTTTAGTTTCAAAGGCTCATTGATACGATCTAAACCAAATGTACGAACAGCTCCATGTGTTTCAGAATAACCAATCACGTACCAACGATTGTCAAATTCTTTAATTAAAAAAGGATGAATTATGGTGTGTGTAAATGTTCTTTTACTATACGAAAAGTGTAAAATGGATATTGGTGTAAGTTCTTTACAGGCTTCATAGAATAAATCAAAATATTCAAATCCTCTCGAAATAGGAGGGACCATTGTTTGTAGAATTGTTCTTTTGTATTCTTTGGTTTGACTACTTTCAATGGTTGCAGAAAGTAATTTTTCCACTGCATGATTGAATTGATCGCTAATGCGAGAACCTCCAATTATTCGAATTAAATCCACTGCCTCTGCAATTGTTTCAATTTCTTCCTGTTTGAGTGCAATTCCAGTCAAAGTATAATTTGGGTCGGTGTATTCGTACCCTTTTTTACTAAAATTATAACTAATAGGAGCATCGAATCCATCAGGATAGGGAAGTCGCATGTTCGCTAAATCTTTTTGAATGGTTTCAGCTGAAGGTTCAAAATCTAATTTTTCAAGACATGCTTCAATGATATCTTTCATTTGTGGCAAAGGTTTCATGGGATTTCGAAGCAGACCATCAATAACCTTATACCGTCTAAATGCACTTTTACTCAAGTTCATATTTAATTATTTTGAACAAATATATAAATTATTTTGAACTCCGTATGTGTTTTACGCACCTATATGTTTACTTTGTCGAAAATTTAAAATATGGAAACAGAAATTGAGAAAATTATTGAAGTTGATAGCACTGTTAAAAGTGTTACACCAATGAAATTGTACAATCCAAATGGAATGGATTTCAAAACAGATCACAGGATGAAGAGTATTGAATTGACAGATGAATATACTCGAATAGATTTTATTTTTCGATCCTCAATGATTTATACAAATGGTGGTTGGATTCAAATGGAACGTGATGCTTACATTCAACCAAAAGGTTCTACCACTAAATATCGATTAGTTAAAGCTATCGGAATACCAATTGCACCTATAAAACACTATTTTAAACAGCAAGGTGAGTTTCATACCTACACTCTAATATTTCCTGCTTTACCTACAGCTACTAGATGTATCGATATAATTGAAAAGCAGGCTCCTGGTGACTACTTTAACTTCTACAATGTTGACTATTCAAAATGGATGACAGTTCCGCATGCGTTAGATATTCCTAGAAAAAACAATTAATATGGATACTTTTCTACTAACAAACGACTCCTACTTTAAAAACTTTCTATACGATCAAAACGAAGAGACAATCCGCATAATGGGTTGGAAATTTACTTCTCGGGAAGTGATTTTTATGACGTTGTTTTATCACGAAGAACAGCTGGTACTACACTTAGAAAACGAATACGATGATTTTTACATTTCAAAAAATCAGTGCCAAGAAGTTCTAACATTAGAAGTAGCTCGGTATTTATACGCAATGCATAATGATGAAATACGAGAATTATACCACACTTTTATTCAAAAAGATGAACTCATTACAGATTTAATGCTACTGAATCGATTAGAAAGAATTGGGCTTCTTGCAGAATTATTGGATTGGAATCCGTCTGATTTGTGTAGAATTAATTTGATTACTGCTAATTAAAAAATAACATTCAGCTAAGCAAAAACAAGTATAATTAATATTTAAAACAATTTAAAATGAACTATTTACAAGAAAAAAAAGAAATCCTTGAATTAAAATTGAAACTTACATCCATATTAATCGATAAGAAATTATGTATTCGTAACCAACAATATGAAAAGGTAGCAGATTTGAGGGATGAAGAAAAAGAATTGCTGCAACTATTGGAAAATAAAACCAAAGATATCAAAGAACACCAACAAATTTTTGAGGAAAAAATGCATACAGTTGAAGACCGATATCTATTTTTATCCTTGCTCAATGAAATCAGTATTTACTACACGCCTTACAAACAACATGAAGAAACCATTGATGATTTCTATTTCAAGTTAAGAGAAAATTACGACAAGTTAATAAAGTTAAAAGACGAACTCTCTAAATTGCACCAATTCAAAGAAGCAAACCAAGTAAGAAACGACCTTTTAGATATTGGTCGATTTTTAAGTCGTGAGAAATGGAGTGGGAATAATAAATAAATCCTGGCCAAAAAATGATACTTAATAAATTAAGTATCATTTTTTAAAACACTGAACACGAAGCGCAATTCCCATTTCATTTTGTTGGGTCGTGATTATGTTTCTGTTGTAGATTTCTACTTTTGACACCCAAGACTTTGAACTCCTTGAACCTCCACTTTTCAGATGATATACACTTAAGCCATATCGTAAAGAAAATTGGTTTTGTGGATTAGTTCGACTATCGTTTTTGAGATAGAAATATTCTGGTGTAACGAAACATTCTATAACCTCTGCTTTACAAATTCCATTTCGATTTCGCACCCTTAATTTGAAAAGACTTTTACGGAATTGCAGTGCACCTGCATAGGAAGTAAAACTTGAGAAGGGAGTTTTATTGTCAAAACGTAAGCCAATTTCAGGTAGTAAATATTTGCCAATTTGTTTTGTAATTCCTATTTGAAAAGAAGCATTACGTTGATTATTCTGTCCAAAATTATAGGCAGTGATAATCCCAATATTTTTATTTCTACGTGTTTGATTTTGAGCATAAAATGAATGAATCAGTATTATCAAAAGCACTATTTGCGTTTTCATTGGATAAAATTTATGTTGATTCATTTTGCTGCTATTACTAGTTTATATCGGCAAGGCAAAATTCTGTTTCACCTACAAATGCTGTGTTGTAATTATTTTTATTATTTCTGATTGAATAACCTGTGCTTATAGTTTTTCCATTTAATTCATCTGAACTAAAAATTAGCTTGTTTATAATCTTTTCTTCAAGCTGCGCTACTTTTTTATATGCTTCATTTAAGTTAAGTCCCTCTAAAAATTCTTCCAAAAAAGTACGTGCACCATCCATCCAATTAGTCGCAAAATAGGCACCTGCATTACTTATAAAATAAGGAATAGCTGAGTCTGTTACTCTATTTTTAGCTTCTGTATAAGTAATTGATTTGACATCAGTTTCTGAAGATCCGGCGGCACCACATGAATTTTGAATTACTATCAATGGACTTTTTTCAAAATATAGTTCACTTGTAAACGTTGTAGCAGTGACAAAATCATTTACATAAATCCCTCCAAATTCTCCATCTAATCCACAATTGGAACAACCATGTCCGTTGTAAACAAAAAAAGAACAATTAATGGCAGCTTTTTTAATTTTTTTCCAATCGGCATTTGGATAATAAAATTTATAAACGAAAATTTTTTTAGATTCAAATAAAACAGCAAGTTCATCGAGTTGCTCTTGAGCGTAGCTACCTACATCTTTTCCAACAACTAATACAGCTGTTTTTTGGTTGGTAGCTGGTTGTTGCTGAGAAAGAAAAGTATTCGAAATAATAATTGCGAAGAATAAAAATTGCGTTTTCATTTTGCTTAATTTTTAGAAAATAATTTAAGTATAGATGTTGCATATTTTTTTCTTTAAAAATGAAATAACTTGAAATAGTTACAGAAAAATAGAATGCTAGATAGTAAAACCTTAAAACCTCATTTTTCTAACAGAATGAAAATTTGGTTTATGAATCAGGTTTATATATCGATCAAAGAATACACTCAAAATGCATTTTAAGATTTGATAAAAAATATTATTATGTTTATTCACCATTTATCAGTAACTCAAGTGAACTTCAAGAAGGAAATTGGGTTGAAAATATATTTGTTTCTATGTTTAAAAAGGAATCGATTCATTAGATGATTTAATAAAAATCGTATTACTCAAATTCTAAAAATTTATTTCAAAGGAGAATTTTTATCAAACGCTTCACCAGTGTAAAAACGAGCACGTTGCTCTTTTCTAAATTCACTTGATTCCAAAATGTATTCATCCCAAATGTAATTTCCTAATGGGGTTTTTGCACTTAAACGAACGAAAATCTTTTTTGTTGGATCAAGCCAAAGTGGTAAATTACTTGTTAATTTCAATGCATTTCCATTTGTGATTGCACCTTGAATTTGTTCTGAATATTGCTGCCATTTATCGAATTCATTTTGTTTAAGGAACAATTGAAAATCAGTAAGCTTTAAGGTTAGCTTTCCTTCTTTTTCAAAGATTTTATTTCGCAATGCTGGATCATTTACAAAAGTTGAAAATTCAAGACATAGATTTCTTTGAGGTTTTATTTTATCATTTCCCTCTCGCCACATATATTTGTCCAAAATGATTGGTTGACTAACTTCTGAATACGATCGATTTACTTTGGTGAAAATTTCGTTACCAAAAGTTGTTTCAATAGTTACTTTAACTTGTATGAGTTTAGTTGTATCGATTTTTCTAAGTTTAACCTCAAAACTTTCTTACGAAGCAATGAATTACCAATTTCTTGATGGTGCGGCTAAGACCAGTGCTTTATTCAATTTCTCTTGTATTCATTATTGGAATGTAGAGCATTATGTTTAAACCGATGAGTATATCCGTGTTGGTTACTTAGCTTTCCATTTTGTCAGTTTGTTCCAATCCGTTTTTTGTTTGTTGTCAAAAAAGAGTACAAATCATTTAAATGCCTGCATCTGCATGAATAATTAGTCTAGTTCCGTCAGATTTTGTAAAGTTAGTATTTATCAAATTGCCTATTTTATCATTTGGCGAAACTCCGCTTGCAGTATAACCCTTATTATATAATGCTTTCTTTAAAAGATATAAATAGTAATGGCCGAAACAACACCATTTATTCTTTAACTCTTTTTCCTGTTCTATTCTGAAACTCCAATCTTTTCCCAATTGATTGTAACCTTCATCGGTCGCAGTTTTGAGCATCATCAATGGAAAGCTAATGCTGTCTGCTTTAATATAATCTTCATTCGCAATTAGGACATCTTCTAAATGACTGATTATTAATTCCTCTTTATATAAATATCTAAATGGGACAATTGTAATATTCTTTGGAAACATAGTTCCTGTTTCACCAATACCTCCTAGAGGATTAACAACATTAAAACATTTCTCTCCTAATTCGACTAATTCTGGATTCTTATCTATACCATCAAAGCCTATAATTTGATTTCGTTCAAGAATAGCATCATCTTCTAAAGAATTATGTCCAGTAATAATTTTAGTGCTGCCGAAAAAATATACGAAGTGTTCTTTCATAGTAATATTTCTTAAAATTTAATATCTATTTGCAATGTTTTTTTCATTTAAAGTTACTTCATCAAAGTATCAAATGTATATGTATTTTGGATTAATTATCCCTCAAGATGCTTAATTGATCAAATAAAAGATCTTGAAAATCCTTGTCTATTCTAATGTACAATTTTTTTATATTCAGTTTATTCTTGTTTAGTTGAATAAAATTAATTAGTGAATTGAATTCAGTTTGTGGTTGCTCTGAACTAATATACATCCAATGCGTCATCAAAAGTTCCTCTACATTTAATTCACTAATAACATTAAATAAGTCACCAAGAAGATTTTCGATTTCTTCGTCACCATTGGTTTTTGGGACAAAAAAGTATATTGATGGTGGAAATTGGTTCATTATCCCCACTTCCTTTGCAGTATTCACATGATTAAAGAAAATTTCATATTCTTTTTTCAAAGCTTTATTCTGTAACAAATCCTTTGGGAGAAAATTGAAATTTTTCGGGTTCGCGGTATAGTTGCCGGCAGTTAAAGAAATTGAAGAATAATCCTCAATTTTATTCTTTTCTTTCACTAGAGAAATATTTAATGTCTCTTTAAATTCAATTAATATATCCATAATTTTTGTATTAAATTAATGCTCATGTTATGAAGCTACCAAAATCATTGGCTATTCTTCATTGTTTTTGTTTTGTGTTTTTTCTTGTAAATCATTAGGGTCAAACGAAACAACCCATTTCCATTTTCCAAAACCGCCATATTGATTTACTGCAATGCACCATTCGTCTAAGTATGCTCGTTTAGTTTTATTCTGCTCGTTGTCTTGTCCTTTTGTTTCAATTATTAAGTTTTCGCCATTTGTCATTTTACCACAAAACTTGATTTGAAAAACTAATGTTTTATTAACCACAAAACTGTCATACGAAGCAATGAACCACCAATTTTTTTTGGTAGGTGCTGTTATAGCCAGTAATTCTTGTCCACCGTCCTTGAAAGCCATTGTCAGTATTGAGTTTCTGTGTCATTGTCGTGTCGGGTGTGCGTTGCGTTTTTTTTTGAAGCGTTGGAAAAAATATTTTAAAATTCTTTTTTGGGTTGGTGAGGTGGAAGCTCTTTTGCAATTTTTGGTCTGTGCGTTGGATCGTGCGAATTGCAAATGTGCTTACACCTGTGGGCTCACTTTTCACTTCGGGATTTTCTAATGAAATAAACAAATCACTGTTCTTTAAGTAGTTATGTGTCGCTTTAGCAGTCATTTGATTTTGTAAACAATTAAGGTTTAAGTCCAAAACGGCACATAAGAAGCAAACTTTTTAGAAGCATTTTCAGGGTCAGATGCTTTTATCAAACCTGCTTCTAAAGTGTCAGCAATTATTTTTGAAGCAAACGAAACGTTGTTTTTAGCAATGTTAAAACGCTTACGAACCGATTGATTATTCACTTGCTGATTGTTTACATATTGCAAACAAGTATGCTGATAGCAAGCCCTAATTCTGTCGTCATTATTCATTCGAGTTAATGGAGTTGGAGCATACATAATTATTCGTGTATAATCATCGCCTCTTATAAATTTTGGCGCAGGTAGTTGATATACTTCTATAGATTCAATTGCTCTATCAATTCCACTTCCTCTTTCTTCGCAAATATTTAATCTTCGCATTAGAGAAGCCAAATTTTCATTCCTTGATTTTGGTGCGGTGTCTATAAAACGGTTGGTATCAACTAATGGAACGCCTGGATTTGTGATTTCAATTCTATCCATAAATATTTCTATCATTACTCCAGAACCTGTGACAGAAAAATCTTGATGTATTAAAGCATTAGCAACAAATTCACGAATGGCTTTTTCGGGATATACTTTTACTTTTTTACGCAAAGCATTTTCAATTACTTCATTGGATGGCAATTGGTCCATAATGTAATTTACCAATCCTTCAAAACCCGAAGCATAACCTCTGCCGCCTTCTTGTTCTTTCAAAGCATTTATTCTGCTCGTTTCTTTATAAACAATTACCCGAATGGCTTTACGTTTTAGTTCTTTAAAATTCTTTACATCTTTTGAAAACAGGATTGCTCCAAGATTTAATATATCCCAACCGTTTAGTGTTTTCTTTATTAAATCATCAGTTGCCAACGTTTGCAAAATGCTCAATTTGGTATCGGGCAAACGCTTTTCTTGTAGCGTAAAATAGCTGTCGTAATCAAGCAATTTCATTACATCATCATCGCTTACATTGTGCATTGCTATTTGTGCTTCAAAATCGAAACCTGTTGAAATAGCAATGAGTTGTTTTACTTCGTGGCGTGATAATTTTACGGTTTGTCCTGCACTTCGTTTATAGCTTTCAAAAATATCGCTACCTCTTAAATGAACTGGCTTATCGGTATGTTCGGGAATATGAATAAACAAAACGGCATTGCCTTTATAATCAGCAACGGTATGTTCTATGCCAACAGGTTGAGCCAAATTGTTTCTTGCAATGTTTCCCAATTTTTGAACGATTGTATCCATTTCAGTTTTGTCAAGTGGTTTTGGATTGCCATCATTTTCAATTCCAAAAGCCAAATAACCTCCATTTGTGTGATTAGCAAAGGCAGAAATATGTTGCGCCAAGCGTTCGCTTTTATCCGATAATCCGCTTTTCCAATCTATCTCATTTAGTTCTTGCGGAACAGGATGCAAACTTTTAGCTAGCAATTGTACGGCTGTTTCTACCCAATGATTCATTCTGTAAATTTCGATTATTTAATATTTACCTCAATTATTTTGCTTGTGTCAATTCCTAAAATGTCAACCACTTTAACCATTACTTTGTATTTCCCTGTTTTCTTGTATTCGTGGGAGATGCTTGTAAATTCAAGTGTTGGCGTTTTCTTAGTGCGGAAGCTTTGCCATTCGTTTTCAAACAAATAGTTGCCACTCCATTTTTCTTCTGTTTCGCCTTTCTCGTTTTTTACTTTGATGATTTCTTTTTTGTCTTCGTAGTTGAAATCAATTGCCCAGTAGTCAATCCAGTCGAACCAGTTTTTTGTTAGCACTGTTCGTGTGATAATTCCATTTTTGTCTTTCTCAATTTTGAAAATTTGCCCATCCTCAATTACTACTTTGCTTCCTGCTCTCATAGATTGTTGAAGTTCCTCAATATCATCTTGGGTGTAGTGAGTTACAAAGTCTGTAAGTTCAATGGTTATAGATTTACCTTTTACTTTTTCTTTGGTATTTAAGTAGGCTACATCAAAGAATTTTACTTGTCCTTTTTCAACGGCTCTTTTATCAAATACATCTTTTGGAATATATTTTAATGTTACGGAAACGCCTTTCTCTTTTAGTTCTTGAATGAATTGTGGAGTTAAACCCATTTCAAATTCAAAGCCTAGTATGTCAACTTGGGTATAAAGTTTTTGTTTGCATTCTTCAAAAATATCCATCAAACGGCTTTGTGTTACTGGCACATCCAATGGGCCAACATTCACAAACCGCCCAGCTTTTGTTCCGTGTAAAGTGCTATGTCCTTCAATTCTTTTGGCTTTGTATGCTTCTAAAATTAAATCAACATATAAATCTTCTTTCGCTTTGCGTTTTCCGTTGGTAAGGTCATCCATAAAAAATTGGCGTTCGTATTTACCAAGGTTGAGCAATTCAAAAGCCCTGAAATCTTTTCCGCTTTCTTGTAATTCTCTTTGAACACCAATTAAACGTTTCCTTGCAGTGTGAACTGAAAATCTTCCTAAGTCTGTTGTAATCCATTTACGCCCCAATTTTTCCGCAACCGCTGCTGTAGTTCCACTACCACAAAAGAAATCTGCAACCAAATCACCTTCATTACTACTTGCTTTAATTACTCTTTCTAAAAGTGCTTCTGGCTTTTGAGTTGGATATCCGAGTTTTTCATCAGACATAACGTTAATGTAATCCATTACAATCCAATCTCTTGGTTTTGTTCCAACTTTTTCATCTAAATAATCTACATTGCATAACTCTGGATTACTTTTGAGCCATTTTAAATCAATATCAGTATTGTTTTTTATTGGAGAACCTTGAATGTTTCGACCGTGTAATCTAAATAGGCGTCCATCTTCATCCTTGTGTTTGTATTTCTTAACGGTAGTATCTGTAAACTCTTCAGAGATTTGTTCCCAATTGAATTTATTATTATCTGATTTAGAGTAAAAATGTATTACATCGTGTCTTCTAACATAGTGATTTGTAGAAACAGCCATTCCTCTGTATGCCCAGATTACTTCATTTTTATAATTATCGTTTCCAAAAATATCATCGAGTAAAAGTTTTAAATATGCACTTACTCTATAATCTACGTGAACGTAAATACTTCCGTCCTTTGCTAAAAGATTATGCATTAATTTTAATCTTTCATACATCATAGATAAATAAGAAGAAATCCCTTTCCCCCAAGTATCACGGTATGCTATCTCTTCAATAATACTCTGACTTTTTTCGGCTGTTTCGCCCCCTATTTCTATATTAAAGCCAAAATCAGCACCAACAGCAAATGGTGGGTCAATGTAAATTAATTTCAGACCACCTTCTTTCTCTATTTCGTCTCTCATTGGACCATTTGCCAATGAAGAAAGTATAAGTTTATTATCTCCCCAAATCAATTTGTTTGTCCATCCTTTGAGTTGTCTGCCTCTAAAATCGGTTTCAAACATACTGGCTTGTGCCTTGTCTTTTTCTTTTCTTGGCTCGTCAATGTGTTCAATGCTATGAAAAGGCAGGGAAATATTGGTTGTATCTTCTTTTCTGCCGTTCCAAAAAAGAAATACATCTTCTTCGTCAGCAAAAAGTTTATAGATAAATTCTTTCGGCAGTTTTTCGCCTGCTTTTATTAGTTCAATTATTCTGTTTTTATCGGTATCGTTCAAATTCATTACGCTTCTTTGTTTTCAGTTACTTTAAAAATTTTGATTGCATCACTGAATGACTTTAAATCATTCTTCACATCTTCCCATTTCTCCTGCTTAATATACACTGGCGTATATGTGTATTCCTTCTGTGCAGCGTTTATGTCTTTGCACCAAGTAGCAAGGCGTTGTATTTTGCGTATGTCGTCTAAATCTTCACGCCCTTTGGTTTCTAAAATATAAAACGTAGTTGCAGATGTTTTAATAAAGAAGTCGGGAAAGAACGAAGCGATATTTCCGTTTTCTTTTTGGTATTCAATGCTAAAGTTTACGCCACCTTCGCCAAATGTGTTTTTTGCAAATGAAACAACATCGTTGAACCTGTTTTCGCAGAAAGAAGAAAATTCCAATTCAAAAGGATTGTCGCCTATGATTTTATTGAAAACTGATTTCTTTGGAACAAGAAAAGGTTGGTTTTCTACAACCTTTGGTTTGGTTAGTTTCAACGAAATAAAGTTTTTTACTTCCGCTGTTCCTTTGTCAGTTATGGTTAATTCGTCAATGGCTTTTTTGAATGTTGTTTTCAGAATTTCCTTCGGATGAATTTCCGAAAGGTTTCTCATTGTTTGTGGGTCGCTTAATTCCACTTCCTTGGTGAAAAGTTGGTATTTGATAAAGCTTTCCACTTTTGGATATAGAATATTGAAGCCACTTACCAAACGGCTGTCTTTCAAAATAGCAGAAGTAAAAAAGCCAATTACATTTCTGTAATCAGGCGTTGTGTCTTTAAATACTGTTTTATGAGAAAAATCACCATCAATATCATTGAAAACAATCTCTTTTAATTCATCGCTGTTGAATTTTTTCAGAATAACTTTTTCGTTTTTGAATTTGCTTACATCAATCAATTCAAGGTTTTTAAACTCTCTGTAAATTCTCGGACTCATTTGCGGAATCGGAATATCCAAAGCTTCTAAATCTTTATTTGGATTTTCTTTGTCCACTTCAACAATTATAGGCGATTTACCTTTTGAACCTTTGCCCATTGGGCTGTATTGAAATTCTACCCCTTCTGTTTTCAGGCTCTCAACAAATTCTAAAAACGCTGGTGTTCCAACAACAACCAATTTTTCAGGCATATCCAACGAAAACATTTTTCGCAAACCTCTACCAATTGTTTGCTCGGGAAGGATTTTAGAATCAGCACCAAATGGGCGGAGCCCAACAATGGTGGTAACACTTCTAACATCCCAACCTTCACGAAGCATTAAAACCGATACAACGGCTTTGTATGGCGAATGGTCTTTGTCTATTTCGTCCGCTGCTTTTCTTAATGCTTCTAATTCTTCTTTGTCTTTTTTGCTTGATGCAGTTTCTTTTATTTCACCCGAATTGTTGGTATGAATAGTCAGCACCGAATTTTTCATTGAAGGATAATTACTTTCCAAAAATGCAGCCGCTTGGTCTGCTTCTTTGGTGCTCATTGTCATAATGAAAAGAATAGGCGTTTTATGATTTTTGAGTTCTTCATATTGCTGTTCCCATTCTAAATAACCCAAGTGAATATAATCTCGGTAGCGTTCTACAAAGTCAGAAGAATCTTTTTCTTGAATTTTTTGTCTTGATGCTTCGTCAGGCAATACTGGCGACTTTACAACATTTTGCTTGATAGCTTCAACCAAAGGATAATCGCAAATTGTCTGAACGAAAATAGCACCGTTGTTATGTTTAGGAGTAGCGGAATAGTCTGCTTGCAGGCTTATTCCGTTACCGTTTTTCAATTTCAATTTGTTGCTTATGTCCTCAATGCTTTTGAACCAAGCTAAAGAACTGTCGTGTATGTGATGTGCTTCATCATTCAACACAACCAAATCTTTAATCTTGTCGCTTCTCATTACTTTCCCAAGGTCTAAACCTTTTGAAGTGTCTGCATCGGGTTTGGGTTTAATACCTAAAAATGTTGTTTCAAAATTTTGTTCAGGTTCTTCGTTAAAGAAAACCCGATGAATATTTGTAAGGAAAATGTTACCCGATTCTGTTATTGGTTTTAAGTCGTCTTGAATATGAAGCGTTAATTGAAAATCATTTTTCCAGTCTTTGTCGTCATAGCCATTGTCAGGGAAAAACGGTTCCTCAAAAAACATTTTAAGTCCGTCAAAGTCTTTGCGTAAACGATTTAAAACAATAATGTTTGGAGCAATTACTAAAAAGTCTTTTGATAGAGTGCTGTCTGCTTCGTAAAGTTTATGAAAGTAAGACCAAACCAAAGTCAAGCCCATTACTTTTGTTTTTCCAGCACCAGTCGCCATTTTAACAACATAACGTGTCCAGTTTTCGTCAAACATACCTGTGCTGACACGTTGTGAAGAGTCAAATTTCATTAACTCGTATTTGTCTTTGGCGTTAGCTACTTCATAGAGGTAAATTATTGATTCAATGGCTTCACGTTGCGAAAAGAAAAAACTAAATTTTGTCTGCCCGATTAAATGTTCCTGATTAAACCAAAAGTTCAATAAAGATTTTGAAGTTTCAGAAGCACCTTTGTAATCTTCTTCTCTCCACTTGGCAACTGCAAGTCTGATTTTATAAACCAAAGGTGGCAACAACTTTTCATAGGCATTCTGAAAAGCGTCCATTTGGATTTGTGTCGGTGCCCACCTTTCATTCGGTGTCAATATTTTAAACGGGTCTGATAACTTCATTTACTTATTTATTTCGTTTCAAAGTTAATATTTATACCGGTGCGTTGGCAAAAAAGTGGCTCTTTTGGTTTTGCGAAGGGTAGGCTTGTGTGTCGGGCAAAACCAAATGTACCAGATGTGTGGCTGGCTTTTTTTTCTGTCGTCTGATGGTCGCACTGTCGGTCTGTTGGGGTTGCCTGTAAAGTTTTCGGGCTTTGCGCTCGGGCGGGTTTCGAAGCTCAAAACTGTCTGCCAGCGCTGAACTTAAAAAGAAGCACAAAGCTTCTTTTATCACTGAACTTCCAATTTCTTATAGGTGCTGTTTTAGCCAGTGGTTTTTTTCCACCGTCATTGCAGACCATTATCAATATTGATTTTCATCTGACTTTTTGTATTGATTCTGGTAATTTAATTTTTTATAAATAAGGCTGTACACTTATTTTTGCATTAACTTGGTTATTTACAAATAACCTAAAATCATTATTAGGTTTTGCATTATTTAAAAATTTCGAAAGAATTTCATTTTCGCCAATTAATTGAGACATTGTGCGTTTATGAGTTAATGCCTTGTAAAGCTCTTGCCCCGGATCATCAAAGAATAAATCAAAATCAATAATAGACTCAAGAATAAAAAACTCTATAAAATCCTTAAAATTTAAACTTGAATTCCCCGAGCCATAATCCATTGCAGTATTATAAAGATTCCTTAGCTTATTTTGAAGGCTTGTTGTATTTCTAACTGACTGTTCTGTTCTGTCTACTTTGTAAAAATGAGGCATACAAGATGCAAATTCTTGTAAACTTGTTGGTAAATAACTTCCTCTGTTATAGCTAATTAGTAAATTGCTTATTACTACTGCGAAATCATCTGCACACAAACTGTTTACATGCTGAAAATAATTTGTCATATTACTTGGGTCAAAATATTCAAAAAATGAAGGGTTTTTTAAATTAAAATTTTTAACACAATAAAGTGGCATGCCGACTGTGAATTGTTTTTTTAATTCAAAATCAATTTCCCCTTCCCAATCCTTGTTTTTTAATGGAGATTTTTCTATTACCACATCTTCGTAATCAGTTCTAAGATCTTTGTTTAAATTATAAAATCGATCTGAAAAATATGAACCAAAAATTAAATTAAAACCTGGGTTCTTATCATCTGCTGTTAAATCGTTATACGCTCCAATAATAGGAAAGATTCCTTTAGGTAGAGTATACAAAAAACCAGAATCTTGATTTATTATGTTTTTTAAAGGTCGGTCAAGTTTGTTTTCGCGTTCAATTTTATTTTTAATAGATTTTAAAGTAGATTCATCATTTGGTGAATATTGAAATTGAATTGGATTTGAAGCTGCATTTTTAATAAAAATTCTATTTGAAAATAAAAATGCACTTTTAGTAGAATCATTTTTATAGGCGTAAATTAAAAGTACATCAGGTTCAATGCCAAATAGGTCTTTAAATATTATTTGAGCATTTTTGAATAAGTCAGTGTGTTGCAAGTAAAAAGGTATACGAGTTGATGCGAGATCAATGATTCTCGGAACAGCACAAACATATTGATCTACATTGGCTTGGTTAATTATCAATGATAGATTTGGAACCGGAATGTTATTTCTGCTTCGTGATGCAAAGAAAAAATCATCATGAATTAAAACTGTACTAATCTTACTGGGTGATGGAGGTATAAGGACCATATATTTCTGGTTTATTTGTGAGTAAAATATTATTAATTGTGATATTAAATCTAATAGTTGAAATTCAATTTCTAATAGTTGGTTTTTAATTTTTTGATTTTACTGTCTTTGTTTTACTGCTTAATTTCGGTCTGTTGTTTGTTGTTGTACTGTAGTCCTACCATTCGCTATAATTCGTAAATCTACGAACCTCCTCAACTTCAGCTATATTTTCAAAAACTGAATTTTCATAACTAATTGAAATACAAATATAAAAATGATAATAATCGAATAACGAATTACTTACAATTAAATTTAACTGTTTTTGAAAATGAAAATTAGCAAATTTTTTGAGCATTGTATTCCAAAGATAAAAATTTATCTGAAAACTCAAAGGTGATTCGCTGTGGAGAACAGAAAACTAGGATTGTAGAATTCTTAATGTTGAATTGTTAAATTTTTTATTAGATTAAACATTCATGATTAACTACAACTTTGGAGTAAAGATTTTAAATATCATCCTCCTTCCGTCCTCCTTCAAAGGAGGAAACCGAATCTCACTTCGAGTAAAGATTTAGCTATAATTTTCTTCGAGTATAATTCCAATCAAGCATCAAAAATCAAGTATCCAAAATCCAATCTCATTTACTCCAATCCCTTCGAATAGTTTTCCAAATACTTAAATCCTTCAGTCAGTTCGCCATCTAAATTCGTTTGACTTCCTTTTGCAATCATATTATCAGGGTCTTCTCCAAATAAACGAGGTAAAACATGTTTCAATAATTCATTACCAAAATCTTCGGATGCATCTTTTGGAAGTTCACAAGGTAAATTATCAATCGACATGACTGCAATCGCACCTTCGTTCAAATAATCGACTTCCTTTCCTGTTTGTGGGTTGTAACCGAATATTGGGTTTCCGATTTTACTTGCACGAATTGTTGCGGCAATTGGGCCATTCACATCACACGAAATGTCAGCAATCACTTGAATTCGATTGTTTGGCGCTTGTAAATCTTCTTGTGTTAAAATGATTGGTGATTTTGCACTCCAGAAATGACAAGGAATGTACATGTCTGTTTTGGAAACATAGCGATTGAAAGTAGATTTATACAATTCTGGGGTGGAATAAAACTCTGATTTAACAAAAGTTCCACCATCTTTTCTGCCGTAATAATCTTCCACTTCTAATTGAGCGTATATCGGTTCGTCAAATTCTTGCGTCAAAAATTCTCCCGGACTTACTTCTTTAATTGGCAATAAGTCAATTATTTCTTGAGCGCCATGTCCAACACGACCAAATCCAGTTAATATAATTCTGAAATTTTGTGGAAGTACCACTTTTTTCAATTCTTCTTCTACTTCTTTGCGGTCCACACACAAATGAGCAGGTTTCAATTCATACGTTTTTGACTTTAAACCGTACGTTAGAAAAGCGTTGTAACAACCAACAATTCCAGCATAACGACCGAAACCAATGACACGTTTGTTGTATTTGTCTTTGATCACTTCATAATCAACTAATTGAATTTTGTTTTCAAGTAATGCTTGAAGTAAGGCGCGATTATATGGCTGTTTTTTAATCGTATGTGAGAAAAAGAAAAACGTTTTATTTGGAATTAAATCTTCAATTTGAACCTCTTTCACACCAAAAATGATATCGCAATTTTCTAATGAATCAACAATTTCAATTCCTTCTGCTTGGTATTCTTCATCTTTAAAAGTTCTAATTGGACTTTTTTGAACGAGTACTTTTACAGTTGGATAGATGGTTTCAATGGCTTTGCATTGTTTTGGGGTTAACGTAACTCGGAAATCTGGCGGCACTTTCCCTTCTTTAATCACTCCGATGGTAATGTAGTTCATGTTTTAATTTTTATTGAATTGGTTCATTTAATAGGTAGGTGTCGATAAACTCGCGCACACAACCGTCTCCCCCTTTTTTTGCCAAAATAATATGACAATTTGATTTAACAAGAGGAACAGCATTAGCTGGACACACTGCCAAACCTACTTTTTTCATTATTTCTAAATCATTTATATCGTCGCCAATAATTGCAACTTGAGCAAGTTCGATACTCAATTCTGTACACCATTGTTGTAGAATTTGTATTTTTGGCTCTCTTCCAACATAACATTTTTGGATTCCCAATAACGCAGCACGACTTTGAACAATATGTGAGGTAAAACCAGATGAAATGATTCCAACTTCAACTCCCATTTTCGCTAAATGCAATAATGCCATTCCATCGTGCGTATGAAAACGCTTTTGCTGGTCGCCATTTTCAGAAACATACATACCACCATCAGTTAAAACTCCGTCCACGTCAAGAATAAGTAACTTAATTTGCGCTAATTTTTCACGAAATAAAGCTGGCTTAAACATTGGTTTGAATAGGAGGGAAAGTAAGTCCACTTCGTATTCTTCACAGATTGCTTGTAAATCAAACATGCTCAATTCGAGTACGTTATCTGCATTCAAGTCATTTAGAAATTCATTGAAATCAACACCGAATTTGGCACAAAGACCTTTAATATTTTGTTCTAAATGCATTTTAAATCATATTATATCCTACACTTGCAGCAACAGGTCGCAATTGATTCAACAAACGCTCAAATTCTTCGTAATTCAATTGTTGCGAAGCGTCTGATTTTGCCACTTTCGGATTTGGATGTGCTTCAATCAATAAACCATCAATTCCCATTGCAACACACGCTTTCGCAAGATTTGGAATACCATAAGCATAACCCATAGCATGAGATGGATCTAGGATAATTGGTAAATTCGTGTATTCTTGCAACCAAGCCACACCACATAAATCCAAGGTGAAACGGGTTCCTGTTTCAAAGGTGCGAATTCCTCTTTCGCAAAGAATGACATTTTCATTTCCACCAGAAAGCACAAATTCTGCCGCCTGCACAAATTCTTGTAAAGTTGTTCCGAAACCACGTTTAATTAAAACAGGTTTTTGTGTTTTTGCACAAGCACGTAAAATTCCTTGGTCGTACATCGCTTTTGCACCAACTTGTATGATGTCAGTATATTCAATGATTTCATCAATATGAGTGGCATCGCGCGCTTCTGTGATTACGTTTAAACCATAATCTTCACGCATTTTAGCTAGTAATTTCAAACCATCTAAACCCATTCCTTGAAAAGAATAAGGGCTCGTTCTAGGTTTGTAGCAGCCGCCTCGAAGTGTGGTTAAACCTAGTTTTACTAATAATTCAGCTGAAGAACGTATTTGCTCTTCGGACTCAACTGAACAAGGTCCACCGATTAAAATAGTATTGTTTGTTGAACCTCCAATGCTTGTATTTCCAAATTTTACAGTACGTTTTTCGCTTTTGTATTTTTTGGAAGCGAGTTGCATATCGTTTGGAAAAACCCAAAATGTATCAGTTAATGGTTCTAATTCGGCATGAACTTCTTTCATTCCCGAACTTGTAATTAAAACTTGCACGCCCTCACTTACAATGTGAAAAGCTTTATGTTTCTCCGAAAGCAAAGCAGCGATTTCGTTTGAAACGGAATTTTTAAGATGAATAATCATATTTCTCCTTTAATAAGGTGGACAAAATTAATAATTCCAACGGCATTTCCTTGCTTGTCAACAACTGGAAAATACATTACTGGAAAATGACATTTTTTTATCAATTGTAAAAGCGCTACAACCGTTGCTGATGCTTCAATTATTATCGGATTTGAATTGATTAAATCGTTTGGAATAATTTCACTTGGATTATCAATTTTACGCAAAAGTGCTTTACGAATATCAGCGCTCGAAACGATTCCTTTAAATTGATTGTTTTTGTCGAGCATTAGTGTGAAACCAAAATCTCCATTTTCAACTGCTTCCAAAATAGATTTTGTAGTACACGTTTCAATATAATCTCTCGGACTTTCTTCAAGCGGAATCATGAAATCACCAACAGTGTACTGCGATTCTATTTCTCGTTTTGTTAAATTCATCAAAGCGTGACCGATACTTGGTGCATTAAACAAATACGAACCTGATACAGAAGAACTTACTCCCATATTTCGCAAGATGAAAGAAACTTCTCCGTTTACGCCACCGTCAACATGGATGGATTTATTAGGATATTTCGCTCTGAATTGACGTATTTTTGAAAAATTGACTTTGTCGAAAACACCACCACTTTGCCCTGGAATTGTTGCCATTATTAAGATAAAATCAAAATGTTGGTAGGCATCAAAAGCAGTAATTGGAGTAGGAGTGATGAGCGCTAAACCTTTCTTCCCAGTTATATCAGCTGGAATTTCTAAAGGCGATTTTAAATCTTCAAATTGAAAGGTTAAGTATTCAACAGGATGTTTGCGTAATAAATCCCAGTATTTATAAGGGTTGTTGGTAATAATGTGTAAATCAATTGGTAGCGAACACCATTTACGAATTTTCTGAATGTCAGTAAAAACGTTTAAATCATCGTTGCAATCTACATGTAATAAATCCACTTGATGTGCCACGAGATCTTCAATCACTTCTTTCAAAGGTCGAACCTTGTCACTATAAATCGAGGCTGAAATTTTCATTAATTGGTTGGGATAAAAAGTGGATTAAAACTCCCATCGCAGATAACTATTCGACAAGTTCTAGGCTTAAAAACAATGCTATCCAACTTTGTTTTCAATTCTAAAAATAGTTTGATTTCCTCAAAAGTCATTGATTTTGGATCTTTGTTTTTTGAGGAAATAAGTTGAAGGTCAATTGTTTTTTTATCAAATTTTAATAAGCGAATGTGTTGAGTTTTGTCACCGTTTAAACCTTCTTTAATCCAAAAATTAAGTGTTTTTTGAGCTAATTCTTTGTGAGAGTTATCTAAGAAATAAACTACAACATTTTTGTCTTCAACCTTATCACCATAACCCTTTGAACAGGATAAAAGTGAAATCATTAAAAAAAGATACAAGTAATTTTTCACTTTACGAATTTACGCATTGTTTTTAGATAGTAACTTATGAATAGAGCTTCAAAATAGATAAAAAATATTTAGTTTGAAAACGAGTTAGTTACTGATTAAAATAGAACATTAAACTTTTTTATTACAATTTATATCTTTCAATTTTGCGAAAAATAATAACTAATTAAATTCAAACGTTTGATTTCATGCTTTAAATTATTAGGTAATTTTTTGAAATATAAATCTTTGAAATTTAACACATTAGCATGTTTTAATTCTTTTAAAACTTGATAAAATTCCATTGATTCTAACTCCTTTGAAAGTAAAATTTTTTCATCTTCCAAAATAGTTATTATTGGCCATAGTTTTGACCATTTATTAAGATTTTCGAGCATTAAATTAATAGAAACATCCAATAAATCAAATGTTAATTTAGAAGAAAGTCGAGCTAAAATAAGGTTCTTGTTTTTTTGATATGAATTAAAAGAATCAATTAAATTAGAAGAATCTAATTCATTGATTTCTAGATTTAAATTTACAGATTCAGTTTTTATATCTAAAACAAGTGTAGCTTCTTTTAATTGGCTCAATTTTGAAAGTCTTGCTTGTAATAATTGAGGAATACATGGTTTAGAAATCAATTGTTGTTTGAGTTCAAATAATTGAAATTCGAGTGCTTCTTCGAACGATTCAAAATCGTCAACTCTAATAATAATACTAGCTTCCTGCTTTGTCACCGCCTCTGTTTTTTCGCATTCGGATATTTAAGAATTCAACAACGAGTGCATAAACCATTGCGAAGTAAATGTATCCTTTAGGAATATGTTGACCGAATGATTCTGCTATTAAAAGCACACCAATTGTCACTAAAAATCCTAAAGCAATCATCTTAATCGTTGGACGTTCATTGATGAAATCACTAATTGGTTTGGAGAAAAGTAACATTACAATCATTGAAAGAATTACAGCTATCACAATGATTACCATTGGGTTACCATGCGTTTCGTGCGAAATATCATTTGTCATTCCAACAGCTGAAATCACAGAATCAAAGCTGAAAATAAAGTCCACCATTACAATCTGAAATACTACGGAACTTAATTTTTGTTTCTTTTTATTATCAGAGCTATGATGTTCTTCTTCGCCTTTTACACTTGAGTGCATTTCAGTTACCGATTTGTAAATCAAGAATAAACCTCCAATCAACAAAACCAAACTATGACCTGTAAACTTAATTTCGTTAATTGTGAATAATGCTGTTTTATCTAAAGTCATAATCCAAGAAATCACACTTAAGAGTAAAATTCGAATAATTAAAGCCAAGCTTAAACCTAGAATTCTAGCTTTTTTTTGATCTTGGCGTACCAACTTATCTGTTATAATAGAAATGAAAATGATGTTATCGATTCCTAAAACGATTTCTAGTAAGGTTAAGATAACCAGATACATCCATCCTTGAAAGGTCAATAAAATATCAAAAACTTCCATTTCTATTGTTTAATTAAATTAAAAAATTGAGTCAAATTTTCTGCGTTTTGTTCCGAATCTGTAAATACTTCTAACAACTGAATCTCATTTTCGGGATTCAAAAATTCAGGTAGCAAGTTTACGAAATCTTTCAATACATTTATGCTTAAAGTTTCAATTCCAAAAGCATTTGCAACTGAAGCCACATTTTGTATATGTTTCGCTTCAAAATATTCATCTCGCTGTTTTGAAGTTGCTGGACCAGGAATAATCCTAAAGATTCCTCCTCCAAAATTATTGATGACAATCACTTTTAAATTCTTAGGAAAATTCGAAACCCAAAAAGCATTGCTGTCATAAAGCGCTGAAATATCACCAGTTATGAAATAGTGCAACTTGTTTGGGTTGGCGACTGCTGCACCAATTGCTGTACTTGTAGAACCGTCAATTCCACTTGTCCCTCGATTGGATTCAAAGCGAACAGAACGAATTGGATCAAATAATTGAGTATATCTCACAACTGAGCTATTGGCAACATGTAAAATGGAATGCTCTGGTAAACAATCAAATAAATGATAAAAAACTTGAATATCTGTGAATGAAGACAAACTACTAACGATCATTTCAATATTATCTTTCGCTTGAAGATCAATACGTTTCCACTTGCCAAAATAATTCAGTTGACTTCTTTTAAAATCCAATTGATTTAATGTCTCAAAAAATTGATTTTCAGTTAATTCAATTGCGTCACTTAAACATTGATACGTATCCATTTGTGGGAAATCAAAGCCAACTTTCCAGTGATTTTTTGGTTTCGCTTTACGTAAAAAAGCCTTAATCTTTTTGGAAACTACGGCACCACCGATGGTAATCAGTAAATCAGGATAATACTCTTCTTCTTTCTCAATTCCATTCAAAGTACGATCGATGCAATGAATGAATTTTTCACTTTGAATATTGGAAGTATTTTCCACCAAAACAATAACGTTGGAGTGGTTGCTGAACTTTTCTAGCGTTTGCTGAAATTGGTTGCTTTCAGGTAGTTGACCGCACAAAACCATTATTTTACTTGATTCCAAAAGAGGAATAGCACGTTCACAAAATTCAATACTCAATTGACTTGAAACTTGGTTTTGATAGAATTTTCGAGCGAAATTTATGGATTTTTCAGTTGAATTATAAAGCGGTTCGTTTAAGCCAATATTGAAATGAACAGGGCCTTTCCATTTTCCAGTCAATATCGACATCCCAATTGCAGTCTCGCGTTGAGCATACCAAACATCAGTTTCAGATTCCTTACCATCTGTTAAATTTACAGCATAACGAATATGATTATGGAAAACATTTCGTTGAACAATTGTTTGTCCGTCCCCCTGATTTATCCAGCTTTCAGGACGGTCGGCTGTAATTACTAACAAAGGAATCGAACGATAATAAGCTTCTGCAATTGCGGGATAATAATTCAACGCCGCAGTTCCCGACGTACAACATAGCGCAATAGGTTCTTGTAATTCTTGCGACATTCCCAAAGCGAAAAAAGCGGCACTGCGCTCATCGTGAATGACATACGTTTCAAAAAAAGGATTTTCGTCGAAGCTAATAGCAAATGGAGAATTGCGTGAACCTGGTGAAAAAACGATTTTACGAATTCCATGTTCTTCACATTGATCCACCACCAATTGCACCATTAATTTATCGCTAGTTAGCATGTCGTAAAATTACAATTTTTGCACAAGGTCGAAGATGGTTTTACTTTTATTTACAGTTTCTTCCCATTCGTGTTGAGGATCAGAATCTTTGGTGTAACCTCCGCCCAAATACAAATGTATTTTTCCTTGCGAAAGTTGACAACAACGAAGATTTACGTATACCGAAGCTTGATTTTCTTCCACCAAGCCAATGAAGCCTGCATATAATTCGCGTTGATGTTTTTCCAATAAGTCAATTAGCTCCAAAGAAATAGATTGGGGTAAACCGCTAACAGCAGGAGTAGGATTGAGGGCATCCATTATTTCAAAGGATGAATGCGAATCAATTGAAAAACTAAAGTCTGTTTTTAAATGTTTTACAGGTCCAGCTTGATGTTCGTAAGGACCCGTTTGTTCAATATCCGAAATTTCAATTTTATTCAAACGTTCTAAAATAAAATCACTGACAAAAGCTTGTTCAAGCGATTCTTTTTGGTTCCAAGAACTTGAATCAGAAACTTTTTTAGTTGCAGCAAGGGCGACAGTAAAGCCAGAATTTCCAAATTTTTGGAATAAAATCTCAGGACTTGCACCTAACCAAGTTCCTAAAGTTTCGTCAAAAAAGCAATAAACGAAAGCTGTAGGGTATTGTTTTTCAAGTAAATAAAATAAATCCAATGCTTTATTGGTATCAAACTCTTGTGTTTCGATTCGGGATAGAACTGTTTTTTGAATACCTAAATTTCGAATCGCTGCAACCAGTTTTTCTCCTTGCTTCAGATATTCTTCTTTGTTTATTGAAAAAATCTTTTTGTTGGTAATTTCGCTTGCTTGTTGCTCTTTTTCGACGAATAGATATTTTTCTTCGCCGTTAAAACTACTCACAACAAAACCAAAGGATGAAAAAGAAACTTGTTTTTCAAACGAGCCCATTTTTTGGACTATTTCTTTACCTGGAAAACGATAGAGTAGCATTAATTTATTTTCTATCGATAATCATAACGGTCAACCTACCAGTACAAATCAAGCGATCTGTTCCTTCTTCGTGGATGTCCACCTGCCACAAATGCGTTCGTTTTCCAGCGTGGACAATTTTCCCAACAGCCCTCACAAAACCTTCTTTGATTCCATTAACATGGTTGCAATTAATTTCAATTCCAACTGGCGCTTGTTTCTGAATATCAATCAGTAGGGTAGAACCCATTGAACCAATACTTTCAATTAATGCAGCACTTGCACCACCGTGTAATAAACCCATAGGTTGGTGCGTGCGGTGATCGACAGGCATTCTAGAAATAACGTAATCTTTACCAATTTCGACACATTCAATACCCAATTGTTCCATAAGTGTGTTCTTGTTCATTGAGTTGACCAAAGCGAGAGGTACTTGTTTTAATTCCATGTGACAAAATTAGTTTTAGTATAAACAACGATAAGCAGTAAAAGTTATGTGAAATTCTAAAAAGTTTCAATCTTCCAACAAGTCGGGTCTTCTTGCCTTTGTGCGTTCTAAAGCTTGTTCTTCGCGCCATTTTTCAACCGCTTTTGTGTTTCCAGAAAGTAAAATGTCAGGAACTTTCCATCCATTAAATTCTGGTGGACGCGTATAAACGGGAGGGGATAATAAATTATCTTGAAAGCTATCTGTTAAGGCAGAGGTTTCGTCATTTAAAACACCTGGAATCAAACGAACAACAGCATCTACAACTACTGCTGCTGCCAATTCACCACCAGAGAGCACATAAGAACCGATTGAAATTTCTTTAGTGATATACTGTTCTCTGATTCGTTCGTCAACACCTTTGTAATGCCCGCAAAGAATCATAATATTTTCTTTCAAAGATAAATCATTGCAGTGTTTTTGTTCCAAAATAGCTCCGTCCGGCGTCATATAAATTATTTCGTCATAAGTTTTTTCACTTTTTAATTTTTCGATCAAAGTCGCAATAGGTTCAATACTCATTACCATTCCTGCACCGCCACCGTATTGATAATCGTCCACATTTTTATGTTTGTTTGTTGAGTAATCGCGAATGTTGTGGACATGAATAGAAACGTGACCTTTATCCTGAGCACGTTGCATAATCGAAGCCGCAAATGGACTTTCTAATAACTGTGGTAAAACGGTGAGAATATCTATACGCATGAGACAAAGTTAAAATCAAAATTAGCTTGATGTAAAAAAATCGTTCTTTTTTGACTTAAGTAGAAAAAAGGTAGATTTCAAATTCAAAGCAACTCAATATGAAAAGTGGCGTTTTAACTTCATGGCTTTTCAAATCAAAAACACCTTTTCTTGCTCTGAAAATTGGGATAAAATGAGCCCAACTGAAAAGGGAAAGTTTTGTGAAGTTTGCACGAAAGAAGTTATTGATTTTACTACTCTTTCAAAAAATGAAATAATCGCTGTTTTCAAGAAAAACAATTATCAAGCGCTTTGTGCACGTGCTTATCCATCGCAACTTTCAACGATTTATCTAGGGGAAAGTATAGAATCAATTAGTTGGAATTTACCTTTTTGGCAAAAATTTCTGCTTGTATTATTAGTTTGTTTTGGTCCAGAATTTTTGAATGTGAATCTAGTTTTTGCGCAAGATTCAACTATATTTCAAACAGATGAAGTGGTCCAAGACACATTAAAACCTCAAATCGCTGAATTGGAAGATTCTATAAAAATTGATTTAGTAACCGTTTCTAGTTTTGTTGATTCTATTTATCCTTTTGAAGTACATGGAATATTTAGTGAGCCAGTTGCAACAAGTGGAGTTATGCTTCCTGATTTCCGTTTTGAACTTCCAATTTTCTGTTACAATGATTTAACTGCTTATACTTTAGAAATTGATACTAATACTAATTCAAATTCAAATAAACCTTTGCCTAAATTAGAGCCAATAAAAAACTTTCTAAAGAATTTTGAAGAACCTAAAATTTATCTGCAAACACAATTGACGCCGGTGAAACCGGAAAAGAAAAAGATTCCAGAAAAGTTATTGTTTGTTCCTTTAACCACTCCTTTGAAACCTAAATCGGAAAGGAATGGTTTATCTTAATGATAGAAATCGAATTATTTAAAATTGACTTAGAATAAAAATTAATTGATTATCACCTTTTTTATCGATCCATCACTAAATTGATAAAAAAGCAATTTATTAGGAATTACGTCACATTCTTTACCAGTCCAATCAAAAACTTTAAGCAATATTGGATCAATTTCATTTTCAATTGTGGGTATTGAAAGTGTTGGTGAGTATTTCCAAGTTTCTTTCAAACGATTATTGTTTTCATCAATTCCTGTCGTATAATAAAAGATATTATTGTAAACAAATGAGGTTCCACCACGACGTCCAATTGAAGGAAATCCAGGGATTAAGGTCCAACTTGATGCTAACAAATCAAACTTCCACAAATCATTAAAAGAGTTACTTGAAGTGTCAATTCCGAAACTGACAAACAACGTGTTGTCCAATGAAAATAAACTTGAATGTGTTCGACCTTGGGCTGGAAAAGTTGAAATTTCTGTCCAACTATCATTTTGTGAATCATAACTGTAAAGCTTGTTACAAAAAGAATTATTCTCCGCTTTCCCGAAAATTAAATAGCCGACATTATTTACAGATGTAGTTGCCGAGCGCCAAATTCCTCCAAAGTTGAGTACATTTTTTTGTGTCCAAGTATCTGATGTTGGATTATAACACCAAACTTCATCAATTGCTGAACTGCTTGATGTTTTTCCACCAACAACATATACAAGATTATTGATTACAATACAACTACTTCCACCTCGTCCAATTGAAGGTAGGGATGTCTTTTCAATCCAAGTATTTGTTGTTGGGTCATAGCACCATAAATCGTTTAAAAATTCAGTTCCATTATAGCCTCCAAATAGATAACCATGATTATTTATGCTAAATCCACAAGCGTATTGCCTTCCTTCACTTGCTGGAATGGAAGTAATTTCGAACCAATTTTCAGTCTCAAAATCAAAACCGTAAAAGTCAGCTTCATTTGACCACCAAGGACTTAAACCTGTGCCAACAAAAGCAGTGTTATTAATGACAAAACCAGTTCCATCGTCTCTTGGAGAGCCAGGAAATTCTGCAACTTCCATCCAGTTTTGTGTGAAGCTAGAGTACCAAATAAAAAAGAATACACTTATGGGAAAAGATTTCAAAACAAATTTCTTAATTGGAAGTAAATAGAAACGAATTAAATCTTGTTTTATTTAGATTCCTTTTTATTTTTTATTTAATAATTCTCTAAAACTCGCTCTCTTGCAATAAACATGCGTTCAAAAAAGACTTTGTTTTTGTCAAAATATGCATCTGTATGAAAGCGTACAAATTCACCTTGTCCGTGAAGTGTAAATCCTTCAGATTGAAAAACAGATAATTGATAGTAGGGGAGAACCCAAGAAAAACGATGGTTTCTTTGTGAGATGTGAATGATTATTCCATCAGGTCGAAGCTCAATATTTCCATAAAGTGAATTTGAATTTCTTACTAAAAACTTTTCAAATCCTTGACTGTATGCTTTGATGTACATACGATGTGAGCCAATTCCTCCCATTTTATAGCGAGCTAAAAATGAAAAAGGTTTACCTACTATTTTATTGATTTTGCGAGTTAAATCGGGAGTTGGTGCACTGTTATCTAAAATCATTAGTGAAGTTTTAGAATTAACAATTTAAAAGATGATTGGTTTCAAAAAGGATTTAAATTAATTAAAATAGTAGAACGAATAAACTATTATCTTTGCTGCTCAATTTTAGAAATGAAAATCTATCACAATCCTCGTTGCAGTAAAAGTCGTTGTGCTGTTGATTGGCTCAAGGAAAATAGCATTGATTTTGAGATCGTTGAGTACCTTAAGAATCCATTATCGAAAGATGAACTTCAACAGATTTTAAAACAATTGAATATTCCAGCATCAGCTTTAGTTCGCAAATCAGAAGAAGAGTTCAATCAATACATTAAAGGCCAAGTATTAAGCGATGATGAAATTTTGGATTTAATGGTTAAATTTCCGAAACTTATTGAACGCCCAATCGTAATAGGAGAGGATTTTACAGTAATTGCAAGGCCACTTGATAATTTGATAGTAAAAGTTAAAAAATAAATGAATAACCTAAAGGAGCATTCAGCTTCATTTTTATTGAAATGAGAACAAAATACATTGATTTAATTGACCAAACATTTGATTTTCCGCAAAACGAGTTTAACCTTAGAGAAGATAAATTATTCTTTCACGGAATTGACTTAATGCGTTTGATTAATGAGTACGGAACGCCATTAAAGTTCAATTATTTACCTCAGATTTCCAATAATATTCAACGTGCTAAAGGTTGGTTTAGAGAAGCTATTAATAATTTAGGTTACTCCGGAAAATACTATTATTCTTACTGCACCAAAAGTAGTCACTTTGCTTTTGTACTTGATGAAGTACTTAAAAATGACGTACACATCGAAACTTCATCTACTTTTGACATCGATATAGTAAGAAGATTAGTTGAAACAGGTAAACTTGAGGAAGGGAAATATGTAATTTGTAATGGTTATAAACCAGTTCAATACTTAAATAAAATAGCTGAATTAATCGAGGAAGATTTTCTAAAAGTAATTCCAGTCGTGGATAATACAGACGAATTAAAACGTTTAATTAACCTTACAACGAAAGAATTAAATATTGGAATTAGAATAGCATCTGAGGAAGAACCAAAATTTGAGTTTTATACTTCTCGTTTAGGAATCAGATACCGTGAGATTGTTCCTTTTTATAAAACAATACTGAAGGACAATCCAAGAGTGCGTGTTAAAATGTTGCATTTTTTCATCAACACTGGAATTAACGACACATCCTATTATTGGAATGAATTAACTAAATGTTTACGTATATATTCCGACCTTAAAAAATTGTGTCCAGAATTAGATTCCTTAAACATTGGGGGAGGCTTCCCTATCAAAAAATCATTAGCTTTTGATTTCGATTATGCTTACATGGTTCGAGAAATATTGACACAAGTTAAGCGTGTTTGTAACGATAACGATATTCCAGAACCTAATATTTTTACTGAGTTTGGTTCATTCACAGTAGGGGAGAGTGGTGGTGCAATTTTTAGCATAATTCATCAAAAACAGCAAAATGACCGTGAAAAATGGAATATGATTGATTCATCGTTTATGACTAATTTACCTGACACTTGGGCCATCAATCAACGTTATATTATGTTGCCAATCAACCGTTGGAACGATGACTACGAGCGTGTTTTGTTAGGAGGATTGACTTGCGATAGTGATGATTATTATAATTCTGAACAACATTCAAATGCTATTTATTTACCGAAATTTGATAAGGATAACACACTCTATATAGGTTTTTTTAATACTGGAGCTTATCAAGAAACAATTGGGGGATTTGGAGGTTTGAAGCACTGTTTAATACCAGAACCTAAGCATGTATTAATCTCAAGAAATGAAGATGGAAAAATTCAAACTGAAATTTTTAGCGAAGAACAAACAGCCGATGATTATCTAAAAATACTTGGATATTAATTTAATTAGTATTAGAAACAATTAAACCTTATATTTGTAGAGAAAGAGGTAAGGGAAATGAAGGTTGAAAAGATATATTTAAAAACAAACAGTAAGTTTTCTGAAGTAATTACTGAATGGGCTTCACAAAGAACAAGTGAATTAATAACAATTCCAGAAAAATTAATAGAATCATTTGATTTATTCGACAGTATGTTGATTTTTAATGAAAATCAAACTTTGAATAAAGAAATCTCTGATATTAAAGTATTATTTGACAAACAACAAAAACCTGTTCACAAAATTGACATCAATGGCACACTTATGGTTGGTATGTCAAATCTCGATTTGTGGGTTGAGCAGTCAAAATGCAAAAGCCTATTTGTTGTAGGTGGTGACGAGCTTGCTAAAAACCACAACCTTGATCGTTACATCACAGCATCTAAATAATTGTGAGTTAGTTAATTTCCAGAGTAAAATTACTCAGTATCAATTACTAGGAATTAAACTCGTCCATTTTCAAATTAACTAATTTTCAACTTTTCAAATTAATTTGTTTGCAATCAACTACTTCTTCCACTTAAAATAATTCTTTTCCTGCACAGGTCGATTTTCCTCAATTTCAGTCAAAGGTTCACAAGGTAGGAGGGAAGCCTGACAATCTGAAGGGAGTTTTTGATATAATTTAGTTCCTTCCGTTTTCCAAGCAATCATTTCGTCGCTCACTTGTTTTATAATCTTCGCTGGATTTCCTACAACCAAGCTGCGATCAGGAATTTCCATATTAGAAGGGACAAAACAAAGTGCTCCTATAATAGATTCTTTACCAATTTTTACATCATCCATAACTACAGCATTCATACCAATTAGGCAATTTTCTCCAATAATTCCTCCATGGATTATTGCACCATGCCCAATATGTGCACCTGTTTTTAATAAAACAGTAGTTCCAGGAAACATGTGAATTGTACAGTTTTCTTGCACATTACAACCATCTTCGATTATAATTTGACCCCAATCACCACGAATAGCAGCACCAGGACCGATATAAACATTTTCTCCAATAATCACATTTCCAGTTACAGAAGCTTGTGGATGCACAAAACTCGAAGGTTTTACAACTGGAATAAAGCCGTTAAATGAATAAATTGCCATATATTATGTTAAATAGATTGAGATTTAGTTAATTGAATCTTTAAATTTGGCTAAAATTACAATTATGAAAAAGATTTTTATGTTATTCGCTTTAATATTCCTAGGATTTACTTCAACTGCACAAAAAAGATTGTCTAATGAGGAGTTCAAAACGATGATGAAAGAAAAGGGTGCTCAAATTTTGGATGTACGTACAGCTAAAGAAGTTGCCGAAGGAAAAATTGAAGGTTCAGTAAATATCGATTATTTCTCTCCAAAGTTCTTAGAGAATGCTTCAAAGCTCGACAAAAGCAAACCAGTGTTAATTTACTGTGCAGCTGGTGGTAGAAGTTTGTCCGCAGCAAAAGATTTGAAAGAAGCTGGTTTCAAAAAAGTGTTCGATCTACAAAACGGTTACGAGGGATGGAAAGAATAGATGTTCAACTCGGAATGATGCGATTTTGAGGTGTTGTTTTTTATGATTATATTATTCTTATTAGAGGTTGATATTATTGGTTAGCATATTCTAGATTATTCTATTTAACATAATATTAATTATAATACATTTAACACATTAGTATTAAACTAGGGATATTGAAATTGAGTTATAACAGAACTTTTAAACTTATTATATTGAATTTGACTATAATTTTCCAAATTGTCCAATTGTTTCAAATGATTAACTTTGCATATCATTTATATATGGATTATGGCACAGAAAAGCGTTACAAGAGCAGAAGATTATTCGAAATGGTACAACGATTTGGTTTATGCAGCAGATTTAGCTGAACATTCAGACGTGCGTGGTTGCATGGTTATCAAACCTTATGGTTATGCGATTTGGGAAAAAATGAGAGATGTTTTGGATATTAAATTCAAAGAAACTGGACATTCTAACGCTTATTTCCCCTTGTTCATTCCAAAATCTTACTTAAGTAAAGAAGCAAGCCACGTTGATGGATTCGCCAAAGAATGTGCTGTTGTTACCCATTATCGTTTAAAAAATGCGGAAGATGGCAGCGGCGTAATCGTTGACCCAACAGCAAAATTGGAAGAAGAATTAATTATTCGTCCTACATCTGAAACAATAATCTGGAACTCCTACAAAAACTGGATACAATCTTACAGAGATTTACCAATATTAATAAACCAATGGGCAAACGTTGTTCGATGGGAAATGCGTACACGTTTGTTTTTACGAACAACAGAATTTCTTTGGCAAGAAGGACATACCGCTCACGCAACAAAAGCTGAAGCAATTGCAGAGGCAGAACAAATGTTAGAAGTGTATGCTGATTTCGCTGAAAATTATATGGCAATGCCTGTAATTAAAGGAAGAAAATCAGAAAGTGAACGATTTGCTGGTGCTGAAGATACATTGTGTATTGAAGCAATGATGCAGGATGGAAAAGCTTTACAAGCCGGAACTTCTCACTTTTTAGGACAGAATTTTGCGAAAGCTTTTGAAGTGAAATTTGCGGACAAAGAAGGGAAATTAGATTATGTTTGGGCAACCTCTTGGGGAGTTTCTACTCGTTTGATGGGCGCTTTGATTATGACACATTCCGACGATGAAGGCTTAGTCCTCCCTCCTACTTTAGCTCCAATTCAAGTAGTTGCGGTACCGATTTACAAAACAGAGGAAGAATTGGAGGCTATCACTTTAAAAATGAAAGAATTAGCTGTGAAATTAAAAGCGCGTGGTATCTCTTTCAAATTTGACGACGACGATAACCGCCGACCAGGTTGGAAATTTGCACATTATGAAGTAAAAGGAGTTCCTATTCGTGTGGCAATGGGACCAAGAGATTTGGAAAATGGTAAAGCAGAAATTGCACGTCGCGATACGAAAGAAAAACAAACAGTTGATTTTGAAGGTTTAGATTTATTTATCGAAAACCTCTTAGGTGAAATTCAAACAAATCTATTTGAACGTGCAAAAGCTTTTAGAGCAGCTAACACGAAGAAAGTTGATACTTACGAAGAATTCAAAAGTCAAATTGACGGTGGTGGATTTTTCTTAGCACATTGGGACGGTACAAAAGAAACCGAATCAAAAATCAAAGAAGAAACACAAGCTACGATTCGTTGCATTGCTTTAGATCAAGAGTCAGAAGAAGGAGTTTGTATGGTAACTGGAAAACCTTCAACTGGAAGAGTAATTTTCGCAAAAGCCTATTAACTTGTCTGTTTTTCGTTTCAAGCAATTTGACGTTAAACAAGCCAATAATCCATTAAAAGTTGGAACGGATGCTATGTTGCTCGGTGCTTTTATAGACGCGACCGATAAAAAGTCAGGTTTAGATTTAGGAACTGGAACAGGAGTGTTATCGTTAATGGTAGCTCAAAAAAAAATTGAAATCCAACTAGACGCTATTGAAATTAATTCTCTTGCTGCGGCTGAATGTTCCTTTAATTTTAAACAATCTGTTTGGTCCAATCGCTTGAACTGTTTGGAAGGTGATTATTTGAGCATCGATTTTCAAAAGCACTACGATTTAATTTTCTCGAATCCACCTTATCATTTAGAATCGATAATCGGAGAGAATTTAGAATACAATCGAGCGAAACACAGTGACAGCAACGAATTAGCGGAGTTATTTCGTTTAGTGAATCGAATTTTAAGTGAAGATGGCGATTTTTGGTTGATTCTTCCTTTTCAACTACAATCTTATATTCAAAAAATAGCTTGTGAAAATCAACTTTTCTGCAAGCAATTGATTAAAATTCACGCCAAAGTAAACAAACCAAACAAACGCATCATTTTTCAATTTCAAAAAAAGCTATCGAATTTAGCTGTTACCGACTTTTACATTCGAAATACTGATAATTCCTATACAAAAGAGTATATTCAACTAACTAAAGTTTTTCATTTTGTGGAGTTGTAAAATTTGATGATAAAACCGAACGGTTGCTAATTAGTAATTTACTTTAAATAAAATAACATTAAGTATTGATTATTAAACTTTTAATTAAAAAAAACTAAATGTCATTTTTCAAAAAATCAATCATTTCCTCAAAAGCTCTAGCCCGGTGACTTTGTTGATTTTTTTCTGCAAGTGTCATCTCTGCAAAGGTCTTAGTTTGTCCTTCTGGAATAAAAATTGGATCGTAACCAAAACCATCAGTACCTCGCTTTTCATCAGCTATTTCACCTCTTATAATCCCTTCAAAAACATTCGTTTTATCATTAAGGATTAAAGTAATCACTGTTCTAAAAAGTGCTTTTCGATTACTTTCATTTTTTAATTCGGAAAGAACAAGATTCATATTTGCTTCAGCATTTTTCTCTTCTCCTGCATAGCGTGCTGAATAAACTCCTGGTCTACCATTTAATGCATCGATTTCCAAACCTGTATCATCAGCAAAACAATTCAAATTGAAATTATCTGATACAAATTGAGCCTTCAACAATGAGTTTCCTTCTAAAGTTTCACTCGTTTCTGGAATTTCATCTATACAGTTAATATCGGTTAAAGTTAGAATTTGAAAGTCGTCAGTAAGCAGAGATTGTATTTCTTTGGCTTTATTTGAATTATGAGTAGCGAAAACTAATTTCATTTTAGCAGATTTAAATAAATAGCTTGATTAGCTATAACCGAATATCGATCTATAACTGTTTGTTTTCCTGCTTGACCAATTTTTTTTCTAAGCTCTTTATTTGTTAAAAGTGATATCAAACAGTCTTTCCATTCTTTTTTAGTGTTAACTAAGTATCCATTAACTTTATCATCAAGAATTTGTTTATTTACGCCAACAGGCGACATTAATGCAGGAATTCCCAATGCCATGTACTGTAAACCTTTAAATCCACATTTTCCCTCAGACCATATGTCTTGTTCGAGAGGCATTACACCAATAGATATTTTTGCCAAGTCATGAATTTCAGTGGCATGATTCCATTTAACAAATTGCATTGATTTTAAATTATAAGTTGGTGCTTCGTTAGAAATTATTAAAAAATCAAAATCATAATCATTTTCTAATTCAATAATTACAGGAATCAAAAAATCTAAATATTGCATAGTTGTATGTGTTCCTGTCCAACCAATAACTGGCTTAGTTACATCATAATCAGTTTCTAAGTTATGATGATTTATAGTATCAATTGTAGTTGGGATTATGGTTACTTTATCGTTATATTTTTTTGCATAATTCGCCAAATATTCGTTTCCTGGGGTAACGTGATAGGCCCATTTTACACAATACTTTACTTTCCAATATGCTTTTAATCGATGAAAACTAGCGTTTGTTTCACTATAATTTGGTAACCATATTGCATCGTCATAATCATATATGTATTTCTTTTTTAAAATTTTAGCAATAATAAACTCAAAAATTGGAGGACCAATATGAGCAGCTTCACGATGAATAAATATTTTATCATATTTGTGTAGTGTGAAAAGTAAAAAGAAACGTTTTATAAAACTTCTCATTACTCCTATTGCTTTTTTAAGAATATTTCCTTCGGCGTACAATGTCTTCCATGTTTTAGAATCAAGAAACGGCGAAAATGTTATATCTAATTCATTTTCAGATAAATAATCTAAGTATTGTTCAAAACGAAATCTTTGTGAAGGAGCTTCGTTTTTTGGATAAGGAGCAATGAAAAGAATTTTCTTTTTTGACAAACTATTATTATTAATTTGAGGTTAGATATTTATATACTTTGAGGTAACGTGCAACGCCAGTCTTTAAACCGTAAAATTCTTCTGCTCCAAACTTTGTGCTTTCAAGACTAAAATGTTTAAGGTTTAAATCAATATTATTAAAATCTATATTAGGTTCTAACCTAAAAGAAACGCCCGATTGGTATTGATTTATTACCGATTCTGTATCACCAACTCCACTGTTACAAAATATTGGTATGCCCATTGCCATTAGTTCACCTTGTTTGGTGGGTGATGAAGCTGTTTTTGAAAATGTAGGGTTTATAAAAAACACAGATGCATTGAAAATTGAAATGTATTTAGGTACTTCACTATGTAAAACTGATTTTACATGAATTAATTCTTCATTAATTCCATAAAACTTAGCTCTTTCAACAATTGTTGAACGATTTTCACCAGAAATAAATAAAAATTTAGCTGTAGGAAAGTTAGAATGATATGATTTAAAGAATTGTAACATTTCATCTAACATGTACCAAGTTCCAATTGAACCTACATATCCAAGAATTCGATCATTTTCAGAAAAATTAAAAGTAGATTTAGCTTCTTTTTTCTGTTCTGCTGTAATTTTAAGTGGATCAAATTTTTCTAAATCCACACAACAAGGTATTACCTCTATCCTATTTTCTATGTGCTCAAGTCCTCTCCAAGAAACTATTTCCTTTTTTCCAGCATTTGTAAGGGATACAATAAAATCAGCATTTATAAAATAGTCCATTTCTTTTTTCTTGAAAAAATTATAAACTATTTTAAATACAGGATTATTTAAACTCCATATTTTACCTTCAACACGTTCATCTGCCCAAAATCCACGCATATCGAAAAGGAATTTAGTACCGAAGGAACGTTTCATCCCTAATCCAACCAGTGCTGAAAGGTAACTTCTACAATGAATTATTTTAAAATTATGTGTTTTATGAAGAGCTCTTGCTAAAGAACGCATTTGTCGAATATCGTAAATGGTTGAAAGTAAAGGTGGATTTTTTGTATATATTAATGGATGCCAACTAATATTATTTTCATCACATATTTTTTGAATTTCATTTCTAAATTTCTCAAATCTATCTTTTTTTTCAAAACTAATGATATGAAACTTAAATTGCTCTTTCGTAAGACCTTGGATGTAAGGCAAAACCTGAGATTGACCTAATGAATCAGTCATTCCGTCATAAGAAAGATAAAGTATGTTGTTTGACATAAAGCAAAGATAAGTAAACTTAGAAAGTTGACAGTTAAGTTAAATTTAAGTTTTAACAGGAAGATAATCAATTAATTTTCAAATTCAACAACTACATTTTTAACATCACCATTTATTGGTGGAGATATTTTAATTATTCTTACATTATAGCTTGCTGGATGAGGAATTTCAGCTTTTAACCGATTTAATATTCGCAATCCAACATGCTCAATTAATTTTGAACGAATTGCCATTTCTTCACCTACAATTTTATTAACTGCAACATAATCTACCGTTTTAGTTAAATCATCTAGTAATGCTGCTTCAGAAAAATCGGTTTGAATTTTAACATCAACTTGATAATTTCCTCCAATTCGCGCTTCTTCGTCTAAACACCCATGAAATGCATAAAGCTGAATTCCATTTACTTCTATTTTATGCTTCATTGACTATTGAATCTATTACTTTCAAACCTAATTGAATTCTTTCAACTACTTCATCTTTTCCAAGAAAAGCAGCTATATCAAACATTCCTGGACCTGCTCCCACCCCAGTAACACATAATCGAAAAGGTAAAAGCACGCTACCAATTCCAATTTCCTTCTTTGCCAAGAACAATTTAAATGTTTCTTCAATTTCAGCTGCTTTAAAATTTTCAACCAATTTTAATTCTTCAAGCCACTCTTTCATTAAAGTAAACGTTTCGTTTTTCCATTTCTTTTTAATTGTTTCAGTATCAAATTGAGTAGGACGAGTTAAAAGATAAGCTCCATCTACAAGCATATCTTGTACGAAAGTTGCTCGTTCTTTCATTAAGTGACAAACAACTTCTAACTTTTCTGCAGAATGAGAACCATCCGTATGTTTGAATAGCAATTCAGCCAATTCAAAATCAGAATGTGCTCGTAAATAGTGTTGTTGGAACCATTTTGTTTTATCAGGATCAAATTTAGCACCTGCTTTTGAAACGCGTTCTAAACTAAATGCTTCAACAAGTTCATCTAAAGCGAATATTTCTTGAGTTGTTCCTGGATTCCAGCCTAACAATGCTAACATATTAATGAAGGCATCTTTAAAATACCCTTTTTCTCTATATCCTGAATATAATTCACCTTCAGCGGTTGTCCAATCAATTGGAAAAACAGGAAACCCTAAACGGTCTCCATCTCTTTTTGAAAGTTTGCCATTTCCATCTGGACGTAATAACAAAGGTAAATGAGCAAATTCAGGAGCATCCCAACCAAATGCTTCATACAACAATACGTGTAATGGAGCAGAAGGAAGCCATTCCTCACCTCTAATCACATGGGAAATTCTCATTAAATAATCATCAACGATATTCGCTAAATGATAAGTTGGCATTCCATCACTTTTGAAAAGAACTTTATCGTCTAAGTTATTTGTGTTTACAACAACCCAACCGCGAATTAAATCATGAAAACGAATATCTCGATTTCGAGGCATTTTCATTCGGATTACATACTGTGTACCTTCAGCTAATAAACGTTCTACTTCAGTTTGAGGTAATGTTAATGAATTCTTCAGCGACGAACGCGTCACACTATTGTATTGCCAATTTGGCATACCCATTAGTTTAGCCTGTTCACGCATAATTTCTAATTCCTCAGCTGAATCAAAAGCATAATATGCCTTATCTTCATTAACTAACTGTTCAGCATAAGGGCGATATATATCTTTTCTTTCTGATTGAATGTAAGGACCAAATTCCCCTCCTATTCCGGGTCCTTCTGTAGGCATAATTCCACACCAATCCAAAGCTTCCATTACATATTCTTGTGCGCCAGGAACAAATCGAGTTTGATCTGTATCTTCCACACGAATAATAAATGTTCCATTATTTTTTTTAGCAAATAGATAATTGTAAAGTGCTGTTCTCACTCCGCCCATGTGCAAAGGTCCTGTTGGTGATGGAGCAAAACGTACGCGTATTGAATTATAAGACATCTGTTAAATTTTGTGCAAAGATAATAGGACTTTGGATATTTGACTTTATTCCTTTTTCTTTTGATTTAAGTTTATATTTCAAATCAGCAACTATTATTCTAACTTATATTTGCTAAAAATTCGTTCATGCAAAAGATTCTCATAAAAAACATAAAAGGTCTGGTACAAGTAGGAGAAAATATACCAGTTATTCGAAAAGGTAAAGAAATGCAAGAATTACCAATTCTAGAAAATGCTTTTTTAGCACTAGAAGATAATGAAGTAATTGCTTATGGATTAATGGAAGATTGGGAAGGTATAACAGATTGGCGAGATTTGGAAATTGTGGATGCTGAAGGGCGTTATGTACTACCTGCTTTTTGTGATTCACATACACATACTGTTTTTGCTAAAACACGTGAGGAAGAATTTGTCGACAAAATTAATGGTTTAAGTTATGAAGAAATTGCTGCTAAAGGTGGAGGTATTTTAAATTCTGCTCGAAAACTTGCTGAAATTAGTGAAAATGATTTATTTAATTTGGCCCAAACTAGAATTGATAAAATGATTGCTTGTGGTACGGGTGCAATTGAAATAAAATCCGGGTATGGACTCAGTGTCGATGCTGAAATCAAAATGCTTCGAGTGATTAAGAGATTAAAAGAATCAAACAAAATCGTTATTAAAGCAACTTTCTTGGGGGCTCATGCATTTCCAGTTGAGTATAAAGATAATCATAAAGGATACATTGATTTGATTATCAATGATATGTTACCGATTATCGAAAGAGAAAATCTCGCTGATTATATTGATGTTTTTTGTGAACGTAACTACTTTTCAGTTGAGGAAATGATTAATATACTAGAGGAGGGAAAAAAACACGGTTTAATTCCAAAAGTACACGTAAATCAATTTTCTGTGATGGGAGCTGTTTCGAAAGCTATCGAATTGGGGGCTTTGTCTGTTGATCATCTGGAAAATTTAGGTGATGAGGATTTGGTGGCATTGCAAAACTCAAATTGTATTCCAACTTTACTACCTGGATGTTCTCATTTTTTAGGAATTCCATTTGGAGATGCAAGAAGATTAATAAATGCGAATTTATCTGTTGCTTTAGCTAGTGATTTTAATCCCGGCTCAACCCCAAATTATAATTTATTTACCATTTGGTCATTAGCTTGTATTAAACTTAAAATGACACCTGAAGAAGCATTCAATTCGTTGACAATCAATGCTGCATATGCAATGGGACTTTCGGAAACACATGGTAAAATCTGTTTGGGAAGTAAGACCCCTTTAATTATGACAAAACAAATTCCTTCATTAGCCTACCTCCCCTATTCTTTTGGTGAATTAAATGTGGAACGGATTTTTATTTAAGTTGAAAATGAGGGTTAAACTTTAGCTTTGTAAACTAATCTGAATTTTGTTTAATGAATTTAGATTGAGCACTTTTTTAACTTGGGTATATTTGGACTTTTTTCTAAGTTCACAAGATCCTTTGTTTCACTAATCAAGTCCTCCACATTTTTCCATTTTGCATCAGACAATTCCAAAAAACCCATACATTTATTAAACGATAAACAGCGGTAACAAAAACCTCTTGTCATCCAAATACCTGGCAGGCCTTCGGGTTGATTCCAGAATTCTTCTCTTCCAGTTTTGGGATTAATTCTTGTTTTCATTTTCTGAATCGTTTAATTTGGTTAAAATCTTTTTTACCATCAAAGAAACACCCCAAAAAAGTGTTGCGACAATAAGTCCCAAAATATTATAAAAAACATCTACAGGATCAAAATTTCCATGAATTTTCTTCGATGAAATTTGATTTGACAATTCTTGTAAAACCTCGATTCCAATACCAAAGATCATTAATGAAAAGAAAATTGTTACGAGGTAAGTCAATTTTTCCTTTCCAAAAATCAAATTGAAAAAAATGGCCGTTAGTAAGTAAAATAGAAAATGTAATTCACGATCATGATGTCTAAAAACAGATGGCAACTTTAACATAAAACCAAAAAATGATATCATTAAAAGTGTCACTATTAATCCAATTTCTGTTTTAGTTAATTTCATTTGAGATTTCTATTTTTTTCAGTAATTACATGATATATTTCAATGCAAATGAAATTGTTTTATATCTAAAGTAAGTTTAACAGCTATTTTTATTTGTAAATATATTTAGAAAATAGGTAACTAGGTGTTTTAGATCTTTTAATCAACATTGACTAAATTAACAATAAAATATAAGGAATATAGTTTGCCTTTTGAATTATTTTTTTGGTAAAAAAGTAGTAAATAAAGAGATAATTAATCAAAAAGTGCCTCTCATTTGAGAAGCACTTTTGTGGTGGACTTAACTGACATTTTTTCGAACCCCTTTTTGGAAGATTTGCACAAATTGAGTATGCTTTACAAAACGATTTTTGAGACTAAATAAAATTCAAAAAACATATACTTTTTTTCTACGATTTTGCAAAAGAAATGAGCGGTTGGATTTGGTTATAATTTACCCATTTATATTCTGAAATTATAAAGTCATCAAAAACTAAGCCTCCAAATTTGTAATTTAAAGCACCAACTTACCGTGAAAAATGGTATATTTGAATATTTTTTCACGATGAATAATTAGGTAATAAAATGATAAACCAGACCACAAAAGATAAAATTCAGGCACTGCACCTTCAATATTTGAACTTGGCAAAGGGAAATGAATCAGTGTTAAAGGAAATAACCCTTGCCGAAATTCCGGAGTTGGTTTATAACTCAAACGCTATCGAAAATTCAACCCTTTCATTGGAGGACACAGAAAAAATTCTTGCTGGAGGCAGTTTAGCGCGAAAAGTAAATGTAAGGGAAGTTTATGAAGCCAAAAATTTGGCTAAACTTACTGAATCCTTATTAGAAAAAAACAAATCGAGAATAAACATAAAACTAATTTTAAGCTTGCATAAAACTTTGCTTACCAACATTGACGATAATATTGCAGGTCGTTTTAGAGTTGGCAAAGAATGGGTGCGTGTTGGCAATCACTTAGGTGCAAATCCACAGTTTGTTCCTACACTTATACAAGAACTAGTTGATAGTTACAACCAGAATAAAATCAGTTATTTTTTAGATGCTGTGTCACATTTTCACGCAGAGTTTGAAACCATTCACCCATTTGTTGACGGAAATGGAAGAATGGGTAGAGTGCTTATCAATCTGCAGTTAATAAATTTAGGTTTCCCTCCAATTATCATTCAAAATAAAAGCAAACATACTGAATACTATACACTGTTTACACAGTACCAGTCAACATTTAAATTTGGAGGTTTTACCGAGTTATTTGCACTACTATTGCAAGAATCTTTACACAAAAGAATAAGCATACTTACGGCAAAAAAAATAATTCCACTTGCACTATGGGCATCGCAAAAAGGAGTAAAACCAAACGTTGCAGCCAATAAAGCCAAAAGGCAAACGATTCCTGCCTTCCGTCTGCGAGAAAAATGGATGATTGCAGAAGAATTTACATCAAGAAAATAATTATTGAATTAGCTAAAAAAAAGCAATTCCTAGAAAAGAGTGAGAATGAGAATAAAAATGAGAGTGAAGTAAAACAAAGTGGAGTATATCGCTTTTAGCCCTGAGTTCATCGAAGGGTAGCTCTATACTCTCAGTCTGTTTTGTGGAGTCGGAGGGGTTTATATCGACTCAGCAAAAGCCACGCTCGGCATAAACTTCTCACCCCTCATTAAAATTATTTAAAACAAAAAAAGGAAACATTTCTGCTTCCTTTTTTTAATCGTGGAGTCGGAGGGGAACAATATCTTTCCGTATGTGATTTAAATACAGTGAGTTAACTGATTGATAGTTAACGTGCTCACTTGTTACTCACAACACTTTTTCAGGTCGATAAAACCTAAAAAATTGACGTTCAAATATACATTTTTAGATTGAATATCACCTATAATTAGTGTTGATAAATTTAATTCTTATGAATGAAAATGGATTAACTCTCGGATTAGACTTTCTTAAAAAATGAAATATAAAACATCTAAACAGCAATCCAATTCAACAATTTTATTTCCAATTATTTGCACATCAAAACTTCATCAAACCTTAAGGATAAATATCTAAATATTGGAAGCAACGTAATTGATTAATAGTAGGGTGTTTTATTATAAAAACATTAATCCTAAATTATTTAATAAAATAATTGCTTTTATAGGGATTATGAAAAACAGTACGATTCCCTGAGAATTCCCGAATATTCTCGAGAATCTCGAGATTTCTCGGGGCAATCGTTTAAATCCTGAAAAAACCTCAATATTTTTTTGAGTTTAAATTTTTATTCGGGATTTCTCGGGATTATTCGGGAATCCTAGATTTATAAGCTTGTATAGCGAATAGATGATTGAACCATAGCTTAAGTAGATTTGGCTTAAAGCTTTCTTTATAAGTACACTAATAACCAAAATAACAAAGATTTCAAACACAACTTTCAGAAACTAAACAAGGAATTAAATCGCAGCATTCAAATGGAAATCAAATACGAAAAAGCAATCAATATTGTAATACGAACAGAATATTAAAAAAATCAATGGAAGTGATTCGTGAAATGCTTTGTACGTGAGTTGTTATTTCTTTTAATTACTTCCGATTTCATAAGTCAAACCTGTCAAAAACGCAAAATAACTCAACCTTGTAAAAGACCATTGCTCATCAAATTCAGTGTAGTTTGTTAGGCTTTCAGAATAAGTACGGTAGGTGTGCCAACGAATCATTTTGTAAAGACCTTGATTGTACATTATTTGCGCATTCCAGTTTAATCGGTCGGTAATTTTATAAGTCAATTGATAGCCAAAAATGAGGTAAATGTTTTGATTTCTGAAATATTCGTATTTGTCCAGCACCATTCCACTGCTAACCCAACCAAGACTGTCATCATAAAAACTCATTATCGAATTATTGCTTGTTTTAGCAACTCTTGTTTTCAAATATCCAAGCCCAAAAATACTTTTATGTTGAAATTTGCCTTTTTGACACCATACATGTTTGTACAGCAGTGATAGTTTCAAAAGATTACTATTTGTTCTTGAACCTCCTTGATAATGTGTGCGAATACTCATGTCAGTCGTGCCATCCGAAGGTAGCACATCAGTATAAGGAAATTTGTTTGTGTAGCCTTTTGCTTTCCAAGTTGGACCTAATCCGCCACCGTCAAAAGCCAAATAAAAACGATTTTTAGTAGTTCCATAACCAATGCTCCAATGATTTGTCCATGTGCTTGGAAGTGGAGGCGTGTAATAACCCCAAGTCATATTATCGGATTTGATAGTTCTTGATGTTGTGGCGTTTGCACCAAACGAATAGCCAAATTCAAAACGCGATTGAGAATGAACTTGAATAGAAAAAACCAAAACAATAAGAAGAAGCAATTTTGATAGCATGGGATTATATAAAGCACACATTTTAAAAATATTAGTTCACTTCTTCCTACTCAAAACAATCTCAACCTTTTTACCTACAAAACCGTGAGTGGTGCTGCTCTCAAATTCCATTTTTTTATTGGTGAGCACTATACTTGATGGTTGATAAAGCATTTCTTGTCTTTCGTTTTTTTATTGTGCAATAAACTTAGTTTTTAATTATTCGAACCGTTTTTACAGTTTCATTATTGTAAATTCTTGCAATGTAAAGTCCATTAGCTGCATTTCTAATGTCAAATTGCTGATCAAATTTATCGTTAAGATTTCCTTTGTAGATAACTTCACCATTCACGCTATAAATATCTAATTTGGTATAAATAGGATTTTCAAATTTTATTGAAAACATTCCATTTGACGGGTTTGGGTAAATTACCAAATCATCATCAATGTCAGAATTGAAGATTCTTGGTTTATTTTCAAAGATTTTTATGTCATTCAACCAAGCATCGTTTTTTGTTTTAATCACAGTGAGATATCGAAACAAACTTACTGGACTAGGAACTAAATAATCAGTATTTTCCTTAAAACTATCACCACTGATAACAATGTAATCATCATTTACATCAAACATTTGATATGCTTTATATGTCAATTCATCAAAATATTGTCCAAGCGGTTTGTACCCAATTTCTTTTCCATCTTTTGAAAATTTCACTATCATTAATTCTTGGTTTGTTCCACTTCCATAAACGTAATAATAGGAACCATACATTTTAGATGCAAAAGGAAAGAACGATTCATTGGAGATTTTTAATTCAGAGAATCCATCATCAAAATTAAATTGATACATAAAACCTTTGTTTGCATTACAACTACTTAAAGTCGGAGTCGTATTTTCATAAACATCCAAATCTAATGTACCACGATAATATCCGAAAGCATTGAAACCATTGTCATTAATAAAGCCACATCTCACACTACCTAAATCGGAACTGTACATCGGAACTACATCTTTTACAGTTCCATTCAAATCCATTATTTGATTGAAATACCCGTAATTTTTGTATTCACACGAAGCCCAAATGTTATATGCGCCTTGCGACTGAATGGTAATTATCTGATCATTGAAAATATCCATTGCCCATGTTTGACCATAGTAATCTGTCCATTCTGTTGGTGTGTTATGAGCTGATATAAAATCACCATTAAAGTTGAATTTAGCAAGTGCATTGATTGGACTTACAAGTGAATTACTTAAAGAAACACCATCAATTGTACAATTAAAGTTTCTGTAAGTAAAAGAGAGATAAATATTATTGTCGTAAACTTTCATTTGATCAATATTAAAATCATCGAAGTAAAAATTTTCTGAAATTAATTTGAACCAAATTTTCTCTCCTGTTTCACCATCCAACTTCATCAAAAAGTTCCCACATCTTTCAACTGAAATCGTATCATCTTCAAAGTAATAATTTTTAAAAAAAACACCAGACATATAAATGTCTCCCAATGAGTCCACATCAACTAAGAGGGGGTAGTCTGCCCAATTACCAAAATATTTATCACCAGAACTGTGATTCCAAATCACCTTACCTAATGAATCAAGTTTGTAAATTTGATAACCACCATAAGCATCATCAATTATTTTGTATTCCTCATTTGCTATTTTACTTTTGTACGATGACCCAGACCTAGTTGCTGCTACAACGGCCCCATCTTTCATTAGTTTAATTGTAGATAACTGTTGCCTATTGTTTGGTTCAGTTAAGTATTGTTCATTAACATATACTAAATTTCGTGCCCAAACATCCGAATAATTTTGATCTTCAACTGTTGGTTGAGGCTCTAAATTTTCAATTAACGAACGAAATTGGATGGTTAATTTGTTTTCAAGAAAGTAAGTTGAATAGAAGTTGTTATTGAAAATGCTAAGAGGTTTAACATAGTAAACATTTTCTAGTGGAAAGTAGGATTTAATTATAGAATCCTTTATGCTATACAAGTAAAGCTTATTATCATTTAAATTACTCATTATTGTAAATATCGTATCAAGTCCGTACTCATACATAAAATTAGGGAATTGACTGCCGTTTTCCTCAAACTCATTAACCCAACTATTTTTAATATTTGAAGCAACATCTTTTAATAAATAGATGGAGTCCGTTACGTAAAATGGTTCAAAACCATGAAAATAGGTATAACCTTGGATTACCTTTCCGTTTAAATATGAAAATTGCGTGGTAAACTGTGGATTGTATTGAGCCAACTCATTGGAAAATCGAACTGTATCTACTTGCGTTGAATCTGAAATTAATCCACGAACGTAATAGTATTTAAATTCACCAGAAAATTCACTAGTAGTTATATATTCATCGGCAATTGCAGTAAAAATCCCACTCTCAAAATCATAATAAGAACCACTATAAAAAATCTTATGTTCAGCGATTAGATTTATTTCTGGCGTATTTAAATTTAATTCATAAAATTTGTTTCGGCTGTTTTGGCTAATTGAAATGTAATGTTTTCCATTAAATTTACCTTGATATAAAGTACTGTATAAATTGTAAGGAATATCGGTATCTAAGAAGTTTTGGAATCCAATCCCGGCATCATATTTATCGACACTTATTTTGCCGTCCGTTTTTAATGTGACAAAATAATTAGTTGATTCGTCTTCAAGCGAAAATAAGAATTGTTTGTCTGTAGTTGTGATTGAATTGATTTGTCCATTTGTCTTGTTAAATCTCTTTAATTCATATGAGTTATTTGCTAATTGTATAGAAAAATAAAGATTTACACTATCTGCCGATAGTAATTTAGGAGCACTCATAATTTCACTTGATTGGGTTTGACCATTGTGATTTAACCAATGTAATTTATAAACCACATCAATACCTTCATAATAATTTGTCAAAAAATAGATTCCTTCATTAGTGGATATTAAATCATTAATAAAGTTTCTTCCGTGAAAAGTACCCAGCGTATCTATTGAATTTTGTGACTTGTCAAATTTTAGAATTTTGAAATAATAGTAATCAGTATTGTTTTGACGAACTAAAAAATAATCAATTGTATCATTTATTTTTATAGTCTCTCCATAATCTCTTAGATTGGGTATTTCAATTTCACCAGTTTGAGAATAGGCTTTTTGAGAAAATAAAATGGTTAAAAAAAATGACCAAATCAACCAAGAATTGTTCAAAAAAAGAAATTTCATAAATGATTTCATGTTATTTGATTTTTGTTAATCTAAATTCATTGTCTTGAAGATAACCACCACGTAATGTAAAGGAGTTTTTATCAGTGAAATTGTAACTATAAAAGGATGTGTCAATACTTTTTATAATATAAATATTTGAGTTAGAGAGGTAATATGATCTTGTGATATTGTTCTGAGTAAGAAAATCTTTTTCAGTAAATTGATTTTTTGTAAAATGTACCGTATCGACAGGAAGTATCGTATTTGACATAGGATCATATACAGATCTTTTCCACGTTCCTACCATTTTTCGTGTATCCGATTTGTCTTTGTTACAGCTTACAAGTACGATTAAAAGTAGAGAGATGACTATTTTTATTTTCATTTAGTTTGATTTTATTTTTATTCTTTTTGCTTCAATAAAGAAAGTATTTATTCAACAACAATCTTCTCAACGGCATTTCCAATTCTCACAAAATAAACTCCTGACAATAAATCAACTATATCAATTTCTGTTTTAGTACCAGTAAGACTAAATGTTTTGATTGTTCTTCCACTTGCATCGAGTAGAAAGCCGTTTTCTTGAAAATCACTTTCAGTTGGAATAGAGATGTTGATTTTTTGAGAGGCTGGATTGGGATAGATACTCCAGTTTATTAATTGTTTATTTTCTGCAATTCCAACAAGTCCACCATTTATTGTTTTGATGATTGCACCATTTTTACCAACAGCGTAACCAACCGATGTATTTATAAAAAACACGTCAAAAAGAGGCTCTGTTGTACTTGAAATCTGAGGAGTCCAATTAGTTCCACTATCTGTTGTTTTTAAAATCCTACTGCTATTTGGGAAACCTCCAACAATATAACCTTCTGTTTGTGATGGAAATTTTACTGAGTAAAGTCGGTCAGAAGCAGCGAGCGTTTGGTTTGTCCAAGTACTTCCTGCGTTTGTAGTTTTAAGAATTTTGCCTGTAACACTACTCACAGCATACCCATCATTTAATCCAGTAAAATAAATAGAACTAAATTCTTCTGCTGAATTTGAATATACACTCGACCAATTTGCTCCGCCATCTGTTGTTTTCATAATTGCATCAGACATACCTGCACCAGTGACAAAACCAGTATTTATGTTATTGAAAAAAACAGAAACCTTTCCGTCTGCGGTTGAAAGATTCAATGTAGTCCAAGTTGCACCTCCATTGCTTGTTTTTAAACATGTGCCGTACTCTCCAGCAATATAACCGTTGTTAGCATCGAGAAAGAATGGTTCATGTAAAGTATTAGAAGATGGTGATGTTTGCGCAATCCATGTCTGACCTCCATTAGTTGTTTTCAATATTTTTCCACCAGCACCACAAGACCATCCAGTCATTGAATTAATAAAAAAAACGCCAAATAAATTATTAGTTGTTGTCGATGATTGAGTAGTCCAATTTATTCCTCCATCTGTTGTTTTCAAAATTGTTCCACTATAACCTACAACATATCCTGTGTCTATTGATGAAAAACTGACAGCTCTTAACCAATTCGTTGTGCCAGATGATAAATTTGTCCATTGACCAAAGGAAAATTTTGATATCAAAAGAATTAAAATTAATAGCGTGTTTTTCATAATTTTCTAATTTTTCGTTCAAATATTTACAATAGAACGAAAAACTTCAAATTCTACGTTTAAGTCATATTTAATTGCAAATTACTAAATATTTAAACCGAATCTCGATTGAACTAAAGAAACCGGTCTTCAAAATACATTTGAAGTTGTTCAATCCTTTATCTGGTATTGATTTCAGAGAATTTATGATGGTAAGCTTATTGTTGAAAAATTAGAACATGTTCTAAAAATGAAACGATTGAAATCGTTTAAAATTTTGGCATTCTACTAGGTGCGGGATTAATCCCGCACCTAGTAGAATTTCGTTTATGCTAAAACCATTTTAATGGTTTCAATTCATGTTTTTGTTTGGTCTTAGAATCACCTGTAAACTCAAATAACCCTTAAAATAATCAATAAAAAAACAAGTAAACTTAAAATATCAAACGCCCCTCATCAGATTCAAAAAAGGCATTTGAGTTTTCGAGAAAGAGTTGCATTTCATCCATAGTACTACCCACAACTTTTGCGCTAAATTCATGAATTTTCGAAAGCATTCGAATAAACGCTTCAGGCTCCTGTTGACGAGTTAATTTTCTCAAGGTCAATATATAATCTTCACGATAAACCGTTGGAATTAGAATTTTAGCCTGATTCTGATGTACTAATTCTGCATTCATCATTACGCGAGCAATTCTTCCATTCCCATCTAAAAATGGATGAACTTCACTAATAACAAACATCATATATGCCGCTCTGGCAAATGGACTTTTGAGTGCATTGTAAAAGTCAAAGGACTTAATGAGTGTTCCTTGAACCAATTGAAAATCTACAAAAGCTGTTTGTCCAGCAAAGTTATTTTGGTCTTTAAACTGCCCAGGATTTTTGTCCGGCCTTGCTGAAAGTAAAATTTTGTGTCGATATTTGAGAATTGCGATTAATTCCTCCGAAGTTTTTGGAATGTTTGACATTTCTTGTCTGCTGGAAACAAGTTGGTAGGTACCCAATACATCGTGTGAATCTTCGTGCCTTTTTGGAAGCGGTTTTTGCGTTTCAATAATTTGTTTTGCTTGATTTACATCGAATTTAGTTCCTTCAATATAATTCGAAAAATAGCTTTCAAAAAAAGCAAAATTCTTGAACGCCAGTAGATTATTAGAATTTGGATCAAAATACGACTTAAACTCATATTGATTTAATTCTTGAAATAACTTCCCAAATAATTCATAGCGAATTGAATCATAAGGAATTCCAAAAGCCCTAGCAGCTGCAATAGGTGAAGTTAATATACTTGCAGGACGAGTAGATAATAAAGCACTAATAACGGTATTTAAACTTTCAAATTCTTTTTCTAAATCTAGCTTTCGAGCAATTTCTCTTGCTTTATCTCTAATTTTATTTAGTTCTTCTTCACCGTTTACTCGGACAATTTGTTCCAATCGTTCCTCAATTTCAGGAAAAGTTAATGTTTTGGATTCAGCACCTGGTTTTCGAGACAATTGAAAATTCTCTAAAAAGGCCCGTTCTTTTTGGGCTGCAAATAATCCGTGTGCAATTTCATTGTCTCCTTCGATGGCTCCTATTCCTTCCATAAACCGAATGGTAATACCAAGAAGTTTTGACTTTTTTGTGTATTTGTAAGTTAAAAACAAATACCCCGATGATGTTGGTTTAAATTCAATAGCAGAACGATGACTAATTACTGCACCCGGATAAAGATGTCCTAAAATGGAAAATAAATTTCGACGTACAATTTTTTCTGGTTCATCCTCGAGATTACTAGTGTAAACTTTTGGTGCTAATTTCCTTATTTTCCCTTCTTTTTCAAGCTGTGAAATACGTTTAGAAATAGTGGATTCAGAAGATCCAAAAATTATTTCTTGCAATTGATTTTGTAAAATTTTTTCCATTAAGAAGTAAAAATACAACTATTTTGGAAAAATTCTTCCATTATAAAGACTATTTTGGAAAAATTCTTCCATTTTAAAAATAAAAAATTAGAACATGTTCTAAAAACGAAACGATTGAAATCGTTAAAAATTTTGGCATTCTACTAGGTGCGGGATTAATCCCGCACCTAGTAGAATTGCGATTGTAACAAAACCATTTTAATGGTTTCAATTCATATTTTTTAGCCCAGGAACATTAATTTTCAAAAAACTTAATGCTGCCGATCCAGCAAGTTTCGCGGTGTATTGTAGGTTTTCTTTCATTGTAGTCTTATTTAACTTAATAATGTATTCAAATTTTCTGTACTTAAAGAAATAAATAATTTTTATATGGCTATTACAGATGTCTGATTTGCTTATTCAATAGCAGTAAAAGGTAGCTAAAGTGTAGATATTCGTTTATTTAATTCACCACAAACGTAAAACATTCATTCTTAATTCTGTCTAAATCATTTTCCAAAGCAGGATTCATAAATTGTTCAAACAAATGATAATTAGTTAAGTGAGTTCCGTTTGTTTGCCTGTTTACTGGAAAGCGGATATCTTCTAACTGTTCAACCTCACATTCTGGTCTAATATCAACAATATTTAATTTTCCTTGTGAAATTGGGTAATTATGAAAAAATATTGGACAGTATAAAAAATTACCTGATTGTTGTAATATCATCCCATATTTTAAATGGTATGAATTATTTTCATACTTTAATTTGTATTCTGGTCCATCAGGGAGTTCTTGAATCAATTGACCTATAGAGTAAATTGGCTCAAAAGCATCATTCCATGTTCCAGTTGGTTGGCCATTTATGTTTTGAGTAGTATCAACTAGTTTTAATATCCTTAAAAAGTTTCTATGAAAATCAAAATTTTTCAATTGAATAGTTTCGTTTCGAATATTGCCATTGTAGTTGTTTCTTACACTAGCATTGAACACGTCTGAAAAATTCAGTTCAAACCAAATCGTATCACCTACATTGTAACTCTCTTTTATTGGATAAACTGAAACTGGATGTTCAAATGTAAAATGTGACCATTTACATATTTCTTTTGTCTTTTTGCAACTTGAAGAAATTAAAAATAAACCAAAAAGTGATAATATTAGTGTTTTCATAGTTTTTCTAAATTACAAAGGCTTTGCATTAAATGTATCCGAGAAGTTCATTTCGAACCAAATTGTATCTCCAACGTTGTAACTTTCTTTTATGGGATATACCGAAACAGAATGTTCTAAATCATAACCTCTTAAACATTTTTTGTTTTTATTACAACTTGCTGATAGTAGTAAAAGGCTAAGGATTGCAATTATTACTGTTTTCATGTTTAAAATTTTAAAAATCCAGTTGCTCTAAAATACATGCAAATGGTCTGGCAAGAAAAATTAATACAACACCAGCTTCTACTCCTGCATGTGCTCCACCGTCAACAGATTGAAACAAAAGAGTAACAAGTATTGCAGCAGAGAATATTCCAACAAGTAGTTGCCCTGGAACATTAATTTTCAAAAAACTTAATGCTGCCGATCCAGCAAGTTTCGCGGTGTATTGTAGGTTTTCTTTCATAGTAGTCATTTATTTTTTTAACGATTCAAATGTATAATTTCTAATCTCTTAGCCATAATAAACTCTGAACATTCTTTAAATATTTGATTGGAATTTGGAACCTGTGATGCCGTATGTGTACCCATACCTTTTCCAGAAACTTCAAATGCGTTAATCAAGGTATCTATTGCTTTTGCCGTTTCAGATTTTATGAAATCATATTCTTGAAAATAAACCGCTAAAGAAATGTCATTCAAAACGAGTGTTGAGTCTGCTTGCGTGTATTTTTTGGTAAGGCAATCGCACAAAGCAAAATCAAGCAGTATATTGTTTTTCTCTTTTCTACTTTGCGCATTGATTTCCATTGCAAAAAAAGAAAAAATGATAACTAATGTGGCAGATAGATTTTTCATTTTTTTTCGGGTTCTCCTTGATCCGTTAATGGCAAGATTAAATAGCCATTTAGAAATTTTAAAAAATATTCTTTTCCACCTGGTTGTATTGGATCATTATCATCAGCGTTATAGTTTGCATAATTGGAAATCAATTGTTGATACGAACGACGAAACTCATTGCTTTTAAGTTGAATAGACTTTTTGCCCATCCGTTTAAACATTTCTATAAAAGCATCTTCTTTTATTAGTCGTGTCAAAGGAATTCCTTGGTTATAAAACGATATTAAAAGCGTTAGAAAACAATCTAAGTGGAGGTTTTTCATTTTATTATCGATTGTATATTCCTTGTACAAAGCTTGAAAAACCTGAAATGATTTTTCATCGTTCTTCAACTTTGAAGTCACCTTAATGAATAATCTATCATTTGTAGTTTTTGATTGTCCAAAACTGTTTATTGTTACAAACAAAAGTAAAAAGACTGTTAATCCTCCAATTTTCATGATTTTCTATTTATCAGTTAGTTATGATTCTTAAACAGTTTTTGTCCTTTCTTCAATTTGTAGTTTATAAAGTTTTCTTTTAAAGAACCATTGTCATCTACCAGTTCAAAAGATAAATAGTTAGGAAACTCGTCAAAATAAATCGCACTAATACGAGTATTTGGTAAATTAATTATACTATCAATTAGGAGATCTACCTTAGTTATGTCTTCAATATTTTTAATGTTCAAAATATCAAAACTCAAACGCCCAAATCCTAAATTATAAAGAGAGTCCGTTTTTTTGGAGTAGTGTGCATTGGGGTTTTCAATCTTGTCATAACTACAAATAAGTTCTGCATAATCTTTGCGAATTACTGTCCAGCAACTATCGTTTATTTTCCTTGAACAACAATACCTTCCAACACATCTAACCTCAATATCATTTTCATCCAAACTTTTAACTGAAATTGTTATTTCAGACATATCATATCTATAATCTTCACAATTACAATTATCAAATTCGCAGGAATTGCTCAGAATAACAACAAGAATTAACATTGAAATTAAGATATACTTAGTCTCAATAAACTGTAAAACTTTCATCATAGATTATTGTTTTTTATAATAACTTTTAAGGCACTCAAAAAATATCCTCTCTTGCCTCATTCTTTATCTAGTTTTTCTTTTTTCGTTAAATTAATTGTACCGTCATTTTGAATTTTAAAAACATAATTTATATCTAAAAATCCTTTAGAATAAACCTTGAAAGTATTTACCTGCTGTTTGTAATGAATAAAAGGCAAAAAATACAGTTTATCTGTTGACTGATAAACATCTTCTGGGTCAATTGTGGAATAAGCAAAGAAACAAATTGAAGCGATTGCATTCTGATTTTTATCAAAATTCATTAAGTAATATCGAACCGAATTAACGTCATAATAGCGGACAATGAACGATGTGTAGTTTGTCTTAGTTAACTTACCTAAGATTTTTACAGAGGTTTTGTTTTTCTTATATACTTCGCTTGGAAGAACATTGTATTCTGCCATTCCACTCAAAGAAAAATCTTCGTTTATTTTAACTTTATTTTCATTGTACAAACCTTTATTGGGAAAAAACACCTTTTTGATAAAAACAGAATCGTTTACGCTTTGGAAATTTTCTTTTAAAAGTAAATAGGAAGAATCAGGAAATTTGGATAGTTCTGGAGCATCATTAATAATTCGTTTTACCGAAACTTTAAGTTCCTGTGAGAAAACTCTATGGGTGAAAATCAATAGTAAAATAGTTGTTACTCCTACAATTTTCATGATTTTCTATTTTTATTTACAATTATTAATGTACTTTTTCTTATCATCCAAATGAAAGTCGTGAGGATAAAATTTGTTGTTAAAAATGAAGCAAATAAAGCAATATAACTGTTTAAAAAACTTTCCCAAAAATTCATAGAAAAATGTATGATTTCAGCCATTTTGTAACAGGATTTACCGAATAATGAAAAATCTGTACCATCTTCATAACCTATTGAAAGAAAAGAAACAAATGACCCTAAACCAAATAGAGCAGCAAAACATGCAAAAAATATTATTTTAAAATCTCTGTGAAACATAAACATTTATATTTTTTTGATTTGAGATTCAGACCTGTCTTTTTTAAACAAATTCAAAAAGCCATTAAAATCTTTATCCAAAGAATCATCTAACTTTTGATTTTTAAATATTTTTTGTTCATTTTTCATTTTACAGATTTTTTAAAATTAATATCTAAAAACTGTATCTAATTCCTATCAAAAATAATTTAGTTGTTTTTAACTCATCATGTGTATAATGATTTATTACTAAAGTTTTATAATTTTTTTGATTTAATAAATTAAATAACCATTTATAGTCTCTTTTGCGTAATTTTTGCTTTTTATTTCCAGCTATTATATCATATTTTTTTAATTCACCATTTAAATTTAATTCCATTCTTATGTATCCATTAGGATTATATCTTATTGAATCTTTTTTTAAAAGTGAATCAATACATTGATACACGAAATTTTTAAATTCAATATCCGTTGATATTGTATCTTTCTGAGAATAAGACCAGGTAGTTACTATTGAAAATAAAATCAAGGAAATAATCTTTTTCATTGAAGGTTTATTTTAAGTTTGTCGTGGGAGTAGCAACGAGGTAATAGTTTTGTTTTTTAGTTTTCTATACTTTCAATCGCCGCTTTTTCGTCATCTTTCCTTTCAGATAACCTACCATTTCTATATTTGGTTAATGTAAAGTAAAAGTTCGCATTTTCATTATTAACACCTTTTTGCTGAAACCTTAATTC
>CAMAZP010000019.1 GCA_945863605.1 Chitinophaga pinensis
ATGGAATTTGTGTGCAGTATTTCTAGCTGAAAATAAAACAACAGCTATTTCTTGTGAAAGATTCATAAAAAAACAAAAGTCAAAAGTGTTGATAGAAAAACTATGCAACCCAGAATTTAAAATGGATGGAAAATTAGCTCAGTTGGTTATCCCGTATGTACGGGACGCATATTCGGGATTAATTAGAGGGTCTCATTCCGTAAATACGGAACTGAAGGGGGAGCAAAAGACTAGCAGAAATGTTAGCCTTTTTTTTTGTTTTACCATTGTAACACAATCATAAATTAAATAATGTATGATTCAATATTTCTATGTTCAATCTATTAAACATTATAAAGTCATAGAAATACTTTGAAGTTATTTAAATCAATCCATATGAAATTAAATTTTTAGTTGTTTTCAAGATTAATTGATTAGCTATTTTGATAACTTCATAATCTAATTTATTATTCTAAATAAATTGTAAACCAAGTTTATAATTATTTGTTTTTGATATAAAGCTAAATTATTTGTTTGCTAAACTTCTTTTTTTAAACTCGATTTCCTCACATTGACTAATTTTGATAAATGAAATTCTCTAAACTTTTTGTTCGTTTTAATTGGGTAACCTTAATCCTAATTTATCTTGTCGTTGTCGCTGGAAGTTTTGTTCGAATTTCGGGCAGTGGCATGGGATGTCCTGATTGGCCGAAGTGTTTTGGTCAATGGGTTCCTCCAACAGAAGTATCAGAATTACCACCTGATTACAGAGAAACATATTTGTTGAAACGCCAGAAAAAAGTAGAGAAATTCTGTAAATTTTTAAATGCAATTGGTTTAAAATCAACAGCTGAGCGAATAAAAAATGATCCTACTGTTTATGTAGAAGAAGCGTTCAATACTCGAAAAACTTGGACGGAATATATCAATCGTTTGGTTGGTTTTCTAGCTGGAAATTTTATGCTTTTAGGGTTTTTCTGGATAGTTTTAAAGTATAGAAAACATAAAATTCTGTGGCTGTCAGCATTGAATTTGGTGTTAATTTTAATCGAAGCATGGTTTGGTTCTATTGTTGTTGCCACTAATTTAGTTCCTTGGACAATTACTTTTCATTTACTTTTGGCGCTGGTAATCATTGCTTTACAACTCTATATAATACGAATTATCAGTCCAGTTCAAAAGATCAATCTTCCTATTGAAATAACATTAAGAATATTAGTTTTTGTTGTTTTCGCAATTACTTTTTATCAAATGTTTTTGGGAACACAAGTGCGTGAATACATTGATGAACTAACCAAGCAAGGATTTGGTCGTGAAACATGGACGGATAAACTAGGATTGTCTTTTTACATTCACCGTAGTTTTTCGTGGTTGGTTTTAATTCTTTTGGCTTTTATCGCATGGAAAAATGAACAAACTCACAAATATTTAATCATCCGTTCCTCATTTTTGATTTTAGTTTTAGAACTTATTTCTGGTGTACTTTTAGCTTATGCTGATATGCCCGGATTAGTGCAAACGTCGCATTTGGTTTTTGCTTCCATTCTTTTTGGTAGCTTGTGGATGGCAACATTACGAATGAAAAAAATGAATTAATGGAATTGTCATTTATTTCAAAACTCAAAGTTATTGATCTTTCAACGGTGCTTGCTGGTCCTTCAGTAGGAACTTTTTTTGCCGAATTAGGAGCTCAAGTAATAAAAATTGAAAACACAGCTAACCCTGATGTTACGCGTTCCTGGAAGTTGCCTAGCGAAAACCAAGAATCAACTGTATCTGCTTATTTTTCATCGGTGAATTATAGAAAAGAATATTTACAACTTAATTTAAAATCTGAAGTTGATTATTTACAATTTCTTGATTTACTGAAAGATGCTGATATTTTAATTTCAAATTTTAAGTTCGGTGATGAAGAAAAGATGAAACTGACAGATGAACATTTACGAGCTGTTAATGAGAATTTGATTATTGGAAAAATCAATGGTTTCGGCTCTGAAAGTGATCGAGTTGCTTATGATTTAATATTACAAGCTGAAACTGGATTTATGTCTATGAATGGGACACCAGCAAGTGGTCCAGTGAAAATGCCTATTGCTTTTATTGATGTTTTAGCGGCTCATCAGTTAAAGGAAGGATTACTTCTAGCTTTACTCGAACGACAACTTAATGGCAATGCTAAAACAATTGAAGTTTCTTTGTTCGATGCCGCAATTTGTAGTTTAGTAAATCAAGCTTCCAACTATTTGATGGCGAATAAAGTTCCTCAAAGAATTGGAAGTTTACATCCAAATATTGCACCTTACGGAGAGATTTTTGAAACTAAAGACCAACAATTAATAACGTTTGCGATTGGTTCAACGATTCATTTTGAGAAACTTTGTACTTTTTTAGGATTAAAAAATTTAATAACTGACATTCGTTTTTCAAGCAATCAAAATCGTGTTATCAATCGACAACTTTTATTTGAAATTTTGCATGAAAGAATCGTTGATTTTACGGCAGATGAACTGTTAACAAATATGTTGCAACAACACGTTCCAGCTGGGAAAATTAAAAACTTAGAAGCTGTTTTTGCTGAGAAAAAAGTACAAGACTTAGTTCGGTCAGAAATGATTGATCAAAAAGTAACCAAACGTTTAACCTCAATTGCCTTCAAATGGAAATAGAAATTCGATCGCCCAAAAGTGAAGTAGAGTGGGAGCAGTACTACAGTTTGCGTTACCGAATACTTCGTCAACCATGGAATCAACCGCGGGGAAGTGAACGAAATGAAGGTGATGAAATTGGTTTGCATTTCGCTTTGTATGAAAATGAAATCCTCAAAGCAATTGCAAGATTAGATATCAATGACGAAAAAAGTGCCCAGGTTCGATTTATGGCCGTTGAAACTGAAATTCAACGAAAAGGATATGGAAAACAAGTAATGTTGGCAATTGAAAACTATTGTAAATCAATTTCTATTTCTGAAATCGTTTTGCACGCAAGGGAAATTGCCATACCTTTTTACGAAAGTTTAGACTATCAATTAGTAGAAAAATCACATTTACTTTTTAATGAAATTCAACATCACTTAATGTCTAAAAAAGTTTAAATATTACATTTCTAGTTCATTTATGATTAGATTTTTATTTTATATCTTATTTTTTCAAACACATTTTATAAATGCTAGTAAATAAAAGTATAAGCAAGGAATTGAATATTATTTATTCGAAGAACTTTACTTTTTATAGATTAATTCAAAAAAACATTTTGCATGTAATGTAAGAAATTAGAAAGCAATTTCAATTTCATAAAGCATCGATTTTTCACCATCATTATCTGAAGCAACGAAAAAACGATTTCTATCATTTGTTTGGCAAATTGCTTCCAATTTTATTGGTTCAAGTTGTTCATTAATGATGAAAGGTTCATATTCTAACGTAAATTCCTCCTTTAATTCTTGAATATTAAAAGTAGTAATTACACTTCCAATAATTTCACCATCATTATACCAATCACGTGTTTTTTCTGCACTCGCAGTACAAAAAAAGTTACCAAATTCATCAGTGTTTACTCCAGAGATACCTAAATTACAACCTTCTAATTGATTCAATTTAAGATTGTATTTATTCGATACAAAGGTGGTGTTTTTTAACTCAAGAAAATTAAACAAATCGAATTGATTTACTTCAAAAATAGCATTTGTTCCACGATTAAAAAAGAATAATCTATTATGATGACAAGCTAATGCTTCTATATTCCAATCGTTGATTTTAACCTCATATTTAGTTCTAATAGAATTGTAAAATGGTAATAAATCAAATTGAATTTCTAAATCTGAATCTAAATATAACAATTTTGCTGTGTTTCTATTTTTTTCTGTTGAACCAGAACCAATAACTAACAAACATCTTGAGCTATCAAAATTTATCAACGTTGATGCTTCAAAATCAGCTTTATCTTTTTTTAATAGTTCATTGATTTTTAAACTATTTGAATTAATTACTTTAACTAATTTACCAAATTGATTACAAATAGAAATTTCATTCGCTGAATCAGAAATCATTATTAAATTACCATCATAAAACTCCATTCCAGAAACTGCAGGAACATCTATTGGAAAAGAATTAATCAGCTTAAATTTCATCTTTAAAATTAATCATCCTCACAATAAGCCCTGTGTACTCTTTTTGAAATAGAAGTCATTACTTCGTAAGGTATTGTATCCATAGCTTTTGCAAATGCTTCTATTGTTTGATTTTCACCTATGATTTCTACTTCCTCACCCTCAATTACATCTAATTTAGTAACATCAACGATAATCATATCCATACAAACTTTTCCAAGTATTGGACAGAATTTATTTTTTATGAAAACACCACCTTTTCCATTACTTAAACTTCTTCTGTATCCATCAGCATAACCAACAGGAATAATTGCAATCTTCATTTTTTTTGTTGCAATAAATGTGCGAGAATAACCTATACTATCCCCAATTTGAATTGTTTTTATTTGTGAAATTTCACTTTTCCAATTAATTACTGCTTGTAATTTTTTTTGTAAGTAAGGATTAGAAGTAATGCCATACATTCCTAAACCAATACGAACCATATCGAATTGAGCTTCAGAATAATTAGCAATTCCCTCAGAGTTTAACAAGTGGCGAATAAATGGATAAGGTACTTTATTGGAAATCCAATTACACGTTTCTTTAAAACGCGAAATTTGTAATTGTGTAAAACGTTTATCTCTGCGATTGTCGGCATCCGCTAAATGGGAATACACACCAGCAATTCTAACCTCTGGTTGAGCTTGAATTATTTCCATCAACTTTGACAATTCTTCGCGATCAAAACCTAAACGGTGCATTCCAGTATCCAGCTTAATGTGAATAGGAAAATTTAATTTTTCCATCGAAATTAAAGTTGAAATCAACTCATCTAATTGATTTAGAGAATAAATTGCTGGTTCTAAGTTGAACTTAATACAAGCTTCAAAACCTTCCTCTTCAGGATTCATCACTAAAATAGGAATTTTTACCCCACTTTTTCGTAACTCTACTCCTTCATCTGAATATGCAACTCCTAAATATGAAATTCCTATTTTTTCTAAATACGAAGCGATTTTCTCCAAACCAACACCATACGACTGAGCTTTCACCATCGCTAATATTTTAGTGCTTGCTTGCAACTGATTTTTGAAAACAGACAAATTTTGTTTGATGGCTGTCAAGTTGTATATTACTTCTGTTTTATGCTGCTTTAATTTATATGAATGAGCAATTTTTTCCATTTTCGCACCGCGAGTTCCTTTCACCAAAACAACTGCATCTTTCAACTCGGCATCGGTTAATGTTGGTTTATCAGAAAAAATTAATTTATTAGGTTTGAAATCATCAATTGTCAAACGAATTTTATCTTCTAAATGGAACCATTCTTTTTCCAGACCTACAATTACAATACGTTTTTTTTCATTAGCTAAGGCCAACTGATATTCAAGAGATAGTTTTAAGGCGTCTAAATCTAAATTGTAAGTGTCATTGATAATTGTTGAATTTTCTCGTCCCTCAAAGGTTTCTAAACGCATAGCTAGACGTGGTAGAGTAGTGATTTTAGTACTATCTAAACCTTTTAAAATTTTGGCTGTAGCAATTGCTAATAATGCTGAAACAATACTTCCACGATCTTGAAATGGGATTAATTGCATTTCTTTTGAAAACTCACCAAAGGAAGGTTGATATGCATTTATGGAACGCATTTGCTCTTTACTAATTATAACCCCAGAACCTAAAATAGTTGTTTTTACATTTTTGAAAAGCGCCATTTTTTCTGTCAAATGAACATCATATGAAGGGAAATTTTCTTCATGAGCTTTACTTATCGATGTTAAAATACCGATAGAGGGTTGAATCATGCGCTCTAGCGCTACCATTTCTCCCGGTTTAGAAATACCCGCCTCAATAATAGCTAGATCGCAATCCTCATGTAAATTCAATAAAGAAAGAGCAACTCCTATTTGTGAATTATAACTTTTTGGACTTCTAATAATACGATATTTATCAGAGAGCAGATGAAATAACCATTCTTTAACTGTAGTTTTTCCAACGCTTCCAGTTATTCCAATGATTGGGTATGTGAATTTCTGACGATGGTAACAAGCTAAATCTTGTAAGGCTCGAAGCGTATTTTTAACAAAAATAAATGTTGCATCGTGTAATTCTGGCAATTTTGGTTCCGAAATAACAAATGTTCGTACTCCCTTATTGTATGCGTCATTAATGAAATCATGACCATCTCGAAAAGACCCATTCAATGCAAAAAATGCTTGATTGGGTATAGGATAAATTTTTCGTGAATCAAATTGAATTTGTTGAATTATTCCAGATTTTGATCCATGTAAAAGCTGGCCATTAATAGCTGAACAAAACTCGTTGAACGTTAAATTTAATTTCAATTGTGTGCATTATTAAAACAGGAACGACAAAGTGGTTTGTATTTTTCAACAGCTCCAACCAAAACTTGTCCAGATTCTTTTACCGTTCTATTTGAAAATTGTGCTAAATTACCACAAGAAACACAAATAGCATGTACTTTCGTTACATATTCTGCGATTGAAAGTAAAGCTGGCATTGGTCCGAATGGCATACCTTTATAATCCATATCTAAACCTGCTATAATTACACGGGCACCTTTGTTAGCTAAACTATTGCATATTTCAACTATGTGTTCATCAAAAAATTGCGCCTCGTCGATTGCTACAACTTTTTGATCTTTCCAATGCGCTAGTATTTCAGATGAAGATTTCACAATTATTGCTTCGAAATCATTACCTTGATGACTTACAACCTTTTTCTTTGAGTAACGGTTATCAATTTCAGGTTTAAAAATAACATAAGATTGATTTGCAAATTCAGCACGACGCATTCGACGAATTAACTCTTCTGTTTTTCCTGAAAACATTGAACCACAAATAACTTCTATCCAACCATTTTGTCTTCCTTCAGCAGGAAATTGTTCTAAAAACATATCTATTTAAATTGTTAACATTTATTTTAATAAGTAATTGATAATTTATTATTCAATGACTAATGTAGTATTTAACTTTGGTCATTAAAAATCGTTATTATGTTTGATCTTACTGCTAATACGTTAGCAACTTTACAAATTTGTTGATAAAAACTAAAATATATATATATGAAATACCTCATTAAAGACTTTGAAATATTACTTGAAAAAATTGAAAATGGTACAATTGACTTAGCGGAATTAGAAATTTTTGTCAATAACTCTAGAGAATTGTATGAACGCTTAGTGATCGTTCGCTATAAAGTATATGCTGATTCAGTGTTGGGTACTAAAACACCTTTGATTGATGAACAAGAAAATGTCTTGAATACCCTAAAAAATCAAGAAATTGTAGAAACAGAAAAGGCACAAGAAACAACATTTGATTTTTCATTATTCGAGGAAGCAACTAACAATGATGCTACTAAAGTGGAAGCTGTAGTTGAAACCATAAAAGAAAATGATGATGAATCCATCTCAATGGACTTTCAAATTAAAGCAGAAGAGGAGGGGGAAATAGAAACGATTGAAGATATTTTCACTGATGAAACTCTTTCAAATGAAGAATTAAATGAAACACTAACTATAAATGAACCTATTTCTTTATTTAATGAATCCGCAATACCTTCAACCAACGAATACGTTCAACCAGAAATTGAAACTGAAAAAAAACCAGTTACGACTAGTAATTTCGACGAAGTAGAATTCCCAACTCCTATTTTTGCAAATACTCCAACTGAAGTAACACACGAAGCAGCTCCAATCGAAGAAATAACACATGAAGTTGTAGAATCAATTGTAGAAACACTGATTATTGAAACACCTGAAAGTTATTCTGAGCAGGTTAACCTATCGGAATATAGCGCTGATAATGAACATTATTTAGCCGAAAAAATAAAAAAAATAGAAACAAATGTTCGTCAAAGTTATTCGATAGTTCCTTTAGATACTTTGATTGGATCATTTAGCTTGAACGAAAAATTACAATTAATAAATGAATTGTTTGGAGGATCCAGTGATGAATTTTCTTCCTCAATAAAACGATTGGATGCGCAAATTAACTTAGTGAGTGCGCGTTCATTATTGGCTGAAATGGCAGTAAATCATACATGGGATTTAGAGAGTGAGATAACTGAAGAATTCATCCTTAAAATTTGTAGACGTTTTGCGAATAGTACTTCTAATTAGTCTTTCTTTTTCACTTCAAATTGTCGCTCAAACTGCTCGCGTAATAAAATTCACTGAACAGTTGTGCTCGCCCGAATTTCATGGTCGTGGATACGTAAATAATGGTGATTCCATTGCGGCGAACTACATTGCCAAAACTTTCCAAGAAATTGGTTTAAAAGCACTTAACGGAACTTATTTTCAATCGTTTTCATTTCCTGTGAATACTTTTCCAAATAATATGGAAATTATAATCGGAGATAAAAAATTGACACCTGGTGTTGATTTTATTGTTGATCCATCCTCTGGAAAAGGTAAAGGAACCATGGATTTTCAAACCTTAGGGATTGATGAACTGTACACTGGAAATTTTAATCTACTAAAGATTGATAATAAGAAAATGTTCTATTTTTCGAATGTTAACTATAAAGGTGATACTATTAAGAAAGTGAAAGAAAATCTAGTTAAAATCGCAAAGTATGCTCCGGTAATTGAAGTTGTAAATACGAAATTTACATGGTCCGTTTCAGGAAAAGTTTATAATTTTCCATTTATACAAGTTCAAGAATCAGTTTTTAATAATAGCTTTCAAGCAAATTCTAGTGTAATTTACTCCATCGATGCACAGATAAAAAATCACACTGCTCGCAATGTAATTGGTTATCTACCTGCAATAAAAAAGACGAAAAAAACCATAATGATTACAGCGCATTACGACCATTTAGGAAGAATGGGAGCTGCAACTTATTTTCCAGGTGCAAACGACAATGCTAGTGGAAATGGAATGTTAATTTCACTTGCTGAAAAGTTAAAAACCAAAAGATTAAAAAACTATAATTTACTTTTTGTTGCTTTTGCTGGAGAAGAAATAGGATTGCTAGGTTCAATGTATATGGCAGCTAATCCGATCATTGATTTGAAAAGCGTTCAGTTTTTGTTGAACCTAGACATTATGGGAAGCGGCGAAGAAGGAATTACAGTCGTAAATGCAACGCTATTCCCTGAGGAATTTACACGTTTGGAGCGCATCAACAAGGATAAAAATTACCTAGTTCAAATCAAAAAACGTGGTCCTGCTGCCAATTCTGATCATTATTTCTTTACACAAGCGGGAGTTCCTGCATTCTACATCTACACGATGGGGCCAAACAAACACTATCACGATATTTATGATACTTATTACGAACTTAGTTTCAGCGCCTTTGGAAATCTTTCTAATTTATTAGAGGAATTTTTAAGAAATTTTAAGCAATAAAAAAATGTGAGTTGTTAGAAATTTTTTAATCACTTTAAATATTTCAAATTAAGCTGTACGATTAATTCAATTTCTATTTTTTACAACAACTAGTTAAGATTTGAAATCAATCTGCCACTTTAACATTTAAAGTAACATTTTTATGACAGCTTGTCAATTTTTGAAGTATGGCAGTATCTTTGACAAGCAAAATAAAAAATTAAATTATGTCAGAAGAGAAAGATACACTAAACGAGGAAAACGTTAATGATTCAAATGAAAATCAAGACGATTCATCTGAAACAACGACAGAAAATCTTAATGAAAATGAAGAAAAAAAAGAAATAGACATAGAAGATAAATACAATGAATTAAATGATCGTTATTTAAGACTTCATGCTGAATTTGAAAATTTCAGAAGAAGATCAAATAAAGAACGTTTGGACTTAATCAGCACAGCAAATGCAGGTTTGTTAAAAGACATGTTGCCAATTATGGATGATTTTGAACGCGCAATTTCAAACAATGCTTCGGCAACAGAAATAGATAGTGTAAAAGAAGGATTTAATCTGATTTTCAACAAGTTTAAAAACATAATTGAAAGTAAAGGTGTAAAACAAATGGAAGTCAAAGGACAACCATTTGATAGTGAACTTCATGAAGCAATTGCAAATATACCTGTTACAGATGAAGACCAAAAAGGCAAAGTAATTGAAGATGTTGAAAAAGGATATTTTTTAGGAGGAAAAGTAATTCGCTATGCGAAAGTAGTTGTAGGACAATAAATTTTAGAAGCACTTTATGAGTCAAAAAAGAGATTATTACGAAGTTCTAGGTATAGCTAAAAATGCTGATGATGCTGAAATAAAAAAAGCATATCGAAAAATGGCTATTAAATATCACCCTGACAAAAATCCAGGTGATGCGGAGGCCGAAGAGAAATTCAAAGAAGCAGCTGAAGCATATGAAGTATTAAGTAATACAGATAAAAGAGCTCAATACGATCGTTTTGGACACGCAGCTATGGGAGGTGCTGGTGGATTTAGTGGCGGAGGAATGAATATGGAAGATATTTTCTCTCAATTTGGAGATGTATTTGGAAGTGCATTTGGAGGCGGTAGTTTTGGTGGAAGTCGCGGTGGATCAAGAATGGTTAGAGGTACAAATCTTCGCGTTAAAATGAAACTTACATTGGAAGAAATTGCTACTGGTGTTAAGAAAAAAATTAAAGTCAATAAGTTAGTAAATGCCGAAGGAGTAACCTTTAAATCTTGTACAACTTGTAATGGTTCAGGACGATTAACAAGAGTTGCGCAAACATTCCTTGGAGCTATGCAAACACAAACAACATGTCATGCTTGTCAGGGTGCAGGAAAAATGATTGACAAAAAACCTGCAGATTCAGACGCTCAAGGTTTAAAGAGAAATGAAGAGGTTATAGAAATTGAGATTCCTGCAGGAGTAGAGGAAGGAATGCAACTAAGTGTACAAGGTCGTGGTAATGCTGGCCCATTTAATGGCGTTGCTGGAGATTTAATTGTTGTTATTGAAGAAGCGGAACATTCAGAATTAAGACGTGATGGAGAAAATTTACACTTTGATGCACTTGTTAATTTTGCTGATGTTGTTCTTGGAGAAAGTATTGAAGTTCCAATAATTAATGGGAAAGTTAAAATAAAAATCGATCCAGGAACGCAAAGTGGTAAAGTATTAAGACTCAAAGGAAAGGGGCTGCCAAGCGTACAAGGTTATGGAACAGGAGATCAATTTGTCCACATTAATGTGTTTACCCCAACAAAAATATCTAAAGAAGAACGCGAATTATTTGAAAAAATAAAAGTTAGTGAGAATTTTAACCCTAGTGTAGAGGAAAGAGGCAAAGGTTTTTTTAAACGCATGAAAGACATGTTTTCCTAAATGAAATTTATTGATGGTGCGATAGAAGGTAAAAACGACACTATTCGTTACATAGTAGGATTTTGCCTAATAATATTTACTTATTTCATTGGTAGCACATTTCTATTTTTAGACATTTCTTTAAATTATACTTCTGTAATTACACCAGAAAGTGAAAGTGAAATTATTCAACTAGTAGGCAAAAATCGTTTCCTAGTTCTTGTATTAATTCCTTTCCTATTGGTTTCAATTTTATTATTTTTTATTTCTACAAAAGTTCACGGAAGAAGATTTTTATTACTATTCACTGGTCGTGAAAAAATTGATTTTAAACGAATCCTTTATAGTTTTACCATAATTGTATTGTTACAATCACTTATTCTTGGATTTCAAGTTTATTTTAATCCCGCTATTGTTTGGCAATTTGAATTTCAAAAATTTCTTCCTTTAGCAGTAATAGCTATCATTTTGATTCCGATTCAAACAACTTGTGAAGAATTACTTTTCAGAGGCTACATCATGCAAGGAATCAAATTAAGAACGAAAAGCAATTTAATTGCAATTATCATGTCTGGAATTATGTTTGGACTAGTTCATATAGGTAATCCAGAAATTGAAGTAATTGGATATCATATAATTATATATTATATCGCTGTAGGAATTTTTCTAGGTCTCATCTCCTTTTTCGACAACGGAATGGAACTTTCTATTGGCTATCATGCTGCAAATAATTTATTTGCAGCCTTGATTGTTACAACGAATTGGCAAGTTTTTCAAACTGATGCACTATTTATTGACAAAACCCCACCTAGTATTGGTTGGGATACAATTATTGGTGTTTTAATTATTCTACCACTTTTGTTTTTCTTGTTCAAATACAAGTACAAATGGATAAATTTGAATTTAAGAGATTAACTTTTATTAGGTACTAATTGTATATAACTATTACAATTATCAAAAAATAAATGCTTCACTAAAGTCAAATCAATAAAATCTTGAATGAATTTAAAAGTTCAAAACAATATTTACAATTTCTAAATTGTAAAAGTTTGATTTTACTTTAATTCTATATCAGTATAGCTATTCTTCAATAAAGTAGATATCTACTCTGCGATTAATCTTACGTCCTTCTGGAGTTTGATTTTCAGCTTTTGGCTTGTTTTCTCCAAAATAGTTAATTTTAATTCTATCCGCTTTTATACCATTTGCTACTAAAAACTCTTTTACAGCATTCACTCGATTTTTAGACAAGTTCACGTTGTATGATTCTTGACCTTTAGCATCAGTGTGACCATCTAAAGCAATGATTAAATTCTGACGAGTATTTAGTAAGTTGATTAAAGATTCTAACTCTCCGAAAGAGACTTTTTGAACAATTGCTTTATCAAATTCGAATAATATCGATTTCATTGGCAACTCTCCCTCGTTTTTAACCTGATTATTTACATTTACAATGTTTTTGTCTTCAATTACTTTTTCAACTATGTAAACAGTATCTACACGTTCTACGAATACAGTATCAATTTGAATGATGGGTTGAAGTTTTGCAATTTGTGTGGAGTCAATAGTTTTATTTTTAACAATTTCAGGTTTGTTTTTTTCTTTTTTACAGAAGCGTAAACCTAACATAAATTCGTGCGAACCAGCGCTATAACCAGCTATATTACTCATAGGTGTTTCATATGCATAACCAACAAAAAATAAATCCTGAATATTAACCCCAGCCCTAGCAATTAAGCCAACACGAGTTCTATAACCAAGACCTGCATAAATGAAATTTTTATAAATCGCATCAGCATTAAAATCTAATTGATATCCATTGCTTGTTCCTTTAGCAAATAATGATGGTTTTACTGTCCATTTATCGTTTATGTCTATATTGTAAGATGCAAAAATTGTAGCATGTCTTTTCAATCCATAACCATTTAGACCTTCATATCCAAAATTGGAATAAGCTTGTATTAATTGTTTTGAAGCCATTGCTATCTCTAAATTTTTCCAAGTGTATGTGAATCCAATTTCAGTATTTACAGTACCTGCAGATTGATTACCTCCAGTTACAATTGGGTCATTTGGGTCGAAAACAATAGCAGAGGAAGGGTCTAATCTATATTGATTAAAACCAAGAGAAAGACCAGCTCTAATTTGATGAACATTAGCAAATGTAAATCCATAGGAAACAGAACCTAAACCAGAAACTTGTTGCAACATTCCTATTTTGTCAATTAGAATTTGACCCCCAACACCTAGTGACTTTCCAATTCTTGTATTTGCACTTAACAAGCTTGTCAATGGAGCACCTTCAATTCTCACCCATTGATTTAGGTGCGAAAAGTTTATTTCTGTACAGCCACTTGCACCAGCATAAGCTGGATTTATAATATACTTATTGTAGCCATATACATTTGTTTGTGGCATTTGTTGTGAGAAACCAACTAAAGAAAGAAATAAAGTTGATAATATGATGATATTTTTCATAATAGTATTTTTAAGGTTGTTAAATCTTTTTTTTAAATAAATTACTTTTTAAATCTTAAAAGATTAATTGAACCTGTGTATTCCTTATTATCACATTTGATAGAGTAGAAGTAGACACCATCTGGCAAGTCCTCATCGTTTTTAGTTCCACCCCATTCATTGTTATAATCAGTAGTTTCATAAACTGGTTGACCCCAGCGATTATAGATTTTAACCATACAACCGGCAATAACTGTTGGGTCACTTACTTTCCAAGTATCGTTCTGACCATCACCATTCGGAGTTAAAATATTACTTATCAAGAACTCACAATTTTCAATGGTTAAAATCAAGGTTTTAATCGTGTCACAAGAACCAGGCGTGTAAACAGTATCTTGATAAACACCTGCTTCTGTTAATTCCAAACCTCCGAAAAAGTATGCTCCACCCTCACAAACAGTTGCTTGAAGAGTTGAGGTTGGGTATGGTAACATAAATACTACTGTTGTTACAACGCTATCGCATCCGTCAATTGATTGTAAAACGTCAGTATATAATCCTTGAGAAGAATAAGTTGAAGTACCTACTTGAATGCTTGTTCCGGGGCAAATCGATTGTTCATTTGTTGTTGTAATAGCTTCTAAAACAGTTAAAGTTGTAATAACTGTGCTATCGCAACCTGCAGGAGTTGTAAATACATCTGAGTAAACTCCGGAAAGAGTTTGCTGCTGCCCACCTAATAAAATAGATGCACCTTGACATATAGAAGTAGATACATTTACTGTGACAGGTTGGCAAGGATTTCCACAGTTAGAGGCGTCAAAAGTGAATGTTTTTGGACAAGATCCATCACTAATTGTTAATGTGTAAATTCCGGCAATTGAACCAGTATAATTTAATGTTGAGCCAGCTGTTAAACTCCCAGATTGCACTTCGTTCCCAAATGGATTTATAATGGTATAGGTGAATGGTTGATTTGAAAAACTACTCAATCCTCCTGTAGCAGAGAAAGAAACTGTACATGTTGAATTGTCATAATTTACAATAGCATTAATATTTTGCAGAAATACAATTGGTATTCCTTGTTCTAGAGTTGAACTAATACATGTAAAATCACCCCAAGTTGTTGGTAAATCACCAGCAGGGGATAGGTAATATAATTGATTAAAGTTTGGATTACCAAAACTTCCATTACCTGAACCATTGTTTACAAAGACGCCATTTACAGATTGAACAGTATCTATTGCAACAATAGTTGAAAGATCTGAAGGAATTGTGGCTGAAGAATGAAGAATATAGCCTGGAACCAAACAACTAGGTAAATCAGCTGTAGATTCTCCAATACCGTTTAGTAATATACCTGGTGCAATTGTATCTCCAAAACAAACATAAGCTGTGTCAAGTTGAGTTACCTCTACTGTATCACCATTTGATAAAGCTACATAAATATCACCTGCATCACTCGCAATTTCTCGAATATATTCAATAATATATTGACCAACATCACCTGGAGATCCACCATCAATTTGGATTGCATATAATTTACCAGGTTCTAAACAACATGCAGATGTTTGTGTTCCTGTAAATCCTGCAGTTCCAGAAATTATAGGTGTTATTATTGTGGTTTGTTGAGTTCCATCTTCGGTATAAGTTGCTGGGTTTAATCCACCGTAACAATCAGTACCATTTAACAATTCAAAAATATTATATCTAAGTTGATTTAATCCTACATATGCTCTAATACTCATTTCAACAGCTCCAGAGGATGGTGCTGCAAAATAATGCCAGACTGTTTGATCAGCTCTATTTGACGGATTTGCATCAACTGCAGGTTCTCCAGCTAAAAATTCTCTACATGCATTCTTATTACTACCTGCAACTGCCTGAAAAGTTGGATTTGTTCCTGCTAAAATTACAGGAACTTCAAATAATGTATCCTGTAATGCTAAACACAAAATATCATTTAATGGTGAATTATTTATTACATCAACAGCACTTGGGTCATATAACCAAACTTTACCTGAAGAAACTGTAGAAAAAGCTTGAGGATCAATTGTACCATAGTAAGTATATCCCGGCTCCAAACATGTTGTATTAATTTTGGCAGTTCTGTTTGATCCAGAAATACTTCCACTTGAAGCGTCTAATTGTAACAAATTAGAACAAAACAAGTCAATAGGTTGACCTGGTGCAAAACGATTATCTAAGCCATAAAGCGCAATATCTTCAGCTTCACTGATATTTAATAAACCTGTTACTTCGCCTTCAAAATAAATTCTACCACTGTTAGGAGCTACAAAATTGAACCAAACGTTTTCATCAATGCTATTTGATGTTCCTGAGGCAGGTGCATAAAAGTATCCAACATAACTATCAGCTTGTGTGCCAGTAAAGGTTGACCCTGTTTCTCTATCTGTGGCACGAGAATAACTGAGACTTAGAGTAGGGGAGTTAGCGTTTGTTAGTTCACTGGAAACTGATGTTGTTATTGATAAAGAAGATACTGAAACTGAAGTACATGGAATATCATTAAAATCAGTTGGTGTACCACCTAAGTCTGTTATTCTGAAACCAACAGCGCCTTTCTGGTTGGGTATATCTGTATTGAATTGTAAATAATACGTTTGACCCGGAATCAACGGATCACCCTCCGAAATCAAACCTCCATCCCAATTACCAGTTGCTTTTCCTTGAGGATCAATGATTGGAATGTCATCATCTGCGTAACTATGTTCCGATAAATAGTTGAATTTATTTTTGATTAGTAAGTTGTTGAAATTATTTGTTCCCTGAATACAACCAAATCCATCAGCAGCGTGATACAAGGCGATTTCTGTACCAAAATTTGTTTCAGGCAAATCTGTATCAATTCTAATATTTCCACTTGAATTGGCAGGTAGCGTAAAGTAAAACCAAGCTGAACCATGACCTGCATTGCCTATACTTTGAAAAATAGGTTCACCATTTTCAATCGAATAATTACCACAATAAGCATACCTGTATGTAGAATTATCAACAGGAATTATCAATGCATTACAAATATCATCCTCCATAATTTGAATGGATAAATTTGTTCTGATTACTTCTAGCGTGATTACATATGTTTGTGTACCACATCCACTCGTACCAGTTGCAGTAAAAACAAATGGAGCTGATGTTCCAGTAGTTGTTGGAACAATTAAATTACTTGTTTGTACTCCTGTTCTAACTTCAGATTGTATACCAAGTAAATCCCAATTAGTAATTGCATCATTTTCATAACCTTGCCAAGAAATAAAAATTGTATCAGGGACATCAGTTGGGCAATTATAATCATGATCAAAAAATATTGCATTTTCATTCAATACCCAAGGTCCATTATCATCGTTTTTAAATGAAAAGTTGAAATCTCCTGTTAATCCTAATGCAGTTGGATTATTATTTGTTTGCCCAATTGTATTATCAGTAGCTACATATTCAAATGCATAATCAGAATCTGTGTTACCAATTCCCAAAAATCCACTGTCACAATCTACATTTCCTGAAACGGCAACTGACAGTACTCTAACTTTTATATTTGCTTGAGAAAATGCATTTAAACAAAAAAATGTTAGAACTAATGCAACTAATTTTATTTTTAAAGTATCATTCATTGTCATAAATTTTCATTTAGTTTCAATCATTTGTTTATTCTAAGTTCACGAATTTACATTTTTTAATTTTTTAACAACTATTTTTGTTAATAACTCTCTTAATTGTTAATAACCCACTTAAAACAAGAATTAACAAAACTTATTAAATAATTGATTTATAAACACTTATTAATTTCGTCTTTCGTTGAAAATATAGTTGATTTGTAGTTTTAAATACAGATTTAATATCAAATTATTTTTATGTTAACTTTTAATGTTTTTATAAATTTTATATTTGGAATATTTCTTTGTACCATGGAAAATCTATCAAAAATCTATTTCGTTGCTCTTGCAATATTTATTACAAATTTATTTGCCCATTCTCAAACTATTATTAGAGGGCCTTATTTACAATCACCAACAGAAAATACAATAGTTATCAAATGGCGTACAGATGTTGCGAGCAATTCAAAAGTTATTTTTGGTACTAGTTTATCAAATTTAAACCTTACGGCTTCAGATAATTCAATCAATACTGAACATACTGTAACATTAACTAATTTACTTCCCGCAACTACTTATTATTATCAAGTTGGAAATTCAACTTCGTTATTAACAACTTCATCAGAATCTTACAGATTTAAAACAAATCCAATTCCTGGTGTTGCTGTTCCAACAAGAGTTTGGGCAATTGGTGATTTTGGAAAAGGAAATACAGAGCAAATTGCGGTTAAAAATTCATATATGAATTATGATGATTCTTCAAAAACAGGTGTTTGGATTTGGTTGGGTGACAATGTATACAACGATGGAACGGATCAAGAATATCAACAAAAATTATTTCAGTTGAATGGTTTTTCTGACGTTTTTACATGGATGCCTTTTTGGCCAAGCCCAGGAAATCACGACTATAACACAGTTTGGGAAGAAAGTGCTTTTTTTGGAATACCTTATTCAAATATTGATTTCGAAGATCATAAAGGACCATATTTTGACATGGTTCATGTTCCAACTCAAGCAGAGGCGGGAGGTTATCCTTCTCAATATGAATTGTTTTATTCTTTCGATTATGGTGACGTTCACTTTCTTTCATTGAATTCGGAAGTTTATGATTTTACACAAACTTTTTCTGGTATCAACCAAATGAAACAATGGATTGAACAAGATTTGATGCAAAACACAAGAACATTTACTATTGCTTATTTCCATCAACCACCTTATTCAAAAGGTTCTCATGATAGCGATGATCCTCAAGAATTGGTTATGAAAGCAATGCGCGATCGAGTTGTTCCATTATTAGAGGACTACGATATTGATTTAGTAATTGGTGGTCATAGTCACGTATTTGAAAGGAGTAAATTAATCCATGGACACTATGGAAACTCTTTTTCATTTGATCCAACAACTATGATGAAAGATAGTACGAATGGTAATTATTCGCAAGGAAATGCTTACAGAAAAGATGGTTTAAATTCTACACCTGATGGAACTGTTTATGTTGTTTGTGGAAATTCTGGGAGTAGAGAAGATGCACCATCTTTAAATTACCCGATAATGGAATTTGTTGATGGAGGAGACCAAGCTTGTGGCTCTTTTATCATGGATATTTATAAAAATAGATTAGATGGGAAATATCTTCATATGAATGGAACGATAATGGATGAATTCACGATTCTAAAATCTAATTTAGAGGTTCAAGTTCCTGATGTTTACATATGCGAGGGAGAAGATGTTACACTAAGTCCAATTATGAGTGGTGGATCTGATAACGTACATTTTCAGTGGTCTATTAACAATCAAATCTCTACTTCAATTTTAGTTGGTACACAAAATTATGGGACACATTCCTTAACAGTTTCAGATAGTCTAACAGGACAAATAGTTACTCAATCTTTTACTGTAGCACAAGGGAATTCGATGCAAGTACAACAAGTAAATGATACACTTTTTGCAAGTGGCGCATCAAATTATCAATGGTATTTAGATGGAAATTTAATTGTAGGTGCTAATCAGTCATTCTTTGTACCAACACTATCTGGGATGTACGGTGTTTCAACCTATTTTGGAACTTGTCAATCTAACGAGCTTTCTGTAAATGTTGATTTAAATGTTACTGAAAATGCAGTTAAAGGGATTACTATTTATCCAAATCCTACAACTGATGAACTAAACATTTTGGTTACAGACAATTATTTAGGAAAGAATTATCAAATTTTTAATACAAACGGAGCTGTTGTTAAAACAGGTAAAATAGAATCCATAAAAACTCAATTTTCAGTTGCTGGCTTGGCTAAAGGATCTTATTCTATTAAAATAGCAGACTTAGATCAAGTTATTAAGTTTGTGAAAAAATAATCTTTTATTTTAATTAGTCTTTAACGCATCGTATCGGATAACCTTCTTGCTTTTTATTCATCCAAGGAATCACATTTGAATTCCAATAAATCATCTGAAAACTGAGTGCATATTCTTTTTTTGGTTCCAAGGAAACCTCTTCGGTTGAGGACCACCATGAGCCATGAGTGAAAATATCATCGTAAACACCTGTGTATTTTCTTCCACCACTTGGCAATGCAGAAAATTTAAAGCTATTTAAACCAACTCCATTTTCACTCCAAAGAGATTCATACTTCAAATAATGACCTGCGCTTCGTTCGTCACCGACAAAACAAATCAATTCTTGCCAATCAATTTCTGTAGGTACATGCCATCCCACAGGACAAATTTTATTTGTTTCAATCGTGAAAAAATTATAGAATAAACCATAAGTATGGCGATTTTCAACTTTGTTTTCATAGAAGCAAAAGGCAGGATTAGTAGTTTCCATCCACGCTTTATTTCCAGAAATGAAAGGAATTACACTGCCGTCATTGAAAACAGTTGTTCTTAAATTTTCACTCATCCATTCTTGATTTCCAATCTTTTGAGTGCTGTATATGTTATTTTGTAGGTCTTTCAACTGGCTCAAAAAGCTAAAAGACAAAACGACAAAAAGGAACAAAAACCAAGTCTTCATTTGGTAAAGTTAGGGATTGTAGTTATATGAAATCAACAATTAAATACACTTTTGTTGTGAAATTCGTTTGAAAAATCAAAGAAAATGTTATTTTTGCACTCCGATTTAATTCGGAATGGTCCTATAGCTCATTCGGTTAGAGCAACTGACTCATAATCAGTAGGTGCTTGGTTCGATTCCAAGTGGGACCACGTTTTTAGAAGCCAATCAGTTGTAAATCAATAGGTTGGCTTTTTTATTGTCCCACATGTGTCCCACATTTACTTTATTTTAATTCCTTTTATCTTTCTTTACCTTACTACTTCATATAGTATCTATGACTATTACATTAGTGCAGTATGAATGTACTAGGAAATAGCCAAATAATACCAATTTAAGACAATATTAGCCAATTTAAGACACCTTTTTTTAGCTGTTGATATTATACGTTATTTAGAGTATTAATAACAAAAAAAGGGAAAAAAATGGCTAGACAAACAGGTCTTATTAAGATTAAAGGGACATTGGATAATGTGAACTTTTACAAAACCAAAGATGGTGATTTGGCGAGAATGAAAACATCTGTTGATGGAACTCGTATTGCAAATGATCCTGCATTTGAAAGAACTCGTGAAAACAATCAAGAGTTTGGGAACGCTGCACAAGCTGGTAAATTAATGCGTGATGCGTTGCGTCCTATCGCTTTAAATGCTACTGACGGGCGAATGGTGTCAAGATTGACTCAACTAATGGCACAAATCAAAAATATGGACGTGGATAGCCCAAGAGGTCAACGTTCAGTTTCTAACGGTGTAGTTGATCCAAATGCAGTTTTGAAGCTGAAAGGTGTTGATTTCAATAAGCAAGCATTAATGAGCAGCATCTTATTTAAACCTTATTCTGTTGATACAACTACTGGAATAATTACAATCAATGGATTAAATCCAGTGACTGATGTTGTTATTCCTCAAGGTGCAACTCATTTGGAATTATCGGGTGCATTTGCTACAATTGACTTTCTTACTGGAGAAAATGAATTGATTAGCACTGATGTGGTTTCATTGGCTATTGATTCAACTTTATCTGATGTTGTTTTGACTCCAGATGGTGTGCCAACAGGACCAGGTGTTAAATTTTACTTGTTAAAGGTGGCATTTTATCAACTTGTAAATGGTGTTATGTACTCGTTGAAAAATGGTGCTTATAACTCATTGAAAGTAATTGAAGCAATTTAGCTAACTACTCCACCTGTGCCTGGTTTATTCGTGAATGCTTATGTGGGTGCAGCGCTGCAACAAATTCTAGATAATCTGAATTTAGAGCAGGTTGTAAATTATACCCCATTTGATGAATCAACGGAGGAACAGGACGTTTTGGGAGTTGACATAACAATAAATTATTTACCAAAAAAATAAAAAATGGAAAGTGTATATTCTGGTGATATTGAGGTTCAAGTACGGTGCGTACGTTTTAAGGCGGGTTCTGATTTGTCTAGTTCTGTGAATATTATGGCTGTCGATGTGACAGATAATTCAGACACTGACAATCAAGACATTACATTGAATATCAAATTGTCACGCAAAGACATCAAAGAAGCTGTTTGAGGCGGTTGAATGAAGAAGAGAGAAAGGGGCGCGAGCCCCTTTTTTATTTGATTAAATTTTGGACAACTGCTCTTCTTAGCTGCTGCATCAATGCAAGCTATTTTTGAATGTTCTCGTAATTTAATTGGATGGTTTGAATGGTTGTAATTTTCTTTGAAAGTTCCTCCTGGTTTCCTTCAAATCTGCCACAAGCAAAACTTATGGCTTTCTGAAAATTTTCAAGTGTTTACTTTTATTGAATTATCCTTGTCTGAAAAATTTAATCCCCAAGGTATCATTAGTTTTTGAAGTGTCGCAACGAGTTTTGTAGTATACAAGATATTTAAATCAGAATAAAAGCAATAGTAGTTATCAATATAACTTGTTTTAATCTCTATTTCTGAAATAATTCCTAATCCTGAAGTAAAACAAGCGAATTCTATAGCTTTCTCAATCCATTTGGTAATTTGAGTAATTTCTATTTTTTGAACAAGCAGAAAATCACAAGAAACAGTAATTGAAATTTTTACTGAATTACTAGTAATAATTTGATTTGGGAATTCTTTTCTGATATCATTTTCAAAATCATTAACTTCATCTAAGTTTTTATATTCAACTTGATTCCAATCGTTGAAGTCTCCAATTATACCTTTAGTGTAAATGAATTGAAAAATTGTTCTATCATTATTATCATCTTCTTCGAATGAATAACTACAAAAATTTATATTTTGATCCGTAATTTTATATAACGTTTTTTTTTTGATTAATGACATATTTAGAAAGAAATTTGAAAATATTATTTATGATACAATCAGAATAAACTAATATGAAATTTATTTAAAATCTATTTTAAATCCATGTTTTTTGATAAGTTCTTTAAAACATTTAAATGTTGCGCGGACATCCACTAAAGCGTCGTGAGAATTAGAGAATTTATGTATGAATAATTTTTGGTATAGTTCCATTAGTGTTGGATATTTGAATCCAAAAGAATTCGGTATACCAACAAAATCGGTTGTATTTTTCATTGTACAAAAAGTACGGATTTTTTCAAAGTCAACGATTGGTTCATTCCACTCATAAATATAAGCTTTCAACTCGATTCTATTTCGTATTGCTTCAGCATGAATAATATTCAAATCAAATTCGACATTATGGCCAACTACGATACAGTTTGTCGAAAGATCATAAAAAAAATCAGATAATACTTCTTTAATACTTTTCCCTTCATTTTTCAATCTTGCTTCAGTTATTCCAGTTAGATTAACTATCTCATTATTGAGATGGATTTCATCATAATGAATTAAAAAAGACCGTTCCTTTACTAAATTAAAATGCTCATCATAAAGTTGCCAAGCAATTTGAAGCATTTCTGGCCAGTATCCAACGTTATTTTCATCAAATGTGTATTGTGTTGGTAAACCATTCGTTTCAGTGTCAACAACTAGGTAAAAAGGACCATTAAATGTTGAAGAAAAAGGCTCAAATGGAGATGTTCTGTAATAGTAATAATGGCTACTTTCACTCATTAAAGGAACTTTTGATAAATCACAGAGTTCTGTTATGGTTTGCATTAAATTCTCCATTGTTATTTTTAATGGAATGTTCTTTGGTAAATCACTATTTAGAAATTTATAATTTTTACCGTTCATATGTTTTGAATTTGGTAAAATAGCTTGACCTTCATTTAATAGTAATTCTATTTTACCGAATGTTGTTGAATAATCTTCATTAGGAAGATACGTGTGTTTTTGTTGAGACCAATACCAAGTATAATCCATTTTTATGAAATAGATGTGAAATCCTGTACCACTTCTTACAACCCATTCATAGTTTATCGGTAGATTTAATTTTTCTAATATAAGGCTGACTAATGCATCATTCGTTGAATTATCAATGTCAATAACACCAATACCTGAGTACCCCACTACAATACCTAAACCATGTGAATGTTCCCAGTCTAATTGTTCAAGCTCAAATAACTGCTGCCTTTTATTTAGGTAAAGAGAGTAATCATGGCTTGGTGATTTAAATCTAATGTTAGTTTGATTTTCTGAAAATGGCAATTCATTAATAGATTTAGGAAAAGGATGATAAAATATATCTCCTTCTCCTGTCAAACATGTAATGTTAAAACCCAATTTGTGAAAATGCAATGCATTTTCGAAGTGCTGATTTTTCTTCATAAAACAATTTGGAATACAATATAACTATTTATTTATTAAATCTGCAACTAACACTTTTTGCAGATTTTGCAAACTTTGCATCTGATGCAATATTAAATTATTGGCCTGCTGCACTTTCTGAATAGCGATAACTTTCTTTTTATACTGAATTAATTTTGCAGTATGATTGAATGAAAGCCAGTTGAGTTCTTTTTTTACATCATTGATTCTAATGAACGGAATAACTGAACCGCATAGGTATTGTTCAAATACTCTGCCCTGGTACAATCCCATTACCAACCAATAAAGCATTTCTCTTTCTTCCTCTGAGGAACATATACACACAAAGCAATTAGGGCAGGGTTCATTCATTGGCTTACCGCTATGGTTTCCTTTGTTCAGGATGAAAAAATGGGGTTTTTGATACGCTGCATCTACTCTGTGCGTCTTTAGATTGAACTGAAACATAATTGTTGTTTTAAAAATTATGCTTCGGGCACTCCCTTTTGCGCTTCGCGCACTCACAAAACCCCAAAAGAAAAAAAAAAAAAAAAGAAAGTGCCAGCAAAATGGGCAAGGATATGAGGTAGGCAAGATTTTTGATAAAAAAATACTACCCGACCACAAGGCGGGAAATATTAGAATATCCAAGAAATATTGAAGAAATAAAAAACGTTACAATCTAAAGGATTTGAGGGGGAAGATTTTATTATCAAAACCCGTAGGGCTTGAACTTGCAGGCCTCATATCTAGCCCCAACTTTGCATTTATTTTTTATTTTTTTAACGTAAGAGAATCAAGATTTAGTTTTATTTTTTTCATTTCTTTTTAAATCTTGTAATCAATTCCTGAGAAATGAACTATTTAGAATCCGAAGAAAGAAGTTATTGTCGAAGTGAGGAATTGGAATTTAAATCAATCTATTAATGAAAATCAATTCATTACCCAAAAATTAATAGTTAAGTTTTTAAATCCACTTAAAAAAGTAGAAATCAAAGTCCTCATAAAAATAATTATGGAAAGAATTAATTGAAAAAATTAATTCAAGAAATTTTTCATAACACCCTTTCTAAGGAATCATGAAACAACTTCATTTTACAAATAGCAACTAGTTAATTGTAAACTTTTTAAAGAAAATAATTAACATTTAAGAGGAAGGTTGTCTCTAAAATTCAATTTTTCAATCAATATGAATATTATCATTGATTGACTTTTTGTATTTTCAATATTATTTCATCATTTTTTTTCTTAAAGCTATTTAATGAGTCTGAGTCTTTAAAATTCAGATAATATGATACAAAAAACACACGATTCTTTATTACTATTGTATTAATTGAACCCAAAATAAAATATTGTTTGTTATTATTTTTAAATCCATTTATGAAAATAGCTGACCTAGATTTATCATTTAAAATATACTTATCTATGTAAATTGGTTTATCGAATGAAATAGTACTGTTAGAATTATTATTCAATTCTGTAATTATTTTATCCCAACCAATTAGTTTGTCATTGCCAGTTATAACATCGGACATCTTATCTAAATCTGATGTTTTAAAATTTATTCCTTTCGCAAAATCAAGTGAATAGATTTTAAAATAATCATCAAATTCAAATTCATTAATTTTATCTACTTTACTATAGACAAAATCGTTTAAATAAAAACCTAGAAGTTCAGTTTGCTCAATTTCATTTTCATCTGCTTTTTGCTTTACTATTTTTTGATTGTAACATTCATTCATTCCTTCTATTTGAGGCAAACAAATAGAAACATCTCCAAAATTTACTTTCCTAGAGCAATTGGGAGTGTTTTGAGCCTTGATTAAAAAACAAAAAGTCATCAGATAAATAGCCAAAAGTGTTCTCATAATTTATTTTAAATATCAAAAGTAGTAAAAATAGATACGAAACAAAAACACCTTTAATTAACGAGACTAGAGGGGGATTGATTCAACTAACTGAGAGTGGTTGTAATTTTTAGAAATTGTATATTTGTACAGACTAAATTATAGGAAAAAATAAGTATTCTAAAAATAGGAAAATAAATCTTAAAGTATAATCGAAAAAAAAATTATGAAACAATTAAAATTGTGTAAAGACCCACTGGTTGCATTTTTATTACTTATTACTCTAGTTTCTTGTGAAAATCAAGAGAATAAATTTGTTGATACTTCCATACAAAGTGAGAATAAACCATCTCTTTTTATGAGTAATGAAGAAGTTGAATTACTTATTGAAGATAAGCATGCATTTTTTATTAATTATTGGATAGGAATGACAAAAGAACAGGAGATCGAAGTAACCCGCTACCTTCTATCCAAAGAAGTTATTTCTGGCATTGTTTATGATCCAGGAGATGATTCAAAAAGCGTTAAACGGTGCTTTGATACTAGTTTAGATTTTGATAATGAATGTGATTACGTAGAATTCAATAAGAACAATTACTATTTATTAAATTCTTCTAAATCCAAAAAGTTACTTGTGTTAATTAACCACACACGTTTTGAAATAGAATTCATTTACACACAATTAAATTCAATCGAAACTTTATCTGAAATACGTTTGAGTGCTATTGATAAAATAACTACAGAATCTAATGTAAGATATATTGACTTCATAAATATTAGTAAAATATACATTGAGAAATATGGAGCACCGTTAAAATCTAACTTCAATAATCAAGATTCAGGATTTTGTGTGTTTTCTAAGGAAAGTAACACAGTTGATATTTCATTTCGGTCTGATAACAATCCTTCACGAATAGAAGGTTTTAGAACACCTAGTCAAATACATATTCGTTATTGTAATGAGAATAGATTAAGAGATGAAAAGGAATATCAAAAAAGAGTTGATGGCAAAATAAAAGAAGAGAATGATAAGCAAAGGCAAGAACTTGAAGATAAAGTACACTCAGAATCTTTGAAAAAAATCTAAACTGTGTTAAATAAGAACAGAGCGAATATCTTGATGACATTTAGACTTAATGATGATTGAGAGTGATTATAGAAAAGGGAAAACAGCCTTGAGCCAGCGTTGGATAAAAACGAGGAAACACGTAGCTCGACGGAGTGTTTCCGAAGTTGTGCGCGCGAGCCGACAGCGAGTTGAGAGAAGGTGGGAGACGAAGAGTTGCGACGACAGGAAGCAACGGGAGACGACCTATGCAGTATGCACAAGGGTCTGGCGGAGTTTTTGATTTTTAGCGTGGATGGAAAAACAAGCGGTTGAGGAACGAAACTGCTTGGTGTGTTGCATAAGCGCATTGTGAAATGGAGCAAAGCAAGGGAGAGCTACAATGGGCTTGATGCAAATGGCAAAAGCAAGGCTGATGTGCATTGCTTGTGGGAGGACATCAGTCTTGCTGTGTGGTGTGAGTGAATTCTACTGAAAATGAGGGCGCCGTAGGTATCAGCTTGCGTACCGAAAGGCAGACTCATTGAAGTTGAATGAACGGTGGACTCAAAAACTGTGACAGACCCGAAGCCTGAACGATATAGCAGGCGAGCATAACCCAAGTAGCGACAGACCCCCAGCAAACAAAAAGTGAGTGAGAGCGGAGAGAGCGCGGGACTTGGAGGAACGAAGCCGAACGAACACCTTATTAGGGTCTGGGGGGATGAAATAGCTACGACTGACGACGCAGGACGAACAGGCGAGAAAAACGAGAGAACAGCCGCATTGCCGAATTCTGAGGCAACGGCTAAGGAACGCTAAAAACAAGGGCGTTGAAAGGCAACCCTGCATTTATGCCTTGGATTTGACGGAACGCTTGTTATACCCTTGTTTTTACGTTTTTACGAAGCTGTGAGAACAAGAAGGAAGACCGCATACAACCTATTATTTTAGAGCGTATGCGATACAGGGTAATGAAATAAAATATGGACAAATAAAATCAATTCAATTTTAGTATGAGAAGATTTTTTGGACTTATCGTTTTACTCATTTACTTTCAAGGTAGCTCACAAGTATTGAAAGACACCATTTGTAACGTTAATTTTTTTGTAGAAAATCAAAAAATAATTGTCAGCTATGATTTAATTTCTAAAAATGCAACAGATAGCTTTTTTGTTGATTTGAAAATCCATACTGAAAAATATTTACTACTTGCTGAATCAATAACAGGAGACATTAAAGTTACTGCAGGGAATGGGAAAAAGATTATTTGGAATGCAGAAGAGGATGGTTTTATTTTCGACGAGAATGTAAGTCTTGAAATTACTGCTCATCGAAAAATTCAAATCAATAAGAATAATCACATTATTAAATCTTTACTAGTACCAGGTTTAGGAGATTATAAGATTAGAAATGGAAAACTACATTTTTTAACTAGTATTCTTGCTTATGGTTCACTTGGCTCTTCTATTTATTTCAATTCCGAATCATTAAATAATTATCAAGCTTATAAACAGGAATACGAATTAGAGAAAAGCAAAATGCTTTATGAAAAAGCGACTTTAAATCGGAATCTGAGTATTGCAAGTGCAGGAATTACAGCAACAGTTTGGGTAGTAGATTTTGCGCTCTTGAATTTGAGAATACGAAAAGTCAATAAGGATATAGAAAAAAGTAAGTATTACTATGAACTACAAAATCAAACGATAAACTATAAAACAGACAAAAAATATATCAATACTAAGTCCGACTTTGTTTTAGCCATAGAACAAGGAGATAACTATTTTAAAGAAAACAACTTTAAAAAGGCGCTTGAATCTTATCAGCGAGGAAAGATATTAGCAAAAAGAAATTCTGAAAACTCACTTGTCGATGACAAAATTATCAGTACGCAACTAATCCTCGATAAAGAAGAAAAACTAAATGAAGAATTTGCAGGACATTTAAAATTGGCAACTGAATTTTTTAATGAAAAACAACTAGAACAAAGTAAGGCTGAGTATAAGAAAGCATTAGATTTAAAACCGACAGATTCTTATGTGAAACAACAGCTAAACTTGATAGAACAATTAATTACCGAAGCGAATATTCAGATGCAATATAATGCTTTAATGGAAGAAGGAAATAAAGCCTTTAAAGGAAAGGAATATGAATTAGCTATTGCAAAATTTGAACAAGCCTTTATTCTTAAACCGAATGAAAATTACCCTCAAACTCAGATTTCAATTTGTCGTAAGCAATTAGAGATAATAGAAAAGCAAAAAGTACAATTTGAATTTGATTATACATTAAAAGAAGCAAATCAGTTGATTACAATTAGAAAGTATGAACAAGCTTTAGAAAAATTGAATCTTTGTCAAAATTTGATACCTTATGTGGAAGAGGTACAAAGGAAAATAGATTTTTGTAATCAAGAATTAGACAAAATTGAAATTCAAAAAAACAACGTAGCGTATAAAGAAGCAATATTAAATGCAGATAAAGCTTGGGATAATAAAATGTATGACGATGCTTTGACTTATTATCGTGAAGCGCTTACATATAAATCGTATGAGAAATATCCTCAAGATAGGATAAAGAAAATAGAGGAAAAACTGAATGCTGAACTAGAAATAAATTCAGGCTCTGTAATGTCTAATGTTTATGAAAAATCAAAAAATGCTGTTTTTTATATAGAAACACCTGATGGAACAGGAACAGGATTCTTTATATCATCAACAGGAATAGCAGTATCTTGTTATCACGTATTTGAAAATAATAATATTGCAGATTGTGAAATTGTTTTACTTAATAAGGTAGTCTATAAAATTGAAAAAGTAATAGAGCGAAATAAGGATAAAGACTATATCGTTTTTAAAGTCAAAAAAGCAAATAGTATTTTATTTGAATATTTACCTATTTGTAAAACAGAACCTAAACCACTCGAAGATGTTATTTCAATTGGTTATCCAGATGGGTTTTTCACTTCATTTCCTGAAAATGGAAAAGTAAATAATGTTTCTGATGATTTTATTTTCCATAATGCAAATATTACCTACGGAAATAGTGGAGGACCATTAATTAATTCAAAAGGAGAAGTAGTAGGAATAAACGCTGGAGGATTTGTTAAAACTGAAAAAGAGTATAAATATTCGACACGAATTACTTTACTAAATCTTAAGAGGTTTTTGTAGAGAATTAACTCAAATAGACATTTATTAATATATACTAAGCAGCCTTATTAAACCCATTCACGAATGTTTCAACAAAAGCAATAATTTTATTGAGGATTCTGTCGCCAACGGTTTTGCGTTTTAGGATGGTTGGTTTTTCTCCTTCAATCAAATCTATGATTTCTTCTCTTAATGGTTCGCGCTCGGCAAATAGATAGTTTTCAATTAGGAGTTCTGTTTTAGCTTCTGATAGGTTTTCTTCTTCCACCAATTGTTTGAATGCTTTGACTTGTTCAACATTCCAGAATTTTTCAAATTGGTCAGGTAATGTGTCGGTGTCTTCTATTTGTGGTAAACTTTCTAAAATGAAGCGCTCTATTAATTCTCGTTTACTTCTTAGGTTGGCTTCACCTGTGAGTAAATCAATTATTTCTTTTTGTTTCTTGGCCTTATCTCCTTCTTCTGCATTTTTTAGGTTGGCTAATAATTTCAGAATGTACGTTACGTTGATTTCATCACGATGGATTAGCTCTAATTCAAAATCTACATCTTCAAGAATTGATACTTTTTCTTTGGCAGTACCTGGTTTTACTTTTTCGTATAAGTCTAGGTATTTGCTTTTGTAATCTTCAAATTGTTGTTCCTCCATATCAAGGTCTTCCAATTCAAAGTCTGAGAAGGTATTCAATACGTTTTTGATACGCATTAATTCACGGAATGCTTTTATAAATTCTAACTCTTCTTCTTCATTGCGCAAATCATTTACACTGTCAACTGTAGGAGTAATTTCTAATAATATTTTGAAAGCTTCATTGAATTTTTTGACATAATCCTCATAGGGTTCCATAATGATAACGTCCTTTGCATCTTTATTAGAAAACAAAGCAATTGCTTGGTCTGTAAGGAATTTTAAGTTTCTAAAGACTACTATGTTGCCTTGTGATTTTAAGTCGTTTAGAATACGGTTTGTGCGTGAATATGCTTGAATTAAACCGTGGTATTTCAGATTTTTATCAACGTACAATGTATTTAAACTTGGACTGTCAAATCCAGTTAAAAACATATTGACTACTAAAAGTATATCAATGTTCTTTTCTTTTACTTTTTTAGAAATGTCGTTGTAATAATTGTAAAATAAAGTACTGTCTTTTGTTGAGAATTTGGAACCAAACATTAAGTTGTAATCTTCAATGAATTGATCTAACTTTTCTCTTGTATGTACATTTACTCCATAAGCTGTTTTAGGTTCAGCAGCCATTCCAAATGTTTGTTCTTCTTCAAAGTCATTGACCATCATTCCATTTGCATCTTTGTCTTCTTCGTTAGTTCCATAACTGAATATGGTAGCTATTTTGAGGTTGTGTTGACCTGCTAATTTTTTTGATTGAAATAACTCGTAATACTTAATTAGAGAATCAACACTACTTACACAAAACATTGCTGTAAATTCTCTGCTGTGCGTTTTACGGTTATGGTTTGCAATGATGTAATCAGTGATTTTTTCTAAACGGATGGGCGAATCCATTAATTCTTTCACATCAATGTCTTCTACTTCAATATCTATTTCTGTTGCTGTTTCTTTTTGTCTGTATCGACCAACATATTCTACTGAAAACTTTAATACATTTTCATCTTTGATTGCATCTGTTATAACGTACTTATGTAAACATTCTCCAAATAGTTCTGTTGTTGTGCGCTTTCCAAGTTCGTTTTTTACTGCGTTATCTGCAAATATTGGTGTGCCTGTGAAACCGAATAATTGAGTATTGTTAAAGAACGATTTTATTCTACTGTGTGTTTCTCCGAATTGGGAACGGTGGCATTCATCAAAAATGAAGACAATTCTTTCATTTTTCAATTTGTCCATTCTAGCTAAATACTGCTTTTTACTTATTGCTGTATTTAATTTTTGAATTGTTGTAACAATGAGTTTTGTATCGTCAGCAAATTGATTGACTAATGCATTTGTGTTGTCTGTTCCGTCAATGCTTCCTTTACTGAAGCTGTTAAATTCTTTGGTTGTTTGGTAATCTAAATCTTTTCTGTCGACTACAAACACTACTTTTTTTACTTGGGGCAAGTTCATTAATATTTGACTTGCTTTGAATGATGTTAGCGTTTTACCTGAACCTGTAGTGTGCCAGATATAACCGTTTTTGTTGGTGTTTTTTACAGTATCGATTAATGATTCTACGGCATAGTATTGATACGGACGCAAGACCATAAGAATCTTGTGGGTTTCGTTTAAAACGATGTATTTGCATATCATTTTAGATATGTTACAAGGTTCTAAAAAATCTGATGTGAAACCGTTTAAAATATTGGTTAAGCGATTGTTTTCTTTATCTGTCCAATAGAAAGTTTGTTTAAATGATTGGTGTCTGTTGTTGGCGTAGTATTTTGTATTGACTCCATTACTGATGATAAATATTTGAATGTATTGGAATAATGCAGAATTTGCACCGAATGAATGGCGCTGATAACGGTTGATTTGATTGAACGCTTCTTTTAATTCAAGACCTCTTCTTTTTAGTTCTATTTGAACCATAGGAAGACCGTTAATTAAAAGTGTGACATCGTATCTATTTTTGTAAGTACCCTCCATTGTTAATTGGTGAGTTACTTGGAATTGATTTTGACACCAATGTTCTGAATTGATAAATTCAAAATGAAGGTTATCTCCATTATCTCTAAGAATATGATGTTTTTTTTCTCTTAGAGTTTTCGCTTTTTCAAATACTGAACCTTTGCTTAAAATATTGAGAACTCTTTCAAATTCTTTATCTGAAAAAGTGATGTTATTGTGTTTTTCAAGTTGAGATTTTAGATTTGAAATTAAGTCTTTTTCGTCTTTTAATTGCACCAATCCATAATTCAACTTTTGAAGCTGCGCTACTAATTGTTCTTCAAGAATTTGTTCAGGTTGCTTAGCCATTTTTTATTTCCAAAGAGGTTCGTTTTGCCAATTCAATAAATTATCTTCATCATCTGAAGGAATTCCCAAAAATTTGATTGGTACATTTGGATACTTAGTAAATAAATTTTCAACTTTTTGACTCATTTTGTTGTTTGGATTAGCACGTAAAAGCATATATTTCAAAACACATAAAAAATAAAATACTCTTTTATTATTTTCAAATGGAATGCTAATCCAATTCCCTTTGGGTTTTAGTAATTTTTCAGGCTCAATAGCCAAATCCCTATTCCATAAACGATTGTGGTGAGCACAAATATTTCTAACATAAGTTAATGTATGTAGCCAAGAGGTAAAAACGGTAGGGTGTACATCGAAAAAGTCAGCAATTCTTTTTTTATCAGCATTGTTTTTTAAACCCCTATAAATCCGAGAAAGTTCACCAATTGTCAATAACTCAAAACACATCCAACTAGGAGGATTTGCTGGTTTGGTATAATTTAGTTTATAATGTTTAATAAATGTTTCAGGAGTACGAGCAGTTTTAGCTTTAGAAATAATAGTTTGAAAATCTGCAAATGGGTTGACTAAATTGCCGATTTTATTGTAATAAGGCGAAATAAATAGGTTTTGATTGTCTTGCCAATGACTGTCATTATAATGCAATGACATTTGGTAAACTAATTGAGTTCTGATTGCAACTTCAATTCTTTCTATACAATCAAAAACCAATAATCTAAGTTCTCTGTCAAATGAATAAGTTTCTATTATTTGGTCAAATGTCGTGTCTTTTTCAAATGTATCTTTTGTTTCTTGATAAGGCAAAAAATAGGCACTTAATCTGTAATAACTTATTTCTTGCAAATATGAAAGAGCCAAGGATTCATTGTCAATTACTAAGTTTCTACTTTTTAGTAAACTAATTTGGTTTGTAAAACTGAGTGGTATTTTATTATACACTTTACTCATAAGGCTATTAAAAGAGAAAACCTCCTAAGTGTGCATCGTGGAGAGGCAAAGGAGGTGTATTATTGTTAGTAAAATACTGTTCAAAAAGAAAGACCTGTGAGCTGATCTTACGGGAAGCAACGCAGGTACTGTTATTACAAAAGTAAAAAATCTAAGCATAAGTTGTATTAATTATTGATGAACGGTTTAAAATAATGATAAACGGCACTCTCATAATTATTAAATGATTTGACGAAATAAGAAACTCTTTTTCCACTTCTAAAATACTACTATTTTTTTATTGTATAGTAGCCGTCTAAAAATCCTTCGATGTAATTGTGAAGACTATTATAATCTTGGCTCACTGCACTACAAACACATTTTTCAACGGCATAAGCACTTAATTTTTCATCACCTAAAACATAGTAATATTCATCGTCTTCCTCAATCAGTTCGTGCTTGTTAAGGTCGATTAAGAAGTAATAGTTATATAAATTAGCTATTGTATTGCGATAAAGATATTCTAGTTTGTGAATCAAATCATCTTGATAAATACCATTAAAAGCTATATCTCTATCATATAGTTTAGCTGAATAATTTAAAATAACTCTATCCCAAAATATATGCTCCTTCTTTTTTACTATACTTTTTAAGTCTTGGTATTGATTCGTTTCTTCCAGAGGACAATCTAAAATCTTATTAGGTTTTATCAAAGGAATAACATTTTTTAAAAAATCTTCAAAAGCCGTATCGGTTAAATTCATAATAGTGTATTAAAAGTTGTTTTTAAACTTAACAAAATAGTTGCTACAAAAATCCCTTTTTCCAATTCTCAGTAATTTCTATCTGAAGCTGACAATGATTTATTTTAATATCCAACTCAAAAAGGAAATTGGCGATTTTGGTTTGTTCTTCGAGAATTTGTTCAGGTTGTTTTGCCATTTTGATCTAATGTATTTTTTCTAGGTATGGATTAATTGTGTTATAGAATCTCACCATAGCATCTGTATACCAATTAGTTAAATCATTCCAACACAATTCATCACTAAACTTACCTTCAAGACTACTTACTTGTTCTTTTGTCATTTCAAATTTAATCCTGGAAGCCTTCTTATTATCTAATCTCTCCCATTCAATTATTCCTTCAAATTTACTTTCTATAGCATCTTTGTTTTTATACATAGCATCAAAAAGTTCTTTATTTATATCATTAGACAAGTACAGTTCTACTCTAAAGTTATGCCTACCTATACAAAAACCATAATATCCCTTACCTTTTGAAAATCCTATATTATAATAAGGATTAGGACCTACTCGCTCCAAGAAATCAATTTTATTTTCTTTTAATTTTGATTTTAATAAAGTCCAAAACTTAGTTAATCTAAGTTCGGATTCTTCAACTGTTTTACTTTTAGCACTTTCCTCTTTTTCTTTTTCTTTAGCATCAATCATAAATTCTGCTGTTTCAGGAAGAGGAATGATTTGTTCAACTTGTAGAAAGACATCGTCTCCCATAGCATAAGGAGTTGCTCTAAAGCATTTAATTTGAATGTCGTGTTTTAATAACCATAAAACTGTTGAAGTAACTTCTTTTCGATAGTTATTTGCAACGAATATCATTCGTTGGTCATTTTTATTCAGTAAAAGTTCCTCTTCACTTATATCTAAAAAATCAAGGAGATTTTGTTTAGCATCATCGCCAATTTGCCATTTATCCAAGTAAGCTTGGTACAATTTTATTATTTGATTAGTAGTAAGAGTTGAACAGTAGGAAGTATATTTTAGTGCCTGCCAAACTACATCTTTTCCTGTATCATCTAATTTGTTTTCAATAATAACTAAACCACCATCTTTGTCAATAGCCAATAAATCTAATCTTTCATTAGTGTCATTAAATCCATCGTATTCTTTTTGAATTATCAATAATTCTTCACCAAGCATTTCGGGATTTTTCGCAATCCATTCTTGTAAATGGTCACGTTCCTTTATTTTTAATTCTTTAAAAAGTCTTTGCTCTAACTTTTCAACATTATTGGTGGTCTTATTTATTTTATACATAGTAAATTGTAATTAATTTAACAAAACATTTGCTGCAACAATCCCTTTTTCCAATTCTCGGTTTTTTCTATTTGAAGCTGACAATGATTGATTTTATTATCTAACGCTGATAGGAAATTGGCGATTTTGGTTTGTTCGGATAAAGAAGGAATTGAAATTTTCATTTTAACTAGACTTTCATAACTTAAAGTATTTCTCACACTTCCTTCAAACGAACTATTCATTTGTTTAATAAATTGCTCAGATTTAAACCAATTCAAAAGATACTCATCTGTTAGAAATTCTTTCTTAGCACTAAATGAAATATATAAAGGACTGATTGTAGAAATTATATCATCAAATTTATATGCCAATGAACCAACATCTATTCTCGAAGGATTATAAGCAAAATGGCCTTTTTCAATTACATAATAATTGGAGGTATCTTTACTTGCAACTCTTCTATCTTCAAACATTTCATCTTGATTTATAAAACCGTGTTTATTACTAACACTTTGAACCAATGAATACTTCTGTCCTTTATTTTTGTTTGAGTTCTTAATCAAAACCACTCCTAATTTGTTTTTCTCCCAATCAGGAAACCCTTTTCCATTCTCATCCTTAAATCTCAGCTCTTGTGAAAAGATTTTTTGCATTACACCTTTTTTGTATTGCTCCAAAAGATTTTTCTTTTGTTTGAGTTGGGATAGTTTTTTATCAACTGAAGAAAAGAAAGAGGCTATTTTAGTTTGTTCTAGGAGAGAGGGGAAAAAGATGTTAATCTTTGAAATTCTACCAACATTTATACTCAAAACCTTTGAACCCTGAGCTTGCTTTTTTATTTGCGACCTAACATTATTCGATTTAAACAAATATCCTACAAAACCTATTGAAAATAAACTGTCCTTCGGTCTAGCCATTAAAGTATGAAGACCTGAAAGTAATTTTTCATTGTTTAAGTTAATAATTTCAATGCTTTTACCAACATCATTCAAATCCTCTGAAGCATCTGCAAAAATCAAATCCCCTTCTTTACAATAAAAATCTTCTGAAATTCTTTTAACGTTAATTTCTTGATTAACAAATGGAACATTTTCTTTAGTAATATCAAATAGAGTATTGAATTTAGTATGAACATCACCGTAATGGATATTTTTCACTAAACCATTTTCGTAATTTAGATTATCTCTTGAAAATGAATTTGTGACTTTAAAGTCAACAACTTCCCCGAAGGGAGCCATTTTCCATTCCTCCTTAAATGTAGAGAAACGCAATACAGGCTTGTTTTTTTCCTTTTCCATATCAAAAAGGAGTTGAAATATTAAGTTCGATACAAAACGTTGTTATATCATTATCAGCATCTTTCATTTCCATTTCCAATGCTTTTAAATCACTTGCAATGGAATTAATATCAATACTTACTTCCGCTTCAAAGGTGTCTACATAGCGAGGAATATTGAGGTTGTAATCGTTTTCAATGATTTCTTGAAGGCTTGCGCGTTTGCTGTATTTATCAGATTCAGTTCTATTTCGATAAGTGACTATGATTTTATCAATGTGAACATCACGTAAAATATTTTGAGTTTTTACTTTGTCAAACTCATTGCTTGCATCTATAAATAATATATCCTCAGGTGTTTCTCTACATTTTTTGAAAACCATTATGCAAGTTGGAATACCTGTGCCATAAAAGATATTAGCAGGTAGACCAATCACTGCATCTAAATAATTTCTGTCTTCAATTAAGTATTTACGAATGTGTTGTTCTGCACCTCCTCTGAATAATGCGCCGTGTGGTAAAACAAGCGCCATTGTTCCATTGTCTGCTAAATGGTGAATCATATGTTGAACAAAAGCCCAATCTGCTTTGCTTGATGGTGCTAATTTTCCGTATTGAGAGAAACGGTCGTCTGATGTAAACAAAGTGTTTGCGCTCCATTGTGCTGAAAATGGAGGGTTTGCAACGATTGCTTCAAATTTATGATTAATGTGTTGCGGATGCTCTAATGTGTCTTCTTGCTTAATGTCAAACATACGATAATGAACACCGTGCAAAATCATATTCATTCGTGCTAAGTTGTAAGTTGTACGGTTTAATTCTTGACCGTAAAAATTGCTTACTTCTTTAACTTCTTTCTTTACACGAAGCAAAAGCGAACCCGAGCCACAAGTTGGATCATAGATTGATTTAAGTTTGGTTTTACCTGTTGTTACAATTTTAGCGAGAACTGTACTTACTTCTTGAGGGGTGTAAAATTCTCCTGCTTTTTTTCCTGCTCCACTTGCAAATTGACCTATCAAATATTCATAAGCATCACCCAATACATCAATTTCTGTGTCTTCTAATGCAAAGTCAATTTTATCCAAGTGCTGCAATACTTTAGCAATGATTTCATTTCTTGCATCTGGAGTTTTACCCAATTTTGTACTGTTCAAGTCCATATCTTCAAAGAGATTATCAAAATCATCTTCGCTCTCTGTCCCCATTGTACTTTGCTGGATATTGATTAAGACTTTTTGTAAATCTTCAATTATGAAGTTACTTTGCCCTTCAACATCACTGTTTCCACGTTTTGCTATATCACTGAATAATTCACTTGGCTTTAGAAAATATCCTAGTTGGTCTAAGGATTCTTCACGTATTGCGATTATGTATTCTTTTCCTAATGCTGTGTTTTCATCTATATCTCTGAATATGATTTTATCTTGCTTAAGAATTTCATTTGCAAATAATTCCATTCTTTCAGATAAATACTTGAAGAAAATAAATCCTAAGATGTAATCACGGAATTCATCGGCATTCATCTTACCTCTAAGTGTGTTTGCAATGTTCCAAAGCTGCTGCTCTAATAGTTTTTTTTGTTCTTCTGACATCGGTTGAATTTTCTGATATTTTCAAAAATAGTTAATTATTCTTCTCTTTCTTTATTCCACCCCTTTTATAAAGCGTTCTATTGGAAGGAGGTTGTTTACTTGAACTTTTAATTCGTAACAGTTTTTCTTGGTGTTGTAGTGAATGAATGGAGCTGTTAATGGATATTGGTCTTTGAGTAAAAGCACTTGTTTTAAGTCTAATTCTAATTGAATGGGAAAGGTTTCGCCTGAATAACTGAATCCAAAGACATCAGGAATTTGTTTTTCGAATTGTTCGGAGTGTTGAAATGATTTTCCTGTGAAATCAACGTATGCAATTCTATCTATGTGAAAGGTTTTATTTTTTTGGGATGCAATTTCATAAGCCATAACGGTTGTGTAGTTTTCAGTAAATCCAAAAGGTTCAACGAGTCTATCTGTAATTGTTTCTGAATTTATGGATTGGTATTTTTTTAGATAAACTTGTTCGTTGTTGCTGATAGCTAATGCAAGTTTCTCAATTACTTTGCTGTTTTTAGCATTTACCAAATGACTGGCAACGATTGGAATTTCAGAACCAAGATAGATTTTTGTTAAAATGGAATCTTTAAGTTTATTACCCTTTCCATAAGCTAATATAAGTTCTTTTAAAAAGGTGGCTTCTTCATCTGAGAATCGAACACCATTGGAACGTTCGTCAACAATAAAGAAACGATTGAATTCATCACGTTGTAAATCAAATCCACATTCTCTAATCAAATCAAAATACCGATACACCGTTCTTTCGGTTGAATCCAGTAATTCAGCTAAGTGAGAAATGGTTTTTGAAGGACTTTGCTCTAGGTATGAAATCAATTGTAATACACGTAGAATTTTATGTTGATTGAGCATAATTGATAAAAAGAAAGACAAAGAATGAAGAAAATAATGGATTGAGCAAGAAATTGACCTTAGTTGTCTGAAAACTTTTGAGTGTTTTTTTTAATTGACTTTAGTTGTCGGAGGGAAGAGCGAGGTTTGTGGAAAATTTAAATGATATGAAAAAACTGATTTTAGGAGCTTTATTGTTATTGAGCGTGATTTCTTGTAAGAAAGAAGAGAAACTTCCAGTACCTTGTAATTGTGGTGCAATTATAGATGATCCTATAGTAGGTAGTCAATATGGGTTAACTATTAAAAATGATTGCAGTGGTAATCAAAAAACATTTTATTTTACTGCAGAAGTATGGGCTACAGCATATGTAGGTACTAATTTCTGTGTTTCAAATGTTCAATCTTGGTAAAATTTATCAACTATTTAATTCAAAAAAGATGAAATTATTTATAAAAACAGTTATTACAATGACTATGTGTTTAGTAGCAACAATATCATTTGAACAAGACAGAACTAATAGAGAAAAATTAATATTTTCAGATAAATCAGAAATATTAATGAATGCTGTTGGATGGTGTTATAATTCAACATTAGGTGAATGGATTGATTACAACAATGTAATTGAAGAAGAAAAAACATATAAAGAAAAATTTAAACTTTTGACAGGAGCTTTTTTAATGTCAAGGCACACACAAAATTTTATTTCAATTCAAACAAAAACTGTAATTTTTAAGGAGATTAAATATTATGTACTAATAGTTGAAAAATGGGACGGTCAATATAAATATCCTAGTATATATGAAGATTGGTATGAATATAAAACTATGTGTGGCTACATTTTTACAGAAACAGAATATAATAAATTAAATAATATTATTGATGTTGTAAGTTTAGAAATACCATATCAACCTGTAATTATGGATTTACGATATGAAGTATATGATGAAAAAGTGTTCTTGGATAAAATACAAAATAATTTAGATTTTAAATATAAAACAGAGTATATGTTTCCAGTTAAAAAAATTGAAAATGGTAATATTAGGTTTTATGTTCCAGATAGATTTTCAACAATCAATAATGTTGATTTTAACAAACAATATTTTGAAACAACATTTGATAACTTTAGTAAAATTGTCATAAAATAGCTAGTGCTTAAAAGCCATGCAACTATAGAAAGAAAAGGAATTTGCAAGACAAGTGACGAGGCATTGGCAGAACTGGAAAAGACAAAAGATAAGTTAGACTTAGGATTGATAACGCAAGAGAAATATGATAAAATCAAGGCTGAATTGGTGCCTTTTATAAAATAAGAAGGGTTGATTATTAATGTTATCAGATTTATTTCAGATTGATTCTAAAAAACTTGAATTCTTGAGATAAGATTCGGGTCATTATGATTTCAGTTTCTTCTTGGTCGGATGCTCTAACAATAATTTCATCGTGAACCGAAAGGAAAATTATATCTGCTTTGATAAGTGCTTCCCAAATCTTACGCATCAATTTTACTTCGGTTGTTTGAAGTAACCAAGCAAGATTGGAGTGTTCTTTTTCTTCGGTGTTGGGGTTGGAATGGAGTGGTTTGGATTTAAAATAGTTAATCCACTCTATCCAATTGGCATTTCCAAAGGTGGTAGCAAGATTTTCGTTCGAGCGACCAAATAGGATTTGAAAGAACTTTGTTTTTGCAGCAGGTCTGTCTATTAATTTAGCTGTTTGTTGCAACCGAATGTAAATGTCTTCTCCTTCATCTATCCAAAAACTGTATTGATTGTAGCCGATTTTATCTTCTAAAATTTTACCTAATAACAAAGGTTGCATTGTTACAACATCTAATGAAACGGTTTGCTCTCCTTTAATTAAAAGCTGACTTCTGAACTCACTTTTAAGGCTGGTGACTGGAGTGTGAACACGACCGCTAAAATGATCTACTTTGAAGAAACATTCAATATTGTAATCTTTAACCTCAAGAAACTTATCAAAATATATAGTGGAATAAACGCTATCAGGTAATGAAATATGTTTTAAATAACTTCTCATTTTGATTGTAACATCGTCTAATTTAGCTCCTTCATAAACGAAATTTGAAAAGTTCAAATAGTGAACTCCTGTTGTACGCATTAGTTTAATTGGATAACCACCTACTGTCATTTGTTCTTTTATTAGAATGAAACCATTTTCGGAAAGCTTTTCAATTTCAATTGTAGGCTTTGGGAAAAACATAGTTTTTAAAGTAGTGCTAGGGATAAATATGAAATTGTTATCCTTGTCAAAGTCTTTGAAACGTGATTTCAGAAATTGAAGGGTAAATAAATAAGAAAGAAACTCATGATGTTTTTTAGTTAGTTGCATGAAAGAGAGAATTAGGTTATAATAATGGAATAGTAATTAGGCAATAATTAAATGCTGAGAATTGAGAAGTTTTCGAATTAAGAAATAAGAAACATACCTATATGGGGGGTATGTATGAAAATAGAATTTTCACCAACACCCCCCTTATGAGCAATACTATGTTGTTTCTTGATTCGGATAAACGAATGAAAATTTGCAAATACCACCAGATGAAGAATGCTCATAAGTTAGGTTGGTGCATTTGGCATACAACTTTATCCAATTGGTAAAACCTCGCTGTTGTAGCTTAGTTCCACCATCATAATAAGAATTAATGAATTTTTCAAAAAGAGTTTTAGTGTCGTACCATTCACCGATTTTAAATTTTTGATTATCCATAAATTCTACAAAGTCTTCATCAGTAGATTGGATTAAAAAATTAGCTTCAACATTTTTAGTTTCATAGGTTATCAAACCATTTTTAAGGTATAACATAATATTATCAAGCATGAAAGAGTAGAAAGTGTTCCAATCATCATCTAACCAAGATTCTTTAAATAATATGCCATGTGCATCTTCAATTGGTGATTCATTACCTGTTACAAACTTTGAACTGTAGTAATCGTTTAATTCTACAATGAACTGCCTTCTTTTATTTGAAGTACCTTTTCTGTTTAAAACAACGTTGCTGCAAATTAATACTTTGGGGCTATCTTCGGGCTTAATGAAAAACTGAGGGAGGTATTTCCTTTCTACAGTCCAACCATCAGTAAGGCAAGAGAATAATGTTTCAAATTCAAAGTCTTTTTTAGGATCATCTATCCAAACAATTTGAGTGTCTGGGTTCACAAGTTCAAATTTGAATCTATTGGTTGGATTTAATAGCTTTCCATCTACTTTAGCAATATTCCTAAGTTGTTTGAGAGCATTTGCGATTAAACCTTTACCTGTGCCACCCATTGGACTATTAGGGTCCGTTAATGCTTCGTCATAGAGAATTATTGAAACACCTTTAGAGGGATTGAAATAATGATGGGAGAGATAGCCAATAGCAGACCTTAAAGCATCATATCTTTTTGGAATACCGTTTGTTACATTAATCATAAATTTAGCAAACTCATTGTTTGTATTTTCTTTGATGTACTTAAATTCTCGGTCAATACACTGATTTTTCCAGACTACAAAATCGTTTAATTTAGTTAAGTCTTCCACTTCAATTCCGTCTTTAGCGCTGACAGTTACTAGACAGTTTTTAAAAACGAAGTGTGCTTTCTTTTTAGTGTCTTTTAGCAAAGGCGTTACATCAGTATCTAAATGTTCTAACCATTTTTCATTAAAGAAGTTATGAGATTGTTTTAAGTAGCAATTTCTAATTACTTCAATTGGAATCGAATAATTATGAGCACCTGCTTCTTTATCTTTTGATTCTAGATACGAAAATTTAAAAGGTTTGTTGATGCTCAAAACATAAGATTGAAAAACATCTTTGACTTGTTCAACAGATACCTCCTCAATAAAGCAACCTTGTTTAAAAATAATAACTGATTTGTTTTTAGAAATATACCTTTTGAAAAATCCAGCTTGTTTGAGGTGCATTCTTATTCCTTCATAGTATAATGATTTTGGTTCGTAGGACGCTGTTTCTTTCGTGAATTTGAACTCTAAAATATCATAAGAAAATGATGAGTTAGTTAAAAAAACTGGTTTAAGAATTGGCTTAAATATTGAATTATCAACGTTTAATTTTTGTGATTTGTTTGTTGTCATTTGGACATAGTTTTAGCGTAATCCAAGGCGATAGCCCTGGATGAGCGGGTTAAAAAAAAGAATTATATTATTTGGATTGGATTAAGGCTAGCATTTTATCTACTTCAATGAGGTTGTAGTAAATTTTACCTTTAATCTTGGAGGATTTCAGCAAACCATTTTTTCTAAGTCTATAAATAGTCTGTTTACTAATATGTAGCTTGTTAGCTAAATCATAGGTGTCTACCCATTGATTTATATTGTTTGCTGAATTACTTTCTTGAAGAAGCTTGTTTGTTTGAATTAGTTCATCAAGAATTTGCTGCAGGATGATTTCAGAGGGCATAATCAAATCTTTTTACGATTAGAAGCGTAGACTTTCTTTAAAATCTCCTCTCGGTTGTAGTATGTTCTATTGCCTAATTTGTAATGGGTCAATAGTCCGTTTCGACTCCAGTCATGGATGGTTACAAGACTGACTTTGAGAAGGTCTGCAGCTTCTTTTCGAGTTATTAGTTCTGGTTCGTCTTTCTGCTCAACCTTTGGGGTGTCCAAAACGAAGTTTTGGATTTGCATTTTCACGTTTTCAGAAATAAGCTCTACTAGTTCTTTAGGCGATACACCTACGAACATAATCTGTGATTCTGAACTCATTTCTTTTCAGTTTTTAGGTTAATAAAAAACTCAACGTCTTTCATGTTGAATAGAAAAGAGCCATTTTCAAGGATTTTGATTGGCTTAAGCTTTTCAGCTTCTACTAGTTTCGAGATGTTTCTCACTGAACATCCCATCATTTTTGCTACCTCTCGGGTAGTTTTTAAGTACTTTAATTGCATAGAACAATTTTTTAAAAGGTTAATATTTATCAGCCTTTCAAGTACTTTGTAAACATGCTTTTCTTTAAGTGTTCATAACAGAAAACTAAATTGTTTGAAAAAAAGCTACTTTTTTCAATACATCGTATTTACTATTAGAATACTTTTGTAAAAGAAATAAGGGTCTCAAAACTTATTCTTTTATCGAAAGATAAACAACATTTACAAAGAACTCTTGGGCCACTTAGTCTAAGAGTTTTTTTATTACTTAGACTGGCATACAAAATTACGTAGTTTGGTATCACAGCAAATTAAAGAAATCAACATTAACTCAATGTTATTAACATGCCAATTCTCAACCCTTTAAGTGGCAAGACTTACAGCTATTCTCAACATAGAAATGAAAGATATGCACATTAATTATGCTTTGATTTTGCAAAAAACCATAAAGTTTAACTTTGATTTTAATAAATTATTGCGTATGAGCACCATGTTGAATTAATTATGGTACAAATGTAATTTGAGAATTATACCTGTACATAATAAAACTAATTGTATGTGCTTGTATACAAGGAGATACAAGTTTAATTATTTACTTATCCTTTGCAATAAGTCATCAATCTTTACCTTAATTATGTTTTTGTCAGCAAGATGGATTGTCTTGTAATCATTAATACTGGCATAAGTGCCAATGTTTCTATCAAAGAACTTTTTAAGACAATTATAAAACAGTCTAAATTTTTTATCAGGAATCACAAGGATTTTATACTCTATCAATATTACCGTTATGATTTTAATGTCTTTGCCTTTTTCTATAGAAAATGCTTCTTTTAATCCTAACAGCAAACTATCCAAATCGTATTGCTTTAGAAAGAATGATTTTAAAAGATTATAATTATTGTTCTCATCATCTTCCTCATCATCTTCATCAATATGGGGGTTTGTTAAACGGTTTTTACGATACGGATTGCGTTCGTAATTGACTAATGATTGGGTAAAAAATGTTTCAATTATGGTTTGTTGATTGAATTCGTAATTCTGAGTATTAAATGTAAGATCATGCAGCACAAAATGAATTAAATCGAGAGGATATCCGCCACTTTCTTCATAGTTGTTTAAAATCATTTTTAAAAGTACAGGGATATGGTGTTGTTCATCTTTTAAAGATTGTAATACATTCATAAAGCAATGGTAGTCAACATGCTCTAATCGACTTATTTGGTAATCATCAAGTTCAATATCATCTTTATCATCATCCTCTAAGGCAAGTACATCGGAAAGTAATTCTCGTTCACCTCTCATAGTTGTGTAGTTCTGATAACCAAGTATTTCATCAGCTTTTTCTAGGTATCCAAAAAATGGAATGTATTCGTAAAGAGTCATAGTAAATTAGTTATTTGTTCCACACATTCAGAAAATCATCAATATGATCATTCTTTGTTTCACCGATGTAATTTAGCAACATTTGCTCTGTTGAATGGCCTGTCACAGCCATAATAATTTTATTTGGGAGTTTGTCGTAATGATTCGTGGCGAAAGAACGTCTGCACGTATGGGAGCGAATGAGTTCGTATTTTTTGAAGTTTCCTACTTCTTTTTTGTGAGATCCTGGATTTTGTCTAGAACCATATACTTCTTGAGTTAAGCCACTATCCTTGCAAACATCTTTTATCCATTCGTTAAATCTCTGGTCCGATATCGGTCTTGGAAAACCCTTCAATCTTTTAATGATTTCTTCAACGTGCGGGTGGATTGGTAAATCTACTTGCTTATTAGTTTTGCTCTGGGTGTATCGAATAAATTTCTGTCCTTTTTCAGTTTCATGGATGTTGTTCATTGAAAGCTGCATTAAATCATTAACACGACATCCTGTCCAACATCCTATGATTAGCCAGTCGCGGGCATTCATGTGGTAGTCGGTTCCTTTAAACTTTCTAATTTGGTTTATTTCAGCTTCAGTGATTGTGACGAAATCTGCAACTTCTCTAGGATGATTGAATTTTGTTGAACGTATTTGAATGTTAACTGATAAACCTTTATCAATGGCATCTAAACAAACTGTTTTAAGCTGCTTAATGGATTTGTTAATTGTATTCTGAGAAAAGCCTGAAACATTTATCATGTAATTGACAAAGTCAAACTTAAAGTTTAAATCTACTTCACTTACAAAATGCTTTTTACCAATATATTCTTCAAAATTTTTAAGTCTTTCGATTACCTGGGTAAAACCTCTAATTGTGTTTTCTGAAATTGGTTTATTTGTTTTTGGATTGATTTTAAACTTTAACTCATTTTTATAATCATTCATTAAATCTTGAATGTACTTAGGGGATTCAGTTTCTTCAATTTTAGAATCTTCATTTGAAATCACTGATTCAAGCCATTTCTTGTTTATCTCAAGACCTTTAGAACTTGATGAATTTAATTCTTCAATAACCTTGTTTTTCAAATTGTTTAAATCTCTACTTAGATTTATTTTATCGTCAAATAATGCAGATTGCTTAACTTCTCCTTTGGTAGAATTCCAGTGTTTGGGATCTATTATGAAACCTGTGTAGACTGTCATGTCAGAAGAGCGACCATTGCGAAGCCTTACATAAATTTTGGACGGATTTTTATCACTTCTAAGGTAAAAATTAATAGTAGCCATGTATTTTAAGGGTTGAATTTAAGATACATAAAGATACAAATAAATAATTATTTGTCCCACATTTGTCCCACATTTAGTTTATTACAATTAATAAAGCCTTATTTAAACTTACTTTATGAGAGAATAAACAAGGTCAAATAAAGGCTAAAAGCGTTAATCTATCTAGGAAAGTAGTAAGATAATGTTATTTTAGTTTGATTTCAAGTGGGACCACTCCACAGGTAAGCACACCAAAATCGGTGTGCTTTTCTTTTTTTTATTTTCCGAAACCCTTACCAGTATTGAAAACTAGCGTGGTCACTTTATTATCTTGAAAAATGCTGTATTTTGAAAAAAGTAACATGTTGATCCATTGATATTTTTTTCTTCAAAAAATTCAAAATAAGGTGAGAATAATTTATAATACAGCTCATATGGTAAATAATTACCAGTTTGAAAAAATCAAATGTTCCCTATCAGTTCTAATAATCGTGATTCTCTAGCTAATTTTTCTTTATTTTTTTTTATTCGTTCTTTTTCTCGAAATTGTTTTTCTTTATTATAACATGAATCGAAACCATCTTTTTCTGGACAATATTTTGTATTTCCATTTATATTTTTATCCAAAGTCTTTAGACAATTTCTATATAAACATTTTTTGTTTTTGCTTAGCATGATTTTTAGTTTTAGTTCTCAGTAAGTTGATTTTTTGTCCAAAAAATTATCTTTAAAGATAATTAATAGTCTAAAAATCAATTATATAGCTAAATTATAGATTTTTTTTAATATTCAAAATAAAAAGAGAAATAATTGCTTTCTGTAATTATTAAAGATGATAAATGAACAGTATATTTCATTAAAAAATTGAATAATAAAGTCATCTTACTTTGATTAAAAGAGGTTTAATTTGAAATGAAACTAATAAAGTTCAAAAAAAACACTATTTAAACCTTATTAAATTCTTTTATCAATAAGTTGAAGTTGTAAAATGTTACAACCCTCTTTTCCTAAAACACTGAACTCGAAGCGTAATTACCATTTCATATTGATTGGTTGAGAAACTATTTAAACTTATTGTTGCTATAGTATATTTAAAACTTCATATTATAATTCAGAATATTAGAATTTTCTTAAAATTAAAAAATCATCAATCTTAGAAATAGTGAAGCAATTTTTTGCAACTTTACAATCAATGATAGGACAATGACAAAATGAATACTGAACAAATCCAAAAATACCTGTTTCAATTTTCTAAGTTAAATCGTTCTAGGACAAATGGAGGTGCACCTCACAAACCAATATTATTACTAGCTATATTGTCCTTAATTCGAAAAGGAGAAATTTTTCACAATCGAATTGAAATAACTCCTAGTTTGGTTTTGGAATTTAAAACAATTTGGTCAGTTCTAGTTGTTTCCCAGCATACAGCAAACTTTTCTCTACCGTTTTTTCATATGAAACGTGAACCATTTTGGAGATTAATCACAATTGCTGGGATGATTATTCCTGTTACAAGTTCGAATAGCATAAAAAGTTTAGGTGCTTTAAAAGATTCAATTGCATTTGCTGAAATAGATAAAGAATTATTTGACTTAATGTCTGATTCAGTTGTTAATTCAATTTTGGAAGAGAAACTATTGGAATTGTATTTTTCTGAAACAAAATCAAATTACCGATTAAACGATTATAGTTTTATTAATCACATAGAAAATCAAATTTTAAATGATGACAGAGAGAGTTATGCTGATAGGATTTCTGAGTTAAGACAAACTTTAAGTAAAGATGAATTTGAGGAAGAAATATTTGTAAGAAGTGGAGTTTTTAAAAGAGAAATCCCAAAAATATATGATTATCAATGTGCAATTTCAGGGATGAGAGTTGAATCAACAACAAATGCTCAACTAGTTGATGCTTGCCACATTATTCCCTTTGCAATTTCAAAAGATGATACAATTACAAATGGTATTTCTTTAAGTCCAAATTTACATAGGGCGTTCGACAGAGGGTTAATAACAATTAATGCTGATTATTTAGTGAGAATTTCCCCAGCGATTAAAGAGAATCAGTCTCCATATTCACTGAATCAATTCGAAGGAAAACGGATTAATTTACCGAGAGAAACAAAATTTTATCCTTCCATTGAAAATTTGAATTGGCATAGAAAAGAGCGTTTTGTTCTATAAAAATTAAAGAAGTTAACATTACTTCTTAAGTAATTATGGAATTTTACTTACGGTCATTTTATTTAGAATGAATTGTTTATTATTACATATTCACCACCCTCGTTTCCTAAAACACTGAACACGAAGTGCAATTCCCATTTCATTTTGTTTGGTTGTAAAATTGGTTCTGTTGTAGATTTCTATTTTTGTCACCCAAGACTTCGAATTCCTTGAACCTCCACTTTTTAAATGATAAAGACTCAAGCCATAACGCATTGAAAATTGATTTTGAGGATTGGTGCGACTTTCGTTTTTGACGTATAAATATTCGGGTGTAACGAAACATTCTACAACTTCTGCTTTACAAATTCCACTTCGATTTCGCACCCTTAATTTGAAAATACTTTTCCGGAATTGCAGTGCGCCAGTGTAAGAAGTAAAACTTGAGAAGGGTGTTTTATTCTCAAAACGTAAGCCAATTTCAGGTAGTAAATATTTTCCAATTTGTTTTGTAATTCCTATTTGAAAATAACTATTTTGTTGATTATATCGAACGTTTTAATTTTATTGAAAATAAAAATCATCACTCATAATTTTTGAATTGACAAGCAAAAAACTTGCATAATCCATTTTAATTTTGTACTTTTGCATCACTAAAATATTCCATATCCTTTTTCAATGTTCTGATTAAGAGCGCTTAGCGCTAATGGAATTGTTTTGTTTAATTATTCATGTTTAAAATTGAAAGGTATGAAAACTGTAATTTCTTTTTTGCTGTCCAAAAAACAACTTTTAGTCTTTCCCTTTCACCTGCAGCTTCAATGCTTTTAGCGCAAAAACCTGAGTTCGATTATTAAAATTGGATTCAGACCGCTCAGAAGCAATGAGTTACTAATAACACTTTTGAAAATGTATCGGGATACATTGAAAAAGGGTTATGAAGTAAATCGTTGTTTATCAGCGGAATAATAAGTTGCTTTGAATAAAAACCAGTTATCCTTCGTTGTTTCCTCTTGATTTAGCCCGCTAAATCTTCAAGTAAACGCCTAGACTAACAGATTTTTATGTCAATCTGAATTCCGATTTTACTATCGAACTCAGGTTACAAGGCTTCTCTCAACACCCTTAATTTAATTTGTGATTTACTGATCTTTTCAGTGAACCAGGAATAGTTTGCCTTTTTATTAATGTTCTAATTTTATTAGTTATGGAGAATTCTTGTCTTATTTTACCAACGATTAAAAAAGCTGTTATTAACACGTTGAAAGGTTCATTTCGTTCAGACGTTGAGGACCTTGTACATGATATCTATTTGAAAGTGAGTGATAAACTGGATAGGTACGATGCTGAAAAGGGTGGGGTGGAAGGCTGGGTTTACCGTGTGTCAGTGAATCATGTACTTGATTTTTTCGAAAAAAAGAAAAGAAGTCGTTTTACTGAATTGGATGACTCGAAGCAGTTTTCTCAAGAAGGAGAAGAAGTGGATGAAATGCGATTTGATTTTATTCTAAACAAAGTGTACGATATAATTGAAACTTACTCGTATGAAGAAAAATGTATTCTAGTGGACCGTTATTTATATAATTTAAGAGACAAAGAATTAAGCGAGAAAATTGGTATTCCTTCAAATCAAATTCCGATGTATCGCAAAAGAATCCGCGAACGACTTTTAAAAGAATTGAACGGTTATCGACTTAGCGCTTAATTGAAATAGCCTGAACTATTTTCATAACCAAAGTAGTTCAGGCTGTTTACTGGTTTTAAAAACCTATTTTTCCAGAATTAGTTTCTTTTTTGTATAAATCTTCTGAGTTACAATAGGTGGAGATTTCTGAAAGTGAAGGTCTTTTATTGTTGAGTACAAATTCTATTTCACTCTTTTTGGCTATGTTGTCAATTTGCCCGCCGGAAAATGGAAAGTTTTCTGCCAAGAATAATGCGTCTTTTTTTCTTTAAAAATGGCAGTTTACTTTTCCAAATATTGGCAGCAGCTTCAATACTTGGATTTTTAAATTCCACCTTAAAAAGAAAGCGTCTATCAAAAGCTTTATCCAGGTTATTCGTCAAATTGGTGGTGGACATAAAAATGCCTTTAAAGTTTTCCAATTCCTCCAATAAGATGTTTTGAATGGCATTTTCCGTTTGAGCAGTATTTCCGCTGTCAACACTTTTACGTTTTCCTAGAATAGCGTCAGCTTCATTGAAAAACAAAATGGGTGTTAATTTTAACTGCTTTTGAAGAATTTCATAATTTTTAAAGATGCGCTTGATAATTTTTTCCGACTCACCGAACCACATCGATTTTGTTTGACTGATTTCCACTTTCATAATTTCACGACCGGTAGCTTTTGCAATTTGCAATACGCTCTCTGTTTTTCCTGTACCAGGTGCGCCATGAAATAATATATTCACTCCAGTACTCATTCCAGATGATCGCAATCTTTCAACAATAGCTTGGTAATTTTCTTCGGTCAAAACATTTTCAATGCGTCCAACATGAGCTGCCTCCTCCGAATTAAAGAACAACTTTTTGGGAACAATCTCATTGGGTGTAAGTGTGCGTTGATTTTTATTTTTTGAAGTATGTATACTTATGTTTTCAAGTTTTAAAATTTCGAGAACTTTTTCGGTTAACCCAACTTCTATATCACTAATGAATCGACCTTCTTTTAATTCGATAAAATCTAATTTACTAAGCGGATCATTTCCAGACATAATTGCCTGAGTCATTTTGATTTTATCGGAACCACGGTCATTTAAAACGTCGATTATTTCATCAATGGATTGAGAAGTATTACCTGAAAGACTTTTCCAAATAAGAAAAAACAGAAGCGTTACATATTCTACATTTATATCCAAGTTGGACAAGTGTGCGATGATGGGTAAATGTTTGTTATTCGAAAGTAACTCCTTTACTTCTTTGTGTAACTCAAACTTGTCTAATTCATCGTCTATTGTATGTTTTATCAATTCATGAACCGTTTCTAAAACATCAATCGTACTTGTAGTTGCTTTTTCTTCAAAACGTGGACAAGATAAATTGTGAATAATGGCATGAATCAAGTTTTCATTGATGGAATAGGATTTAGAACGAATGAAATCATCATAATAACGTCGATTGTGCTTACGGATGAGTAGTCCGCTTTTGATTAAACTTTCTAAATCATCTTTATAAGGCAAAAACTCAATAGAAGATAAGTTGAGGTGTTTTGAAATTTCAGACACATCTGTGTTTTTCCCTGTTATTTTTAGAATACAAACATTACAGAATAAAATGGCTTGAAGATGGTTGAGATTTAGGTAGTTCATCACCAACGATAATTCAGTGTTCACATTTTCAAATTGAAGATCATCTAGTTGACTGTCCTTCGAAGCCGTGAATAGGGAATTCATTGCTTGGATGATTGAATTTTGATTGAGTTCTTTTTTGATGTTCATGGTGAAATATTTAGAGATTGTATTGAATTACGGACGGAACAAAAAAATATAACAACTCTAAAAGTTTATTTTTGTAATTTCAATTTATGGTATGAATTCAATTTCTTATTTCGATTTAATTAGAACACACGAATCACCAACGAAAGATGACATTGATAGATTCATTCGTTTGTTTGCTAATGACCATAGCTGGTATAAACAGTTGTCTGATGCGCGAGATGGCACGTTCTTTTTTTATCTTTTACCACCACCAGTTACAAAAGATAATAAAGCGATTATCTCTTATGTTTGGAGTAATAGTCTTTCTAAATCATGGGATGAAAATTACGCTACTGAACAAGAAAGAGACGGGGCAATGATGGATAATTTGTTTTCGGAGCATTCCATTCCAAAAGAAATACTTGAAATTGGTAAAATCAAGAAAAAAGATTCCAATTTGAGCAATCATTAATTTTGCCTTTCTTTTTCCTTGATGCAAAAGAAACAAAAAATCAAGGCTCTGAATTTCTTTTTGTTCGCAAATATTTGTTCTATAATTATTTACAACTCGTTGCGAACAATTTTAACTCCTTTCTGAAACTGAAATTTTTTAAAAATGTTCTTACAGAAATTTTAAAAATTAACAGTTTCAGTTCAGTAGCTAAAACCTAGAAATTCAAGGCCGATAATGGTTCGCTAATGTTCACCAAATAGCTCTCACTTCGATTAAAGAGTTGATTTTAAATATTAAAGTATTTTACTGGTACGATTGAGGATACACATTTTCAATTCTAAAGTTCTTTAATTTAAACTGTAACAAATTATTTACTTCACATTATAGCATTAAAAGCCCGCCTATAGATTCAATTTTACTTTTCTTGATTTACCTAAACTAATATACCATGAGAAGTAAACTATTGTATTTTTCAATTGTGATTAGCCAAATATTTATCACACCTACGAATTTAAATGCACAAAGTAGAAGTGCCCAATCAATTATCAATCAACGAATTGTAAATGTAGATGAATATGAATTCTACGAAGGAGACTTGGAGACTTTTAAAGTAGAAATGGGTTTTGGATCCGCTACTATTTTGGAACAACTTAAAGATTTTCAAGTCCTTGGACAAACAATCCATCACATTGATTTAGTTTATACAGATTTCCCTAAAGGAGCCAATCTAAAAGCGCTTAACTTAAATCGTATCAAAGAAATTGAGCAATTTTTTCCCATTTTGGTTCAAAATCCATTAATCAAATGGAACATCATTCGTCAAACAAATTGTCAGACCGAGGCAGCTGCTAGAACATTTTTCCATGGTGTTATTATCTATTATGAGGCTTCGTCATCTAAAGAATTTCTTAAAGAAGTCGCGACAAAACTTGATAATTATTTACCAGAAGATCCTTCAAAAATTGTTGCTCAAAAGATTATTGATACAATGAGTAAACCTACGATTAACAACGTCTTAAATAGACAAAAACAGTGGACAAATGCTGTATTCATTGTTGATTTAACTTCTTCAATGATTCCTTATAATTCACAAATAGCATTGTGGCAATTACTAAATACAGATAAAGGTGTCATCAAGGAAATTGTGATGTTTAACGACGGTGATTCCGCTCCGATTGAAGCAAAAATACCAGGCAAAACAGGTGGGATTTATCATTTAAAAAGTATTAATTATCAAGCTATACGTTCAGAATCAAGAAAAGTATGTCATAATGGACTAGGGAATAATGACTACCCTGAAAATGATTTGGAAGCAGTTTTGTTTGCGATAGAAAAAAATCCAAACGCAAGTGAATATATACTTATCGCTGATAATGATGCGCCTCCAAGAGATATGGAATTATTAGATAAAATTTACCGACCTATACGCATTATTCTGTGTGATACAGACAAAGGGATATTACCTGAATATCTTGAAATTGCCAGAAAAACGGGAGGTTCAGTTCATACTCTAAAAGAGGATATTCTCGACCTTATAAAGAAAAAAGAAGGAGAAACGATCGTTGCTGGAGGTAGAAAGTATAATGTGAAAAATGGAAGAATTCTTGTCGTGAACTAAAAACCTAAAAAACTAGAAAGATGAAAGTTAGCACATTATTTATTTTAGTATTGGTTTCAAATTCGTTATTTGGTCAATACTTTATCAGAACTAAAAAGAACTTTGGTGTCTTTTCCAATTACAATTTTGGTGAAATTAATGGGATTAAGGCTCCATCCTTACAGTTGGGTGTGTGTCGGCATTTTGGAAGTTATCTTATTCCAGAGGTGGGATTGACCTTCAGAAGCAATAATGATTTATGGTCGTTTTCAGGAATAAATGCCGCTTTACAAGTAAGAAAACGAGCATTAAAATTGAATTCTCGTAAGAAAGGTGGGAAATGTAAAATGGAATTAGTGGATGTTTTTGTCGCACCTGAATTTTTCGTAATTCAGACTAAAAATACAAGACCAACTTTTCCTAATCACTCATTTGCTTTACGTTATGGCTTGGCTTTACATCATTTTGAATCGGGTGGTTCTAGACGCAATAAAGCATGGAACACAAAATTAGAAGTGTATCATCGTAATTACTTCAACGAAAATCAACCAATTAAGCATGAATTCGGCATAGCACTTCGGGTAATTCACTTTAGAACCTATGATTTCTTGAATTAAAAAATAGTTTCAAAAAATTAAAAACCTGAGTTCGATAGTAAAATCGGAATTCAGATTGTCATAAAAATCTGTTAGTCAAGGCGTTCACTTGAAGATTTAGCGGGCTAAATCAAGAGGGAACAACGATGGATAACTGGTTTTTATACAAAGTGATTAATTATTCCGCTGATAAACAACGATTTACTTCATAACCCTTTATCAATGTATCCCGATACATTTTCAAAAGTGTTATTAGTAACTCATTGTTTCTGAGCGGTCTGAATCCAATTTTAATAATCGAACTCAGGTTAAAAATCAAAATCATGAAAAAGTTAATCGCAATAGTATTATTGGCTGGACTATTTAGTTCGTGTGTTGCTAATAAATCGTGTCATAGTAAAGGGCATTATGTGAGTAAATCCGTAAAAAAAGCACAGCGGCATTAGTTGTAATTTATTGAAACAATGCCTTGATTTTCAGTTGTAAAAATTCCTACCTTTGAGAAAAGAAGTGTTGATTATTGTGGGGGATTAGTTTTTAAATACGCTAGATTGGAATAAATGAAAAAAGAAAAACACTTGTATCAACTCGATTTGTTTGAAAATACAAATACTTCTCAACTACTCAATGAGGTCATCCTTTCAACGTTCAATGTATCGAAAAAAGCAATGATGAATTCCCTCCTTTATCTTTGGAAAATTTATCGGAAAAGAAGTAAACTTTTTGCAAAAATTGAAATAATAACTTATGAGAAATATGTCATTTTGAATATGAGTCAAGAAGGTTATTATTCAGAGCAACAAATTAATTGTGAGCCATGTGGTTTTGTTAAAGCAATTGTTCATTTAGAGGATATTCAGTCAGCTGTTCAAAATTCCAGTAGCAGCGAGCTTACGATTATCGTTCAAGAAAAGATAATTGCTGTAAATGGAAGGCGTATGGCTGCTGAAATTGAGAAAATCAATCCTAAAACAAATCTATTAGATCATAAAATTAAAAAGTTAAATTCGCTCAATTCTCAAGCCTTAGAGTATTACAAGGGAGTAGATGGAAAAATGAATTTTCACATGCATCTTTTTCTTGACGATGTCACAAAAGTTACTTCTAAACTAAATAAATACGGTTTTAGCTATGATGAAGTAAAGGAATTTATGCTAACAAAAGTGACAAAGAGTAATATTGATTTTGGAGGAGAAAAGTCCGAAGATTCAATGGATTTTTTGTGGGAAACATTTTTTAGACCTTAGCTGTAAAAGCTATTTTAAAACTTTACAAACCCAATAGCTAAAGGATTTACTTCTTTAGTTCAGTTTATTTTTTTTAATCCCCTTCGTTCTTCTGGTTGTATTCTTTCATCATATCGGCTATAATAATTGCAGGAGCTTCTTGTTCAACAACTAATCTTCGAAATGCTTTGTAAATATCTGTAGATGTATTATAGTGGCTAATCAACTGCATCTCAATTTCCCCTGTATATAACACAGGGATTAATAAATCTCTTTTTTGATGGTATTCAACAAATTGATGATCTACGTTGATTGTAACAACTCCATTGTTTAGTAGGTTATTGAAGTGTGTCGCAAGGATGAAAAGGTCACTTGTTAATTCAATTGGATAATTCTGTAATATTTTAACTCTACAATGGAAAGATTTATCACTTATGAAATAATAGAAAGTACAATTATGCCCTTCATTAATTTCAAAAATGGTTTCCACGCACTTTTCTTTTTCATAAATACCATGCCTCCAATCATTTTTTGAATGAAGTTTTTTTAGTTCTTTCCAAACAATTGCTTGTTGTTTTTCTAAGTTCAGAAGAAGTCGATAAGATCTTTGTAAAAACTTAAATAGTCTTTTCATACGCTGAATTTTTAATTTCTGAAGGAGATTTAAACTCAAATTTATCCATTTTTGAAAACCAAATAAGCCAAAAATCCATAAATTACTATTGGTATCGCAACGCAAATCCAAACTGATGATTTATAGTAATTACTACCAAAGCGATTAAAGAAGTTCAAAAAATCAACTGAACGTTTAAAAGCCCAATCTGAATAATTTTTAAAATCCCGACAACCAAAAGTAAATCCAATACAAAATACTATGAAAGCAGCTTTTAAATAATGAAAATCAAAAATCTCGTCCAACATTACCAACCACGTAAAAGGTATGAAGAAGTAATACACCAAAATATTGATTTGATTATAGGTGAATCCAGTGACACGTGCCAGCGCGATAAGAGCATTCGCAACAAGTCTGAATATTTTATTAATCATTTACAGTATATGTTAAGCTTTGCGTGAATCAATCACATTGAAAATTAAATAAACAGCAACTACTACATCAACCACGTTCCATAATTCTCTACCCAATACGATTTTCTCAAAGGGTTGAAAGAGAAGCGCTAAAACAATGAAAATGATTAATTTTCATAACCCAACCAACTCCCGATTCAACAAAATCTTATGAGTTCCTTCAGGAGTAAAGGTGATGCTGTAATCTTTAGCTTGTTCTTCGCCAACTGCATTTTTGAATTTTGAACGAATACGAGCCATAACTTCATTCATGTTGTTATCTCGAACGTCTACAAGACGGTTAATGGCTATGTCAATCAGTTCGTTTGTCGCTTGGTTGCTAATTTGAGCGTAATACGATCTGAGTTCATCCTTGTAATCAATCAAATAACTCCTTTGAATTCCTTCGGGATGATTTAAATAGAGTAAATAAAGCGCTCTTTCTTTGGGATTCAAGTTGATTTGTAAATCGCCTAGATCAGTCAGGTAAATTGACTTACTTAATCCTCTGATTTCCATTCTACTTAATTGCATCAATAACTGTGAACGTTGACGAAACATGATGTTTTCTCGCAATCCATCCATTATTTGAAAAAGCTGACGGGCATAAGTTCGGTTTATGTCTCTATTTTCAAGAACTTTTAGACATTCAGGACAGAGGTCTGCGGTACGCATTTTAATTATAATCTGCGTTTTGTCAATGCAATAATCCATCATACAGCCTTTCGATTCTTTGTGAAGACTACTAATAATTTCTGTTTGGTTTTTATACATCAAACTGCGCAAAAGCCAAGATACAATCACGTATGCCACAGGAAATCGAGTATCAATACTTCTTCCTAAGTACCAATCCCAATCATTCGTCTGCACAAAATAATTCTTCTTTGTTGAATCAACACAACCGAACCAATTGTTTTCGTTTGGAATATCATTGAGTAGAAGAACATGATCATTTTCATCTATTTTAGAATCTCTCCTGTAATTTTTACAAACGTTAAATAATTCTTCCCAAGTAATTGTATTTCTTTTGTGGGGAAAAGAAATTTTATTCTCTGCAAACATGCTACAAATATCTCTAGACTCTGGAAATGGTTTTTGGGTTTCAAAGTCTTTCTTTGTATCATAAATTTCTTCTTGCATAGCAGCAGGAATCACTATTGGTTCAGAAGGTACAAATTCGATACTTCCTCGGTTTTTACGTAGAATATTAAGTACGTTGTTAAAATCTTCAACGTTATAATTTTTAGAGCGAATTAAATGTACCTTCATGAGTCCAATGTATTTTTAGTTGTTTCTTCTGTCTTTCGTTTTAAAGATATCAAAAATATCTCGTTTCAGATTGCCCACAGATTTTTCTTGCGCATACATTCGAATCGAATCACTCACGTCATCCATCATTCCACTATATTCTGATTTACTAAAGTTCATCACATTTTCTCTACGAATATTAAGCATTTGTGAAGTGTGAATGGCATCAAAATCAGCACCTAAAAAACTAAAAGTCCATTTTCCAGTTTCGTCCAGTTGTTTAATTAAATTAGCAATATCGTGATAGGAGTAGAGCCTAGATGAATTTTCATGTCCATCCGTAATAATGACTAAAACGATTGAAATTTTATCCTCGGAAATCTCAGCTCCAAATTTGTTTTTAATAGAATAAATGGATTTTCCGATTGCGTCCAATAAAGCAGTTGTGCCACTTGGAACATAATTCTGAATGGACAAAGGTTGAATTAAATCAACTTGACCGTATTGAATCCGATCTTGAACTTCATTATTGAAAAAAGTTAATGAACAAAGAAATTCTTGGTCTGGAAGTTCCTTTTTTAATTGTTGAATGGTATTCAATTGCGTATTGAATCCTGCGATGGTCTGATTTTCTAATCCAGCCATTGAACCACTTTGATCGACAATAAAGTGGTAGAGTGTTGTTTTGTTTGTCATGATAGTTGTTTTTAATTGTTTGACAAATATTTCTTCTTTTATTTCTAACTATTGAATTCTTGCAAGCTTGCAAAGAATGGATTGAAAGGACCAAAGCCCTGACCTTTGCATTGAAAATCACCAATGGATAAACTAACTATAAATGCCCATGCAAAAAAGAACAAAACGTATTTTAACCTTTTACTCAGATCAGCAAGTTTGTTTTGATAACATCCAAAATGCTTCATTTTCTAAATCACCACTCAAACCATATTTATTGATGCAACGCATAAAATCAAAAGGACTGAATAAGTTTTTTCTTCGTCACTCGGATTTTAAACCTTTCGAGCAGGACGATTTTAAAATAGCCCATACTGAAACGTATGTCAATAATTTTTTTCAAGGTGAAGGCAATTATCTT
>CAMAZP010000020.1 GCA_945863605.1 Chitinophaga pinensis
TCAACGTCTCAAATCAAAACGATTTGGTCGCCTCAGCGCCGAACTCTAAAAAAAAGAAATAAGTTAAATGTCATGTCCTTATTTCAGTCTTTTAAATTGTCAAAGGTCGTCTTTGGATTCCTTGCGGTTTTTTAAATTGCAATACAACGTTTTGCAGCTACCCGAAGGGCGGGACTTTTACCACAAAAGTTGATTAAAAGTACGAAAGTTCCTATTACCACAAATGTATCTTTAGAGCACAAAACCCCGCCTTTTGGGTAGGTGCTGTTATCGGTTCGGGCTTCTTTTCGTCTGTCGTTAGTTGTCATTTGACTTACTGATTTTTTTCGATAACCACCAACCTAAAAGTCCAAGCAAACAAGAAAATACTGTCATTAATATTACGGTTGTTATCAAAATGGTTGTTGTAATCTCAATTTCGTTTTCTCCCGTATTTGCTCCAAGCAGTTCCGAAATCTTCCAACCAATTGTAGCGTCAAACAGTCCTAATAGTCCTGTTAAAATTATTGTTGTTTTCTTGTCGGTTTGTCTTGCAAGGAAGAAAGCAAAACTAACGTAAACAATAAATGATACAATTGAAAGCAATGAATAATTAAAATTCAGTTGTCTTGAAGCTATAGCTCCTAAACTGTCAAGAAATGTAACGGCTAAAATGCCAACTAAAAATATTGATAACTTATTTTTCATTTTGTCTTGGTTAATATGGACTTTTTGCTGTTTTAGCTTTTTCTGGAAGCCTAAATTCTTTGTCGTCAAGTTTCATTTCTTTTATGTCGGTCGCTACACTCACCAAAGTGAACTGCTGTGTCTCAATTACTGATTTCAATGGTAGTGATTTTGATACTTTCAGAAAGTCATACCAATTGCCGTAAAGGTGATTTTTGAATAATGAAACGTCAACCGCAATTTTTTGATTGAAGTAGTATTTTTGAACTCCGCTCTTACAAGTCAAAATAACTTCGTCACACTTGTAGCCAAGAATTTCAGTTACTCCTTTGTTAATTACAACGCTTATAATGCTGTCAGGATTTGTTATACCGTCATTCCAAAAAATTGTCTCGGAATTTGACATTTTATTGTAGAGTTTATTGTCTTTGTTAATGTAAAGTTGCCATTGAACAAGTGTCCCATTTGAACTTGATTTGTAGTCACCGCCTTTGATGATATAATCCTGTGTTGTTCCCATCATTGAATTGAACTGTTGGTCTTGCACGTTGGGAAGTTTACTTGTGTAAGTGTTTTGATAGGTGATTTTTCCTTCAAAAGTCTGTCCGAAAACTGTCACTGAAAAAACAGTCATTAAAATTGTCAAAAGGTGTTTCATTTTCTCTTTTTATATTTTTTAATTTATGCTTACTCTTTTGTCGGTTTTCAGCTTTCCCGTTTGTTGGTCGTCTTTTTAGCCTGACCGATAACTTGTATATACTCGTAACAAACTTTCACAAAGCAACCCAAATTTGGCAGGATTCTCGATAAGCTGTCTCGTATTTTTTAATTCTCAAATTTATAATTTTAATTTTATAAATCATCAAAAGGGCTTTTTATTTGCTGAATATTTTTGGTGCTTACATGCGGGTAAATCTCAGTGGTTTTACTGCTCGAATATCCCAACAAACTTGGAGATGTAGGCGTAAATGACGCAAAATTTTCAAATTATCTAATTTTCAAATCTTCAAATCCATTCTGTACCAAGAATTTTTCAATCACCTCAAAAATAGTTAGTTGTTCTCTTTCAGTTAAGCAATACGGCGGGTTGATGAATAGCACATTTCCTAAAGGGCGCAATAACAAACCGTTTTCAAGAAAAAAAGTATAAGCTTTGTCGCGGATTTTGGAAAAGTATCCAGTCGGTCCATCGGTTTTTAAATCGAGCGCTAAAATGGTTCCGTAAACACGTGCATTGTCGATAACTGGGTGCTTTTCGAGTTTTTGAAGGAAGTTTAAATTGCGTGTTTCAATTGCTTTGATGTTTTCCCAAGTTGCCGCTTGTTCGAACAGATCTAAACTTGCACACGCTGCCGCACAAGCCAATGGATTTCCAGTAAAAGAATGTCCGTGTAAGAAGGCTTTCGCACGTTCGTCGCTTAAAAATGCGTCAAAAATAGCGTTAGTTGCAACGGTCAAACCTAAAGGCAAAACGCCACCTGTCAATCCTTTGGAAAGGCAAATGATATCTGGTCGAACGGTTGTGTGTTCGAAGGCAAAAAGTGTTCCTGTACGCCCAAAAGCGGTCATTATTTCATCGAAAATAACGAGTACATTGTTGGCTTTTGCGAGAATTACTAATTCTTCTAAAAACGAAATCGAATAAAAACGCATTCCTGCCGATCCTTGAATCAAGGGTTCAACGATTAAACTGATGAATTCACCTGATTCGAAAAGGATTTTTGCTTGCGCTAAAAGTTGTTTTTCATTCGCTTCAGTTGGGAATTCCAAGAAATCCACGTTGAAGAAAAAAGGTTCAAAAGGTGCGTTGAAATAATCGCGTTCGCCCACTGACATTGCTCCAAAGGTATCTCCGTGATAAGCACCTTCCAAAGCCAAAACACGCGATTTCTTTATTCCTTGATTGTGCCAGAATTGCATGCACATTTTAATGGCTACTTCAACTGCCGTAGAACCGTTGTCTGAAAAGAAGACTTTTTGTAAATCGCAATTGAGTTTCTCAACGATTCGCTTCGATAATTCAATGGCTTTTTCGTGAGTGGCTCCAGCAAAAATTACATGGTCAATTGCAGCAAATTGTGTTTGAATGGCTTTTGCAATGTATTCGTTTCCGTGTCCGTGCACATTTACCCACCAAGACGAATTACAATCCAAATATGATTTTCCGTCTGCTGTGAAAAGCGTTGCGTTTTTTGCACTGGAAATCAATAGGGGAGAGGGTTCCGTTTGAATTTGGGTAAACGGATGCCACACGTATTTTGCGTCGTCTTCTAATACCATTTTACTTATAAATTGTATTGTTTAAAAATTCACTTGGTATTATGCCGAGATAGTTTTCAACAAGCATTTTATGCGACAATTGAAAACAACTTCGGTTTAAAAAGCTCATAGGCCAAATTTAGCCAAAGTTTCGGGAGTACGTAGTTGGTTTGCGAAAGTCGAAATCGTTTCTTTGGAAAGGTTTTCAAAAATTGGAACGTGAAACAAAGTTGGAATTTGTGTTTTGGTGAAAATCACTTCTTCGGTCATTGGTAATTCATCGCCCACATAAATGATTCCTAAAATGGGAATATTTCGATTGCGAAGGGTTTCTATGCTCATCAATGTATGATTGATACTTCCTAAATAATGTTTTGAAATCAAGATAGTTGGCAATTTCCACTCGGCAACTACATCGCAATAAAGCAAACCGTTTTCGTTGATAGGAACCATCAACCCTCCTGCGCCTTCAACGATTAAATTCCCTGCAAATGCCGGGAAAACGAAGTCTGAAGCTTCTATGTGAACGCCGTCTAATTTTGCTGAAACGTGTGGAGATAATGGTTGCGTCAATCGGAATTGTTCCGGGTAATACTGAAACGTTTCAAAACTTATTAAACGCTCCACTTTCATACTGTCTGTATTTTCCAATTCTCCCGATTGAACTGGTTTCCAATAGTTTGCAAATAGCAATTCACATAAAACGGAACTTACAATTGTTTTTCCAACGTCAGTACCGATTCCACTTACAAAAAATATGTTTTTCATCTTTATATACTATTATTCAGGGAATTATTTTGTGGATTTATAAAAATTAGGGTTTAGTCATGAATTAAAATCTACATTAATTTCCCATTCTTTTTTAAACTGAACTAAAAAATCAAGCATAACTTTTTGGCGTTCGTCTGCAAGAATTTTTGCAGTTGGTGTTTCCATCCGATCTTTGAGAAGTAGTAATTTCTCGTAAAAGTGATTGATTGTGTGACTTTTAGATTTGTAATAATCTTCTTTTGAAAAGTGAAGTCTAGGTTCAATTTCTGGATTGTAAAGTGGACGATTTCTGCTTCCACCATATGCAAAAGCTCTTGCTATACCTATTGCACCAATCGCATCCAAACGGTCTGCATCGCGTACAATTTGGCCTTCTAATGGTGCTTTTTCATCCGCCACATTTGCACCTTTAAACGAAACAATACCAATAATTTTTGAAACTTCAGTTGCTAAATCTTCCGAAGCGCCTTTACTAATTAATAATTCATAGGCTACTTTTTCGCCTTTCTGATAATCGCCATCATTGTATTTATGATCAGCAATATCATGCAACAATGCAGCTAATTCAATGACTTCTCTATTTCCACCTTCCTGAGATTGAATAAATTGTGCTGTTTTCCAAACTCGTTCAATATGAAACCAATCATGACTTCCTTCAAAAGATTCAAAGCGTTCTTTTACTAATTGTTGAATCGTTTGAACAAGGGTATACATTGATTTAAAATTTCAATACTTTTTGAGTTGACATTTCTAGACCACTTGTAATTTGCACGAAATAATACCCTTTATCAAAATGCGAAAGGTCTAAATTTCTATCGCTCGTTTCCAAAAGTAATGTGCCACTAATTGAAAATAAACGGATTAAATCAATTTTATATTCTGACTCAATTGTCAGTTGATTTTGAAATGGATTAGGATAAACTTTAAAACGTAAATGCTGAATTTCTGAGACACTTACTGGATCTTCTTTCCGAACGATTATATCATCAACATAAAGTTTGAATCCGTCAAAAGTTCGATTTACAAAAGCGATATAAATTTGTTGCGAATTATATCCTTCCATAGAAAGGTTTACTTCGCGATTGGTCCATTCAAAATTTTCTTCTTCAATGTAGCCAATTGTATCAACGAAATCACTTGGCTGAGTTCCAGTAGTTGAAACAAAAATATAATAGTCGTCTGGGAAAGAAGGGTCATGTGATTTAGCTTTCCATGAGATATAATTTCCAAAAGTTCCTAATTGCAGTAATGGTGTGATTAACCATCGGCTTGCAGTATCTTCAACACTAAAATAAGAAGTAGATGCAGCAACTTTATTTACTGATGAATCAGGATCATTGTAACTAATCCATGCACTTGTGAATTCTGAAACTTGCGTGTTAGGGATGTTTAGGTCAGCATCAACTAGTGTAAAATTGGAAGGAATTCCACTTTGAAAATCAATATTGATTAGTTCAATTTGTGCTGTCAATTCGCTTGTAAAAAGAACCAATAGCAAGAAAAGCATTATTTTTTTCATTAATACAAATTTAAGCTTAATCTATTAAAGGTTGGTCTTTTAAAAAAAGTTTTTATAAATCTAAATTTTAAATATACTTAAAAGATAATTTCAACTCATTCGCATGCTCCATTACTTTTAGCTATTTCTACCCAATATTCGGAAAAACTTTCAGGATTTGCTCCCAATGCTTTTGCTAAATACAAAGCCATGCGCATCAATTGAACAGACGCTTCATGAATAGAAGTAAAATTGTCTAAACTAGCAAATTGATCTTGAGCTAGTTGTTGCAAAATATCGTTATGTTTTGTTATGAAATCTATTACGTTATCGTTGGAGCAATCCAAGTTTGGAATGATTAAAACATCTAACCATTCAGTGCCTATTTGATTTGCTAATTCAATTGGTGAACTTTTGCCCAATTTTCGCCAAATAGTAAGTGTTTTTGTTTCTCCCGTACCAGCCAAACCAGTATCGAGTAATAGCTCAAATGAGAGATCAGCTAGGTTTTGCATCACCTCCAAATATGCATCTTGCGCTTGTTCAAAAATAGAAGTTTCCTGGCCAATAAGATAATCACCAACAGTTGATTGAGGTAGGTTTAACACTTCAGGACAGCCATTAAAACAGGGAAATGTACTACCTTCAAAAATATATTTTGATTGCTTGTTTTGAATTTGTCGTCCCAAGGGAAATAAGCGACATGCTAATGAACGTCCTTTATGAACACTGCAACCAAAACCATCAATATATTGACTGCAAGCAGGATACCCTTGCTTATCCTCTTTTCCGTCAAAACGTAATAATATACCACCAAAATCACAAAATAAATCACGGAATTCACGAACTGAAATTTGTTTTTCGTTGGCTAAACAAGCCAATTCCCATGGATTCAAAAATACTTGTTTCCCATGACAGCAAGTTCCTTTTCTTGAACAGGTTAGCGGTAATTTATCAAATAAACGGAGTTCGGTATGCAACAAAGTTAGAGGATTAAAAATCGATTAAAAGTAAGCAATCTGATTTGTTTCAATCATTTAATTGCTATCTCTTTTGATTTATATAATCTTTTTTTTAGCCAAAAAGCAATATTTACCATTATTATTAGAGCAGGAACTTCCACCAATGGACCTACAACACCTGCAAACGCCTGACCTGAATTTATTCCAAAAACTCCAATTGAAACCGCTATTGCAAGTTCGAAATTATTACCCGATGCGGTGAATGAAAGTGCAGCATTATCCGAATAATCTGCTCCAATCGATCTTCCCAAAAGGAACATTAAAAAGAACATAATTGCGAAAAAAATAACCAATGGAATAGCAATTCGTATCACATCAAGCGGAATTGCAACTATCATTTCTCCTTTCAAACTAAACATAACTACAATCGTGAACAATAGCGCTATCAAGGTAATTGGAGAAATAAAAGGAATAAATTGTTGCTTAAACCATTCTTCACCTTTGATTTTGATGAGTGTAAAACGACTTAAAACTGCTGCAACAAAAGGAATACCTAAATAAATTCCAACTGTTTGAGCTATTTCTTGAATTGAAATATCAATTTTTAACGCATTAATACCAAATAATGGAAGAACAATTTCCAAGTAAAAATAGGCGTATAAACTAAAAAAGAAAACCTGTAATAAACTGTTAATTCCTACCAAACCTGCTACCAACTCTCGATTTCCTTCTGCCAATTCATTCCAAACGATGACCATTGCAATACAAGGAGCTAAACCAATGATTATCAGTCCAGTCATGTAATCAGGATAGTCACGTAAAAAAGTGATTGCTAATAAAAACATCAAAAACGGACCAACAATCCAAGTGACGAAAAAGGAGGCAAGCAAGAGTTTTGGTTTAGCCATTACTTTTGGAATTTTAGAGAATTGAACCTTGGTCAAAGGCGGATACATCATTAGTATCAATCCAATAGCTAACGGAATATTTGTCGTTCCTTTAGAAAAGGAGTTAATGAAATCGGCAGAATTTGGAATAAAGTAACCAATCGAGATTCCGATTCCCATTGCAAGAAAAATCCAAAGGGTTAAAAAACGATCTAAAAATCCTAATTTTTTTCGTTCAGCAGCAGGTGCACAATTTGTTGAAGACATAAATTTGTTATTGATTAATTCTTGAAAATACGAATAAGCATTCTAATGCAATTTGATTGGATCGTTCAAGGTATTTTTCTGCTTGTTGAGCTGTTCCATCAAAGGCTTTTGGATCAGCGTAGGTTGTGCCAATTCGTAATTCAACACCAGGAATAAATGGACAATTCTGTTCAGCGTCGGAGCAAGTCATAATTGCTGCAAAATTGCTTACAGGATTGAAACTGTCGTCATAAACCTTTGAAAAACATGTCGTAAATTGGGTTTCTTTCGTTCCAAAAGCCACTTTGTAAATTGGATTTTCGGTAAGTTCTTCTGTCGAAATTTCAAAACCTATTTCTTTTAAAGCTCGAATTGCATTGGGATTGAAAGCCGTTGCTTCTGTCCCCCCTGAAAAAGAGTGTACATTCTCAACTCCAAAATAAGACGCTGCAACTGCTGCCCATATTTGACCGAAATGACTGCGACGTGAATTGTGAGTACAGACATACATTAAGTTAATAGGAAGATTCAAATCCTTTTTGGTTTGGATGTAATCGGAAATTTTGGTAAGCTTTTCCTTTCGATCAGTTGGAATTGTATCAAATTGATTTACAAGCTTATTACAGTGATTTTTCAGTCTTTCAAACATTTCAAAATAGTTTAACAACAACCTCCTCCTGGAGTGCAAGTTGCTTTTGTTGAACCTAATTCTACTAAATTTTTCTTTTGTTTTTCCATTGGAATTCCGCAAGCATCTTCAGCTAAACAAGCAGTTGTTTTAGAAGTTAATTCAAAGAATAAACCATTGAAAGTTAGGTTATATTTTCCAATAGTATCGCTTTGGTATTCCACTTCAATTTCTAATTCTGGATTGATATTCAATATTTTTTCTGAAAGTTCGATTATATTTTTCAATTTATCAGGTGCTAAGCGATGGTCGTAGTCGCTTGCTTCCCACAATTGGAAATTAGTAACTTTTTCTTCGCGAACTTTTCCACCACAATCGATGAAGTTTTTTGTAATCATACCAACTTCGGTAACATGAAAATGAGCTGGTACAAATGATTTGTTTGGTAATTGAAAAACAACAGCATCTAAGCTGGATAGAATTTCTTTGATTTCGTTAATATTCATTTCTCTTTATTTTTAGTTTTTGGATTAACAACATCTAGAGCTGTTCTTAACTATTAATTGGTTAGTAATACTGTTTATTTTTTCGTTTAATACAGATAAGACATCTAGATTCAAACAATAACAAATAGCTGTACCTTCAATTGTTCCTTTAATAAAATTGGCGTTTTTTAGTTCTTTTAAATGTTGTGAAATAGTGGCTTGAGCAAGTGGTAACTCGTCAACAATATCACCACAGATACATTTTTCATTTTTAAGCAAAAATTCAATAATTGCTATGCGAGCTGGATGAGCCAGCGCTTTGAACAGAGCTGCCATATCATTTTGATTGGAGGTAAACGCATCTGTTTTTGTGATTCCCATTAGGTTATTAATTTATATATTGCAATATTACGATTAATTAAGCTAGCGTGGAGTAAAATTATGATTTTTTTAACTATTTATTTTATTTATTCATTACTTTTAGGTAGCATTTTTAAAACAATTCAATTCCATGCATATTCCATTTCCCACCGAAGGTTCATCTCAAGAAGAAATTAAAAAGCAACTAGCTGATTTTAAGGATAATGATGCAAATTGGAAACGAGGTAGAACTTTTAGTTTAGTTTTTTATCCTGGTGAAGAAGTTGCTCAATTATTGTTTCAATCGTATGAAAATTTTTTCTTTGAAAATGCTTTAAATCCTTCTGTTTTTCAAAGTTTGAAACGTATGGAAAGTGAAGTGATTTCTATGACTTGCTCTCTTTTAAATGCTCCTGAAAATGCGGCAGGGAGTATGACTTCTGGTGGAACGGAAAGTATAATGTGTGCAATGAAAGCGGCCAAAAAATACGCTAAAGACATCAATAAAGATCTAAAAAAACCAAATATTGTTATTCCTAGAACTACACATCCAGCATTTCTAAAGGCGGCCTACTATTTTGAAATAGAAGTGCGTTTGGTAACTTGTACTGGTTTTGAATTAATACCTGATATGGCTGATTTTCGTTCCAAAATAGATGAAAATACTATTATGATTGTAGGTTCTGCGCCAGCTTATCCACATGGTTATATTGACCCACTAAAAGAAATTAGTGAGTTAGCTTTAGAGAAAAATGTTTGGTTACACGTTGATGCTTGTGTTGGTGGTTACATCCTTCCTTTTTTAGAGCAAATTGGTGAAAATGTCCCTGTTTTTGATTTTCGTTTAGCAGGTGTTAGATCTATTTCATTGGATATTCATAAATACGGATATGGCGCAAAAGGTTCATCTGCAATTGTTTACCGCGATAGAGAATTTAGAAAAAAACAGTATTATGTATACACAGAGTGGCCTGGTGGATTATATGCTTCTCCATCATTTTCTGGCTCTCGATCGGGTGGTGTGATTGCTGTTGCTTGGTCAATTATGAAACATTTAGGTTTACCGGGTTATCAAAAAATGGCAAGAGAAACACAAGATGCAGCTAAGAAAATTCAAGTTGCAATTAACTCCATCGAAGGATTAGCAGTGATTGGTCAACCATTTGGTCCTATCTTTTCCTTTCGTTCAACAGGGAAATTAGACATTTATCAATTAGGCGATGAATTGACAGATCAAGGATGGCATTTAGATCGACAAATGGAACCACCCAGTTTACATTTAACTGTTTCACATGGTAACGTAGCTTTTGCAGATGAATTTATCAAAGATTTAATCGCATCCTTTGAGAAATTAAGTGCTTTTTCACTATCAAATGTAGGTGCTACTATTCAACAGAAAGTGGTTTCAAAAGCTGCTGTAATTTTACCTGAATCGTGGTTGAAAGCAATGTTTAAAAGCTCAATTGATAAAATAAACGATCCGAAAGTAAGTACGAAAACTGCACCACTTTATGGTTTAATGGGCGAACTTTCTGGCTCTGGAACATTAGAAGATATGGTTTTAGATTTATTGGATGCTATGCACACTAAATAAATTAATATACATATTTCAATTGTTACCATATTAATTGAATAAATAAAAACATCTTTACATTTTAATATTAAAGCGTTAAAAATAGAAACTTCATTTCAAGCTTTAATTAATTTTATAGATTATGCACACTAAGTTTTTCATAGTATTTGTATTTACTATTTTCATTACAGTAGCCAATGCTCAAGAGCGAAAGTTTAACTTTGGTATTGGTTTATTTCCAAATCTTTCCTTTGGGCTTATTTCCAATGATGGAACTGTTCCTGAGAGTGTTGAAAATGAATATAAATCCTTATTTGTTTCAATAATTTGCTACAATGCGAGTTTTTTTACAGAATATAAATTTGGAAAAAAGTCCGTAATTGGTTTTGGTCTAGGAATTCAGAAAAATGGAGAGAGTACAGGTAAACACCCATCATATTTTGAATTCGACCCGCAAACGGGAGAACCAATTTATGGACCTTACGACCCTAGATTTATTAAATTTGACTACAATCGTTACAATGCCGAAATCCCTTTGTATTACAAATTTAATTTTGGAAAACGAAGTTATCTCATTGTGGGCTCAAGCTTATTTTTTAATGTTATAAATACCACGAGAAGTGTCTTGTATTTTGAAACAGACAAGGAGAGAAACACTTCAGTTGACAACACCACTGATTATAGATTATTGAATTTCAGTGGCAATATCGGTTATGGATTTGACTTTTTGAGAAAAGAAAATTACAATCTATTCTTTCAACCATATGCGCAGTATGGTATTTTAGGTGTTTCAAAATCAGCACCTTTAAATCGTAATTTTCTTTCAATTGGTTTTGTGACTGGCGTGAAGTTTTAAGGTATTTACCGCATTAATTTCATTTCTAAAAATCAATTTTTCTTAAAAAAATAATTCTTTGAGTTTCCATCCTCAGCTGTTGTGAACGCAAATTTTTACTTTGTCCAAATTGTTTCCTCGAAATGAGCGTTGGAGAAATTTTCACCGTTAATGGTTTGGTTTCCAATCAATCCTCCAAGAAAGCCAATCGATTCGCAATCTTGATTCAAAACTTCGGAAGCCATATCTGCTTGACTGCAAACACCTGGGTCAAAAACATAAACCGTTTCCCCTTGAAAAGTATATTTGTCAACCTTGGCTTCTTCGCAGTTATAAGTTGTGTCGAAAGCTGTGATTTTATTCCAAATACAAGCTGGAGTTTCTCTTTCATCCTTTTCACAAGCAGCGAATAGGAGGGAAGTAATGGTGAGTATTCCAAAGAAATAGCGGTTCATCGTGCGGTTTTTTATACAAACGTAAATTTTTAGGTGGTAGTGTGGTAATGTTTGAATTAAAACACTTAAAATTTAATTTAAATCAAAAATTCAACAATCATCATCAATTTATAATTTCTCCTCGAATAAATATGTTTAATTGATTTACTTTGATACTAAAATTCCTACCAAAAATCAAGAATTCTCACGGAACAAACCTACCATAACCAGCAACTCTTGGTTTCCAGTAATTGGAAGAATCAATTTCAACGATGGAAATTCCTTTGGAAGAACTAGCGTGAATCATCGTTTTTGGCTTACCAAGTTCATTGATTAATATGCCAACGTGTGAAATTTCGGTTCCATTGGAGAAGAAAACTAAATCCCCAATTTGTGCATCTCTTTCTTTTATTTTTTGCGCAGCTTCATATTGGTCTTTCGCTCTACGTGGCAATTTTACTCCGGAATTGTTCATCACATACGTTGTAAAACCACTGCAATCAAATCCTGAAGGATTGTCACCCGCTGAAACGTAAGGAACTCCCAATTGTTTCTTTGCAAAATCTATGATTTCGATTCGTTCTTTTAGTTTAACGTTTGCAGAAGCATCGTACTTGATTTCTGGAGCTTTTACATCTTCTAACACTTTGATTCCTTCAAACAAGCTTGCGATTTTATTCGCCAAATAGTTAGCATCTTCTTGCATACCTTGACGTTTTAAATCGGAAACCCAACTTTCTAAATCTGTTCTCAAAGAAGATAACTCATTGTAATGTGCCTCAAAAATCAATTTCCCTTTGGCTGAAGATTTCACTTTCGCAAGCAAATCAAACGACTCGTCAATAGCATTATTATGGCGCGCTTTCCAATACGGATTTTGAGCTATCTGAAGTGAACTAATGGCTTTGTAATACTTTGGTATTTGAGAAAAATCGTATTCTGGATTGTCTAAAAGTCGATTGGCTTTGCGGTAAACGATTCCGTAATGTTGTTGGTCATAAAGCATTTCCAATTTGTCAAACGCTGGAACTTGAGCGAATAAAAATTGTGCGTTCAACACAATTACAACAACAAAAAGAAACTGGAAAAATCGCATAAATTAATTGTTGTATTTTTTTCCTTCACTTAAAACGATGCACGATTTATTTACCAATCTAACAAGCACTTTATTGCCATAAATCTCAAATTCTGAATCAGGCATATTTGTGATTTCTTCAAACTTGTTGTTTACCACAGCACTTACTCCTCCCATTAAGTTTTTAAAGGCGAAAACATTATTTTTTATCAAATAACTCGTTGGAATATAAGTTGCAACGTCTTGTTTTTGACCGTTTGAATACGAAAATAAATAACTGTTTTCAGCCCAAATTGTCATATCATCTTTCACATCCCAAAAAGAAGTAGAAAAGTTTGAAAGTTGTTTTTTCTCTTGATTTCCGTAATGCCACAAGTTCCCATTTAAATCTTCGTAAATGATGAAACCTCGTCCTGATTTATATTTCTTTATCGGCAAAGATTCAATTTCCAAAAACTCACCTTTATCAAATGCAATAAAGGTTTGAGAATAAGGATCTTTGTAACAAAAAACATCTGTTCCAATGTCAAAATTCATAATTTCTTCATTGAACGTTCCAATTTCGTATGTTTTACCGTTCCAAAAAGCGTGATAGGTGTTGCTGTTATCCTTAAAAATTGCAATGTTTTCTCCAATTGTTGTGGGCATTGCAAACTCACTGAAATAAGTTAGAACTGGATAAATTTGTTTACGCCAATAAACGCTTAAAGAATTGTATCTTGAATCTTGGTAAACAATAATACTGTCTTTGACTGCAAAATCTTTTGCGAATGTGGTTAAAGTTTGAAATTTTCCTGCGTCCCACATTTTTAAGGCTCCAGCAATTTTAAAAGCGAGTAAATGATCTGAAACTTCGTATTGTACATTCAAAGCGGTAACATCTTTTCGTTCAATTCCATCCCAAAGACGAAGATTTCCTCGCGTGTCGATATAGGCAACTAATTCGTCACCGGCTTTATAACTAATAATTGGTTGAATTTCAATTTGTCGAAAAAAACCGTCTTGAAAGGAAACAAAAAAATTATTGAAATCTTTTGTTGGAGCAACTTGCGATATGAGTTGAGAAATGCTCAAGAGCATTAATAGTAAAGCACTGATTTTTTTCATTATTTCAAAATTAACCAAAATTTAGACCAAATAGCAAAATGAACACTCGAATTATGTTTTCAACCAAACATCACTTTTTTAACTTTAATTTAAAAAACTAAACTAATTTTAGCGTTCCTAATTTTATAGAATGAAGAAAATAGTTTTATCGGGTTTACTACTTTCCACAGGATTGGCAGTATTTTCCCAAAAAAAGATTGAATACAAGGAATATGATCTTCCAAACGGTATTCACGTAATTTTACACCAAGAACCTTCAACGCCAATCGTTGCTGTATCTGTGTTGTATCATGTTGGTTCGAAAAATGAAATTCCAGAAAGAACGGGATTTGCACACTTTTTTGAGCATTTGTTATTCGAAGGTTCAGAAAATATTGGTCGTGGTGAATACAGCCAATTAGTGGAGAAAAACGGTGGAGCATTGAATGCAAATACTTCTCAAGATAGAACTTTTTACTACGAATTATTACCTTCTAATCAGTTGGAATTAGGTTTGTGGTTGGAAAGCGAACGTATGTTACACGCAAAAGTGGACATCAAAGGAATAGAAACACAAAGAAGCGTTGTAAAAGAAGAGAAAAGACAACGTGTTGACAACCAGCCTTATGGTTCTTTCTTTACAGAAATGTTTAAACGTGTTTTTACAACTCACCCTTACAATTGGGCGCCAATCGGAAGTATGGAACATTTAGACGCAGCGCAAGAAGCAGATTATGTTAATTTCTACAAAGATTATTACGTTCCTTCCAATGCGACGCTTTCAATTGCAGGAGATATTGACATCGAACAAACTAAAAAATGGATTGATAAATATTTTGGTACAATGCCAACTGGTCAAGCAATCAATCTTTACAGAGATTTTATAGCTCAAAATGATGCTGATTTCGAGAAAAAATACGGCGTTGCTAAAGCTAAATTTGACGCTAAAGACTTTATGAATTCGAAAGATCCTGCAGCGAAAAAGTTAATTACTACTTATGCAGCGAAAAAAATCGAAATTAAAAGAACACAAAAAGATGAAACTGCACTTAAAGGTGTAACGAAAGACATCATTTATGATAACATTCAATTGCCCGCTTTATTTATGGGTTACAAATTCCCAGAGCAAACAAGCGCTGACAGTTATGCATTGGAAATGTTGAATGAAGTGCTTTCTGGTGGAAGTAGCTCTCGAATCAACAAAGCAGTGGTTGAGAAAAAAGAATTGGCAACATTTGCTTTCTCTTTCTATTACGGATTAGAAGATGCAGGAATTGGAATATTTGCTGCAATTGGAGCAAGTGGCAAAACGTGTGACGAAATCCAAGCTGAGTTTGACACACAAATTGAATTGATTAAAAACGAATTGATTTCAGAAGAAGAATTTCAAAAAGTGAGAAACAAAATCGAAAATGATATAGTAACTGCAAATGCTTCTGTTGCAGGAATCGCAGAAAATTTAGCTGATAATTATGTTTACTACGGTTCAGCAGACCGCACCAATAAAATGCTTGAAAATTATTCGAAAGTAACTCGTGAAGATATTCAACGAGTAGCTAAAAAATACTTGACTCAAGATGCACGCGTAATTCTTAACTATTTACCAAAAGAAAAATAAAACCCAATGAAAATGAAAAGTATCATCATAGCAGGTTTGTTGCTTAGTTCTGGATTACTTTCCGCTCAAGTGGATCGTTCGCAGAAACCAGCTCCTGCACAAGCAAAGAAAATTAACATTAACGACTCTCAGATTTTTACAACTGCCAATGGCATTACTGTTATTTTATCTGAAGACCATAAATTACCACGTGTAACTTTTGACTTAAGCATGGGTTCCTCGCCACGAATTGAGGGCGATAAAGCTGGTTTAGCAGATATGGCAGGTTCTTTAATTATGTCAGGAACAGCAAATCGTTCAAAAGACGTTCTTGATAAAGAAATCGATTACATCGGAGCAACCTTAAGCGCTGACAAATCTTCTATCTCTTTGTCTTGTTTGAAAAAACACGCAGACAAAGGTTTGACTTTGATGTCAGATGTATTATTGAACGCAAATTTCCCTGAATCAGAATTTGAACGTATCAAAAAACAAAATGAATCTGGTTTGATGTCCACAAAATCAGACGCAGGGTCAATGGCACAAAATGCAACTGTAAAAATAAACTTCCCAAATCATCCGTATGGTGAAGTGATGACTGAAGCAACATTGAACACAATCAAACGCGAAGATGTTATGAATTTCTACAAAGCTAATTTCACTCCAAATGGAAGTTATTTAGTTGTTGTTGGAGATATCACAAGAGCTGAAACGGAAGCTATGGTAAATAAATACTTCGCTTCGTGGAATGGTGGTCCTCGTTACACAAATCCTACAAATGATGGAAATTTCTCTAAAGGAAACCGTGTAATTTTCGTTAAAAAACCAGGAGCTGTTCAATCGGTTGTTTATGTTACTTTTCCAGTGAAAATGAGAACAGGCGACAAAAATCAGTTGGCTTTAAATGTTTTAAATGGAATTCTTGGTGGTGGAGGTTTTGGTACACGTTTGATGCAAAACTTACGTGAGGATAAAGCTTACACGTACGGTTGTTATTCATCAATGAACGTTACCGAAGATGGTTCTTGGATGTCAGCTGGTGGAAATTTCAGAAATGCAGTAACAGATTCAGCGATTACTCAAATATTAAAAGAGTTTGAAAAAATCACAAATGAATTAGTAACGGATGAAGAATTGAATTTGACGAAATCAGCAATGGCTGGAAATTTTGCGCGTTCATTGGAAAGACCATCTACAATTGCTCGTTTTGCTCTGAACATTAAGAAATACGGTTTACCAAGTGACTACTACCAAACGTATTTACAAAAATTAGATGCAGTTTCTAAAGAAGACGTTTTAACAATGGCGCAACAATATTTTACTTCTAAAAACTGCAATATCATTGTTGTTGGAAATGAAGAAATTATTGAGAACTTGAAAAAGTTTGATGCGGATGGGAAAATTGAATTGTTAGATGCTTTTGGAAATGAAATGAAAGAAATGAAAAAAGCAGATATTCAAAAAGAACAAGTGATTGAAAGATACATCTACACAGTATCTCAAACAAAAAATCAAAAAGAGTTGACGAAAAAATTGAAGAAAATCAAAACTTATGAACGCGTAATTGATATGACTTCTGCAGCAATTCCAATTCCCTTAAAAATGACTGATTATTGGATTGCATCTGTTACTGAGGCTCAAAAAATGGAAGGTCAAGGAATGGTTTTTCAAAAGTCGTATTATGACGGAAAAGCAGGTTTTACCTACAATATGCAAACGGGTAAAAAAGAGCTAACTGCTGATGAATTAGAATCAAAAAGAAAATCAAGTGGTTTATTTCCTGAAATGGGTTATGCAACAAATGGCACCAACTATGAATTGACAGGAATTGAAAACGTGGATGGTAAAGATTATTACGTAATCAAAATCACGGATAAAGAAGCACAATCATTTGACTATTACAACACGACAACTTTCTTGAAAGAACGTTCAGTTGCAATTACTAAAAATGGGGAAGAAACAGTTGAAACTTCTACAACACTTGGAGATTACAAAGACGTTTCTGGAATTATGTTCCCACATTCAATTTCATTAACAGTAGGGCAAATGAGTCTTGCAGGAAAAGTTTCAAAAATGGAAGTGAATGGAAAAATCGACTTAAAAGATTTTAAAGAATAAGATTGATTTTATATTTTTTTTTAAAAGCTACTTGGGAAACTGAGTAGCTTTTTTTTACCTAATTTCGTAGCTTTAAAATTTATATGAGCACAGAACAAAACAACGTTAGTTATGCAATCGGAATGAGTATTGCAGAAAGTCTTAAAAATCAAAACCTTACTGAATTAGATGCAACTGTAATTGCTGAAGCGATTAACGATTTAATGCAAGGTAAAACACCACGATTGAATCCAGAAGAAGCGAATGAAATCATCCATAATCACCTGGAAGAAAAACGTTCAGCTGCTTTTATGACAAACAAAACGGAGGGTGAAGCTTTCTTAGCAATGAATAAATCGAAAGAAGGAATTCAAGAAACGGCAACTGGTTTGCAATATGAAATCCTAACTGAAGGTGATGGTCAAAAACCAACTTCAACCGATATTGTAAGTGTGCATTATCACGGTACTTTAATTGACGGAACTGTTTTTGATTCTTCTGTGCAACGCGGAACCCCAGCAAGTTTTGGAGTTCATCAAGTAATTCCAGGATGGACTGAAGCCTTGCAATTGATGAATGTTGGCTCCAAATACCGATTGTATATTCCACAAAACCTTGCTTATGGAACAAATCCACACCCAGGAGGACCAATTCAACCGTTTAGTACTTTGATATTTGATGTTGAGTTATTAGCTATCAACTAAACAAATAGTATTTCAATATCGTTAATTATTAAATTACTCCTTGGTTGGAAATAAAATTTTATTATGAAACAACTATTTTTCGGAACCTTATTTTTATTACTTGTAAGTGCTTGTGGAACACATGAGGAACAAGCGAAACCTTTAAAATTCAAAAATTCTAAAGACGAACTTTCATATGTTCTTGGAGCAATTAACGCAAAGACGATTGTGAGTAGTGGTGAAACATCATTCGCAAATTTGGACAAAGATGAATTAATTAAAGGATTCAATGAAAATCTAAACGCATCACCTGCAGATGATTGTTTGCCAGTACTTCAAAAACTTTTCGGTCCAACTTATCAAGATTTCAATAAAAAGTATGTGAAAGAAGGTTCGCGTTGTATGGGAAAAATGACGGGGCATGCCTTTTATTCAGACATTCAAAAATTAGGAGGTTTAGGATTAGTTAATCTTTCAATGGTTAAAAAAGGATATGCTGATGGTTTGTACTTACGAGATACGGTTATGAAAGAAGCACAAATGCGTCAAATTATGCAAGATTTTATGCTTAGTTTGAACGAAAAAGCCGGAATGAAAATGCTTGATAAAGCAAAGAATACTCCTGGTGCAACTGTTTTTGATAACGGAATTATTCTATTCACACTTAAGGAAGGTAAAGGTGCTTTTCCAAATCCAACGGATGATGTAAAAGTACATTATGTGTTAATGTCTGCCTTAGGCGATACGATTCAAAATTCGTACAAAATGAAAAATCAAGAAGGTAAAATTGAACCTGTTCCTTTACAATTAGATGGAGGTGTAATCCCTGGATGGAGTTATGCTTTACCAAAAATGAAAAAGGGTGGAAAGTATAAAATTTACATACCTTGGGAACTTGCATATGGAATTGAGGGAGGAAAAGAGTCGCTTTGTTTCGAAATTGATTTAATAGATTGTGCAACAGCTGGAACTTTTGTTAAACCTCAAATGAGATAATTCAATCAAACCAAAGACATTAATTTTTACATTTGATAAAATATTTAAAATGAAATCTATTTTCAAAATCACATTTATAGTTTTATTCATTTCATTATTCAACAGTTGCTCGGAGAAAGTTAACTTAGTAGGTGACTTTAAAGAAACTGCTGTTGTTTATGGTTTGATCGATCACTCAGATTCTATCCATTACGTCAAAATTACGAGAGCTTTTATTGGACCTGGAAATGCACTTGAAATTGCCCAAATCCCTGATTCTAGTTACTTTAATCAAGTGGAAGCTACCGTATCTGAATTTGTTAACGGTACACTTACTCGGACATGGGTTTTAGAAGACACAATCGTTGATAATAAAGACACAAACGGAGCTTTCTACGGTCCAGAGCAAAAAGTGTATTATTTCAAAACTTTACCCACAACCATTTCATCTTCAGGAATAAATGGTGTCATTCAAACCTCACCAAATCCACAGTTAACTTCATTAAATCCGGATGCAACCTATAAACTAATTGTTAAAATTAATGGAGGAGATTCTTTAGCAGCTTCAGGAGGCTTTAACGTAACTGGTGAAACAGAACTTGTACAAGGAATAACTACAACTGCATCTTCTCAAAATTTTACCTTTAAATTTGCAAATAATCCAGCAGAATATATCTCTACTGGTGTAGCTGTTTCTAACTCAGGAAACTCATTTGTTGTGAATACACAGTTAGATATTGCTTTTAATGAACATCGAGGAAGTGACATCACAGAAAAAAGATTTAATTGGCAACTTGGAGAAGTGAGTACTTTACCCGGTACTGCGAAAACATTCAGTGCTGTAGGAAAAACATTCTATGATTTGGTGAAAGAAAATGTTTCCAATGACCCAACAATTACAAGAAGAACTTTTAATGGAATTTATGTTACTGTAACTGGTGGTGCTGAAGAATTATATAACTATATTGTTGTAAATCAACCTAGTTCTACACTAGCACAAAGTAAACCAAGTTATACTAATCTTACCGTTTCAAATGGTAAAAGAGTGGTCGGAATTTTCTCTTCACGTCAAACAATAAAGATTTTCAAACCTTTCTATGTATCAGCTCAACAAGCTTTTATCCGAGCAATTGATAAAAAAAGTACACGAGAATTATGTCAAGGGCCAATTACCGGGACCTATTTATTTTGTTCCAATCATCCTGGCGATAATGTTGTCAATCAAGAAGAGGCTTTCGCTTGTCAATAATTAGTTAGATTGCCCAATTTTTAGAAGCTTTTGCTTTGTAATTTTACCCTATTGTGAGTGAACGTCTAACCCTTTTCGTCGATGTATTGTTACCTGTGCCTATTCATCAGGTTTTCAGTTATCGTGTTCCGTTGGAGTTTAATGAGTTGGTGCAATTTGGAATTCGTGTTATCGTTCCTTTTGGTAAAAATAAATTGCTGACTGGAGTAATTACTAGAGTTCATCAAGAAATTCCAACGAATTACCAAGCAAAATATGTGGAGTATTTACTCGACGAATCGCCAATTATTAACACCAAACAATTTCAATTTTGGAATTGGATTTCAGATTATTATTTGGCTCCAATTGGTGATGTAATGAACGCTGCTTTACCTGCAAATTTTAAGTTAGCGAGCGAAACTAAAATCATTCTTCATCCTGAATTTGACAAAAATCTCGACCAATTAGATGATCGCGATGCAGAAATTGTGGAAGCTTTATCCATTCGAGAAGAGTTAGATTTGAAAGAACTATCTGAAATCGTTGGAATCAAAACCATTCAGCCGCTGATTAAGCGCTTGATTGATCGTAGGATTGTTGTTTCAAAAGAAGAAATTAATCAACGTTACACTCCTAAAACGATTTCTTGTATTGTTTTAAATGACGCTTACACCAATGAAAATGAACTCGAAAGTTGCATTGCAGCATTAGAAAAACAAGCGAAAAACGAAAAACAAGTCGCGCTTTTACTCTTTCATATCAATGAGGCTATGCAAGGCGGAAGTTTGATGCAACCTGTTCCAAAGAAAAAATTTACGGATGCAGGATTAAGTGTTTCAACTTTAAATACACTTGAGAAAAAAGGGATCCTTAAAACCGAACGTTTTCAAGTTGACCGACTCATTAGTACCTCCAAAGAGGAAATAGCTTTTAAAGCATTAACCAAACCTCAAAGTGTTGCTTTAGAAGAAATTAGAACAACATTTGAAACGAAACAAGTCACTCTCTTACACGGAGTTACCGGTTCTGGAAAAACTGAGATTTACGTTCAACTTATTCAAGAATACTTGGATAATGGAAAGCAAGTACTGTTTTTACTTCCTGAAATTGCTTTAACCACCCAATTAATCCAACGACTTTCTTCTTATTTTGGCGAACAAGTTGGTGTTTATCATTCACGATTCAATCAAAACGAACGCGTTGAAATTTGGAATAAAGTCCTACAAAACGACTTCAAACAATTTAGAATCATAATCGGTGCACGTTCATCTGTTTTTCTTCCTTTTCAAAATTTAGGATTAATTATTGTCGATGAAGAACACGAAAGTTCATTTAAACAATACGATCCTTCGCCACGCTATAATGCAAGAGATGCTTCCATTGTTTTAGCAAATCTCCACCAAGCGAAAGTTTTATTAGGCACAGCAACTCCTTCATTAGAAACGTATTACAATGCTAAAAATGGAAAATTTGGACTAGTAGAATTGCTCGAACGATATAAAGGATTGAAATTACCAGAGGTACTGTGTGCAGATCTTAGAAGTGAACGTCGTTTGAAAAATATGCAATCTAACTTCAGTTCGTTTTTAGTGGACGAGATGCGAGAAGCTTTCCAAAGAGAAGAACAAATCATACTCTTTCAAAATCGCAGAGGATACACTCCCTCTTGGACCTGTGAAATTTGCGCTTGGACACCCAAATGTACGAATTGTGATGTTTCTTTAACCTATCATAAGTTTGGTAATATTTTAAAATGTCACTACTGTAGCTTCATTTCTCCACCGATGGGAACATGTCGTTCGTGTGGAAGTAACAAATTGAAAATGAATGGATTTGGAACTGAAAAAGTAGAAGATGATTTAGCGATTATTTTTCCAGATAAAGTAATAAAACGTTTGGATTTAGACACCACTCGTTCTAAAAATGCTTACGAAGAAATTCTAGACGACTTTGATAATCGTAAGATTGATGTTCTAATTGGTACACAAATGGTTACCAAAGGATTAGACTTTGACAACGTGAGTTTAGTTGGGATTTTGGATGCAGATATGTTACTTAATCGTCCTGATTTTAGAGCCTACGAACGTTCTTATCAATTGATGTCGCAAGTGGCAGGTCGAGCTGGAAGAAAAGAAAAACGGGGAAAAGTAATTGTCCAAACAGCAAATCCAGAACATTGGGTTATTCAATTAATTCAAGAACACAACTACCAAGAGTTTTACAAGCAAGAAATCATCGAGCGACAAAATTTCTTCTATCCACCATTCTATAAAATGATTGGATTTACACTTAAACACAAAGATGAAAATCAAGTTGCACGCGCTTCACTCGAGTTAGCAAATGCACTACGAGATATTTTCAAGGAGCGTGTATTAGGTCCAGATTCGCCCTTGATAAAACGCATACAGAATTTATTCTTGAAAGAAATTCGATTAAAAATTGAACGAACTGCACCTGAGCGAAAAGTTAAGGAAAAAATCAAAACTATTATCGACCAATTCTATGTAAAAACGGATAATAAATCAGTTAGAGTGGTAATTGATATTGACCCCATGTAGGAATATAGATTATTCAACATTTTTTGAATAATTATATCAATGTAAAATCCATTTAAAAATTGCTTATCGTACTTTTGTCAACTTAGTGAGCAAAAACACTGAAAAGGTACCTTTTACTTCTTATCAAGTTATCGTTATTTTAATTCTTGCCCTCACACAATTTAGTGTGGTTTTGGATTTTATGGTCATGTCGCCACTTGGTGATTTATTAATAAAAGATTTAAAAATAACACCTGCACAATTTGGAGTAGTTGTGTCAAGTTATGCGCTCTCGGCTGGTCTTTCTGGATTTTTTACAGCTAGTTTTGCTGATAAATTTGACCGTAAAAAATTACTGCTCTTTTTTTATGGAGGGTTTATCATCGGGACTTTGCTTTGTGGACTTGCCAGTAGTTATTGGCTACTTGTTTTTGCACGTATTTTCACTGGAATTTTTGGTGGGGTAATTTCTTCGATTTCCTTAGCAATTGTGGCCGATTTATTTGATTTTAACATTGTCAGCAGTTGCTCTATCAATATAAGGTTGAATTTCGCGCAAAGGGTCAATCACCACAGCTTCTCCATTAGATGAAATAAAGTAAGCACCTTGCGCTAAACAGCCAGTATATATTTGTTCGATTTTCATAATCAGTTATTGTTAAGTTGGTAAAAATAAAACTTCACTTATAAACAACTATGAAGTAGATTGAATATTTAACTTTTATTGAACAATCGGAATCAAACCTCTTAATCCCATATCAACAACATCCTCACCAGATCCTGGATCAACATCCCATTTGCCATTTCCATTCAAATCTTTCCATTCGAAGCTTTTATTGATTGACAATGACATAATAACTGTTATGTTGTTTTTCTCATTTCCTGTAATTGAAAAAGGATTTGCAAATTGGCCTGTGACCACACAAGAACCTGCTGGAATCGGCGAAGTTGAAGCTAACGGATTTGGAACAGTCGTAAAACCAGAAGGACTTTGACCTGATTGCACACCTGCGATTGATTCAAAAGCCCAATATCCTTGCGATTTGTTGGCATTGACAGCAACAGATTGATTTTTAACTAAAAAAGAAGTGATGTAATTTTTAAAACCCACAAAACTTGCTAGTGTTCCCGTGTAGGGCTGACCTGCGTAATGAAACTTAACATCATAATTTTGATAGGAAACGGATAAACGCACCCATTCGTAATTTCCAACTGGTACATCTTTCAAAGGAATTTCTAAATAAACTTCTCCTGATTTCTTAATGATTGCTTGCGAAAAATCTATTGCTGTACTTCCTCCAGCAGTTGTTTCTGAAGCATGGTATAAAATAGCACCACTTCCTAAAGCAGTTGTTGCACTTGGCGCCAATTCTAAATAATGAGCTGCAATTGAATTAAAATTGGGATGTTGTCCTGCATTTCCTGCTGGAATTGTACTCGCTGTTCCTAAATTTCCAAGTCGAACTTGCGTGGAATCCACAACAATTTTGATAATTAATTTAGGTTCAATAGGTTCATTTGTTTTTTTCTTGCATGAAGAAATGAAAACAATTGCAGAAAACAGAAGGAAACAAATTGAAATTTTCATATTTAGGTTTTTAAAGTTTTAAAATTAGACAGAATTTCATTATTTCTTATCAAATTGATTAACAAAATCTAACAAGTAAAATCTGTTTAAAATCATGCTTATTGTATTTTTGTCAACTTATGAATAAAAACACAGAAAAAGTTCCTTTCACTTCCTATCAAATCGTTGTCATTTTAATTCTTGCGCTCACACAATTCAGTGTGGTTTTGGATTTTATGGTCATGTCGCCACTTGGTGATTTATTGATTAAGGATTTAAAAATAACACCTGCACAATTTGGAGTAGTTGTTTCAAGTTATGCGCTTTCTGCCGGTCTTTCTGGTTTTTTGACAGCTAGTTTTGCTGATAAATTTGACCGCAAGAAATTACTACTCTTTTTTTACGGTGGTTTTATAATAGGAACTTTGCTTTGTGGACTTTCAAACAGTTATTGGCTACTTGTTTTTGCTCGTATTTTCACTGGAATTTTTGGTGGGGTAATTTCTTCGATTTCTTTAGCAATTGTTGCCGATTTATTTGATTTTTACCATAGAGGTAGGGTTATGAGTTTCTTACAAATGGGCTTTGGTATGAGTCAAATCTTAGGAATTCCTATCAGTTTATACCTTGCAAAAGTGTGGCATTGGCAAGCTCCTTTTTACCTCATCGTTATTTTAGCAAGTGTTATTTTCTTCATGGCTTTATTTGTACTACAACCAGTTAACGCACATCTTAAACTCCAACGTGAAAATGCACTCAAACATTTATGGCAAACGATTTCCAACAGGGAATATAGAATTGGATACATTGCCACCGCTTTTATGTCGTTGGGTGGATACCTGATGATGCCTTGGGGAAGTACGTATTCTGTCAACAACATCGGAATTTCTCAAGCAGATTTACCCTTAATGTTTATGATTGTTGGATTGGCAACTTTTGCAATTATGCCAGTGGTTGGGGTTTTGAGCGATAAATTAAACAAGTTTACCATCTTCACAGGTGCTTCGATTTTAATGGTTATAACCGTTTTGATTTACACCCAATTACCTAAAGTTTCGCTGTCTCTTTTGATTCTAGTAAATGTATTTATGATGATGGGAATAATGGCACGAATGGTTCCTTCTCAAGCATTGGCTGCATCAATTCCTGCAATGAAAGACAGAGGTGCGTTTATGAGTATTAATTCCTCTCTACAACAAATGGCTGGAGGTGTCGCAGCATTAATTGGTGGTTGGATTGTTCAACAAAAAACTCAATCAAGTCCCTTAGAGAATTTCGATAATCTCGGTTACTTAGTGGTAGCAGTGATTCTAATCAATATCTTGTTGACCTATCGTGTATATAGTTTCGTTTCAAAGAGAAATTAAATATATTTGTAAAATAATCAATAGATAATCGGATATTTTCCGTTTATTGTGTTTTATTTTTACTAGAATAAATCTGTAAACTGAAAGTTGTTATTTAACGAAAGATTTTAGGAAATTGTATTATTTATTTTCAAAAGAGTTCGTGAAATAGTTACAAAATAAAAACGACCTATCAGAGACAGGCCGTAGTAAATGTTTTCACAACGGAATAATCCTTATTGTGATTTGCTTTCAGTTCAACAAAACTAAATCTTTTTTCTTTCCCTTTTCAGAATTTTTCAAATTTATTTTCAGAAAATTTGAGATAAACTCAAATAGATTACGTTCACCCAAATTTATCTTTACGCGCGAATAAAATTTGTATTTTTAATAACTTTTAAATAACCGCTACTTATGAGTGAGACAAAAACAATATTGGGACTGGATTTGGGGACAACCAGCATCGGATGGGCATTAGTCCGAGAAGGTGAAAACGCTGACATAATAAAAACTGGAGTAAGAGTTATCCCCTTAAGTACAGATGAAACTTTAAATTTTGAAAAAGGAAAATCTATTACGACGAATGCTGATAGGACTTTAAAAAGATCAATGAGAAGAAGTCTACAACGTTACAAATTAAGAAGAGAAAATCTCCTTGAAATTTTACATAAGAACAAACTAATTAATGAAACAAGTTTACTAAACGAACATTCAAATAATTCAACATTTGAAACTTATAAGTTAAGATCTAAAGCTGCGATAGACAAAATTAGTTTAGAGGAATTTGCAAGAGTTCTTCTAATGATTAATAAAAAAAGAGGCTATAAAAGTAGTCGTAAAGCAAAAAACGAAGAAGAAGGTCAAGCAATTGATGGCATGGCAGTCGCTTTGGAAATGAATGATAGAAATTTAACTCCGGGACAATATGCATTTGAATTAATAAAGAATGATAAACGTTCATTGCCTGACTTTTATCGCTCAGATTTAAATGAAGAATTTAATAAAATTTGGAATTTTCAATCTAATTTTTACCCTGAAATATTAAATGAAAAGAATTTGATTTTATTCGATGGAAAAAATAAAAATCAGACATCAACAATATTTTATAAAGAATTAAAAACTGAAAATATTGATTTAAAAGGAAATAGAAATGAATTAAGATTTAATAGATATGACTTGAGATCTAGAGCTGTTAGTCAGCAATTAACGATAAATGAATTAGTAGAAGTATTTGCTGAAATAAAAGGTAATATTTCGAATTCTAGTGGTTATTTAGGGGCTATTTCTGATAGGAGTAAAGAATTAATTTTTAAAGGTTTGACTGTTGGGCAATTCCTATACAAACAGATTCAAGAAAATCCACATTCTCGATTAAAAGGGCAAGTTTTTTACCGACAAGATTATATGGACGAATTTGAGAAAATTTGGGAAAAACAGTCCGAGTTCCATTCAGAACTTACTGCTGAATTAAAAAGAGAAATAAAAGATGTTGTAATATTTTATCAAAGAAGATTAAAATCTCAAAAAGGATTATTATCCGTTTGTGAATTTGAAGGAAAGAAAAAAGAAATAGAAATTAATAGCGAGAGAAAAATAAAAATAGTTGGACCAAAAGTCTGTCCAAAATCATCTCCACTTTTTCAAGATTTTAAAATTTGGGCTCAAATAAACAATGTTGAAATTTTAGATGAAGACGGAAAATCAAAACTTCGAAAACTTGAATTTGAAGAAAAGAATATTTTGTTCAAAGAATTGAAACTAAAAGAAAAACTATCTACTTCAGAAGTCAATAAATTACTTGGATTTAAAAATAAATTCAACTATAATTTTAAAGAGTTAGAAGGAAATCGAACACTTGCAGCATTTTTTAATTCTTTTGAGAATATTTTAGAGATTTCTGGCCATGATGAAATTGACTTCAAAAAATTAAATGCTGAAAATAAAATTGAAACTGTAGTGTCAATTTTTTCTGCATTAGGTATTAAAACAGATTTCATAAATTACTCAAGTGATTTATTAGGGAAAGAACACGAAAACCAACCTTTCTATAAATTATGGCACCTATTATATTCTTATGAAGGAGATAATTCTACCTCTGGAATTGACAGTTTACTTACAATTCTCAAAGAAAAATATGGTTTAGAAAAAGAATATGCTGTTGTTTTATCCAATGTAAAATTACAAGATGACTATAGTAGTTTAAGTAGTAGAGCAATTCAAAAGATATTACCTTTTTTAAAAGAAGGAAATAGATATGATGAGGCCTGTGCTTTAGCAGGATATAACCATTCAAACTCACAAACAAAAGAAGATTTAGACAATAAAGTATTAAAAGATAAACTTGATATTTTACCAAAAAACAGTTTAAGAAATCCAGTTGTAGAAAAGATAATAAATCAGATGATTAATGTTGTTAATACAATTATTGACACATACGGAAAACCTGATGAAATAAGAGTTGAGATGGCACGAGAACTAAAAAAAACTGCCAAACAACGCGAGGATTTGACGAAAAAAATAAATGAATCTACTCGTTTTCACGAGGGAATAAAATCAATTTTAAGAAATGAATTTGAAATTAAAAATCCTACAAGAAACGATATTATTAGATATAAATTATACGAAGAATTAAAGGAAAATGGTTACAAAACACTATACTCTTCAAAGCCAATTTCAAGAGAAGATTTATTTAGTAAGTCAATAGATATTGAACACATAATACCTCAGGCAAAAATGTTTGATGATTCATTTGGAAACAAAACCCTAGAATTCAGAGACGTTAATATTAAAAAAGGTAATTCTACTGCTTATGATTTTGTTAAAAATGAATACGGAGAAGAAGCATTGGCACAGTATGAAGAACGCGTAAAAGCTTTGTTTAATAAAGATGGTAAAAAAACAAAATATAAAAAACTACTTTGGACAGAATCCGAAATACCTTCGGATTTTTTAAATAGAGATTTAAATGACACCCAATATATTGCAAAAAAATCAAAAGACATTTTGAACGAAATTGTTCGAACTGTTGGAACAACAACTGGAGCAATAACAGAAAGATTAAGAAAAGATTGGCAGTTGATTGATGTTTTAGAAGAATTAACTCTTCCAAAATATGAAGTACTTGGAATGGTAGAATGGGTTGAAAATCGTCATGATGAAAAAAGAAAAAAAATAAAAGATTGGTCAAAAAGAAACGATCATCGTCATCATGCAATGGATGCTATTACGGTTGCATTTACAAAACCCTCTTTTATTCAGTATCTTAATAACTTAAATGCTAAAAGTGATAAAAACGGAGCGATTTATGGAATTCAAGAGAAAGAAACTTACTTTGACAATGACAATAAAAGACGTTTCAAACCACCTATGCCGTTAGATAAATTTAGAGCAAAAGCTAAAGAACATTTAGAAAGTACTTTAATTTCATTTAAAGCAAAAAACAAAGTAACTACAATTAATAAAAACAGTGGAAGTAAAGATAAAAATGGGAATCCTCAAAAAACACAAACTCCAAGAGGACAACTTCATTTAGAGACGGTTTATGGTAGTTCTTATTATTTTGAATCAAAAATGGAAAAGATAAATGCGACTTTCGATGAAATAAAAATTCAAAAAGTTGCAAAGAAAAAATATCGTGAAGCTTTATTAGCTCGTTTATTGGAGAATAATTCGGATTCCAAAAAAGCATTTTCTGGAAAAAACAGTTTAGATAAAACACCTATTTATCTAGATGAATTACACACTACGTTTGTTCCTGATACAGTAAAATTAGTATGGAAAGAACAAAGATTTACTATTCGTAAAGCAATTACACCTGAATTGAAAATTGATAAAGTTGTTGATACTAAAGTAAAAGATATACTAATTGAAAGATTAGAAAAATATGGTAATGATCCAAAAAAAGCATTTATCAACTTAGAAGAAAATCCGATTTATCTCAACAAAGAAAAAGGGATTGTTCTGAAATCTGTAACAATTACAGGAGTCTCAAATGCAATTGCTTTACACAATAAAAAAGACCATTTTGGAAAAGAAATTCTAGATGACAATGGAAGAAAAATACCAGTAGACTTTGTGAATACTGGAAGTAATCATCATGTTGCAATTTATAAAGATGAAAAAGGAAACTTACAAGAAGAAGTCGTTTCATTTATGGAAGCAGTAACAAGAAGAAACAATGACTTACCTATAATTAAGAAAAATCACGAGAATGGCTGGGAGTTTTTGTTTACAATGAAACAAAATGAGTATTTTGTTTTTCCAAATCAAAAAACAGGATTCAATCCAGCTGAAATAGATTTATTAGACAAAAATAATTCTTTGAAAGTCAGTCCAAATTTATTTAGGGTACAAAGCGTATCTTCAAAATACTATATTTTTTCCCATCATTTAGAAACTGAACCTGCTAATGGAGATACTTTTAAAAATAAAAAAAATCTTGATGGAATAACTTATCAATTTATCAGAACACCCTCAAATATTAAATCAATTATCAAAGTTCGCATCAATCACCTCGGAGAAATAGTCCATGTAGGAGAATATTAATTTAAATTCCTCCCCACACTATAATTGTGGGGAGGATTATTTCCGAAACACGTTAACTGCAACATTTCCAATAACTAACACGTAAACGCAACCATTCCTAATCTACTTAGAATGGTCAAACGAACCCTACACTTCGGAAATCCAGCTCATCTTTCAAGCTCCAAACAACAATTGGTTGTGGAACTCAAAGATGAGCAACGAACCACCAAAACCATCCCAATTGAAGATATTGGAGTCGTTGTTTTGGAACACCCACACATTACTTTCACTGCTAACCTTTTAGAATTGTTATTAGAAAATCAAGTGGCACTTATCAGCTGTAATAGCAAATACATGCCAACTGGTTTGTTTATGCCCCTGGAAGGAAACAGCGAACAAACGGAACGGATGCGCACCCAAATTGAAGCAAGCGAACCTTTAAAAAAACAACTGTGGCAACAAACTATCAAAGCAAAAATTCACAATCAGGCTCGCGTTTTAGAAACCTTAGGTTTAACTACATCGCGCCTTGAAAACTTAAAATCAAAAGTATTAAGTGGCGATTCTACCAATTGCGAAGCACAAGCAGCTGCTCATTATTGGAGTGCTATTTACGGCACAAAATTCAAACGTGAACGAGAAAGCAACAGTCCAAATGCACAACTTAATTATGGTTATGCTATTCTGCGTTCTGTTGTCGCAAGAGCCTTGACAGCAAGCGGAATGCTTCCCACTTTCGGCATTCACCACAAAAACAAATACAACGCATATTGTTTGGCTGACGACATCATGGAACCCTATCGACCTTATGTTGACTTAGTGGTAATCGAACTATTAGAAAACCAAGAACCAAGCGAAGAATTGACACGTGAACATAAAATTGAACTTTTAAAACTCCCACAGTTAGACATAGAAATCGGGGGTTTAAAACGCCCACTTTTTCATGCTGTAAGTTTGACAACAGCAAGTTTATATAAGTGTTTTGAAGGTTCACAACGGAAAATTGTATACCCTGAACTGTAAAAGAAATGATAGTTAAGTGGTCTCCCTCCTTGAGGAGGGATTAAGGGAGGTGTCCAAACAAATTCATCCCCTCAGACGGAGTTTGACACTCGTCAGAGTTGTCAGACCTCAGTCCCCCTTCTTCGCCGCGGCGAAGGGGGAAGTTCTAATCTCACTTCGTTCTAAAATATTTAAGTCCTAACCTCAAAAAATATGGAAACCTCACGCTTTAACGCTTACAGAAATATGTGGATAATGGTATTATTTGATTTACCGACCGAAACAAAGAAAGAACGTCGGGATGCTGCTAAATTCAGAAAAGAATTGCAAGAAGATGGATTCACAATGTTCCAGTTTTCGATTTACACACGGTTTTGCCAAAGTCAAGAAAATGCAGATGTTCACACCAAGCGAGTGAAACGCTTACTACCAGAAAAAGGACACGTTGGAATTTTCGCAATCACAGACAAACAATTTGGCAGAATGGAAATTTTTCACGGAGTCAAGCAAACCAAAACAATTGCACCTTCCCAACAATTAGAGTTGTTTTAACCTTCTCCCTTTTTAGTATTATTAGAAAAAACTCTTTAAATTTTAACTTAGAATAAAGAAATAGGGTTTCCTCCCTTGAGGGAGGACTAAGGAGGGTGATTAAAATTTATAGCAAAAAAGTATTATTCTTTATTAATTACAAACAAAAAAATCCAAGCAACTCGTACTTGGATTTTTAATTTGGCATCGGATTTTTATTTCTACAAAAACCCTGAAACCCTTTGCAAATAAGTGGTATAGCGAATACAGTTGTAATCTATCCACAAAAATAAAAGAACTGAAAGCAAATCACAACGCAAAGGACAATTTGTCGTTGGCAATAGTGGTTGTAATCTATCCACAAAAATAAAAGAACTGAAAGCAAATCACAACAAGCGGAACGAATCGAAGCACAAAGAATCGTTGTAATCTATCCACAAAAATAAAAGAACTGAAAGCAAATCACAACTCGTTTGAAGAGAGGACATATAAACTTCCGTTGTAATCTATCCACAAAAATAAAAGAACTGAAAGCAAATCACAACGAATGCGAAACCATTATTTTCTTTTCGCATGTTGTAATCTATCCACAAAAATAAAAGAACTGAAAGCAAATCACAACTTATCAGCTATAATAATCGGAACTTCTTTTAGTTGTAATCTATCCACAAAAATAAAAGAACTGAAAGCAAATCACAACCCTTGTATTGCTCTAATGTGATACGAAAAGGTTGTAATCTATCCACAAAAATAAAAGAACTGAAAGCAAATCACAACTTAGACACAAATCGTTGGAGGGAAAGCGGTGTTGTAATCTATCCACAAAAATAAAAGAACTGAAAGCAAATCACAACTAAATAATCAAGTATTAATTTAGTGATTCCGTTGTAATCTATCCACAAAAATAAAAGAACTGAAAGCAAATCACAACACTCCGCCCGTCTTAATAACCTTTGTAACGGTTGTAATCTATCCACAAAAATAAAAGAACTGAAAGCAAATCACAACGATATTAACTTCACTAATTGGGTTTTATGAGTTGTAATCTATCCACAAAAATAAAAGAACTGAAAGCAAATCACAACGTTGGCTTGTTGTATTTTTTCAACCAACCAGTTGTAATCTATCCACAAAAATAAAAGAACTGAAAGCAAATCACAACATAGCTGATGTTTCTTCAAATTCTTTGGTTGGTTGTAATCTATCCACAAAAATAAAAGAACTGAAAGCAAATCACAACTGCAAACTCCGCTATAACTGGAGCAACAAAGTTGTAATCTATCCACAAAAATAAAAGAACTGAAAGCAAATCACAACGGCAAAACTAAATTTGTGCTTGTCGTTACGTTGTAATCTATCCACAAAAATAAAAGAACTGAAAGCAAATCACAACAGGAACGGAAGTTTACAACCGAGTAATAGAGTTGTAATCTATCCACAAAAATAAAAGAACTGAAAGCAAATCACAACTAAATTGTATAATTGAACAATATAAAACCGGTTGTAATCTATCCACAAAAATAAAAGAACTGAAAGCAAATCACAACGACGGCACAACGAGTTATAATGTTCGATATGTTGTAATCTATCCACAAAAATAAAAGAACTGAAAGCAAATCACAACAAGGTAAACGGTAAGGATTCGATAATATTAGTTGTAATCTATCCACAAAAATAAAAGAACTGAAAGCAAATCACAACTCCTTAATAATTTGCTCGTGCTTAATATACGTTGTAATCTATCCACAAAAATAAAAGAACTGAAAGCAAATCACAACCGTGAACAAGCCACCAACGAAAAATGAAGCGTTGTAATCTATCCACAAAAATAAAAGAACTGAAAGCAAATCACAACATACATTGAATCATATAGGAGTCAAAACGCGTTGTAATCTATCCACAAAAATAAAAGAACTGAAAGCAAATCACAACGCATATCGCACCAGTAGCCACATTTAAAGAGTTGTAATCTATCCACAAAAATAAAAGAACTGAAAGCAAATCACAACCGGATTTAGAAAATGTTACAACAAGCGAAGGTTGTAATCTATCCACAAAAATAAAAGAACTGAAAGCAAATCACAACAGCACCCGAAGAAGAAATGAAAAAAGACGGTTGTAATCTATCCACAAAAATAAAAGAACTGAAAGCAAATCACAACACGTGAGATTCGTTTAAAAATTCGTGAACAGTTGTAATCTATCCACAAAAATAAAAGAACTGAAAGCAAATCACAACTGGTTCACATTACACACTTTTTGACACTGGGTTGTAATCTATCCACAAAAATAAAAGAACTGAAAGCAAATCACAACCACATGGTCTTCTTGTTCAAGAAAATGAAGTTGTAATCTATCCACAAAAATAAAAGAACTGAAAGCAAATCACAACTCTTCATTATCAAGTCTCTGCATTTCATCAGTTGTAATCTATCCACAAAAATAAAAGAACTGAAAGCAAATCACAACATGGTGTAGCTCAGTTGATGAGCTGTAAGGTTGTAATCTATCCACAAAAATAAAAGAACTGAAAGCAAATCACAACATGCCCACAAAGGATGTTTAACAACTTGTAGTTGTAATCTATCCACAAAAATAAAAGAACTGAAAGCAAATCACAACATCCTCACCAACATAAATACCAACATGTCCGTTGTAATCTATCCACAAAAATAAAAGAACTGAAAGCAAATCACAACATAAAACAAATTAAAGATTTAGGTATCACAGTTGTAATCTATCCACAAAAATAAAAGAACTGAAAGCAAATCACAACCCTTTTTGCATTGCAATATTAAAATCTTTCGTTGTAATCTATCCACAAAAATAAAAGAACTGAAAGCAAATCACAACCCATTTGGAACTTTCACGATTGAGGAAGGAGTTGTAATCTATCCACAAAAATAAAAGAACTGAAAGCAAATCACAACACTTTTACTTTCTGCCTCATAAGGCCAAGGGTTGTAATCTATCCACAAAAATAAAAGAACTGAAAGCAAATCACAACAGCAATTTTATGTATTGCCACACCGTCCAAGTTGTAATCTATCCACAAAAATAAAAGAACTGAAAGCAAATCACAACCCATAATAAAACAACTGAATCATTCATTAAGTTGTAATCTATCCACAAAAATAAAAGAACTGAAAGCAAATCACAACTCCTTCCAGGAACAAACATGAGAATTGTTAGTTGTAATCTATCCACAAAAATAAAAGAACTGAAAGCAAATCACAACTCAATTTGTTTCTTTGTAAATTTCATTGTAGTTGTAATCTATCCACAAAAATAAAAGAACTGAAAGCAAATCACAACACAAGCGAAGATTACAACTTTTTAACAAGCGTTGTAATCTATCCACAAAAATAAAAGAACTGAAAGCAAATCACAACTAATTTTGGTAATGTAAAATCTTTAAATAGGTTGTAATCTATCCACAAAAATAAAAGAACTGAAAGCAAATCACAACAGTATCTAACAGCAGTGTAGAGTAGAGTTGTTGTAATCTATCCACAAAAATAAAAGAACTGAAAGCAAATCACAACTATTCATATTCTATTATATTTTATTGTTCGGTTGTAATCTATCCACAAAAATAAAAGAACTGAAAGCAAATCACAACTTATAAGCGTCAAAAGTCATATTGTTACACGTTGTAATCTATCCACAAAAATAAAAGAACTGAAAGCAAATCACAACTTTATCATCTTCACTCACGTTAATTGACAAGTTGTAATCTATCCACAAAAATAAAAGAACTGAAAGCAAATCACAACAGTCGGGTTCTGTTAAACAATTCGGTTTGCGTTGTAATCTATCCACAAAAATAAAAGAACTGAAAGCAAATCACAACTGTAACGGTCTAATAACCATATTGTCGAACGTTGTAATCTATCCACAAAAATAAAAGAACTGAAAGCAAATCACAACTTATTAGACCGTATTAACGAGTTGAAAAAAGTTGTAATCTATCCACAAAAATAAAAGAACTGAAAGCAAATCACAACATCAACTTCAGCTATTACGGTAACAATTATGTTGTAATCTATCCACAAAAATAAAAGAACTGAAAGCAAATCACAACTATTTATGCGAGGTCAACATCAGAACACAAGTTGTAATCTATCCACAAAAATAAAAGAACTGAAAGCAAATCACAACAATCTGATGTTTACTAATTCGTTCATATTAGTTGTAATCTATCCACAAAAATAAAAGAACTGAAAGCAAATCACAACAGATTATAAACAAGCGGTTGCAAGGTATAGTTGTAATCTATCCACAAAAATAAAAGAACTGAAAGCAAATCACAACCAGGTAATGTTTCCATTCCCGTAAACGTTAGTTGTAATCTATCCACAAAAATAAAAGAACTGAAAGCAAATCACAACGCCTCGAACGTCTGTCCGTCGGCAATCTTTGTTGTAATCTATCCACAAAAATAAAAGAACTGAAAGCAAATCACAACTGAAGGCTCTTGACGGAGTTACTTACTCAGGTTGTAATCTATCCACAAAAATAAAAGAACTGAAAGCAAATCACAACTTGCACAATGCACGTTGGAACTGGTGGACTGTTGTAATCTATCCACAAAAATAAAAGAACTGAAAGCAAATCACAACAAGATATCGAAACTCAGCTACTTTATAAGAGTTGTAATCTATCCACAAAAATAAAAGAACTGAAAGCAAATCACAACGCAAGCGCATAAGGGTTTCTTCGGTGTAATGTTGTAATCTATCCACAAAAATAAAAGAACTGAAAGCAAATCACAACTAATCGTAACTAAACAATTTATATGAAATTGTTGTAATCTATCCACAAAAATAAAAGAACTGAAAGCAAATCACAACAGAAGAAGAGGTTGTTGTTGAAGAAGAAGTGTTGTAATCTATCCACAAAAATAAAAGAACTGAAAGCAAATCACAACGCAAATGGTGGACTGAATACAACCAAATCAGTTGTAATCTATCCACAAAAATAAAAGAACTGAAAGCAAATCACAACTTATTCAGCAGTTGAAGAAATTCCAGAATTGTTGTAATCTATCCACAAAAATAAAAGAACTGAAAGCAAATCACAACATAAATTCGTCACGATTCAAGCTAGTTCCTGTTGTAATCTATCCACAAAAATAAAAGAACTGAAAGCAAATCACAACATCATCGAAGAAATTTCGTTCCTCAATTCCTCCAATCAGTGTGATTTCTTGAATGGTTGTTTATGAGGCAAAGAAAAAAAACCTGCCACATTCCTTTAATAAAATTACTAAAAAACTAAAGTTCAACAACTTATCTTCTTCTTTTTTATTATTTATGAAACATCAAGTCCCTTAGAGAATTTCGATAATCTTGGTTATTTAGTTGTGGTGGTGATTCTAGTCAATATCTTATTGACTTATCGTGTTTATAGTTTCGTTTCGAAGAGAAATTAAATAGATTTGTAAAATAATAAATAGATAATCGGTAATTTTCCGTTTATTGTGTTTAATATTTACTAGAATAAATCTGAAAGCACATCTTTCTTGATATTGATTAATCTCGCATCGAAATTGAATTTTTGTTGTAAAAGAGTCGCATACACGCTTCTAAAATCAATTTCGTATCTCAGGTCACCTTTATCTAAATTGACTAAATCAGGATTTTTTCCAATAATTTGACCTTTGTTATTTCCCCCAATAATAAATAATGGTGCCGCTGTCCCATGGTCAGTTCCAGAACCATTTTCTTTTACTCTTCTTCCAAATTCAGAGAAAACTACAAGTGTCACATTTCCAAGTATATTGTTGTTTTTCAAATCTTTATAAAATGAATAAACAGCATCATTCAAAATAGTTAATTGTTTTTGGTGCGTTGCAAGTTGATTGTTATGTGTATCAAAACCGTTTAATGAAGTGTAGTAAACTTTAGAGTTCAAATTGCCTTTAATTAATTTTGCAATCCACTCCAAGTTTTTTGACAAAGGATTTGTTGCATAAGTATCCGAATAGTTTTGTGAGTTTTGAAGTGCTTTTTCGATTTCACTCATACCTTCCAAAGAAGCGTATTGTAGTTTTCTTACAAAATCTAACTGCGGATTATCAGAAAGTTGAAGTCCATTTGAAGAAGCGGAATAATTTTTTAACTTGTTAAAATCCTTGATTGTTATTCCATTTGCTTGATGTGCCTTTAATGCTAAACTATCAATAGCATCAACATTTAACGACGGCAAAAGATGATCTTTATAATTTATATCCAAAAAACGTCCTAGCCAGCCATAATCTAAAAATTGATTACTATCAGAAGCCGTTTGCCAAATTTCCTGACTTCTAAAGTGGGAACGATTTGGATTTGGATAACCTACATTTTGAATAATCGATAAATTTCCTTCTTGTAAAATTGTATCGAAATCTTTTAATGCAGGATGAAAACCCATGCCATTTTTGGTGACTAAAATTTTACTTTTTTCAATTCCGATTGTTGGACGATTCTCAAAATAGAGAGGATTTTCAAACGGAATAAAGGTATTTAAACCATCATTTCCTCCATTAAGTTGTATAAAAACGAGCACATTTTCACTTGAACTAGCATTTTCAGGAAGCCAAAGGTTTTTTGCTGTTAAAAAACTTGGAAATAACAACATTCCGCCCGTTGTTGTAGCTGTAAGTTGAAGAAATTTTCTACGATTCATGGCTTTAGATTAATTGAAATTCTGGAGTTTTAGCAAGAAACTGATAGACCTTTAATATAACCTTTTCTGCATTTTCAGCTTTAGGATCAAAATCGTATTTTAACAATTGATTCAACTCATCATCCAACTCTTTGTCTGTTTCAAAAATTAGTTTTTGAGTTAATTCCTCTAAAATTGCTCTAGCATTTGTTGTGTTTTTAAGCTTTAAAGTTGGTTTGAAATGAATCGAATCAACATCAAATTTCTCTAATCTTTTGTTCAACAACTTTTCATATTTTAGATTTCCATCAATGATAAAATCGATAAACATATTTCGTTCGGCATAAATCTGAGAGGTTAACCAATCACGGCCTCCTTTCCAACCTTTTACATTTGGTTGATCGTAAATGTCCATCATTTGGTTTTTAAGAAAAAATGCCATTAACTTGTAATTTGGAAGAAGATTTAAATCGTTGTGGACTTGCAAAAGATAAATTAATGGATTTTTTAGTTGATTTCCGGAAGTCATTTTAGAACATTCTTCCACAAATATTTTTTGAAAAAAGGGTTTCAACTCAAATTGATTTTCCTTCAATAAATCTCCATACTTTTTTATCAATTCTGGATTGGGTTGATCGTAAAAAAACCACTTAAGTACTTTTTCTGCTAAAAAATAAGGAGTGTTTTTTTGTTCGAAAATAATATCAATTACCTCATCAATTTTGAAATTTCCAGATTTACCGAAAACGGTTTTAATTGAATTATCCATTAACGCTGGCTTGTATTGTCCTTTTTCCAAACCAAAGGTTAAACCAGCAAGTGATAGCGCCGTATTTTTTATATCATTTTCAGAATAATTCCCCTCACCTAGTGTAAAAAGTTCAAGTAATTCTCTAGCTAAATTTTCATTGACTGCTCCGTTTTTGTTTTGCTGATTGTCAAGATACTTAATCATAGCATTGGAATAGACCATCTCTTTTACAAGCGTTTTGTAGTTTCCTAAAGCATGTGTGTTGATACTTTCGTAATGTTTGTAAATCCAGAAAGGAACTTTTACAGATTTTAGCGTTGAGACGAAATGATTTTGAAAAAACAAGTTTATCTTTTCTCGCAACGGATTTTCAGTAATGAAACATCGCTCAATAATAAATGCTTTAAATTCAAAATTAAGTTTCAATAAATCAACTGCCACTTTTTCTTGTTCTTTCCCTCCTTTTTCTGATTTATTTTTAAGTTCATTCAATTGCTTTAGATTCTTTGGACTGTTTGCAATGAATTCAGGTTCAATCAAGGTATTTTTTGCCGCTAATTGATTTGAAATAAAATTAATCAAACCAACTTCTTGGATTCTTTCTCCTTCTTTGGTTGAAAACCCAAGTCGTAAAGAATTTAGATGATTTATTTCCATTGTGTATTTATATTAGTGTAGAATATAAAATCGATAGATAATTATTTGTTTTATTACCTGTAAATTTATATCATAAATTACATACAATTAAATATTTAACAAACCTTTACGTACTTTTTTACAATAAATTTTAATCAAAGTTTTCAATTTAATTTAAAAATAAAATCAGTTATAATAAACCATTTTTTTTTTGGATTTACCCCTTACTTAGTGTATATTTGACACAAACTGTTTCGCATGAGTAATTCAAAAAATAAACAAAAAAAACACACAGAAATATTTCAACCATTTAACATCATCGTTTTTGGAGGAGATGGTGATTTAGCATTAAGAAAGATTTTTCCAGCTATATTTCACCGCGAACAAGATGGTCAATTGTTATGTCCTTACAACGTTGTAGCCATTACGAGAAATAAACCTGAGGAAAAAAAATTTGCTGAAGAACTCATTCGATTTTTAAAATTAACTGCTGAAGAAAACACTACCGAAGATTCAATTTTAGCATTTGCCAAAAAAGTAAATCTTATTCAAGCAGCAGATGCCTCTGTAGAATTGTATCAGAATTTAGCAAATTACCTAAATCAATTTCCAGATTACCAAAACATCTATTACTTCTCAACCCCTTCATCTGCTTTTGGGCCTATTGCTCAAACCTTAAAAGAAGCAGGTTTAGTGAATCAAGCTAGTAAAGTTGTGCTTGAAAAACCCTTGGGAAATAGTTTAGAATCTTCCATAAAGATAAATAGTGATATCACGAAAGCTTTCAATGAACATCAAATTTATCGTATCGATCATTATCTAGGAAAAGAAACTGTTCAAAACTTAATGGTATTGCGATTTGCTAATAATTTATTCGAACGCGCTTGGGATTCGGAACACATTGACAATATTCAAATCACTGTTTCTGAAAGTCTTGGAGTTGAAAAACGTGCTGCTTACTATGACAACAGTGGTGCATTATTGGATATGGTTCAAAATCATCTATTACAACTTTTATGTTTGGTAGCAATGGAACCTCCACATACATTGGAAGCTGACGAAGTTCGAAACGAAAAATTGAAAGTTCTACGAGCGTTGCGCCCGATGAATAGAAAATCGGTTCAAACAGACTCAGTGAAAGGTCAATATACACGTGGCGTTGTAAAAGGACAAGAAGTTCAATCGTATTTGGAAGACATTGAAAAATTCAATTCTAAAACAGAAACGTTTGTCGCATTGAAAACCTATGTCGATAACTGGCGTTGGAAAGACGTTCCTTTCTACTTAAGAACTGGTAAAAGAATGAGTAAACGCTATTCAGAAATCGTAATTAATTTCAAAGAAGTACGTCACAATATTTTTCCTTCAAAAGAAAAATTGAATAGCAATAAATTAATCATGCGTTTGCAGCCTGAGGAACGTATTGAATTAGTTCAAATGACCAAAATCCCTGGTCCAGGGGGTTATCGCTACAAGCCAATCGCTTTAAAATTAGATTACTTAGATTCATTTAAGGAGCGTTTTCCAGAAGCTTATGAGCGTTTAATAATTGATGTTATTCGCGGAAATCAAACACTATTTATGAGCCAAAATGAATTGATTACAGCTTGGACTTGGATTGAAAGTGTTACCAACAGTTGGAAAGCGAATAATCAAGCAAATATTTTATACGAGGCTGGAACTTGGGGTCCTGGAGATTTAATTATGGACGAAGGAACTACTTGGATTACTAAATCTTGGGGAGAATGATACTTGAATTTGAGTCAAAAGAAAAAATGTTTGAATCCCTTTGCAATAAAGTAATTGAGGATCTAAAGGAAGCTATTAAAACAAAAGGAACTTCCACACTTCTAGTTTCGGGTGGATCTACACCAAAACCACTCTTTCAGCTATTGAATCAATGTGAATTAGATTGGGAAAAAGTGACAGTTGGATTAGTTGATGAGCGTTATGTGAACAACACCAGCGAATTTTCTAATGAAAATTTGGTAACAAATAACTTGTTAACGAATCAAGCTAAAAAAGCAACCTTTGTTCCAATGGTTTTTAATATAGAAAACGAAAATTTGAATCTTGAAATGGTAAAGAACGCCTATAAAGTTTTTGAAAATCCGACGGTTGTTTTACTTGGTATGGGCGATGATGGACATACAGCTTCCATTTTCCCGAATGATGAAGCCTCCATTCTTGCCAATTCAACTACTGAATTAATAGCGATTACAAATGCTCCTAATCATCCGAAAAGACGTATTACGTGCTCAACTTTCTTACTCAAAAATGCGAAACATACTTATTTACTATTTACAGGTGACAACAAAAAAGTAATTTTAGAAGAAGCAAAAGACAAAAAATATCCGATTGGTGAATTTTTAGACACAATTGAAACAGTATATTTTACAAAATAAGAAATTATGAATCAACGAATTATAGAAATAACAAATCGTATAATTGAACGCAGTAAAGTTACTCGTGCTGAATATTTAGCTGATATGAAAACAGCAAATGAAGAAGGTGTAACACGTAAAAATCTACATTGTGGAAATTTAGCGCATGCTTTTGCAGGTTGTTCTTCACACGAAAAAAGTGAATTAGCTGAAAATGAAACTCCAAATCTTGGAATTATTACTGCTTATAATGACATGCTTTCTGCACACAAAACATTCGAACATTATCCTGATAAAATTAGAGCTTTTGCAATCAAACATCAAGCTGTGGCGCAAGTTGCTGGTGGTGTTCCAGCAATGTGCGATGGTGTAACTCAAGGTCAAGTTGGGATGGAACTTTCGTTATTTAGTCGCGACGTAATCGCTCTTTCAGCTGTTGTTGGTTTAACACACAATATGTTTGATGCAGGATTATATCTCGGAATTTGCGATAAAATTGTTCCTGGATTGATGATGGGTGCTTTGCGATTTGGACATTTACCTGCTGTTTTTATACCCGGTGGTCCAATGCCTTCAGGAATTAGCAACGATGAAAAAGCTCGAATTCGCCAAGAATATGCCGAAGGAAAAATCGGACGTGCAGAATTATTAAAAGGCGAATCGGATTCATACCACTCTCCTGGAACTTGTACCTTTTATGGTACTGCAAACAGTAACCAAATGTTGATGGAAATTATGGGCTTGCAATTACCTGGTTCAAGTTTCGTAAATCCTGGGACAGAATTACGTGAACTTTTAACCGAAGAAGCTGTAAAAGTTGCTCGAAACAATTCATTAAAAGGTTTTGAATATTCTTTAGCAAATCAATTTGATGAAAAAACAGTTGTAAACGGAATCATCGGATTGTTAGCAACAGGAGGTTCTACTAATCATACCATCCATTTAATTGCAATTGCTCGTGCAGCTGGAATTATCATCAATTGGGAAGATATGTCAGATTTATCTGACGTTGTTCCGTTGTTGACACGTATGTATCCGAATGGAGCAGCCGATGTGAATCATTTTCACGCTTCTGGTGGGATGTCTTTTGTAATAAGAACATTATTAGATAATGGGATTTTACACGAGGATGTTCGTACAATTTTAGGTCAAGGTTTGATGGCTTACACCGAAGAACCAAAAATTAAAAATCACGAATTGGTTTGGGAAGAAGGTGCAACTGAAAGTTTAAACACAAGCATCATACGTCCCGTTAATGAACCTTTTTCAGCTGATGGAGGAATCAAAATACTTATTGGAAATATCGGTCGCTCAGTGATTAAAACGGCTGCAGTTGCACTTGAGAATAGAATTGTTGAAGCTCCAGCAATCGTTTTTGATGAGCAAATTGACTTAATCGATGCTTTCAAACGCGGTGAATTGGAAAAAGATTTTATAGCAGTTCTTCCATTCCAAGGTCCAAAACAAAACGGAATGCCGGAGTTACATCAGCTCACACCAACATTGTCAATTTTACAAAAAAGAGGATTTAACGTTGCGCTTGTTACGGATGGTAGAATGTCTGGAGCATCTGGAAAAGTACCTGCTGCAATACACGTTGTACCCGAAGCGAAAGACGGAGGTGCAATTGCTAAAATTCAAACGGGAGATATCATTCGTCTGGACGCAACAACTGGTACTTTGACGTGCTTAACTCCAGAAATGGAAACACGAACAGCACGAACGAAAAATGTTCGCACGCAAGGTTATGGTAGAGAATTATTTAACAACTTGCGCCATCAAGTTACTTCGAGTGAAGAAGGTGCATCATTTATTTTATAGTTATGGTACAAAACGGTATTGAAACAGTATTAAAAAATAATCCAGTTATTCCAGTTGCAACGATTCACAACGCAGAAGAATTGGAGACAATTGTTACAAAAATTCAAGCAGCAGGTATCAATTGTATTGAAATCACTTTGCGTACAGAATATGCACTAGAAGCAATCAAACTATTAAAAAAGAGAGCTATACTTGGATTTTTTGTAGGTGTTGGAACGGTCATTCGTACTGAACAAGTAGAACAAGTTAAAGCTTTAGAGGTTGATTTCATCGTTTCCCCTGGCTTAACAGAAAAACTAGCTGAAGCATTAGCTGTTTCTGGTATTCCGTATATTCCAGGAGTTTCTACAGTAAGTGAAATTATGTTAGGAATGGAAGAAAATTGCTCTTTTTTCAAGTTTTTTCCAGCAAATCTTTCTGGTGGAATTGAGGCATTAAAAGCATTCGGACAATTGTTTCCAACCGTGAAATTTTGTCCAACAGGCGGCATCACAGAAAGTACTTACGAAAGCTATTTAGCTGAAAAAAATATTATTTCTGTGGGTGGAAGTTGGATGATTAAATAATAGCTTAAATAACGGTTAGGATTTAGTTTCCAATAAACTAATCAATTCAAGTTTGCTTAGACCACTTGCTTTCTGCAAAGATTTGTTTTTCAGGGCTATAAATTCTATTTTATTTTCAATGCATAAATCCAAATCGTGGGTGGAAAAAACGATACATTTTTGCTTTTCACTAGCTATTTGTAGTAATTTATCTACTAGAATTTGCTTGTTGGCATAATCTAAAAAGGCACTTGGTTCATCGAGTAAAAGAACAGGTGTTTCTTGAACAATCGCTCGTGCAATCGCGCAAAGTTGTCGTTCGCCATCACTTAATGAAAGGGTCTCTTTTTGGAGAAATGTTTCAATTCCAATTTCGTTTGCAACTTGATTCACAAAATCCCAATCAGCTTGATTCAAACGGCCTAAAGTATTCGTATAAGGTGCACGACCTAATGCCAAATAATTAGCAACAGTAAGAAAGTCAATTCCGTCAAATTTACTTTCAACAAAAGCAATAGTTTTTGATTTATCAATGGCATTTGCATTTTTAATAGAAACTGAGTTTATACTTATTTCTCCTGCTAGTAAGGTCGTTTGACCAGTTATCGTTCGTAAAAAGGTAGATTTTCCACTTCCATTTCTTCCAACTAAAGCATAGACATTTCCTGCCTCCAAAGTCAAATCTGTCACTTTCAAAAGTGGATTTTTGTAACCTATTTCTGCTTGTTTGAAGTGAATCATTTCATTTTTCTAATTAGTACAAAAATCACGAAAGGTGCTCCAATTAAGGAAGTTAGTACGTTGATTGGCAATTGAATTTCACTTTCTACAACTTGAATAAGTATGTCGCAAAGCACCAAAAACGCACTACCAATCAACAAGTTACCAGCGATTAAGTAGAAGTGATTTTGTGTTTTTAGTAAAATACGTGTAATATTTGGAACAGCTAAACCAACAAAGGCGATTGGTCCACAAAAAGCGGTGATTAATCCTGTAAACAAAGCTGTGATAATCAAAATGATAATTCGCGTTTGTTGAATTTTTATTCCCAACAAAGAAGCAGCATTTTCACCTAAAACCAATAGATTCAAAGGTTTCACAATCAGTGCACTTAAAATTATTCCAATCACAAAAAGTAAAAGTATCAAGGGGATTTGTTCGAGCAAAACATTTTGTAAAGATCCCATCGACCAAAGGGTAAAGCTTTTTAATTGTTCGGCTTTAGAGCTGATTTCAAGAAACGAAACAATCGCTGAGGTGAAACTTCCAAACATCAAACCGACTAACAAAAGAGAAACTTGCGATTTTAAGAAACCTACCACCGTCATCATCAGCATTCCCGCCGCAAAAGCACCAATTAATGCAGAACTAATCAAACCGAGATTCGTTCCAAAAAACTGAATTCCAGTCAATAAACTAATTGCTACCATCAAACTCGCTCCAGAATTAATTCCTAAAACATAAGGACCAGCAAGTGGATTATTGAAAAGCGTTTGCATTAACATTCCAGCCAATGATAGTCCAGCCCCAGCGACGCAAGCCATTATTAATCGTGGGAATCGGAACTCTTTTGCTAATAATTGTGCTGTGTTTGTGGAATCGTAAGCAAAAATTGCGTTTTTAAAGTCTGTCAACGAAATTTCTTGTTGTCCAACGGTCAAATGAAAGTAAGCAATCAATGGGAAAATCAAAAGCGAAACTACTAAAAACCAGTTTATTCGTTGCGTTTCAATCATTCTACCAATTTATAAAAATACAATTTATCATTGGAAGTTTTTCCGGATTTAATAGTTTGTAAATCTCGTAAAAACCAATGAGGTTGAACGGTACTATTTTCCCAAAAATTATTCATATTTGCTGAATAACAGTAAATTTTTCCTTTTTGAAAAACGTTTAAAAATGCCGCCTTCGGATTTGATTTTAGAATTTCTGCCTTACTTCCAAAACCAGGATTTAACCAAATAGTTGCATTTTCAGCATCTTTAATAACTTGTTCCATCGGTAAAGCTAAACTTCCTGTTCCTTTTGTGTTGGCGTACAAATAGTTGATTCCAGCGTCTTTCAATAAAATGGCTTGATAGCTTTCACCAGCTGGTGCGTACCAATAATCTCCCATTTGATTTCCAAGTAGAAAAATTTCTTTGTTTTTGATTTGTTTACCCGCCACAATTCCTTGAGAATATAAGGTGTTTAGTCGAGCGATTCTTTCTTTTGCTTGTTCTTGTTTACCGGTCAAATAACCAAAAAGTAAGAGCCAATCTGCTTTTCCCAATGGAGTGGTTTCGCGCCAATCATAATTTGGGATACTCGTAATTCCAAGTTTTTCAAACTGTTTTTGTTGTGATAATTCCCCACTAAAAGCGCTGTAAATCATTGTTTTAGTTTTAGATACAAGCAGTTTTTCAATTGAAATTTGACCTTCGTCACCAAGCGATACAATCTTTTCAGTTTTCACACCTTTTTTCACTTGTTGATTGTAAACAAACTTCACATCCGAAATCGCTGAAATGAAATTAATCGCATTTAATTCTGAAAGCATTCCAATATGAGTTGCTGAAAGCACAGCCAATTTCTTAGTAGGAAGTTGAATAATTTTGGTGGAATTAACTCCTTGGTTTGTTGCTTTTCCAAAAGTTTTAAAGGTAAAAACTTGCTTTGGATTATCAGGATTAGTGATTTGAATAATTACTTGATTTTCCGTTTCAAAAATCTTCAACCAGCGACTATGTTTACACACGTTTTTAGAAGAATCAGTGATTTTTATTTCCTTGTTTGAGTTTGAATTACAAGCACTTAAAGCGATCAGTAAAAAAAATAAAACAAATGAAAATCTACTGAAAATCATAGTCCAAACTTAATATTGTTCTGATTCGTTAGGAAAATCTCCAGCTTTTACGTCGCGAATATATTCTTGAAACGAACGCATCATTTGTTCGTGTAAATTATTGTACTTACGCAAAAATCGTGGACTGAATTCATTGTTGATTCCAAGCATATCATGAACTACTAAAACTTGGCCATCAACACCGTTTCCAGCGCCTATTCCAATTATAGGAATCGTTACCATTTGCGCTACTTTAGCTGCTAATTTTGCTGGAATTTTCTCTAGAACAATGGCAAAACAACCTGCTGCTTCTAGGGCTTTTGCGTCTTCAATCAAGCGATTTGCTTCCTCTTCTTCTTTCGCTCGAACGACGTAGGTTCCAAATTTATAAATCGATTGTGGCGTTAAACCCAAATGTCCCATTACAGGAATTCCAGCTGTTAAAATTCGTTTGATAGATTCCAAAATTTCTTGTCCTCCTTCCATTTTTACAGCGTGTCCACCTGATTCTTTCATAATCCTAATAGCACTAGAAAGCGCTTCTTTTGAATTTCCTTGGTAAGAACCAAAGGGTAAATCAACCACAACCAACGCTCTATCAACAGCTCTCACAACAGAAGAAGCGTGGTAAATCATTTGGTCTAAAGTAATAGGTAAGGTTGTTTCGTGTCCTGCCATGACGTTAGAAGCTGAGTCACCAACAAGGATGATATCCATTCCAGCTTCGTCGATAATTCTAGCAGTAGAAAAATCATAACCTGTTAACATAGATATTTTTACACCCGCGTTTTTCATTTCTTGCAAGGTGTGCGTTGTTACTTTTTTTACGTTTTTATGGACAGACATTGAACTGAAAGTTGAGAACTGAAAGTAAATAGTCAACGTTTTGACAAGCTCAGCAAAAGAAGTTAATTAATAACAGACTTCAATTTTACTAAATACTTTAAGCTGTGTTAAAATGTAAAAATAGAAAATTATGAGTTTAAAATCTGTTTCATTGTTATAAAAAACGATTACGTAACAATTTTTGTTATTAAATTATGATTTATTTTGCTTTAGAAAAATAGAATCAATGAAGATTGAAACAGAGTTTAAAGAAGCTATTCTTGCATTACCTGAGAAAGAAAAAGATAAATTGCTAATTCGACTGATCAAAAAAGACAAGGTTTTGGTGAATCAACTCTATTTTCAATTGTTAGAAACGAAATCGGTGGAGGCTTTTAGATCTGAATTAGAGGAAAGATTTCAAAGAATTGTCGCAGCTGTTAAGATTCGTTTTTATTCCTCTGATATTTACTTACAAGAAGTCAAAGAAATGAGTGGAATGATCAACGAACTTGTTTCAACCACTAAAGATAAATACAGTGAACCATACTTGAATCTAAAAATGTTGATTATTTCGCTAACGTATTTAAAAGACGAATTGAACCGAGAAATGCCGAATAGATCGTATGCTTTTAATATCTATGTGATTGCGAGAAGTTTTAAAATAATGACACAAATCAAGACAATGCACGAAGATTTACAATACGATTTTAAAGAGGATATTGAAACTTTGGGAGAATTGATTACTTGTTTTCCGAACATAATGAAATTAAGTATTTACAACGGTTTGGATGTAAATTGGCTGATAAATTTTGAAATCCCTGATGATATTGTTGTTATTCAAAAAGATCTGCGCGCAAGGGGATTTTTGAAGTAGAATTTGGGATTTTTAACATCGATTAAAAAATTACCAATTTCAAACGTAGATTTGTAAACCAATAAGCAAAGTAATTCTTGTTTATTTTTCTTGGTAATTCACAATGATTGCCTTCAATAATTATAAGCAATTAAAAATTTTGTTTGTTTTTTTAATTAGGTGTCATTTTGTCAGTCTTTGATTAATACTTATTTTTGCCAACCAAATCAAGAACAACTATGTCTCACGAAAATAAAGTAATTGATGAATCAAAACAAGGTGAAGCAATAATGCTAATCGATTCAGAAAATATAACTGCTCAAAAGAAATTATACATTGAAAGTTATGGTTGTCAGATGAATTTCTCGGATAGTGAAGTTGTTGCGTCCATTATGAAAAAAGACGGCTATTCAACTACTCGAAATGTCGATGAAGCAGATGTTGTATTAATAAATACGTGTTCCATTCGTGAAAATGCCGAAACACGCGTTCGTAATCGCTTGACTGAATTCAAAAAGAAAAAAGAAGACAATCCCGAATTGGTTGTTGGGATTTTGGGTTGTATGGCAGAACGCTTAAAAAAAAATCTTCTCGAAGAAGAAAAATTGGTGGATTTAGTTGCAGGTCCCGATGCATACCGCGATTTACCAAATCTAATTGTAGAGGTAGGAACAGGACAAAAAGCAGTAAATGTATTGCTTTCACGTGATGAAACCTACGCTGATATTTCTCCTGTTCGTTTAGATCAAGGTGGGATTTCTGCTTTTGTAACAATAATGCGCGGTTGCGATAATATGTGCTCTTTTTGCGTTGTGCCTTTCACACGTGGAAGAGAGCGGTCAAGAGATCCGCAAACAATCGTAGAAGAATGCCGAGATTTGTTTGAAAAAGGTTACCGAGAAGTGACACTTTTAGGACAAAATGTAGACAGTTACCGTTGGAATATTAGTTCGAAAGGAGAAATTAAAGACGCTTCACAACCTACAACAAATTTTGCACAATTGATGGAAATGGTGGCTTTGGTTTCACCCGAGTTACGTGTGCGATTCAGTACTTCGCATCCAAAAGATATGACTGATGATGTATTGGAAATTATGGCGAAATACGAAAATATTTGTCCTTACATTCATTTGCCTGTTCAGTCGGGAAATACTGACGTTTTATACCGTATGAACCGTGGCTACTCACGTGAATGGTATTTGGAACGCATCGATGCAATTAAACAAATCATTCCTGATTGTGCGATTTCAACAGATATTATTACTGGATTTTGTGGCGAAACAGATGCTGAACACGCGGAAACGTTAAGTTTAATGGACAGCGTTCAATATGATTTTGCTTATATGTTCAAATATTCAGAACGTCCAAAAACACTGGCTGAAAGACGTTTTGCTGACGATGTTCCCGAAAATGTGAAAGGAAAACGATTGGATCAAATCATTGAGAAACAATTGGCTTCTTCTTTGGCATCAAATAAACGTCAAATTGGTACCGTTCAAAAAGTATTGATTGAAGGTAAATCGAAACGTTCAAACGAACATTTATGCGGTAGAACTGGAAGAAATTCAATGGTTATTTTCCCGAAATTAGATTGTGAAAAAGGGCAATATGTGATGGTACGCATCGACGAATGTACCTCTGCAACTTTAATGGGAGAAATCGTTTCTAAATGTTAATTTACTAGTTATGAACCTACAACAAGTTAAACAGCGTTTTGGTATTATTGGTAATTCTCCATTACTCAATCGTGCCTTGGAGGTTGCTATTCAAGTTGCCCCAACTGATATTTCTGTTTTGGTGACGGGTGAAAGTGGTACTGGAAAAGAAATTATTCCGCAAGTGATTCATAATTTGAGTTCTCGAAAACATGGCGAATACATTGCTGTAAACTGTGGTGCTATTCCTGAAGGAACAATAGATTCTGAATTATTTGGTCATGAGAAAGGTTCGTTTACTGGGGCTTCTGGAAGTCGTCAAGGTTATTTTGAGGTGGCAAATGGAGGTACAATATTTTTAGATGAAGTAGCTGAATTACCGATGCAAACACAAGTTCGCTTATTACGCGTTTTGGAAACAGGTGAATTCATTCGAGTTGGTTCTTCAAAAGCAATTAAAACGAATGTTCGAGTTGTGGCTGCGACCAATGAAAATATGCAACGTGCAATTACATCAGGAAAATTCAGAGAAGATTTGTTTTACCGTTTAAGCACTGTTCCAATTCAATTACCTGCTTTACGAAATCGTCAAGAAGATATTCATTTGATTTTCAGAAAATTTGCACACGATTTCGCTGAAAAATATAGAATGCCAGCAATTAAATTAAATGACGATGCAGTACAGTTACTAGTAAATTACCCATGGCCAGGAAATATTCGCCAATTGAAAAATTTAGTGGAACAATTATCTGTAATTGAAACTGCTAGAGATATAGATGGTTTTATTCTATCTAGTTATTTGCCACAAATAACTGAAAAACTACCCCAAGTTATCGGTGAAAATTCACAAGAAAATTTCTCAGAACGCGAATTGATGTATAAAGTGCTTTTCGATATGAAAAAGGATTTGAACGAATTAAAAAAATTAGTAGTTGAAATTCTCCAACAAGGAAGTGCTGTTTCTTTGACTTCTGACCAAAGTGCTGTTGTTAATCGTATTTATCAAGAAGTAAATGAAAATGTAAAAAATACAGGATTGTTACTTCCTTCAGCTCCAATTAAGGAATCTAATTTTAATTTCCCTAATTCTACTGAACAATTCGAAACACATGTTGAAGTGGAAGAATCATTATCCTTGGAAGATCGTGAAAAAGAATTAATTAGTAAAGCTCTAGAAAAACACCGCGGAAAACGAAAATATGCAGCTAGCGAATTGGGAATTTCTGAGCGTACTTTGTATCGAAAAATTAAAGAATACAAGCTAATGGACCTATGAAATTCGGCACACTTATTTTACTTATAATTCTACTTTCATCTTGTTGGCCATCGAGTGTTTCCTTTAAAGACAAAGGTTCAATGCCCGAAGAATGGAAAACATTTTCTGTGAAGACTTTAGAGGTTTTAGCGCCCAATGCACCTTTGAGTTATAGTGCAAGTTTGACGGAACAATTAAAAGACGGAATTCAAAACAACACACGATTATTGTTGAATACTAATTTTGGAAAAGGCGAAGTAAACATTGATGGAAAAATAACAAATTACAGTGTTAACCCAATCGCAATTCAAGGAAAAGATAACGCTACCCAAAATCGTTTGACAATTACCGTTCAATTTTCCATCGAAATAACAAAGCCGAAAGAAGAATTAATTTCTGTAACTTCAACCCGATTTTCAGATTTTGATGCCAATACTAATTTAGCAGGCGTCGAATCTAAATTGTTAGAAGAAATTAATACGCAAATCATTCAAGATGTTATTAATAAATTGATGAGTAACTGGTGATGTTAAGTTCAGAATATATCCACGAAAAGATTTTAGATACCTCTTCCTGCACTAGCGAAGATGTTCGGAAATTAGCTGAGTTAATGGAGTTGTATCCTTACGTTTCTTCTTTTCCTATTTTGTATTTGAAAGCACTTTCCAATAGTAAAGACGTACGTTTAGAAAGTGAAATAGAAAAATATGCTTACCGAATTTCTTCACGTGAAGTGTTGTTTGAATTATTAAATCCAAGATTTGATTTAGAAATTGAAAATCCTGTTACAGAAACTGTTGAAGTTGAAGAAGAAAAAGTTCCTCAAGCGCAAACTCCAATCGAAGAAGAAATTGAGAATCCTGTTATAGAAAAGTTTGAAGTTGAAGATGAAAATACTGGAGAACAACAAGAAATTATTGAAGAAGTCGAGGATACTATTTTAGAAACGGTTCATGTTGAGGAAGAAAAAAAACCTGAAGTTCAAGCAGAAACTGTTGAAGAAGTTGAAAACCCTATTTTAGAGATAACTGAAGTTGAAAAAGAAATAGTTCATGAAGAAAAAAGTATTGAATTTAAAAAAGAAATCGATGAATTGGAACAATTAATTCAATCCGCGGCTATTTCATCGAGCTTTATAGAAACCAATTATCACGAGGAAGAAAAAGAAACGAAGCTTGAACTGGAGATTGAAAAAACACCTGAATCAGAGTTTGAAGCAGAAAAAAAGATTGAAAAATTTACAACAATTGAAAATACTGAAATTGAATCCCAAAGTGAGCGAAGTTTTAGTTCTTGGTTGAGTTTAGGGGCTACAACTTCTGTTGTAAATCCTATCGAAACAAAGGTAATTAAAGATGAATCTAAACAAGCTGAAGTTGAGGATGAGCCTAAGAAAATCGAATATTACAATTTCGAAAAACCTAAGAAAGAATTTTATTCTCCAATTAAAAAAGCGAAAGAAAGTTTGAGTGAAAACAATATGCCTGTAAGTGAAACTTTGGCAAAAATTTTCGCTCTTCAAGGCAATTATCCGAAATCAATTTACGTTTATCAGCAATTAATCTTGATTTTTCCCGAAAAAAAGAGTTTCTTTGCAACCCAAATTAAAAATTTAAAGAAAAAACTTAATTCTTAGACATGGACATAATACTATCTTCCTTAGTCATTTTAGCAAGTATCCTACTGATACTAGTTGTTTATATTCAAAATCCAAAAGGTGGAGGTATAAGCTCAGATTTCGGTTCTCCAAGCCAATTGGGAGGAGTTCAAAAAACAACTGAATTTATTGATAAAGCAACTTGGGGACTTGCAATTGTTATCGTTTTAGCTAGTGTAATTATGACGGTTCGTCAGCCTAGAGCTCCAAAACCGGTAGAACAGAAACAACAAACAGAGCAACCTGGACAACAAGGTCAAAAACCTGCAGGTCAAGGAAACACACAAAACAACAAATAGTAAATCCATTCATAATTTTTAAAATGTCAGTATGTCACCCATACTGACATTTTTATTTTATACCCAATCCATTTTTGGCAAAATTGTCGCAGTTCCTTGCTTGGCATAAAATTGGACGAATGGAAATCAAATCTTTAAATTAATTCTAAAAATATGTCAGTAAATTTTAAACCTTTGGCAGACAGAGTTCTAATCGAACCGGCTCCAGCAGAAGTTAAAACAGCAAGTGGAATTTACATTCCAGACACAGCTAAAGAAAAACCGTTAAAAGGGACTGTAATTGCAGCAGGTGAAGGTAAAAATGACGAACCTATGACAGTTAAAGTCGGTGATTCAGTGCTATACGGGCAATATTCTGGTACAGAAATCAAATTAGACGGAAAAACGTTCTTAATTATGCGTGAATCAGATATTTACGGAATTTTTTAATTAATCATTTAAATTAAACACTTAACATTAAATTATTATGGCAAAAGATATTTTCTTCGACGTTGAAGCAAGAGAAAAGCTAAAAAAAGGTGTAGATGCTTTGGCAAATGCAGTAAAAGTAACATTAGGACCAAAAGGTAGAAACGTAGTGATTGCTAAGAAATTTGGTGCTCCTCAAATTACTAAAGATGGTGTAACGGTTGCGAAAGAAATCGAACTTTCAGACCCAATTGAAAACATGGGAGCACAAATGGTAAAAGAAGTTGCTTCTAAAACTGCTGATATCGCAGGAGATGGAACAACAACTGCAACCGTTTTAGCACAAGCAATTGTTAGCGCAGGGTTGAAAAACGTTGCTGCAGGTGCAAATCCAATGGACTTAAAAAGAGGAATAGATAAAGCTGTAACTGAAGTTGTTAAAAACTTGAAAAAATTATCTACAGAAGTTGGTTCAGATAATTCTAAAATCAAACAAATCGCAACTATTTCTGCTAACAATGATGAAGCAATCGGTGCACTAATCGCACAAGCAATGAAAGTGGTTGGAAACGATGGTGTAATCACAGTTGAAGAAGCAAAAGGAACTGAAACTGAAGTAAAAACAGTGGAAGGAATGCAGTTTGATAGAGGATATTTATCACCATACTTCGTTACAAATGCTGAGAAAATGATCACAGAAATGGAAAACCCATTGATATTAATCTGTGAGAAAAAAATCTCAAGTATGAAAGAATTGTTGCCGATTTTAGAGCCAGTTGTTCAAGCAGGAAAAGGATTGTTAATCATCGCAGAAGATGTAGACGGTGAAGCACTTGGAACTTTGGTTGTAAACAGAATTCGTGGTTCATTGAAAGTTGCTGCTGTTAAAGCTCCAGGTTTTGGTGACAGAAGAAAAGCAATGCTTGAAGATATCGCAATTTTGACGGGGGGTCAAGTAGTTTCTGAAGAAAGAGGAATGACTTTGGAAAACATTACAATTGATATGCTTGGTACTGCAGCTAAAATCGAAATTGATAAAGAAAATACAACTATCATAAACGGTAAAGGTAAAAAAGCAGATATTTCAGCTCGAGTTGGACAAATCAAAGCTCAAATAGAAACTACAACTTCTGATTACGATCGCGAAAAATTACAAGAGCGTTTAGCTAAATTAGCAGGTGGTGTTGCAGTTCTTTATGTTGGAGCAGCTACTGAAATGGAAATGAAAGAGAAAAAAGACCGCGTAGACGATGCTCTAGCTGCAACAAGAGCTGCTGTAGAAGAAGGAATCGTACCAGGTGGAGGTGTTGCATTGATTCGTGCTATTGCTTCTTTAGATAAATTGAAAGGTGATAACGAAGACGAACAAACAGGAATTGCAATTGTGAAACGCGCTGCTGAAGAGCCATTACGTCAAATCATAGCAAACGCTGGAGGTGAGGGTGCTGTTATCGTTCAAAAAGTAAAAGAAGGAAAAGATGACTTCGGATACAATGCACGTACGGAAGTTTATGAGAAATTATACAAAGCTGGTGTAATTGATCCAACAAAAGTGACTAGAATTGCAATTGAAAATGCAGCATCTATCGCATCGATGTTGTTGACAACTGAATGTGTGATTGCTGATCAACCAGAAGAAAACAATCCAGCTGCTGGAATGGCAGGTATGGGTGGTGGAATGCCTGGAATGATGTAAAAGACTAATTCAAAAGAGCTTTACTAATCGTTGCTTCAAAAATTTTATTTCCTCATTTACAAATGTAAACTGCGGAATTAAATTTTATCGTGCCTCGATTAAAACCTTTTGAAAAAGCCTTATTAAAATAGTATAAAAAGAGCCTTCGGGCTCTTCAACGCATCAATCTTCCCGATTTATTCGGATAGTGCGAAGCGACTATATAGCGAACCGTCTCAAGAAATTGGGGCGGTTTTTTTGTGGATTGACTAATCGGGGCGAATTAAAAGTTGGG
>CAMAZP010000021.1 GCA_945863605.1 Chitinophaga pinensis
CAGATTGATTTGACGCTAGACATGTAGATACAAACCTGTAGTAGAAAGTACCTGCAAACAAAGATCCTGATTGATAAGTTGGTAAAGTTTCCCCAATAATAGGATTCCAAACTAAATTATTAGTTGAAACTTCCCATTGATTAGAAATTTGTAAAAAGTTATTCGTAAATCCGCTTGCTGTAACTATTGTATTATCATTAGCACAAATTGATGCTTGACCTGCTAAAGCAGCAATAGGTGTATTTGGTGTTCCTGAACATGGGGGTTGTAATGTTGAACCTGTCGCTACAGGTGTCCAAGTACTTAAATCCCCTCCTCCACAATTTGAGCGAATATATGCGTCATAAACTGTTAATGGAGTTAAACCTGTCAAGGAAATAGTACCAGTAGTACCGTTAATTATAGCAGGTTGATTAGTTAAAATAGTTCCAGTTCCTAGAGTAAACCCAGCTGGACCATATTCAATATCATAATTTGTTGCAGTTGCACAATTTAAAGGGAAATCAAAATCTAATGAAAACGACCCTGCTGTACCAGCAACTGGAACTCCTGGTGCGGGGCAAGTTGGAGGAGCAACAATAGTAATCAAATAATCTTCTGTTTCACCATAAGAATAATTAGTACATGGTGTTTGATTTATACCTGAAACAAAACTATTGTCTGATGATCTAACTCTCATTCGATGAACACCAGCAGGTGGAGTACAACCCATTACTACATTAAAAGATGCTGTTCCGTTAACTGGAATTGCATTTGTAGTATATCCAATTCGTTCTGTAGCATTATCAAAAATACCATCATCGTTATAATCAATCCAAACAGCAACACTTTGAGCATAAGCAGCAGCCCCAACAATGCAAGTATATGTCGTACTTGGTTGTAAACTAGTTGTTAAAGCTGGGTTTGTTGTATAATTAGAATACCCATTTAAGCCACATGTTGATCCTGTAACATTTGAAAGGGTATTAAGTGTTATTGAACCGATAACATCTCCAAAAGAGCAATTTGAAGTTGGAATACAGTATCCTAATACAAAACTTGAAGTTGCCCATGCACTGAAATCACCTGCACCACAATCAGTTCTTACATGTAAATAATAGGTTACATCTGTAAGTAAACCTGTTGAAGTTTCTGTAAGGTTAGTGGTAGCTGTACCAGACGCTGGTGGAGTTGCTGAAGTTGTAACAATCCATTCATAGCCAATTGGAGTTCCAGTTGATGGAGCAGTCCATGAATGTGTAGCCGATGTTAAAGAAAGTTGTGTGTTAGTTAAAGCTGTTGGCGCAAAACAAGTTGGAGCTGAAACAACATTAAATGTAAAATCAACATATTCTCCTCTAGATAGAGCTGAACATGGATTAGTAGGGTTTGAGTTATTATAATCAGTAACTACTCTCATTCTGTAAGCACCATTAGCTGTACCTAAAGGAACTGTAAAAGAACCTGTAGTAGAGGTAACATATCCTGTTGTGTTGTAAACACGTTCAGCAGTTTCAAAAATTAAATTATTATTCCAATCAATCCAAACAGCAAAACCGCATGTTGGACCACCTGCCGTCATAGAAAGGTTTGTTGTTCCACCAATATAATTACTTGCACTTAAATTTGCAGATTGATTATTATAACCACCAGCTGTTCCTGAAGCTGCAGTGTAAGTAATGTTAGAAACACCCACTGTAGTACTAAAAGCACTCACCCAAGAAGCTTGACTTGTCGTTGAAGGTAAACAATAACCTGTGATAAAGTTGTTTGTTGGTGACCATGAATTACAAACAGGACCATCTGCTGCAACTTGAAAATCATAGTTTGTATTGGATAGTAAACCAGTTATACTTGCATCAGGTGAAACATACGGATTACCTGGAGCTAAAGTCCAATTTAATGTTCCAGATACACGGTATCTAAAGTTGTAACCTGTTGCTCCAACAAAAGTATTTGAGTTCAATGTAGCACTTGTTAGTGTAATATTACTAGCTGCCAAAGTAGTAGGTCCTGAACAATTAGATGTTAAAGATACATCGTCAATAGCTATTGGAGGATTTGCACCACCTCCATTGTCATTTCTCCATTGAAAAACTAATCTAAATGTCTGACCTGCATAAGCTGCAGGAATAGTAATGTTTGCTGTTGACCATGTTGCTGAATTAACATACCCAGCCGTTCCATTTCCAAGTAAAACACGACCTGTTGGCGCTGTTCCAGTTGTGGTTATTGCTGTAGTTAATGTTGGAAGTGTGTATGTTGTTGGTACTGCCCAAACTTGCATTCTATCATAACCTGTTTCTCCTATTCCAACCCAACGGAATGAAAGAGATATTTGAGATTCTCCAGCTGGTATTGTGATGTCACGATAAATGTAACATAATTGAGTTACAGAATTCGTATAAGTATGCGTTGGAGAGGAAGAAAAAGCATCATTTGTTATGTATGCTGATTTATTTCCTGTAAATCCTGTTGTTGCTCCAGTAGAATTTACCCACACATTTGTATTTTGATTGTTTTGAACAGACCAACCATCTGCTGCAAATGTTGCTCCTTCAAAGCCACCATCTGTTGCTGGATTTATGATTATAGTTTGAGCTTTTAATATCCCAACTAACCCTACAGAAAACAAAAGTGTCAATCTCAAAGTTTGTAAAAATTTTATCATGATTTAATTTTTAATTTTTTCAAAAGTACAATTTTTTTATAACAATTAATTAACATGGCATAATATTTTCAAAACATTGGACTCTTTTATAATTTAAAATATTGTATTTACCATTTTGATTTGATTTTTCCAAGCATGATTTATAATTACATTTCGTTACTTTTGGCTTAACAAATTAATATCAATACTATTTTTATGAATATTTCTCTTATAAATAAAACAGCACTCGTTTGTGGAAGCACGCAGGGAATTGGAATGGCTACAGCTATTAAATTAGCAGATATGGGCGCCAATGTTATTCTTGTTGCTCGCAATGAGGAAAAAATGAAAGAAGTGAAGCAAAAGCTATCAACAACAAATGGTCAAATTCATGGATATTTAGTGTCTGATTTCACCCACCCAAATGCATTAAAAGAAATTATTACCACTTTCATAAACGCTGGAAATAAAATCAATATTCTAATCAATAACACTGGTGGACCAAAAGGCGGACCTATTATTGATGCCACAACAGATGAGTTTATAAATACATTCAATCAACATTTAATTTGTAACCACATTTTAGTTCAAGCCATTTATCCAGGAATGATTGAATCAGGTTATGGTCGAATTATAAATGTTATTTCAACTTCTGTAAAACAACCACTTCCTAATTTAGGTGTTTCGAATACCATTCGTGGAGCAGTTGCAAGTTGGAGCAAAACCTTAGCTGGTGAACTTGGTCAGTATGGAATTACGGTTAACAATGTACTTCCTGGCGCAACAAACACGATTCGTTTACAAGCAATTGCAGAAGCGAAATCGGCAAAAACGGGTGAGTCAGTTTCAGATATATTTGAGGAAATGGCTGGAGAATCTCCAATGAAACGTATTGCTGAACCAGAAGAAGTTGCAGCCGCGATTGCATTTTTAGCAAGTCCTGAAGCTTCTTATATTAATGGTATAAATGTTCCAGTTGATGGAGGAAGAACAAAGTCACTTTAATTTTTTCTTTTCGTCTTCGTTAAATTTCATTTTCAAACGATAAGCCAATAATGCTGGAAATCCAATTATTAAACAAAAAGCTAAAATATATCCTTCTTGTTTGAGGTAAAAATCAGCAACACCGACCATTTCTTCTTCTTCATATCCTAATCCTATAAAATAAGATAAACTTAAAGGAGCATCTTGAACTATTTTTTGTGGACCATTTTCGAAAACAATTGCACCATTAAATAAATTAATAGGAAATAAAAATAAAGGTGTTGCGATAAGAATGACTCCAAAAAAAAAGATGAATATTGGTTTTTTAAACATGCTGCAAAAATACTAGAATTCAATAATTTCATAGCTTTAAAATTTAAGGAAATGCGAATAGCTTATTTATGTGGAACAAATGGTTGGGGTGGTTTAGAAATGAATCAATTAAAAAATGCTGTTTGGATGCAAAACCGAGGACATTTTGTAAAGTTATATTGTTTGGAAAATTCACCTATTCATAAAGCAGCTGAAAATTCAGGTATTCCATTCTTCTATATTAAAAAACACAAAAATCATTACGACTTTTTGAGTGCTTTTAAGTTATTAGGTTATTTAAAGCAAGAACGAATAGAGCACTTAATCATTCGAGCGACCTTCGATATGAGTATTGCTGCTTCGATTTCCTTTTTATCTGGACGAAAAATCAACGTTCATTTTTTTATGGAAATGGAATTTGGAGCACCCAAAAAACAGTTTTTCAGAACCTTACGTTATTCCTATTTTAACTCGTGGAATTGTCCTTTGGAATATTTGAAAAAACAAGTGCTTGAAAATGCCAACGTTTCAAGTCAAAAAATAAATGTAATTCCATCTGGTTTAGATTTTGGTTCGATAACAGAAAACACTAAAACTGAATCTAGAAATTTACTCCAACTACCAGACGATGAATTTCTATTTGGAATTGTAGGAAGAATTGACCCGAAAAAAGGACAATTATACGCATTGAAGGCAACACAATTATTAAGTGAATATAAATTCAAACTTGTAATAGTTGGTGAAGAAACGCCGGATGCTCCAAGCAATTATCTAAGAGAAATTAAAGAGTTTATTGCACTCAATCAATTAGAACAAAAAATCATTTTTCTACCCTTTCAAAAAAATCCAATGGATGTTTTTAACGCTTTTGATTGGACGTTGATGACTTCAGATTCAGAAACGTTTGGAATGGTAACTATTGAATCTATGGCACAGGGAACTCCTGTTATTGGAAGTAATGCAGGTGGGACTAGTGAACTTTTGGATTTTGGAAATGCTGGCCTTTTATTTGAAACAAAAAATGAATTTTATTTAGCTGAAAAAATGAAACTAGCGCTTGAGAAAAAAACGCCATTTGAACTAACAACTTTTCAAAATTCAATTTCAAAATTCAATAGGAATGATGTTTGTGAGAAGGTTGAAAAAATGCTAAAAAATATAATTGTTAACTCTTAATTTTTAAACATTATTTAAGAACTATCAAGTTTTAAAAATGCGTAATTTTGCATTCTAAAATATAAAAATATGTATCCAGCAGAATTAGTACAACCAATGAAAGAAGATCTTACGAATGTAGGATTTACTCAACTAACAAACGCTTCAGAAGTTGACGAAATGATTTCAAATACACAAGGAACTTTATTAATGGTCGTGAACTCTGTTTGTGGTTGCGCGGCAGGAAATATGCGTCCAGGAGTAAAATTATCTGTTCAACACGTGAAATCACCTGATGGATTAGCTACTGTTTTTGCAGGAGTTGATACAGAAGCGGTTGCACAAGCGCGCAAGTATTTCTTGCCTTACCCTCCATCTTCGCCATCAATTGCTTTGTTCAAAGATGGTAAACTAGTTCATTTCTTAGAGCGTCACCATATTGAAGGTGGAACAGCTCAAATGATTGCTGCTAATCTTGCTGCAGCTTACGACGAATTTTGTTAAAATGAAACGCATTTATCATTTAAGTACCTGCGACAATTGCAGAAAATTGATAAAAGCATTCAACCCAAGTGCTGATTTCGAGTTGGTGGATATTAAAACCAACTCGATTGATGCGCCTACTTTGGATTTTTTGAAAGAAAAAGTAGGTTCCTATGAAGCTTTGTTTTCCAGAAGAGCCATCAAATACAAAAGTCTTGGATTAAAAGACAAAAACCTCAGCGAAGATGACTTTCGCAAACTTATTCTAGAAGAATATACCTTTCTTAAACGTCCCGTTTTGATTGATGGGGATAAGATTGTAGTAGGCGGATTGGGATAAAAAATAAACAGTTAATATTGAAGAATAACATTGATTTATTCTTAGTTTAACTTTTAGAAATTCAAGTTAAAATCGTTAAAATAACAAATATTTCCTGCTACAATTTTTAGCGAAATTTTTTCGGCCTTGAATTTCTTGGTTTTAGCTACTGAACTGAAACTGTTTATTTTTAGAATTTCTGTAAGAACATTCTTAAAAATTTCAGTTTCAGAAAGGAGTTAAAATTGTTCGCAACGAGTTGTAAGCACTTATATAACAATGATTTGCGAACAAAAATAAATTCAGAGCCTTGATTTTTGATTCTTTTGATCAAGCAAAAGAATGGCAAAAAACTTTAATAAAACTTAGTTGTAAATAGGTAAAATTCAATTAATTAATTCAGAAAAAACTAATTACCTTCGTACCTCTATGGACATCTATTCTTCCAAACAACGCTGGAAAATCGCACTGATTTTAATTTCATTGCTAATCATTGGTACATCGCTGTTTGTGTCTAATTCGATGGTTTCAAAAATTGCTGAACGCGAACGCGACAAAGCCAAACAATGGGCAGACGCTATCAAGAAAAAAGTGGAATTAGTGAAGTTAACGACACAGATTTTTACTGCACTTCGAGAAAAAGAACGCGAAAAAATCCAAACAGTGGTTGATGCGCAATTAACGATTCTAAATCCATCTGATTTATCGCTGAATCAAGACATTGACTTTGCCTTAAAAATCATAGAATCCAATAAAGATATTCCTGTTATTCTCTTGAATGACGACGGAACACTTTCTCAACATCGGAATCTCCCAAAAAGCACAACAAATGACTCCATTCCAAGCGATTATGAAATCGTTTCATTAGCATCCGTTTGGAAAAAGGAAGGACGGTTTTTTACGATTACGGTTTTTGGTGATATGAAAATGGATTTTGTCTTTGGTGTTTCGAGTGAATTATTGCGTTTAGAACACGAAAGCGACTCTTTGATAAAATCGTTTAACAAAGAATTGATTACCAATAAAACACTGATTCCTGTTTTGTTAATGGATCAAAACAATGAAAAAGTAGAAGCAACAAACCTTCCTAAAAATCAAATTTCAAAGGGAAATCTTTCCAAAACAATCGCAAGCTTTAAAGCACAAAATGAACCAATTCTAATTAATTTTGGTACAGGAGAAAAAACCTTGTATTTCAGCGATAGTCCTGAGATCAAGCAATTAATTTGGTATCCATACATTCAATTTGGGGTGATGGGTTTGGTGGTAATCGTTGGATATCTGATGTTTTCCACTTTCAGAAAAGCAGAGCAAAATCAAGTGTGGGCTGGGATGGCTAAAGAAACAGCACATCAATTGGGAACTCCTCTATCCTCTTTAATGGCTTGGCTATCTTATTTGGAATCAAACAATACGGATCCGATGATTGTCAACGAAATGCAAAAAGATCTGGACCGATTAGAAAAAATCACTGACCGCTTCTCTAAAATAGGTTCAGGCGCAAAATTGGTTAATGAAGATTTAGTGGTGACAATCGGAAACAACCTAGAATATTTGCGCGCTCGTCTTTCTGATAAAGTAAAAATCGTGTTTAAAGTTGTGGACGAAGAGCCGATAATTGTACCTCATAATTCATCTTTAATTGAATGGGTGGTAGAAAACATTTGTAAAAATGCCGTCGATGCAATGGGTGGAAAAGGAAATTTGACCATTGAAATGAAAAAAGTGCAAGAATGGGTTCACATCGACATTAGCGATACAGGGAAAGGGTTGATTCCTAAACAATTCAAAACGATTTTTCAACCCGGATTTTCAACTAAAAAACGTGGATGGGGCTTGGGTTTAACACTTGTGAAACGAATCGTTGAAGAATACCACAAAGGAAAAGTTTTTGTGATGAAATCAGAGATTGATAAAGGCACAACTTTTAGAATTAGTATTCCATTATGATTTATCTTACGGATATTTAATTTTAAAAATCGCGATTTATCCAGTGTGGATCGTTGTGATTTTCTTCGATTTTATCTTTAATGATTTGGATACTTTTAGCTAAAATAAAGATGTCTTGAGATCCATTTTTTTGTAGCCACAACCAACTTTCATCTTCGTGATCAACTGCTTTAGCAATGTGGTATAATGTCTCAAAATTATTTTGTAATAACCAATGTCCAGCAGCTTTATTTCCCTCAGCTGCATTAATCATAGCCATCAAATGCGGATAACCGTTTTCCATCAACCAATCGCGAGGTTTGTCTTGTAAATAAATAGCTAAAACTCCTCCGTATAATTCGCGATAACCGTTGAGATTTAACCAATCTTGTAATTTTTCATCCCCTTCAATCGCTTTTGCCCAAGCCAAAATCACCATTGACGAGTAATTCATCGGCTTCATAACAACTTCAGAAAAAGGGATTACTTCCTTTGAATCTGACTTAGTTTCTTTGTCTTTCTTTTTAAAAATATTCCACATCAGGCGAAAAATAAATACGAAACAAAGATAGCAACGATTCCTCCGATTACATCACAAATAATTCCCGCCAATGCAGCATATCGTGTGTCGGTAACTTTGACAGAACCAAAATAAACAGCTAAAACATAGAATGTTGTTTCTGTACTCCCTTGAAAGGTAGATGCTAATTTCCCCACAAATGAATCAGGACCAAAAGTAGGATTTTGATAAATTTCAATCATTAATCCTCTAGCGCCACTTCCTGAAAAAGGTTTCATAAAAATAACAGGCAAAGCATCAACAAATTCAACAGCGGTCAACCCCGCGAATAAAAACCCATTCTTTATCAAGGACATTCCATCAGTAAATGCGCCCGAAGAACGAAACAATGAAATCGCAGCCAACATGGCAATTAAATAGGGAACAATGTTTAAAGCAACTTCAAATCCACCTTTTGCTCCATCGATAAAACTTTCAAACAAGTTCACTTTTGCTCGAACAGCTAGTCCAAAAAAGAACAAAATTATACCAAAAATAATTGTATTGCTGACAACGGAAGAAATGACGTCAATCTTTTCTGGATAAGCATTTAAGATGAAAATAAGACCAAAAACAGCGCTGGTCAGTGTTCCTAAATAAAGGAGAACAACTTTGTTTAATAAATTGATTTTCTGGCGAATCGAAACATAAATTAAACCACCAAGCGTTGCAAAAAAAGTTGTGATTAATATTGGAAGAAAAACAGACGAAATACTATTTGAATTATTGGCAGCACGCGCAGCTAAAATACTTACAGGTATAATTGTCAAACCAGATGCGTTGAGTACTAAAAACATAATTTGCGCATTCGAGGCAACTGTATTATTTGGATTCAATTCTTGCAAATCTTTCATCGCTTTAAGTCCGAAAGGAGTGGCTGCATTGTCCAAACCGAGCATATTTGCTGAGAAATTCATCATTATAGAACCTACTGCCGGATGGTCTTTTGGTATTTCAGGGAACAAACGTGTAAACAATGGCGCCACTAATTTTGACATGATTTTAATAGCACCCCCTTCTTCTCCAATCTTCATAAATCCCATCCATAAACACAAGGCACCAGTCATAAAAATGGACAACTCAAACCCATTTTTTGAAGCTTCAAACAAGCCGTCCATCATTTTCTGAAGAATAGCAGTGTCTTGCCAAAAAATAAGTTTTGAAAAACCCATCACAATCGCGACGAGAAACATACCAATCCAAATTCGATTTAATACCATTCTACGAATTTGCTCAATTTTTTTATACTTTTTAAGTAAACCTTGCTTTTCTATTAACATACGTTATTGAATTACGAATTGGTGCTCGCTTTTTAAATTCAATAGTTTAGGTATCTGTACATTTGTTTCATCAAATTAACAAAACATGAAAACAGTATTTCATTCCGAAGCTTCAAGAGGTCACGCCAATCACGGTTGGTTAAACGCTAAACATTCCTTCAGTTTTGCAAGTTGGCAAAATCATGAACGTATTCATTTTGGTGCTTTACGCGTTTTAAACGATGATATTGTAGCACCTTCAATGGGTTTCGGTAAGCATCCACACGATAATATGGAAATTATTACAATTCCTCTGAAAGGAGCATTGAAACATCAAGATAGTATTGGAAACTCATCTATTATTGAAGCTGGAGAAGTACAAGTGATGTCAGCTGGGACAGGCGTTCAACATAGTGAGGTGAATGCGAAACACGACGAAGCCATCAATTTATTTCAAATATGGATTTTCCCAAACAAGCATAACGTAACACCTCGCTACGACCAAATTCGTTATTATGAAGAGTCAATGCGAAATAATTTTCTTCAAGTGGTTTCACCAAATCCCGATGATGCAGGAACTTGGATTCACCAACAAGCATGGATACATCTTTCACATTTGGAGGAAGGTAAAAGTCTCAATTACGAATTAAAACAAAAGGGAAATGGCGTTTATATATTGAATATAGAAGGTAACTTTGAAATCGCAAACCAACTTTTAGAAAAGCGCGACGCAATCGGAGTATGGGAAACAACTTCAATTGACATAAAAGCAAACAAAACAGGTCGTTTGTTGTTGATTGAAGTTCCAATGGAATTTTAAAATTAGAAAATGAAGCACCTAATTATAGAAGATTTATCGTGGCGCTATGCTACGAAAAAATACAATCCTGAACTTAAAATTTCGGATGAAAACATTGAAATCATCAAAGAATCGTTGCGCTTGGTTCCAACGAGTTATGGCTTGTTTCCTTTGAAATATATATTTATTGAATCCAAAGAAATTAGAGAAAAGCTGAGATCTAATGCTTGGGGACAAAGTCAAATAACAGATGCTTCCCATTTACTAGTAATTTGTTCATTTATTCAGCTTGATCACAGTTATATAGATGAACACATTGCTTTGACTGCTAAAATAAGAAATATAGACCCAAGTTCAATTCAAGGTTACGGAAACTTTGTGAAGACAAAAATTGACGAAATGTCCGCTGAAAAACACAGCGATTGGAATGCAAAACAACCTTACATTGCTTTAGGTCAACTGATGCATACCTGTGCAAGTTTACGAATTGATGCTACACCTATGGAAGGCTTTGAACCAGCTGCATTTGATGAAATACTTGGATTAACAAAAGACAATTTGAAGTCTGTGCTCGTTTGTGCAATGGGTTATCGATCCGAAGAAGACAACAATCAACATTTAGCGAAGGTTAGAAAAAATATAGAAGATATTTTTGAAATAAAGTAATTAACTATTTATTCCAAATAGAGCATCATTCCAGTTTGATAATCAACGCTATAATCAAAAGTAAAGGATTGTGAACCAGTGATACCTTTTATGAATGACCAAGTAATAATACCTGTTTTTTCGTCTAAATTTCCAGAGGTAAATTCACCGTTTTTCACTTTAATATCCGCATTGTTTGAAATCGGGAATTGATCTTTTACAATTAGCGGAATCATTGCTCCACCGTTGTTTTTAACTTTAATTTCCCAAGTCACTTCAAATTTCTGACGAGATCCAATCGTTTTGGATTTTGATTTTTCCTTGATTCTTGTTCTGTCTACACTGATTTTGTTGTCTTTTCCAAATGAGAATGAAAGTGTATCTTTTGTGGAGTTTACATCTAAATACGATTTCCCCATATAAGTGCCATCGAAGTAAATGTTTGATTCTCCGCTCATTAAATTCAATTTTTCCCAACCACTCACTTGTGCTGCCAAATAAACGCTAGGGTCAATTTTTGGAATAACGTGATACTCGTAACTTGCATTCAAATCAAAACTACCAATACTTACTCGGTGATCCATACCATCTGTAGGAATCGACATTTTTGAAAGAATCGTATATTCCATTCGCATATCTTTTTTCTGAATAATGGTGGCAACGGTCGGTGACCAATTACTTTGTTGCTGTACAGATTTTTCATCAAAAAGCGCCTTGTTTTTCTTTCCGTTACTTTTACTTCTTGCACCACGAGAAATTTCCATCGCTTCTAATTCATAGTCGCCAGTTACAGTTGAACTTACTGCTCCAGCATACGTATTCATTGGTGTATTTCTAACGTCTTGACGGTAAGCAGAAACTTTCACTTCCTCCAATTGAAGTTCATTTGGTTTCAAGAAAAATTTCAAATAAGCAGCTGTGATTTGTAACTGTACATCTGAATATCCAACGTATGAAGCTTTTGCATAATTTGCTCCTTTTGGCACTGTGATTTCGAATTTACCATCAAAATCAGTTACAGCGCCTACATTTGGGAAATTAGGAAAAGTGATTTTTGTAAATGGTAATGCCTCACCCGTCGAGGCATCAATTACTTCTCCTCGCAATTTTTCACCAGAATAATCAACCGTCGGGATGTTGCGTGCACTTTGTGTTTTTTGCTGAGGCGTATTGTTGTAGTAAATATACCAAGGACTTAAAGTTGGTTCTTGTGCATTTTGGTAAGGGTCATTCGTTGAAAGAACTAAATCCACATTTTTCCATTCGATTCCAGTTGTTTGGCTAACGTTTGCTTTTGCCTCTAAGCGAACTGGTTTTCCGATTCCATCGCTGCGCATATCATAGTAAGGTTTCCAAGTCGCACGAGGAGAAATGTAGTTAAATACAAAAGTCGCATTAGTTGTTTTTTCAACATCGACTTCCACAACGATTTCTGAATAATTAATAACGGGTTTACTTCTTTGCGAAATAATTTCCTGTTCCAATTGATTCATTTTCTTTTGCAAAGTTTCAAGTTCTTCTTCAATAACTGATTGTCTATTAGTGATTTCTGACAATTTCGTATGCATAAAAGTATAAGCTTCTTTCAATTCTGCAACTTTTAAGCCTTCGTTGTAACCTTTTAAATCGCGATTGCGCATTAATAGATTTTTATCTAGTTCAAGGATTGTATATTCGTCGCGTAACGTTTGGTCTTGCGCATTTAAAGCTTTTCGTTTTGAATTCAATTGATTGATTTCTTCACTAGATATTTTTTGGTCTTCGTAGTTTTTCTTGGTTCGAACTGATAGAATTGTCAAATCGCCCATCGCCTTTACTTGCACCGTATTTGGGTCGATGAAATCAGTAAGTTTTTGAAAAATAATTTCCTGTTTTCCTGATTTAAGTTCAATTTTATGTTCATGTTGGATTTGTGCACCTATAAAGAAAACAGTTACTTTTTTCATTTCTGCAAGCGCGTTAACTTCTTTTTGGGCAAAAGATAAACTAGTTGCAAGTAGTGCTATTAAAGATAAAAAGAGATTTTTCATAAAAATGATTTTTATTAAAGATGCGTTTACATCTTAGATTTCATAAAGTTCATTACAATTCTAATAATATCGACTATTTTTTCAAAAAAAAATAATGCATAAAACAAAGTAGTATTTTTGTTCCATGACAAAGATTAAAGCATGGTTAGATGCGATGCGTTTGAGAACATTACCACTTTCCGTTTCAGGAATAATTGTTGGATCAGGTATAGCAGCTGAACTAGGTAAATGGAATCCTGTGATTTTTACTCTTGCTATTCTTACAACTATTAGTTTTCAAGTTTTATCTAATTTAGCAAATGACTTAGGAGATGGGGTTAAAGGAACTGATAATGATAACAGATTAGGGCCTAAAAGAGCAATTCAATCAGGTAGAATTAGTTTAAAAGAAATGAAAATCGGAATAATTGTTTGCTCATTTATTTCATTATTTTCTGCTACACTTTTAATCTATGAGAGTGCTTCAAATTTAAATCAAGAATTATTATTGTTTTATTCAGTTTTAGCTGTGTTATGCGTTATTGCTGCAATAACATATACAATGGGTAAAAATGCATATGGATACAAAGGATTAGGAGATTTAATGGTTTTTATTTTCTTTGGTTTAGTTAGTGTTTTAGGTGTTTTTTCACTTTACGGTATTACTTTTAAGTGGATGGTATTATTACCTGCATTAAGTATCGGATTTTGGAGTGTGGCTGTATTAAATCTCAATAATTTGCGAGACTTTGAAAATGATGCATTGGCTGGAAAAAGAACCATTATTGTGAAAATTGGATTTCAAAATGGAAAAAACTATCATTTTTTTTTAATTCTTAGCGGTGTTGCATGTTGGGCTTTTTCTTTGTTTATGCTAGCATATCTGACAACTAATTACTTTTTATTTATCGCCCTCATACCATCAATAGCTTTTTTTATTCATTTATTAAGAGTCGATCAAACTATCGAACCAAAAAAACTTGATCCTGAACTTAAAAAAATAGCACTATTGACCTTTTTTTCTTCATTATTGTTTGCTTTAATTTTAAATATTAACCGCTTAATATAACTAAATTGATCTAAAATACAGCTTAAGAATGGGGATATAATCTAGGACTTTAACCTTATCTATATTAATTCTAAATAAGAACTAAATTTCAATCGGATTGTTCAAAGAACTAAATTTGTGACGGATAAAATATTCTTATATGAGCAACACTACATTATTAAAGTCTTCTATAGCAAAGAAAATTGCAATGGCACTTTCGGGGCTTTTTTTGATTTCATTCTTATCATTACACTTTTTCATCAATTTTATGTCAGTATTTAGTGCTGAAGTTTATAATATGATGTCTCATTTTATGGGGTATAACCCAGTAATTCAATTTTTAATGCAACCCATTTTAATTGCGGGTGTAATTTTTCACTTTGTTATGGGTTTTGTTCTGGAAATAAAAAACAGAAATGCTCGAAAAGTTTCATACGTCAAGTATAATGGATCTGCAAATTCTTCATGGGCATCAAGAAATATGATAATTTCAGGTTTAGTTGTTTTAGCATTTTTAGGATTACACATGTATGATTTTTGGGCACATGAAGTAGTTTACAAATATGTTAAGGTCAACCCAATTGACAACACAAGATATTACGAAGAATTAGTTGCTAAGTTTATAAGCCCTGTTCGTACTTTATTATATTGTGTATCATTTGTTCTTCTTGCTCTTCATTTGTGGCATGGATTTAACTCTTCTTTTCAATCAGTCGGTTTCAATAATAAATTTTCAAGACAACTACATAAATTGGGATACGCATTTGCAATTATAGTTCCACTTGGATTTATTTTTATTGCATTATTTCATCATTTCAATAATTAAAAGCTCTAAAATATGAATTGAACATAACTTAACTGTGAGTCACTTTTAAGCAATGTTAATTACATCTTGACGATTAAATACAGATCAAAATATGAAATTAGATTCAAAAATACCCGCTGGTCCATTAGCTGAGAAATGGACTAATCATAAAAATCACATGAATTTGGTTGCTCCAAATAACCGACCAAAAATTGATATAATTGTTGTAGGAACTGGTTTAGCAGGGGCTTCAGCGGCAGCATCACTTGGTGAGATGGGCTACAATGTCAAATCATTCTGTTTCCAAGATTCTCCTAGAAGAGCGCATTCAATTGCAGCGCAAGGAGGTATCAATGCAGCAAAAAATTATCAAAATGATGGTGACTCGGTTTACCGTTTGTTCTATGATACCATCAAAGGTGGTGATTACCGTGCACGTGAAGCAAATGTTCATCGTTTAGCAGAGGTTTCTGGTAACATCATCGACCAATGTGTGGCTCAAGGAGTTCCTTTTGCGCGCGAATACGGAGGTTTGTTGGATAACCGTTCATTCGGTGGAACGCAAGTGCAACGTACGTTTTACGCCGCAGGACAAACTGGTCAGCAATTATTATTAGGTGCTTATTCAGCTTTATCAAGACAAATTGGTTTAGGTCGTGTGAAAATGTACAACCGCCACGAAATGTTGGATTTAGTTAAAATCGACGGAAAAGCTCGTGGTATCATTGCACGTAATTTAGTAACTGGTGAGTTAGAAAAACATGCAGCACACGCAGTTGTAATTGCATCTGGAGGTTACGGAAACGTGTATTTCTTGTCAACAAACGCAATGGGAAGTAACGTGTCAGCAGCTTGGAAAATCCACAGAAAAGGAGCTTATTTTGCAAATCCTTGTTTTGTTCAAATCCACCCAACTTGTGTTCCCGTTCACGGAACAAACCAATCAAAATTGACCTTGATGTCAGAATCGTTAAGAAACTCAGGTAGAATTTGGGTGCCGATGAAAAAAGAAGATGCTGAAGCTATTCGTGCTGGAAAATTAAAACCGACACAAATCGCTGAAGAAGATAGAGATTATTTCCTTGAAAGAAGATATCCAGCTTTTGGAAATCTAGTTCCTCGTGACGTTGCTTCACGTGCCGCGAAAGAAAGATGTGATGCAGGACATGGAATTGAAGCAAATGATACAAATGAAGGTGTTTATTTGGACTTCGCCTCTGAGATAAAATCAAAAGGGAAACAAGCTGCTTATGGTTTGGGAGATCACAATCCGACAGAAGCAAGAATGATTGAGCTTGGTAAAAAATGGATTAGTGAAAAATATGGTAACTTGTTCCAAATGTATCAGAAGATTACAGACGAAAATCCGTATGAAACACCGATGAAAATTTATCCAGCTGTTCACTACACGATGGGTGGTGTTTGGGTTGATTACAACTTACAAAGTACGATTCCAGGATGTTTTGTGACAGGAGAAGCGAATTTCTCTGACCACGGAGCAAACAGATTGGGAGCTTCTGCCTTAATGCAAGGTTTAGCTGACGGATATTTCGTATTGCCATATACAATTTCAGATTATTTAGCAAACGAAATTCGAACTGGTAAAATTTCAACTGAATCACCAGAATTCGTTGAAGCTGAAAACGCGGTTAAATCTCAAATTGATATGTTCTTAAACAATAAAGGAACAAAATCAGTAGATCATTTCCATAAACGATTAGGTTTAGTAATGTGGAACAAAGTTGGAATGGCTCGAAACGAACAAGGATTGAAAGAAGCAATTGCTGAAATCGCTGAAATTCGTGAAGATTTTTATAAAAATGTATTTGTTCCTGGAAGCGCAGATGAATTAAATCCTGAATTAGATAAAGCGATGCGCGTTGCAGACTTTTTAGAACTAGGTCAATTAATGGCTGTAGATGCCTTGCAACGCAAAGAATCGTGTGGAGGACATTTCCGTGAAGAATATCAAGACGAAGAAGGAGAAACATTACGAGATGATGAGAACTTCAAGTTTGTTGCAGCTTGGGAATATAAAGGAATGGACGTTACTCAATCGGAGTTGCACAAAGAAGATTTGAATTATGAGTTTATTAAAATAGCGGCTCGTAACTATAAATAAAAATGCTGACTTTAACTTATATAAAGCAACAACTAACTGTCTTGAAGCCGATACTTCAAAAAAAGTATCCTTTGGCAAATATGGCTATTTTCGGGTCTTATGCTCGCAATGAAGCCACAGAGAAAAGTGATGTTGATGTTTTAGTCGAGTTAAATGGAAAAATTGGAATTCAATTCATTGATTTAGCTGATGAAATTGAAACCTGTTTAGGTACAAAAACAGATGTTATTACCAAAAACAGTTTAAAATCCAATTACTACGAACACATAAAACAAGATTTGATTTACATTTAATTTATTTATCAAAATAGAGTGAATAAAGAAAGACTAGTCATTAAAAATTTTGGACCTATCAAATCTGTAGATTTGGAATTAGGTAAAATGACTGTGTTAATCGGAGATCAGGCTACCGGAAAAAGTACAATTGCAAAAGTTTTAGCAGTATGTAGGTATTTTTCATACATAGTTAACTTAAAAGATATTCATTCTGAAAAATTAGAAGCAAATGAATATTTTTTAAGAGGTTTAATTGATTGGGGACTATTGCATTGTTTGTCTGAAAAATCAGAAATTGTCTACAAAAGTGAACTATATGAATTTGAAGTTGTTGGAAAAAATGTTGGAAGTAATAGTGAAACATTCTTAGTAACTTATACAAAATTAACCCCTAATCATGAAAGTTTCAAAAAGTTGTTAGATGAACTTGATAATTTAAGAAACGACGAAAACATGTATAATGAAAAAGAGAGTCTTCTTGGTTACCATATTAAATTAGAAATTTGGACGCCAAATGAAAATTTTTTTCGTTTGAACGTTAAAAAAGTTATGAATAATCCTTTGTACGTCTCAACAGAGAGAACTTTACAAACGATTTCGTTTGACAAAAACCTTTTGATTGCTGATGCATTACAAGATAATTTAAAAAAAATCAATTATATAGTTCGTCGTACAAGTAAAGAGAAGAAAATAGAACCTCTTTCTATTACCTACAAGAATGATAGCTCTGGTTTAGGGTATATAAAAAAAGAAAACGAGAGTGAATATTATCCTTTACATTATGGAGCAAGTGGTTATCAGGCGACAATTCCAATTATTCTTTCGGTTAAATACTATATCGAATACGAAAAAAAAGCGAAAACTTTTATAATAGAAGAACCTGAATTAAACTTATTTCCAAAAACTCAAAAGAATTTAGTTGCATATTTTGCTGAATCAATGAATGTAAATAATCACTCATTTTTAATCCCAACACATTCTCCTTACATTCTAAGTTCATTGAATAATTTACTATACGCACACAAAATTGGAAATATCGAAAACAATCAATTTGGTAATCAGGTAAATGAAATTGTGCCTAAACAATTTTGGTTGAATCCAGAAAATGTTTCGGTTTATTATTTGGAAAATGGTGTTTGTAAAAATTTATTAAATCGAGATGAAGGATTAATTGACATAGACGATTTAGATAGCGCGTCTGAAATTATCAACAAAGAATTTGATCAACTTTTATCAATTGATGTAGAAATTAATAATTATAACAATGATAATTGAATCGATTGATATTTGTTGTATTGCTTTTAATGATAGAAAAAAAACATTAAAAGACAAAAAGGGAGGAAATTCAAAATATCTAATTGTGAATAGGAAATTAGAGGAATTTCATCAAATAGATATAGAAGAATGTGTATATAAAAATAATAGCCAAGATACGAAATGTGACTTTGCAATTAAAACGGCAAATTCTGTATTCTTTATTGAATTGAAAGGTTCTGATGTTAAGCAAGGGGTGAATCAATTATTAGAAACTATTAAAGAAACGAAACATTGTTTTCAAAATTTACAACTTAATGCTAGACTAATTGTCTCTAAATTTCCAAAACCTGATATAGTAAGACAACGAAAAGAATACGTTGAATTGGCTAAACTTGTGAAATTTCAAAAATGGAAAAACAAGAACTTAATAATTAAACAAAATAATTATATTGAAGAATTGTAAGCTATGACAGTAAAATCGATAAACATCTAAAATTTTAGTTATGAAAAATCTCACTATTTTATTAATCTTTTTACCATTTATTTGTATAAGCCAACCTGAGTTTTCATTTGATTTATATTTTGAAGATGCTTTAGGTAATAGAGATACAGTGACTATAGGTTATGACCCAGAAGCAACGGATGGAATAGATGCTCAATTTGGAGAAGAAAATATTATTACCCAACCTTGGGATAGTGTTTTTGAGGTGAGAATAAGTAATTCTTATGAGAGGAATGCTTTAGGGGAACAGGCTTCATTTAACACTAAAAAGAATATTACAACTGATTTAGGTTCACCTTTCTTTTTTATAGATAAAATAGAAATTGACATTTTTGCTAAGCATTTTCCGATTAAAATTTCATGTGACTCCACACTTTTACAATCACCTGAAAGAAGTGGTACATTTATCACAAGTATGTTACCAGGTGGGTGGTTTGATACTGGTGGGTTCGTAACTAATTTATTTTATAATCCACAAACTCTTATTGATTTACCAGGTTATGAAAGTTGGCCATATTATCCTTTTAATTACTACTACCTTGAGGAGACGGATTCTGTCTATGTTTGTTGGGCTGTAATTGCTGATTCAAATACAAATACATCAAATATTCACGAAAACGAAATAGATAACATAATTAGAATTTTTCCTAATCCAACAAACAAATATTTTGAAATAAAAACTGAGGTAAATGTTCAAAAAATTGAAATAGCTAATTCTTATGGACAAGTTATGCAAGAGTTTAAAGCAACAAATCAGCAAAAATTCGATATTTCTCAATATTCAGATGGTATTTATTTAATTACAATATATTTAGAAAATCAAATTAAACATTTCAAAATAATTAAAAAATGAAAAAAATAGCCTTTCTCCTTATTGCCTTTTTAAGCTCATATTCAATTTCAGCACAATACTGTCATAATGTTAATGAAGATGAGGGTTCTGGTTTAAAAATTTCTTCTATATGTTCTAATAGGGAAGAATATACCCCTTTAGTATCTAGTCAAACACCTATTATAACTGTACGAATTGCTTTCCATATTATGCAAGATGATAATAGTTCAGGTAACTTTCAAAATATACCATCACATATAACTTACCTCAATAATATTGCTAACCATACAAATTATTTACTGTCTAATTTAGGTGTCCTGAATATTGGAACAACAGCATACATACAGGACAGTAGAATTAGAATTTATTTAGAAGATATCTATTTTCACCCTCATACTGCTGATTGGGCTAATTCAGGAAGTAACTCTTACTATTTATATGATAAATATGTAACTAATGATTTTGATGGTGTAATGATAAATCAAGAAAAGAAAGATAATGTGCAGCATGTTTTTATTAATGGAGATAATAATGATATAATTGGAGGAAGGGTTTGGGGTATTGGTACACAAAGTGGAATTTTCCATACTGGATGGTTTAATAACTACGATACTTATGGTCCAAACTCTTATCTAGGAACACTTACACAAAATTATGTTCATGAATTGGGTCATTTTTTAGGGTGTCAACATAATTTTCAAAGTGATCCTAATAACCTACAGTGTGATGATTGTACAGATAATGATCCTATTAATTTAAGTTGTCCATTAGAAGCTAGTAGTAATAATTTTATGGATTATTTTCCTGGAGGATATAATTCATCAAATCCATACCCAGGTTTTTCTCAATGTCAATTAAGTAAAATGCATTATTTCTTAAATGGAGGTAACACTTGTAGTCGAACAGTTTTAAAAGATTATTGTACAATAGATCCAACAAAGACAATTGAAATCAATGGAAATTATATTTGGAGCAGCAGTAAAAAATTACGAGGAGATTTAATTATAAAATCGGGCTCAACTTTGACTATTAAATGTAAATTACACATTCCTTTAAATGGAAAAATCATAGTTGAGCCAAATGCAAGACTAATAATTGATGAAGGAACCATAACGAATGAATGTGGAAATTTTTGGCAAGGAATAGAGGTTTGGGGAACTACTTCACAGCACCAATATCCACTTTCCCAACCACTTCATCAAGGAAAGCTGGAGATAAAAAATGGAGGAATCATTGAAAATGCGTTAATTGGTGCACGAAACTGGAAGACAAATGATTACAGCAAAATTGGCGGTGTAATAATCGTAAATGACGGCGTATTTAAAAACAATAAAAAAGCGGTTGAGTTTGTGATTTATGAGAATTTCTCTCAAACAAACCCAGCGGTTAAAATGAATAACTTGTCACGATTTACGAATACTGACTTTATTATTGACAATGATTATTTAGACGACCCAACTTATTTTCAATACCACGTAACTATGTGGTCTGTTTATGGTATTTTATACTCCAATTGTCATTTTTTTAATAATGTATCCCCTAAAACTTATTTAGCGAATAGAAACAGAGCTATTTACTCAATAGATGCGGGTTATTCCATCAATGCTGGTTGTTCTATTTTGGTTCCAAACGGAAGTACTTGTCCTGAATCTAATTTGCTTAAATCAACCTTTACAGGTTTTGATAAGACAATTGAAGCAACAGGAGCAGGAACGACCAAAACTATAATTGTTAATCAAGCTATTTTTGATAACAATGTAAACGGTGTTTTTTTCTCGGAATTAGATAATTTTTCTTTGAATCGATCTACCATTAAATTGGGCAATCCAAGTTACACAATTGCCATTCCATACAACTATTACGGTGTAAACACAACTAATTCTACTGGATACCAAATAGAAGAAAATCAATTCTCAAAATATAGCGGTTCAGGATCAACATTTGGAATAGCCATATCCAATAGTGGTACAGAAAACAATAGAGTTTATAAAAATAAATTTACTGGTCTATCCTTTGGTCAAACAATTAGTGGAGTAAACAGAAATCCCTCCGACCCATTAAAAGGATTCCAATTTTTATGTAATGAGTTTAACGGTATTACATCTCGTGCGGTAAATGTTTCAAGCAATACCAGTACCAATGGAATTCGTTCCTATCAAGGAGAATACTCACCATTAAAATCTGCAGGAAATACCTTTTTGAATACCCCTGCTAATTCTTTTACCATTCATAACAGCACTCCGAATCCAATTATTTATTATCACAATAATGGTTCTACAATTCCAACTATTAATACGGCTAACGTTTCTTTAGTTGCAACTTCAAATTCTAATTCTTGTCCATCGAGTTTTAATATCGTATTTGGAAAACAAGCATTGATAAATACTTCAGATAGTTTACAAACAGTTTACAATGATTTGAGATATAATTACTTATCCATTATTGATAATGGAAATACGTCTGAATTTATTGAGAATATAAAAAATGATTGGAGTGAAACAGCTTGGAAGTTGAGAAACGAATTAATCTCAAAATCTCCTTATGTTTCTGAAAAATCGCTCTTAGAAGCAGTGAAGCAGAATATATTACCAAATGCAATGATATTAGAAATATGTCTTGCCAACCCAGATGTTTCAAAAAATGAAAAATTTATTTCTCAGCTGAATGAAGTTCATACACTTCCTAGCTATATGTTGACCTATATCCGAAATAATGACGAAAGAACAACAAGAACAACTTTGGAGGCAGAAATGGGATTCATTTTATCTGAAAAGAGTGTTATTGAAGATGAGTTAATTAGATTACAAACTACGGCAGATGAACGAACAATCGAAGATATGAGTAACGTTTATTCAATAAAAACCGATTCACAAAAAAAGATTGACTTAATTGAATTAGCAATTGAAACAGAAAATTGGCAACAAGCTAATTCTATTTTGAATGAATCGCTGCTTGATGAAAACCTAAAAGATGAACATTTCCGTTTCAACAATTATAGCGATTATATTGCATTTCGCTCCAATCTTGGTAGTAGAAAATTAAGTCAATTAGAACCAACTGAAATAGAATATTTACAGAGTTTAGCTTTTTTAGAAAATAAAGTGGGTGGTTATGCACGAAACATTCTTTGTTTTTTCTATGATATTTGTTTAGAAATAGAAACTGAAGATGATTCAAACAAAATGATGATTATTCAAGATAAACCAGAAAATACGTTAACTGAATTATTTTACAATTTGCAAGTTTATCCTAACCCAGCTGAAAACTACACAAGTTTGAAGTGGGAGATTTTAGATGAATTGAAAGATTGTCAGTATGTTGTTTACACAATTGAAGGAATTGAAGTAAACAGAAATAATATATTAAATAATCAAGGAGAAGTTGTAATTGACACAAGAAATTATAAAAGCGGAACTTATTTGATATCAATTGAAAATAAAGGCGTAAAAAAACAAGTAACAAAATTTGTAGTAAATAATAAGTAACACAATGGCGGCGAAAACGATAAATATCACTCTTAAAGTTTGGAGACAGAAAAATGCGAAAGTAAAAGGTTCATTGGAATCTTATAAATTGGATAATGTGTCCACTGACAGTTCTTTCTTGGAAATGTTAGATCAATTGAACGAGCAGTTAATAAACGATCAAAAAGTTCCTGTAGCGTTCGATCACGATTGCCGTGAGGGAATTTGTGGGTCGTGCTCGTTGTATATCAACGGTCGTGCGCATGGTCCAGATACTGGAATCACTACGTGTCAGTTACACATGCGTATGTTTAACGATGGTGATACGATTTACGTTGAGCCATGGAGATCAGCAGCATTCCCAATTATCAAAGACTTAGTAGTGGACAGAAGTGCGTTTGACCGTATTCAACAAGCGGGAGGATTTGTTTCTGTAAACACTTCCGGTAGAACAATGGATGCCAACGCTATTCCAGTTCCTAAGGCAGATGCAGATAAATCATTCATGGCAGCTGCTTGTATCGGATGTGGAGCTTGTGTTGCATCCTGTAAAAATAGTTCAGCAATGTTATTTGTTGGGGCAAAAGTTTCTCAATATGCATTGTTACCACAAGGAAAAGTGGAAGCTAAAGAACGAGTTTTAAATATGGTTCGTCAAATGGATGAAGAAGGATTCGGAAACTGTACAAACACTGGTGCATGCGAAATAGAATGTCCTAAAGGAATTTCATTAGAGAATATCGCCCGTATGAACAGAGAATTTTTGTTCGCGTCATTGACCACTGAAAAATAACAATTTAACAAAAAAAAGCACCTAACAAGGTGCTTTTTTTTGTAATTAAGTAGTATTATTTCAATTGATTTTTGTCAGTATTTTCTTTGTACCAACCTTCGTTGTCTTTAATTTCAACAGGAATATTAGAATCAGAATTAAACTTTCGCTGTAAATTCATCCAATAAGCGAAACCAAAAAATCCTAAAATAATAACTGCATTGTTAAAGTAGTTACCAATTGCATCGTATAATAAGAAAAATTTTTGAAATAAATCGCCTAAAGCGTGAAAGAAATCTGTTGTGCTCATAATGAATTATTTTAGGAATACAAAGTAAATCATTTATTTAAGAAAAAGCAAGTGATTTTAAATTTCACCAATTAATTGTAAAGTTTGTTTTGCTGCTTCTTGTTCTGCTGTTTTCTTCGAAAAACCAATTCCACGACCAAACTCTTTATGATTAATGACCACTTTAATTTCATAATTCCATTGAACACTATCATGGTGTTCTTTCAAAACAATAAAATCTAGATTTAGTTTTTTTCGTTGACACCATATAAAAAGTTTAGATTTAAAATCAATCTCTTCTTCAAGTAGTTTGTTAAAATTCAGGTATTTACGAAAAACAAAATTGTTCAGTGATTGCTTAGCATTATCATAACCTCCATCAAGATAGATAGCTCCAATAATAGCCTCTAATGCATTACCTTCTAAAGTTGAAACGTTAATTGTTCTTGTTTTATTATAATTTAAAACAAGCCTAATTTCCATGATTTCTCCAATATCTGAGAGGGTTTTTCGATTAACAATTTTTGATTTTAATTTTGTTAAATAACCTTCGTCATTTTCTGGAAATTTTAAAAATAAATGTTCTGCAACTACGGCATCTAAAATCGCATCACCTAAGAATTCTAGTCGTTCATTAGAGTCATCATTTTTAGAATCTGAAATTATAGATTTATGAGTTGTAGCTTTTTGAAAGTAGCTGATATTTTTTGGTCTGTAACCAAACCGTTTGAGAATGAAATGAATGAGTTTGATTTCATCCTCTGTCCTCTTACTAGAAAATAAAGGAATTTTCAGAGCTAATTAAGATTTAAATTTTTTAACAATAACACTTGTATTGTGCCCACCAAAACCAAACGTGTTGGACAAAGCAATATTTACAGTTTTTTTCTGTGCCTTATTGAATGTAAAATTCAAAGAAGGATCTAATTCAAGGTCATCTGTAAAGTGATTTATAGTTGGAGGAATAATATCGTGAACAACAGACATTACACAAGCAATTGCTTCAATAGCACCTGCTGCTCCTAATAAATGTCCTGTCATAGATTTAGTTGAACTAATGTTCAAATTGTAAGCGTGTTCACCAAAAACTGCTTGAATAGCTTTCACTTCTGCGATATCTCCAAGTGGAGTAGAAGTACCGTGAACATTTACATAATCAATATCCGAAGCACTAATTTCTGCATCATCAATAGCAGCAAGCATCGTGTTTCGTGCGCCAATTCCATCTGGGTGTGGTGCAGTCATATGATACGCATCACCAGACATTCCTCCACCTATAACTTCGGCATAAATTTTAGCACCTCTTTTTACAGCGTGCTCGTATTCTTCTAAAATTAAAGCACCAGCACCTTCTCCAAGAACAAATCCGTCGCGATCCACATCAAATGGACGAGAAGCAGTTTCGGGAGAATCATTTCGTGTTGATAAAGCTTTTAAAGCATTAAACCCACCCATACCCATTTCATTCACTGCAGCTTCAGAACCACCTGTTACAATAGCATCTGCTTTACCTAAACGAATTAAATTGAAAGAGTCGATTATTGCGTTTGTGGATGAAGCACAAGCTGAAACTGTAACATAGTTGGGACCGCGCAAACCATATTTTATTGAAATATGACCAGCGGCGATATCAGCAATCATTTTTGGAATGAAGAATGGATTAAAGCGTGGAGTTCCATCACCTGCAAAGAAATTTTTAGATTCCTCTTGAAAAGTTTTAAGGCCACCTACCCCGGAACCCCAAATTACACCTATACGATCTAAGTTTGGGTTTGATTCCATTAAGGCCGCATCCGCCATAGCTTCAGTTGCAGAAACTATGGCATATTGCGAAAATTGATCTAGTTTTCTAGCTTCTTTTTTGTCAATGTGGTCTTCCACATTAAAACCTTTTACTTCACAGGCAAATTGCGTTTTAAAAAGTGTAGCATCAAACTGAGTGATTGGAGCAGCACCACTTTTTCCTGCGATTAATGCATCCCAGTATTCAGTAAGTGTATTTCCAATTGGAGTCAAAGCTCCCATACCAGTAATAACAACCCTTTTTAATACCATAATTTGTTTTTGTTGTAATCTAAATAACTATGCGTTAGCCTCTATGTAAGTGATTGCATCACCAACAGTTTGGATTCCTTCTGCCTTATCATCTGGAATAGAAATGTTGAATTGTTTTTCAAATTCCATAATTAATTCTACTGTATCTAATGAATCGGCACCTAAGTCATTTGTGAAGCTCGCTTCGTTTGTAACTTCACTTTCCTCAACATTTAATTTATCAACGATTATCGCGATTACTTTAGCTTTGATTTCTGACATCTTCTTTAATTTATTGGTTTCAGCTTGCAAAGAAAAAAACAAACATTCAAATAACAAAATAAATCTTAATTATTTATCAACTGAAATATGTCAATCCCTCTATTTTACTAGGAATTATACTTTTCCTGACGTAAAAAATACTACGTTTTATTCAAATGAAACAGCTGTTTTTACCTTAAAGTAGCTTAAATCTTATTTTTAAAATTCTAATTCAAATTAGAAAGTTTTAAAAAAATGTGCTTAATCAATTAATAAATGATCGAAGAAATCATAAAATTCTTCTTTCGAGTGATAATAGTAAGTAGTAAGTCCTGCTTTCTTTGCACCTTCAATGTGTTGCGGACTATCGTCTATAAATAAAGTACTAGATGGATTGATTGCTAAAGTCTCACAAATCCAATTAAAAGTATTAATGTCTGGTTTGCGTTTACCGATTTCAAAGGACAAAAAGATTTTATTAAAAAGCAAGCTCATAGGTATATCTGAAACTTTATTCCAAGCATCATATACTTTTGGAATGTGAATTTCATTAGTGTTACTCAATAGATAGATAGGAAATCTACTTTTTACACGATGTAACAGCTCAATTTTTTCTTCAGGAAATTCTCCTAACATAGCATTCCAAGCGGCAACAACTTTGTTTGGACTCGTACCTTCAGGACATAAAGGAAGAATTTTATTAATAAAATGTTGAGTAGAAATTTTTCCGGTTTCAAATTTATCGAATAAATCGTTTTGATTGAGTTGTGAATATTTTTCTCCAAAATCTCTAAATCCCAATTCTTTAAAGGTATTTTCAGTTGCTTGATAATCAATATCTATAAGTACTCCACCAAGGTCAAAAATAATTTGTTCGTATTTTAAAGTCTTCATAATTCAAAAATTGTTCACCAAAATTAGCATCAAAAACAAAGTAATCTCTTATTTAAACATAATCTAAATTAGACTTTATGACAATATTATGACAATATGAAATGAATGCACAACGATATTTGTACCCACAAACAGATAGATTCGTGCTGCAACATTTACACATTTTGGCTTTTACTCATAGAAACTTAGATGTTAACAAGATTGGTTTGATTCATATTGAAAAAGATTTGCAAAGCGAAATGTTACATAAAGTAAAGGATTCTCATGGAATTTCTGAATTGTTTTTTCTTTCCACTTGTAACAGAGTTGAATTTACATTTGTAAAAAATCAAAAAATTGACGATATTTTTATAAAGTCTTTACTACAAACTACCTTTCCAAATCTATCAAATGAAATTTTAAATGATCTTACCGAAAAAGTGGAATCTTACAGTGGATATGATGCTGTAGAGCACGCTTTGGCAGTTGCATCTTCTATAGATTCAATGATAGTTGGTGAACGTGAAATCATTACACAAGTACGTTTGGCTTATGAGCATTGTCGCGATTTAAAATTAACTGGAGATTTGATCCGTGTTTTAATGAAGCAAGTAATTCAAACTGCGAAAAAAGTATACACGGAAACGAGTATTGCAACAAAACCTGTTTCCGTTGTTTCATTAGCTTACCATCAGCTTAAAAAACTAAATATTCCTTTGGATGCCCGTATTTTAGTCGTTGGTGCTGGTATGACAAACACAACGATGAGTCGTTTTTTAAAAAAACACGGTTTTACAAACTTTGCTGTGTTCAATCGTTCTTTTGAAAAGGCAAAACAATTCGCTACAGAGATAAAAGGTGAGGCCTTCTCGTTAAGTGAATTGAAATATTATGATAAAGGTTTTGATATAATAATAACGTGTACAGGTGCCGATTTTCATATTATCTCACCTGAATTATACGAATCAATACTAAAAGGTGATAAAAGAAATAAAATCATTATAGATTTAGCGATACCTCAAGATTTAGATCCAGTTATTTTAGAGAAACATGAAATTACTTACATATCTGTTGATTTATTGCAAAAAATCTCGAATCAAAATGTTAAAGAGCGTTCAAAGCAAATTCAACACGTAGAAAAAATATTAGCAGCATCAATGTTTGAATTTGAAAATCTTATAAAGGAAAGAAACGTTGAACTTGCTATGAAAACCGTTCCACAATCTATTAAGGAAATAAAAAAAATTGCATTTTCAGAGGTGTTCAAAAGTGATTTAGATAGTTTAGATGAACATTCAAAAGAAATATTGGAAAAAATAATAGGCTACATGGAAAAAAAATACATAAGTGGGCCTATGAAATTAGCAAAAGAAATAATTTTAAAAAATGTCTGAGTACTTTATTAGAATTGGTACAAGAGGAAGTGAATTGGCATTGTGGCAAGCAAACTTTGTACGAGAAGAATTAGAAAAACTAGGACATACCGTTGAAATTAACATCATCCACACACAAGGAGACAAAATTCAAGACTTAAGCTTTGATAAATTAGAAGGTAAAGGATTTTTTACTAAAGAAATAGAAGCTGCGTTGTTATCAAAGGAAGTTGATTTAGCTGTGCATTCTCATAAAGATTTAGAAACAACTCAGCCAGCTGGTTTAATGATTGCCGCAGTCTCTGACCGAGAGGATCCGTCTGAATTGTTACTTGCAAATCCGGATGTTGTTGATACAAACGAATTATGGGGATTGAAAAAAAACGCAATAATTGGAACATCTTCGGCTAGAAGAAAATCACAGTTATTAGCACTTCGTCCTGATCTACAAATTAAAGATTTAAGAGGTAACGTTCCAACAAGAATCAAAAAACTAAAAACAGAAGGATACGATGCTATTTTACTAGCAAAAGCCGGTGTGAATCGTTTGAATCTCGATTTATCAGATTTACACGTTGTAGTACTTGACCCTACTATTTTTGTTCCAGCTCCAGCACAAGGGGTACTTGGCTTACAAATAAGGACTGAAGATTCTCGCTTAGCAGAGATTTTAGCTAATTTGAATCATACATATACAGCACAAAAAATCGAATTAGAAAGAAATGTATTGCGATTAATGGAAGGCGGTTGCCAATTACCATTGGGTGTGTATTGTGATGGTAAAACTGTTTATGTTGCCCATGCAAAAACTTCGAATGAAGCAGCAAACTATTTTACTTTTGATTATAAAAATCAAGATCAATTGGCTCAAACGATAGTTGATTCGATTTCAAAGTAAATGAAAAAAAGGATTTTCATATCCAAAAACAGCTACGATTGTGAACCCTTAGTTCATTATTGTAATCAAAATAAGCTGGATTTAACAGCACAATCTTTAATCGAATTTGAAGCGATTCCTTTTAAAATAGAATCAAATTTTGATATCGTCTTCTTTTCAAGTATTCGTTCTGCTCAATTTTATTTTGAGAAACCAGCAAAAAAATCAACAATTATTTATGCTTGTATCGGTGAAACGACCCATTCTAAACTAAAGAAGTTAGGAATAGAGTGTGAATTTGTAGGCAAGGAAGCGGGAAACCCCAAAAAAACAGCAGAAGAGTTTAAAATTTGGGTAAAAAATAGAATTGTTTTTTTTCCGCAATCAAACCTTTCTTTGGGTACTTTTTCAAATATTTTACCCGAAAATCAAGTCATAAAAAAAGTTGTTTACAAAACAAAATTGAGGGAGATTGAAATTAGTAAGTTTCATATTTACATTTTCACAAGTCCAAGTAATTTAGATGCATTCTTAACAATCAATGAGTTATGTAGTGATTCAATTGTCGTAGTTTGGGGTAATTCAACAAATGATTTTGCCAAAAAATGTGGGATTAAAGTAGATTTTGTTTTAGTAAAGTCGAGTTTTGATGAGTTAATAGAATTACTATCAAAAATTTTTTAACACAAATTTATTTTTGACATTTTTTTTAAATTAGTGTTATAATTCAAAAAAATACTATTTTTGGGGTTCAAATAATATTAAATAGAAACGTTTTTTTTAATTTTTTCCCTATGAAAAAAGTAATCAGTACCCTAGCCATCGCAATTTCTTTATGCTTTGGATTCAATTCTACTTCTTTTGCACAAGAAGATTCTTCAGCTAATAATACTGAAGTTGTTGATGCAGCTCAAGAAGGAAACACAAAACCGGCTGCAGAAGCTGATGAAGAGCCAACATTAACGTTCGTTCAAACTATTAAACAGAAATACATTGAGGGCGACGTATTATGGATGACTCCCGTTCTTATATGCTTGATCATAGGAATGGCATTATCAATCGAACGTGTTGTATATTTAAATATAGCAACAATTAATACTACTAAATTTTTAAATGAAGTTGAATCAACATTAAAATCTAAAGGAGTTGATGCTGCAAAAGAATTATGTAGAAACACTCGTGGTCCAATTGGTTCTATCTTTTTTCAAGGTCTAGATCGCTCGGAAGAAGGTTTAGAAATGGTTGAAAAATCAGTTGTAGCTTATGGTGGTGTTCAGATGGGTAATTTAGAAAAAGGATTGTCTTGGTTACAATTATTTATCGCTCTTTCACCGATGTTAGGTTTCTTGGGTACTGTAATCGGTATGATTCAAGCATTCGATAAAATCGTTAAAGATGGTCAAGTTTCTCCAACAACTGTTGCGGATGGTATTAAAGTATCCTTATTAACAACAGTATTTGGTTTGATAGCAGCGATTTTCCTTCAAATTTTCTACAATTATATCACTTCTAAAATTGATGGTTTAGTTAATGAAATGGAAGATGCATCTATTAGTTTAATAGATATGTTAATCAAAAATAAAATTACGAAGTAATTCAACTTTTTAAAACTTATAGCAGATGAATGCTAATAAATTAAATTTAATGTTAAACGTTTTCCGTATTCTACTAGTTGTAGTGGGTGTTGGATTAAGTTTAATGCTTTTTTCTGGACCTGCAGTAACTGATGGAAAAGACGCAATAGAAACTTTTAGAGAAAGTTCAAAAATGAATGCTGCTATTTATTTTACATTTTTTATATTAATTGCAGCTGTAGTTTTTGTTCTTGGATTCTTTCTTTTACAATTAGTTGTAAATCCTAAGAAAACAATAATGGCAATAATTGGAATTGTTATTTCAATTTTAGTGTATGTAATTTTCTATTTTGGTGGAACAACTGATTCAAATGAAACACTTGCGTTAAGAAACAAAGTTTCTGATGGTGTAATTTTAACAACAACAGCAGGTTTATATACAGTTGGTGTAATTTTAATTGTAGGTGTACTTGTAGTAATTGCTGGCCCGTTGATGGGTAGATACAGAAAATAATTACCATGGCTAAAAGAGAAATACCTGAAATTAATGCTGGATCGATGGCCGACATCGCATTCTTGTTATTGTTATTCTTCTTGGTAACAACAACAATGGATAAAGATCAAGCATACATCAGAAATATCCCAAAAAAAATCGATGTACCATTAGATAAAACCGAAGTTCAAGAAAGGGATATTTTAGCTATTAGAGCTAATAATCAAAATCAGTTGATGGTTCGTGGTCAAGTATTTTCAGATCCCACTAAAATTTCTGAGTTTGTATTGAAGTTTTATCAAACTAACGAAAAAGTAAATGATGTAGAGAATAACTTCCCTATGTATTCAACTACTACTCTTGCTTTGTGTGATCAAAATATGGCAAATCTAGATCGTCAAATAGAAGAAGCAGAGGCTGTAGGGAATGAAAAACTAACAGATTTCTTTTTGGCATCCTATGATGAATGGAATAAAAAGAAAAATGCAATTAAATTGTATGGTAAATCTCAAATTAGAGAATTAAGTGTACAAGCTCATATTCGAATAGAAGTACAAGAAGCAACTGCTTATTCAATTTTTACTCAAATTCACAATGAAATAGAAGAAGCATTATTTGAACTACGTGACAAAGAATGTATGCGTTTATTTAATGAAAATTATGGGATACTAAAAAGAAGATTTGCACAAGATAATGACTCAAAAGATAAAGCTAAAATTGATTTATTAGAGATTCTTTATCCAGGTCGAATTATTGAGGTAACTCCAAAAAATTAAGAATTATGTCAAAGTTTAAAAAAGAGGGCAGAGGTTCTGGACCAGCATTAAATACAGCTTCACTTCCTGATATTGTATTCATGTTGTTATTCTTTTTCATGGTTGCAACCACATCTAAAGAAACTGATCCAACCGTTCAAGTTGAGTCTCCAGAAGGTTCTAGAACAACTGAATTAACACCATATAAACAACGTTCTGAAATAGATTTCTTATACTTAGGTACTCCTAGAAATCCAAATCGTGCAAAAGCATTTAAAATGGGATATGCTCTATCATTGGACAATGTTGTTCAAGCTACCCCAGATGGTTTATATTCAACAAGTGCAGTTGGTAGATGGAAGTTAGATAAGTTTGCACAAAAACCAGCTAGAATGACTGCACCTTTGGAGGCAGTTATCACTTGTTTTAAAGCTGACAAAAATGCTCCAACAGGTCTTATTTTTGATATCCGTAAACAATTACAAGATATTGAAGCACTAACAATCGCATACGCAGTTAGAGATAAAGGAAATATCTAGTGTTTTAAGTTAGATTATCATAAATAAGATACACGCTAAATTTCCCATACGTAAAAGTCTTTCAATTAATACATAACAATAGTATTCTTAATTTATCATAATATAAATTAAACTATAATTTTTTCAATATTTTTAATAAAACCCTATTTAAGTTTTGTTTTTGGTGATTAAATGCTAGATTTCAAAAGCTAGTTTTTATGACTTTTATTTGTTCAATTATTTTCTCTCCAAGGTAATTTTTATATTCAATTTTTGCGAAATAATACCCAGCACTCAATTGTTGATTAACTTCTAAAAATGATTGACTACTTTCTTTTTGCTCTAAGATAAGTTGACCAAGTGAATTATAAATTTCAACTTTAAAGTCAATTATTTGATCAGCTGAGGCGCGAATTATAAACGATTTGGAATTAGAACTTGGATTTGGATACACTGTGAATTGCTCAAGACTAGCTTGGTTTATGAAAAAATCACGGTCAAAATCAAAAAGGAAAAAACCATTATTCCTGTCGGAAACTAGAATGCGTCCACTCGGTAAAAGCGTATGAATCCCCCAAGCTCCCCACATGGAGAAGTCATTCGTCAATGCATTGTCTTGGTAAGTATCGTAAGCTGCAATTTCTTTTGGTGGATTGTAACGTAAATCATAAATGCGCAAACCGTCGTTATAATAAGCCACAAAAGCAAATTCATTGGTGCACTGAATGTTGTGTGGTGTTTTATCGTACGGTGTATTCTCTGTTCCAAACAACTGTTGTATTTGTATGGAGAAATCTGTGTTTATTTTTGCTTTCTTTATTTTTAAACCAGCTGTCTCGTCTGCAAAAACATACGTTTCATTATTCGGCGCCAACCAACCTTGGTGATTGTAGCCTTGTTGCTGATAAAAGGGTAAATTATTTAGATAAACAGGTGAACTTGGATTCGTAAAATCATAGATACGAATTCCGTCGTAGCCACAATTTAAGATCGCTAGGTTATTTTTCACAAATAAATCGTGAACTTCTAGAATGTCTTCAGGTCCATCCCAAACCAAAGTTGGTGCAATAGGATTTTCCAAAGAGAAAACTCGCAAGGGAATTGTAGAAGTTTCGGTGTTATTGTTTACTGGAGTTACCAAGCAAGCATATAATAATTGATTGGTGGTATCTATAAAAAGGTTGTGAATTCGACCAAAAAATTCGTTGCGATAATCTGCTATAACATGAACTGAATCTGGCAAATATGATAGATCTATGATTTGCAAACTACTTGGTCCTTCATCGCAAGAAGCATAAAGGTATTTGCCGAAATTTTTAAATTCACGAGTGATTACTTGTGAAGAAACATGTCTTCCTGGAACAAAATCAATAAATCGAAATTTATTTTCAGCGGTTAATTCAAAAAAATGACTTCCTTGGGTTGAACCAATAACTCCATATTCTTTTCCGTCTTGTTCAAAAGCCCAGCAACTGCTATAACGAACCTGTGATGAATTAGTAATGATAGTGTCAGAAAACCAACGATCTAACAACTCAACATTCTTTTGATACTGACTAAAACCAGCGAATGAAACCAAAAGAAAAAAGTTAAAAAGTGGAATTATTTTCATTTTCGGATTTAAAGTTACTTGTTTTTGTGATTGATTAGAATAGGCACTATTTTTGGCTACAATTTAATCTTTAATATTCAGTATGCGCATTTTCTTTTTATTCTTAATTAATAGCTTTTTTTTAAGTGCTCAAGTAACTTACAATGATTTTGTAGTGAAAGAAGCAAATAAATTTATAGGTGGAACCTACGTTTGGAAAGGTTCTGGCTGTCCTATTGATATCGTTCATAAAGGCCAAACGTTACTGACAAAAAGTGCAGTTGGCACACATTGCTCCGGTTTTACTTTCACAGTTGTTTTTAACACTTTAAACGAACATCAATTATTAGATGCTTTTAACTTAAATCAACTAAAAGAATTTCAAAGTCATTGGTATGGAAATAGTGAGGTAGGTGCTGAAACTCAATGTGTATATGCGTTAACTAAATTTCAGCTAGGTAAAAGTGTTTACCAAGAAAATGCTCAACCTGGTGATTTTGTTCAGTTTTGGAGAAATAATAAAACAGGACATTCGGTAGTTTTTCTTGCCTGGGAAAAAGACAGTAAAGGAAAAATAATTGGATTAAGATATCGTAGTTCTCAAAAATTAACCAATGGAGTAGGGGACAGAACTGAAACAGTTGGAATGGGGGAAAGGGATATTAATCCCAAAAGAATTTATGTTGGTAGGATTGAACACTAAAAAATAGTAAATTTCTTTTTTCTTATGGAATTTGTTAAAAAGTAGGATTCATTATAAATGATTAATTATTTTTTTGTTGAAAAGTCAACTCTAAGCTAAAGTTAATACGCATTTATATTTTATATTTTTGCTACTATGACTCCAAAAGGTAAACTAATTATAATAGGTGGTGCTGTTGATAAAGGCAGTTTTGCGGAGAGCAATTTCACCGATCAAGTAGAAAAAAATCTTAATTTTTTCGAAAAAGGCATTCTGAAACGAATCATAGATGAATCAAAACACGGTAAAGATTCTAGAATAGAAATCATTCCAACAGCATCCAAAATTCCAACCGTTGTTGGAACTGAATATGCAAAAGCCTTTCAATTTTTAGGTGCAGAAAATGTAGAAGTGTTGAATATTGAAAAACGTGAAGAAGCACTTTCAGACGAATCATTTAATCGTATAAAGAATGCAGATGTGATATTCTTTACCGGTGGAGATCAATTGCGTTTAACATCTATTATTGGTGGAACTCCAATGCACGATTTAATTTTGCAAAAATACCAAGATGAAGAATTTATTTATGTTGGAACCTCTGCTGGGGCTGCATGTGCTAGCAAAAGTATGATTTATGAAGGATCAAGTCACGAAGCATTACTGAAAGGAGAAATTAAAATTACAAGTGGTTTAGGTTTGATTGACCATGTTATTGTGGATACACATTTCGTTCAACGCGGAAGAATCGGACGTTTGTTTCAAGCAGTTGTTAGTAATCCAAAAACCTTAGGGATTGGTTTAGGTGAAGATACGGGATTACTAATTGTAGAGGGGAATTCAATGGAGGCCTTGGGGTCTGGATTGGTAATATTAGTTGACGGACGAAACATTTCAGATACAAATATTACTGATGTAAGTATTGGAGATCCAATTTCAATCAAAAATTTAGTAGTTCATGTCATGAGTAAGAGTGATAAATATTTATTGAAGGAACATCAATTTTCTATACACAATCACTAAACAAAAACAATGAAATTATTAATTCACGGTGGTTTTTTCAGCGAGTTTTCTCAATCCAATGAAACGAGAGTTGCCAAACAAAACGCGATGGAACGCATTGCAAAAGCTTCTTTTGAGTATTTGAAATCGCATACTGCTGTTGAAACTGTAGTTTTTGCAGTCGAACAATTGGAAAATGATTCACTTTTTAATGCAGGAATTGGTTCTCAAATCCAAAATGATGGCGTAATTCGTATGAGCGCTTCTTTAATGGATGGAACAACTAAAAAATTTAGCGGTGTCATCAATATTCAAGAAGTGAAAAATCCGATTCGCGTGGCTGAAAACCTGATTACAGTTGACGATCGTGTGTTAGGTAGTGAAGGTGCAAATGCGTACGCAAAAACAATTGGTGTTGAAACATTTTCTACTGAAATTCCAGAAAGAAGAGCTGAATATGAAGTAAAATTAGCAGCATCTCGCTTAGGAACAGTTGGTTGTGTTGCATTGGATAACGAAGGAAAATTAGCTGCAGCCACATCAACTGGTGGAAAAGGTTTTGAAATTCCTGGGCGTATTTCTGATTCTGCAACGGTAGCGGGAAATTTCGCAAACGACGATTGTGCTGTAAGTTGCACAGGCGTAGGGGAGGATATCGTCAGTGCAGCAGTAGCTTCGTCCATCGCGACAAGAGTTACAGACGGTTTCACGATTGATAAAGCATTTGACAAAACCTTTTCAGAATTAGCAAAATTTGATGGTTTTGCTGGTGCAATTGGTTTGGATAAATACGGAAATATGTTTTGGCAAGAATCCCATCCGAAAATTGTTTTCGCTGCATATGATGGTGTGAATTTTACCGTTTTTAGTTAATCAAAAGAGATGAAAAAAATTATTTTAATTTTTGGACTAATAGTATTAACACTTTCCTCTTGTGCCACATCAAAAAATGGCGGCGGATTCAATTTATTTACTATTGCTGACGATAAAAAGTTTGGCGCCGAGGTTGCAACTGAAATTGAAAGCGACCCAAAGAAATACAAAGTACTTGATTCGTCGAAAAATGTTGCTATTTACAAGTATGTTTACAAGGTACGCGATAACATTTTGAATTCAGGTCAAGTTGAACACAGAACTGATTTTCAATGGCAAATTAGAATTATTCACGACGATTCGACTTTGAATGCATTCTGTACACCTGGTGGTTACATTTATGTTTATACAGGGATTTTAAAATTTTTAGAATCTGAAGATGAGTTTGCGGGCGTTCTAGCACATGAAATTGCACATGCGGATAAACGACATTCTACACGTCAAATGACACAGATGTTTGGTGTTCAAATGATGTTACAAATTGTTGCTGGAAATCGTGAATTAGTTAAGCAAGTTAGTGGCGCTTTGATAGGATTGAAATTTTCGCGTAACCATGAAACGGAAGCAGATTTATTTTCGGTGAAATATTTATGTCCCACAGTTTACAACGCTGCTGGGGGTGCTGGTTTTTTTGAGAAAATTCAGGCAATGGGAAGTGCAAGAACTCCAGAATTTATGAGTACACATCCAGATCCAGGAAATCGGGTAGTAAATTTCCAAACGAATAAAGAAGCAAATGAATGTAAAGGTTCAGAACGATTTATAAATGAATACAGAATGATGGTAGCATTGTTGCCAAAATAGGAAGTAACTCGATAAGTTGGTTAAATTTGTAAAGTTAAAAGATAAATTTTGGCTCCGTGGCGCAACTGTATAGCGCATCAGATTTCGGCTCTGAGGGTTGGGGGTTAGAATCCCTCCGGGGTCACAAAACAAAACGAGAATGAGAGCGAGAGCGTCATTCTCGTTTTTGTTTTACTTCATTCTCATTCTGTTTCTCGCTCTTAATTTCGTTCTGTTTCTCGCTCTTAATCAGTGAATTTTTATTGGTTCTCCCCACTCAAAAACCCCTTCCAAATCCTTATAAAAGTTTGATTTTTGAAGTCCTTGGTCATAAAACACAATGGGAGTTAAAAAAGCGAGAGCGGATCATATCGATGTGATTTCTACAAGTAATTATTCATTCTCACGCTTGTTTTTATTTCTAAGTTCTGATTATACTTTTAAATGAAGCCTTTTATTGTAAGTTATTAGAATCTCCCTCTAGCCTTAAGTTCCAAGTATTTATTGATAACATTGGCAGAAAGTTCTTCTGGATTGGTTAAAATCGTTTGGATTCCGAATTGTTTCATTTCTCTTGCCATTCTTGCCTTCATTGTAATCATTCGCTCGGCAACAACTGAAGTGTATAAATCTCTAATAGTGTACGAGCGATTATAAGCAAGTTCCTTTAAATCAGAATTTTGAAAAAAAACAACCACTAACAAATGCCTTTTATTCATTTGGATTAAATACGGCAAAGCTCGTCGCATTGCAAATTCATTCTCAAAATTGCTGAATAATAAAAGGAGTGACCTTGTTTTAATCTTTTGTCTCACAACACTTTGAAGCAGTTCAAAATTGGCATCTTTAAACTTCGTTTTTTGGTCATAAAGCAAATCCATTATTCGCTTCATTTGTGTGGATGATTTATCAGCAGGAAGCTGTGAGCCCATTTTATCCGAAAAAGTCAACAAGCCAAATTTATCGCCTTTCAATAGACAAATATTGGAAAAAACTAAAGTAGAATTAATGGAGTGATCTAAAAGCGTTAAACCATTAAACTCCATTTGCATCGTTCTACTTTTGTCAATGATACAATAAATCGGTTGTGATTTTTCATCCTGGTATTGATTCACCATCAACTCATTTTTACGACTTGTAGCTTTCCAGTTAATCGTTTTAAGTTCATCACCAGCAACATAATTTCTGATTTGCTCAAATTCAGTGGCATTACCCAAACGTCTAATTCGTTTAATACCAGCACTCGTTTTTTGTTGCTGAAAAACAAGTAACTCATATTTTTTCATCTGAATCACCGATGGATAAACTTGAAATTCATTGGTTTCGCTGTACACAACTCTTCTTTCAACCAATTTTAAAAAGGAAGAAAGTAACAAGTAAGCAGCATTGAATTGATAGTGTCCGCGCTTGGTTGGGCGAAGTACGTATTTTATTTCAACCGATTTTGTAGCGGAAATTGTACCCTTAAAACTAGTGCTTCTGTCTTGCTTGAAATCTGGAAAACCTTCGTTTAACTCAAAATCCCAAACAAAAATACCCTGCACTTTTAAACGAATGGTAATTGTGTTTTCATCCCCCAAATACAAGCGTTCTTTATAGCTTCGTTCAAAAAATGGTTTTCTACCAATGAGCAAAAGTAACATTATGTCAATCGCCAATAAAATAGCAATTACAATAAATCCGTATTGAGCAAGAGTAGTCATCCAAAGGTTTATAAAACCAGTGGCATAAACGATAATTAAGGAACTAAAAATCCAAAAAAATCGCTTGGTTAATACGATGTTGCTCAGTACTGACATTTATCTTGGAACTTCGATTGATTCCACAATTTCTTTAATGATTTCCTCCGAAGAAAAACCTTCCATTTCTGCTTCTGGTGTTAAAATCAAACGGTGATTAAGAACAGGAGCTGTAACAAAACGAATATCTTCAGGTGTCACAAAATCCCTTCCTCGAATGGCCGCAATTGCTTTCGCAGCTCTCAACATGGCCAAAGAAGCACGTGGTGACGCTCCTAAAAATAGTTTTCCGTGATTTCTTGTTTTGTGGGTTATTGCAGCGATGTATTTTAGCAAATGATCTTCCACGATGATTTCTTCCATCACTTTGTGGATTTTTGTAAGGTCTGCCGCTGAGAAAACAGGATTAATTGTGTTCAAATCTGCCGCGCTAACTTGATGTTTATATCTTCTTAAAATATCCTCTTCTTCCGCCAAATCAGGATATCCAATTTTTACTTTGAATAAAAAACGGTCTAACTGTGCCTCGGGTAAATTATAGGTTCCCTCTTGTTCTACTGGATTTTGAGTCGCCACCACCAAAAACGGAAAAGTCATCGGATATTCAACTCCATCATAGGTAATTTGGCGCTCTTCCATCACTTCAAAAAGTGAAGCTTGCGTTTTGGCTGGTGCACGATTGATTTCGTCAATTAAAACAATATTAGAGAAAATTGGACCTTTTTTGAAGAAAAATTCTGATTCCTTCATATTGAAAATACTCGTTCCAAGTACGTCAGATGGCATCAAGTCGGGAGTGAACTGAATTCTTGAAAAATTAACATTCAAGGTTTTAGCCAAAACTTTTGAAGAAAGTGTTTTCGCCACTCCAGGAACTCCTTCTAAAAGTATGTGTCCGTTTGCAAAAATGCCAGCAATAAGCAATTCAACGATTTCGTGTTGACCTATTATAAATCGACTAAGTTCTTCTCTTACTTTGTTAATTTTATCCGAAACCCACACTAAATCGTGGTTGGTTCTTTCAAAACTTAAACCCTCTGAATAGGAAGAAGTGGAAGCATTTTTTTGGAATTCTGTCTGATCTTCTGAATTAAAATCTGTGTTTTCAGTTGTCATAAAATTTAGTTAAGTGAATAAATCTTTTCAATTGTGATACATCTATTTTCAAGGTGTCAAATAAAGGAATTTGTATAGTCTTTGTTTTTGTAATGATTTGAATGGAAGCTTGTTGCACCTCCATTGACTTTATTTTATCGAAGGAATAAATAGTAGGAAAACCAAAAGAATTAAAGTAAGTAACTTTATCTTTTTGAATGCTTAAATGTGGACGAAGGAACCTTAAAACACCATAAACCAAAAGCAAGAATCCAGCAATCCAAATGATTACCCCAGCAGCGTTTGACTTCGTTAACAAATATAGTCCTGTCAGAAAAGCAAGGAAACCAACTGTCAAGAAAAAACTTGAAATCCACATATTTCTACTTACCTCAAAGGAATGTACTTTCTTTTCAATTTTATCTTCGATAATGCCACAATGTTTATAAAAATCGTATTGTAATTTGGAAAGTTTAATGATGTAATCATTTCCAACTTCTTTATTTTCAGTAGCTAAATGAATAATTAAATGATTCAGTTCGTTAAAATCATAATTCGTTTTTTCAGCTAACGATTTGATACAAGTTTCTTCTCTTTTCTTGCTCAAATCGACGTAATAATAACGGTAAACCGTGTCAAAAAAGTTCTTTCTTTGCAGTGCAAGAATACTCGAAGGATTCTGTTTGTTCAGATAAATAGAACCAATTGTCTCTGCAAATGCTTTGGTAATATTGACTTCTTTTGGAATCACTGGAACTACTTCACGTCTTCTTTTTGTTCTAAAAATCACAAATAACAATCCAGTAAAAAACAGCAACATCATTGAATTGAGAAGAATTCTATTTTCATAAATCAATTGCATTAAATTGTTTTCGGGTTCTATTTCTTCTTCCTCTTCACCTTTATTTTGAACCCGAGCAAACTCAACAAAATAAATCGTTTGCTTTGTTGGTAATTGATTGATAATGAAGTTTATATAGCTAAATGCGTTTTTACTTTTTGCGTTAATATTCAGTAAAGTCGTTGGATTTGAATGAATTAAAACGGAACTTTCAGGTAATTTTAATTTCACTAAAGAACTTAAATTCTGAAAACGAATTAAATCTGAAACAGGGTATGCTGACTCATTTAGCACTTTTTTAAAGCCGTACCATTCATCGTAAATTGTATCATTTTGAAAGATAGAATGAAAGCGTACAGTGTCGGTATTGAAGTGAAATTTGACACTTTTTTCATACACAAAAGCAGGTTTCAAGGGAACATTAAACTTGTCAAGTAACTTTTCACTAAACAGTGAAGCACTCAACAAAAGGCTGCTACCTTCTAATAATCTTTCTTGCAAGCTTTCGGATTCTTTGGGCATCAAACCAACCGTGTCGGCAATCATATAAAAAGTAGCTTTTTCTTTCAATTTAATGATTGAATCGTACTGATATTTAGTTGAAATTTGGACAATTCGTTGCTTTGGATTTTTGAGTTTTACTAAATGAAAAAACAAATGCAAACCAAAAGGATGTTTACTTTCCAAGCCATATCTTTCTGACCAATTATTGGAAACAAAACTTGCATCACTTTCATCACCACCACTACTATCCCATTTTAACACAAAAAAGAGTACTAGCGCAAAAATCAATGCCACACCGATACTTATTAATTTAAAGTTTTTATTCATCCTTTTTCGCTTTTAAAGTTTGAATAAATCGTGTGAAATGTGGCTGTATTTCTTCAAATTTAGCACGGTCAATATTGTATTCTCCGTACCAAACGATATCAAAATAACGTGTGCATTTTCGTAATTCAGCTCTTAATATTTGATTTTTTACTTCGTAAATATATTGTTGATTTGTTTTTTCTAAGCGCCACTTAATTAACTGTAATCGAATCAATTCTTGAAGAATCATAGTGAAATAAATACGAATTACTTCTCTGTAAACTTCATTTTTCAAGGCATTTTCTAACCTACTTTCCAATTCAGAAACAGTAATAATTTCCGGATTCCAATTTTCGTCAACGATTTGATTAATTTTCGAACTGAAATTTTGACGTTTTAGCCAATAATAAAGAAGCACGATTACGATTGCAAAAAGTAAAATGAATAAAAGTGTTCTCCAGGTTGACTTAGAAACTTTTGAAGGATCTGGAGCGTCAATATCTGAATCCATATCAATATCTGGATCATCAAATTTAGGAGGATCAAATTCTGGAATTTCGATTTCTCGCGGTTTTTTGATATTCTTTTCTGAACCTCCTTTTCCTGCTTCTATCGAACGATTTCTGCTGATGATTCCATCGATATTTCTTTCGGGTTCCGTTTCAAAAAGACTTTCAGTAGTTGAATTGATTTCATTTGGAGTTGAAGATCGCCAATCTTCAGGGCCCTTATATTTACTGTCCTTTTTATAAGCAATTGATTTATTTTGTTTCGACCAATCTTTCGCTAATCCAACATCTTTCTGTGCAATGAGTGAAATACACCAAAGCAACGTAAAAAACACAAGAACAACTTTTTTTTTAGTCTTCAAAATCTTTAGTTTCTTTAAAACGATCTCTTTTTCCAAATTTATAAAACTCTTCTTTTAAGAATTTTGATTCTTTCTTTTCAACTACCGAGAAATACATCAAACACGTTAGAATTAAATACAAGGGTAAAGCCAAAAGCATAAATACGAGATAGACAATTTGACGAATCACATTTGACCAAAAAATGCCATTTGCGCCGTATGTATCCGCAATTTTTATCACAAAATCGGCAAGCATATCTAATAAGTCGGGTATGTATGGTTCTTTTGTAAACTGGTTTACAATACTAAAAACAAAAGCAATCGGTTGAGAAAAAAGAAATCCAATTGCACCCAAAAGTAAAAGTCCAGCGATTGAATTAAAATAATTTGCCGTTCCATATTTAATTCCTTTCGAGATTTTTTCTTTCGTTGTTGCATTGTCAAATACAAATGCAGGAATCAAGAACTGGAAGAATGGAAGAAGTATTAAATAAAGGATTAAAAAATTCCAGGTTAATAAATAAACAGGAATTAAAAGTACAGTAGTAAGCACTGAAATTTTCAGAAAATAAGTTTTTAGAAATGCAATAAATGATAACTCAAAATAACGATTGTTACCTATGTGATGTAGCACCTTACTAGTGACCAAACCAAAAAGAAGCAACCAACTTAAAGCCAAAACATAGTCAAACCAAAAATAAAATCCATAGCCAATTATGAATTCCATTTGTCCCGCCCAATCAAACCAATAGATTAGAAATAAATCCTCTGGACGCAAATAGTTACGGAGACTCACTAAAACTATAGCTAATATAAAAACGAATGAAAAAATGAATGCGAATAGTTTTGAGAAATAGTTAGAATAATACATCAACGATTCTCGAATAAGTTCACCTAAACCTTTAACAGTATTAAAAACAGGTTCAAATTGGTTGGTGCTAGTGATTTCTTCTTCTTTTTCAACAAGTGATGGATATCTTTTAGCCAAATAAAAAGGATAAATCACAAAGGAAAAAAGCATCAAAATGAAAGAAAAAGCAATGATTCCAAGTTTCGACCAATCGGGCAAAGTATTGTAATGCCTAGTGACATAACTTTCTAAAAATCCGGCCATTATGATGAAAGGAACAAGTAGCAACATAATACGAACGCCACGTCGCATTGCTAGTTTTAAGCTTTGAAATCGCGTAAATGTACCAGGGAAAAGCCAGCCATTTCCGATGGTGATACCAGCTCCACCAGCAATAACAATAGCAGAAATTTCGAATGCGCCGTGAATCCAAATCCCAAGAAAACTAGTAATTAATAAACCTTTGGTGTAGAAATAATATTGGAAAGCTCCAAGCATTACACCATTGCTAAAAAGCATAAGATGAGTTCCTACAGTGAAAAGCAATCCAACAAAAAAGGTTAAAAATGCGACCATTAAATTGTTGGTTGTAATGCGAATAAACATTGACATTTGATCTATACTTTGATAGACACCCAAAGGATTTCCGGATTCGATATTGGAAATAGTCATATCAACATAGTCGTCGCCCATTACCACACGCGGAAAATCTGGATTGATAATAGTGGAAACCACTCCAATTCCTGCATAAATTAAAAAGGCAATCAAAGCCGTCAATAAGGTTTTGCGAGCGCGATAAATTTCTAGCGGAATCTCAGTTGTAACCTGGCGAAGAAGTGTTTTAAAAGAATCTTTTTTGTATTTGTTAACTCCAATAAAAACATTTTGAGCCAATTGATTGAGGTAAACGCGAACTGTTCTTCGTTGGTAATGTGTTTGTGTGTATGCTAAATCGTCGGTAATATCAATATAAAGATTACTAAGCTCTTCTGGGTTAGCTTTCGTTTGGCTGTTTAGATTTTCAAAACGTTGCCATTTTTCTTTATTTTCTGAAATAAATTTAGTTTCCCTCATTGATTGAAGTAAAAATAAAGAAAAAAAATTACCTACTGCTTCATCCCACCTGGTTGGCAACAAAGCGGTAATTTTTGAACGGCTTCGTTTTTCGCTTTTTGATCATCGGCGTCATATCCAATTTCGTTGATTATTTGTTTGATTTGCGCTTCTGTTATTTTTGAGGTTGAGAATTTCACCGTTAACTTTTTGCTTTCAAGGTCTAATTCTGCAAATTTAATTCCGCTGGTGTAGTTTAATTTTCCTTCGATACGTTCTTTACAATCACCACATTCCGCGGATGTTTGAATAATGATTGTTTTGAATTTTTCTGCTTTTTGTGAAAATCCAATTGTTCCAATGAAGATAAAAAGGGATAAAAAAAGTAAGTGTTTCATGTTTTGTTTTTTAGTGATTATGATTTTCGTGATCATCTGAATGTTCTTCATGTTTCGGGGCTTTTTCCTTGGATTGAGCGAGAGAAAAACGCAGTCCCGCATAAACATTTATTCCCATAATTGGTCCCCAACTATTAGTTGCATCAAAAGTGCTACTAAAAGGATTTTGTGCGTCAATGATTGGGTTTTGTTGTTTGAAGTTGCTTAAGTTTTCTCCTCCCAAATAAAAGTTCCATTTCTTATAAATGTAAGTTATTTGTCCATTTACCATCGGATAAATCTGACCTTTCGTATTGAATAAAATCAAGGTTGTATCTGCGCTATTGGTTTGAACAGGTAAACGAGAAGCTCCAAAAACAGAACAAGTTAAATCAAATTCCCAGCGTTTATTACGCGTTTTATAAGCTAAATTCATAAATCCTCGATTTCTAGGAATCATCACTTGTTGACGCATTTCACCTCCGTATGATGCTTTTACATCCAAGAATTTATAAGCCAAGCGAACATCGAAATTTTTAAAGGGAGACAAACTCAATTCGGTTTGAAAACTATTCGAATAAGAAGCATTTTCTAGATTAGTGAAAACAATAGCATTTACACTTTCGTCTCGGTCAACCACTAATTGATTCGTAAAACGAGTGTGGTAATAATCAATACTGATGGATGCTTTTTGTCCTCCAAATTTAAATTCATGAACGATTGATGTACCTGCGTTCCAAGAGATTTCTGGTTTTGTTTCTGTGGGTGCAATCCATTCTTTGGAGTTGGCAAGCAAAGAAATGTTATCAATGATATAATTCGGTACACGCCAGCCCTTTCCAATTGTGAAACGAATATCTGTAAATTCAGATGCGCTGTATTTCGTGTGAATTCTTGGTGAAAATTGACTACTATATAAATTGTGATAATCATATCGAGCACCAAAAACACCAGTAAATCGAGCACCTGTAAACGTATATTCTCCGAAAACGCCGGGAACAATTTCTGTTCGATTTTGAACTAAAGAATCTGCTTGTTGGGTAATTGCAAGGGCAACAAGACTTCCCCCAATTTTGATTTTATGGTCGCTTGTGCCAATGATATCGTCATAAATGGCATTGATGTATCCTCGTTTTTCAGTTCCATCAAACATACGTAGTCCAAATTGACCATCCATTGTTTGATACTTCAGATTGTAAAGAATTCCTAAAGATCGCATCGGTTTTTTACCAAAAAATCCTGTTTTAGCAAAGACGTCGATGTGTCTAGAATTTAATAGCACACCATAATTCGCTGTAGGATTTACAATTGAAGGTTTTCCTCTGTAAAAACCAGTTTGTCCACCTACTTTTCGATCTTGATACGCATTAAATCCAAATTGTATTTCTTTGTTTTTGCCATCAAAATCCCAACGGTTCATAAATGCGATATTATCACCCATTGGTAGGTCGCGAAAACCGTCACTGTTATGGTCGATATTTCCGTAAACAGTAGATGCGTGCGCTAACCAACCGGTGCTCCATTTTTCGTTTAATTTATAGCCAGCATTGAGATTTAACTCAGAACGACCAAATGCACTTTGATATATATTGAGATAAAAACGCTCCATTTCCTTCGGTTTTTTCAATTCCAAATTCACCAAGCCCGCCATAGATTCGTAGCCATTCACAACGTTCCCTGTGCCTTTCGTAATTTGAATGGATTCTATCCACGTACCAGAAATTGATTGAAGTCCAAACGAGCTTTCTAATCCTCGTAAATACGGTATATTTTCCAATTGAATTTGTGTGTAAACACCATCTAACCCCATCATTTGTATTTTCTTAGCGCCAGAAACTGCATCGGTAAGGTTCACATCAACAGATGCATTTGTTTCAAACGATTCTGAAAGATTACAACACGCCGCTTTGCGTAATTCTGCTGATGTTAACTCCTCGACGTGTAAAGTTTTCAGTTTAGATATGCCGTGCGAATTTCGTTTGAAACTAATCACCACTTCATCTAATAATTTCTCAGAATACAATGTTACATTAAGAGAAACAAAGCGATCTTTTTTATCGAGAATAATTGTGTCTGGATAATAACCGAATGCAGAAATTACAAGCGTATCGGGTAATAATTTTGGTAAAACGAGTTCAAAAGTTCCTTCTTCGGAAGTAATTACCCCCGTTTTAGCATGAATTAATTTGACTTTTGCTCCAAAAAGTGTTTTTTTTGAGATGGAATCAGCGCCTTGCACCAATCCCTTTATTTGGGCGTTAAATGATGAGTAACAACCGAAACTCAACAAAACGCTTAACACGAGTTGTTTCATATTAAAATTTAAAGATTAAGACAATAATTTTCAGTCTAATCTTCTAAATTCTAAATATTTGTTGTTTGATAAGTAATGCCTTTCCCCAAGGATTAGGGGGTGGATCTTTGCCTTTATTAGTTATTAAGACAGTATTAGCAAGCGCGAATTCACTCGAATACTCTGCTTTTATTTCTCTAGTTTGAAAATAGTAATCGGTAAAATGAAATTGATTCCAAGTAACGGAATAATCAAGTTTTAATTGAATTAAATCTATTTCATCATGACAACAATCATCCTTTTCATTCTCCTCAGATTGACAGCAAGGAGGTAAGTCAGATCGCTCATTTTCACAATGATTCTCCGTATTTATGAAATAAGAACGAAATATCCCATCTTCTTCACAAGCATGCGTAAACACTGGAATTCCAATATTTCCTATAAAAAGAATTAAAGCAAAGAAGAAAATGATAATTCCTTTAATCATGGAACAAAGGTAAAGAAAGTAATTGAAGGAACAAATAAAAGGGATTCCGAAACGAAACCCCTTCAATTTAAGATTATTGGAAATTATTTCTTTACGAATTTTTTTACTTGAACTCCTCTTGTATTTTGAAGTTTTACAAAGTAAATTCCTGCGCTAAATGAAGAAATATCAAGTGTTTTTGAGATAGCGTTATTAACTAAAACTTCTCCATTTACATTCATTACTGAATAGTTGAAATCACCTTCCGTATTGATATTTAATATTTGTTCTGCTGGATTTGGATATAAATCAAACTTCCCTATATTATTTTCTGCTAAACCAATATAATCGTTTGGCATATCTTTGGACAAAACTAACGTGCTTTCATTATTGAGTACCAGAGAGGATAATTTGATAGTTAATACAACAAAAATTGGATAATTCGATGTTGAATAATCATAATATTCGTACCATTCACGAACAAGAGTAACTGGTTGTTCACCAATAAATGCATTGAAAATAACAGTATTTAGAGTATCTGTGATGTAATACCTAATTACATTGTTGTAATCGTTTTGTTGTAATTTCAATGTTCCAACACCATCAATAGTCGAATAAGAACCACCATCAGCAATAGTATCAATTGGAACAAGAGGATTAGCGCTAATGATGTTTCCGTCTAATGGATCGTATATTTCGTCGTTTAAAGCAAATGGGTAATTATTTAATTTTTGATTGTCAACATTCCAATTAACATAAACGTCTCCAAGGTTTGATTCAGAAAAAACGTTCCCTTGTGATATGCGTTCAGTAGTTGTTGAATTATAATAAGTAGTTAATAAATCACCAATACTATATTTTTTTGTTGCACCAACAAAAATTGAATCTACACTTGTAGCATTTACAGCACTAACAGACAAGTTCTTAGTTATTTGTTGAACACCCAACAAATTACTGTAGTCCCAAGTTACTCCTCCTCCAGTAATGTTTTCATAACGAACAGCATTAGAATCACATAAATAAAGTGTTGCTGAAGTTCCAACTGCTGGTTCGTTTACTGAAGTCATTTGTGCAAAAGAAAACAATGGTAAAATGGTCAAGGTAAATAATAATTTTTTCATAGAATGATGTTTAAAGTAGAATTCTCTATTTAAGATTAGTTTTGATTTCAAAATTAATAAAAAACTTAATTTAACTAATCAGAGAGGTCCTTTTATATTCAATATCTTGATACGTTAAATAGAAGTACTTAGTTAAAATAAATATTTTTACAAGCTAATTAATCAATAACCAAAATTATAGTTACTAAGAATAATTAAAATTGTTAAATTATATATTTGATTTTTTTTAAATTTTGCAAAATTGAATACTACCTTTGAAAAAATATGCATGAACATCATAAAATTAGTTTTATTAGTATTGGTTTGTAATTTTAATTTTTCATTTTCACAAGAGACGGAAGAGGAGAACTTTGAAGAACCAACAACATTTTCAAACACACGAGTTATCAGTGGTCATTCAGTAGTAACAGCTGAAAAAGGAATGTTTGATGTGCGAATTGAACATCGTTTTGGAGATATTGCTGGAACAAATGGTGGAGCACAAAGTATGTTTGGATTCGATAATTTATCAGATATGCGAATTGCTTTGGAATATGGAATCACTGATGAATTAATGGTTGGATTTGGACGTTCAAAAGGAGCAAGAAATGCACCTAATTCCATTTCACCTTACAGCTCTTTGTTAGATGGATTTGTTAAATACAGTATTTTACAACAGAAAAAAGGGGAAATGCCATTGTCAATGACGGTAGTTTTAGGCTCAACGTTTACATACATGAAAGCTTCTACTGACGAATCTCAAGTGAATTATTTCCCGAAAACAGCTCATCGTTTTGCTTATTTCACTCAATTAAACCTTGCAAAACATTTTGGTGACCGATTTTCAATTGCTTTGATGCCTACTTATGTTTATCGAAATTATGTGGCGTCGGATGACCAAAATGGTATGTTCGCTTTAGGAGGTGCATTTCGCTTGCGATTAACCAAACGTTTTGCATTGCTTACCGAATATTATCAAACATTTAATAGTAATGGTTTAAGACAAATCGGTTACCAAAACAGTTTGGGTATAGCATTGGAGTGGTTTACCTTTGGACATAATTTCACTATTAACTTTACAAATTCAACAGGCCTTGGCGAGACACAATTTATTCCTTACACAGCTGAAAATTGGTTAGATGGACAATTTAGGTTTGGTTTTTGCGTAGGTAGAAAATTCTCATTTTAAAAAGTAAAATCATGAAAAACACAACAATTTATTTGCTTTATTTTGCATTCCTTGGTTTATCGACTTCTGTTGCATTTATTCCAACAGATCATTTTGAAGTTGCCGATGGCTATTCGATAGATTTTAAAAGTAAAGATCCATCTGGAACTTTTAAGAAAATGGAAGGTGATATTGATTTTGATGCTTTGAATTTAGAATCAAGTAAATTCAATCTTAAAATTGATGTTTCTTCGATTTCTACTGGAAATGGTATGCAGAATAAAAAAGCACAAACGGAAGAATGGTTTGATGCTAAAAAACACCCAATGATTAAATTTGTTTCTACTAAAGTTGAAAAAAAAGGTAGCGATTACAGCATTGTTGGAAATCTAACGATGAAAGGAATTACAAAAACAGTTACGATTCCTGCAACACTTTCAGAGTCTGGAAATAAAATCACGTTTAAAGGAAATTTTAATGTCAATCGCATGGATTTCAAAGTTGGAAAGAAAAGTGATATCGTTCCTGATGTTATGAAAATCACGTATGTTGTTCCTGCTGTAAAGAAATAATTAATGTTTAAACATTATTTTATACTTGCAATAATTAGCGCCATTATCTCTTCAATAGTTGGAAGTTTATATGCGACGTATTATTACAAGTTGCTTTTTGACTTTTCAATGGTGTTGCCAGTTTGGAAAATTGTTGCTGCTTATTTTTCCATTTCTTTGATTGCAGCTGGAATTCGCTTTCTTTTCGATTTTTTACTAGCTAAATGGGGAGAATTAGTTTTTAATGTACTTTTTGGTGCTCTTACGATCGCAAGTATTATTCATCCTATTTTAATGAATGGCGATTTCGAAATGGCTGAAATGTATCCGGGATTTGCGATACCATTGTACTTTATTTTAACCTTAATTTGGTTGGCTTTAGCACCAGCTTTTATAAAAAAACCATTAAAATGAAATTTTTAGCAAGTCTATCAATTTGTATACTTCTTTTTAGTTGCACAAAAGATAAAGTAGCAGGAACGATAGTCGATCCAAATTGTACAGATTCCGTATCATTTTCAACTGATATTTGGCCAATTATTGAACAAAATTGTACAAGTTGTCATAATGTTGGAAACACTACGGGTTATACATTAACAAATCATACTACTATTTCATCGAATGCAAGTGCTATTATTGGTTCCATGAAAGGCTCAGGATTTCAATTAATGCCTCAAGGTGGACCTGCATTAGCTGATTCATTAGTGCAACGTTTTCAGTGTTGGGTTAGTCAAGGAAAGAAAAACAATTAAATATAAATCTAAAATCTTAAATATAGATTATGAAAAAACTAGTAATTCCAGTTGTATTATTAACAGTATCAATCGGTTTCTTTGCATTTAGAAATGAGTTAACTGATTTGAACAAATTTCACAAAAGCCCTTTAAATTCAGGCGGAAGTCAAGCTGCTAGAACAGGAGCACCAGGTGAACAAAATTGTACGTCATGTCACAGTGGTTCAACGCAAGCAGGAACAACTGAAAATGTTTTTACAGTTCTAGATGCAAACAACAATCCAGTTTCAACTTATATTCTTGGAGAAACCTATACTGTTAATTTAGCTTTAACGTCCAGTCCTTCTAAAAAAGGTTTTCAATCTACCGTATTGACTGGAGCTAATATAATGGCAGGTGATTTCACTGCAGGAACAACAACTCAAATAAATACGTCAACTGTTTCTGGAGGACAGAGAAAATATGCAAACCATAAAAGCACAAGCAATTCTAGTCAAACTCCACTATGGTCTTGGACTTGGACAGCTCCAGCAACAAATGTTGGAAACGTGACATTTTATGTTGCATCAAATATCTCAAATAATAATGGACAAAATAGTGGTGATCAAATTTACCTTTCTCAACATGTAATTTCAGCTCCATCAACAGCTGGAGTAGAGGAAAATGAATTCAAATCTTTTTTTAAAGCTTCGTACAATTCTGATAAGAACGGAGTTCAGTTAAACTTCAATAGTTTAAAAGCAGATAGAATTCACATTAATATTGTTAATTTGTCAGGCAAATCAGTAGTTGCAAGAACAATTGGAATTGCTAAAATCGGAGAAAATTCAGAATTTGTTCCATTTTCAAATCAATTACCAAAAGGTTATTATGTTGTAAATATGTTTTTGAATAATAAAGCCTTATCGTCAAAAATAGTGGTGCAGTAAGAATAAGTTTTAATTATTTGTAAAGAGGTTTAGTTATAAACCTCTTTTTTTATTAAAATTTTAACGCTTGCTTTGAATAAAACCCACCTGCTTCAACAATTTGTTTTTTCAATTCAAGATATTGTTGTTCTTTATGCAAAGAGTAATAGGTTAGCAATAAATACCACTCTTGCTCTTCATCGAAATTTGTGAATTTAGAATTTTTCAATTCAATCAACCTTTTTTCACATAAATTAAATTGATTTAGATTGTAGTGACATAAAGCGCTATAAAACAAAGCGTTTACATCATCTGGATAGGTTTCCAGTATTAATTCAAATTGATTTAAGGCATCATTAAACTTATTTTGGCCGAAGTACTTCAATGATTTTGATAAGAAATTAACATAAGCAATCTCGATAATGTTGTCTGATTCTTTGGCTGTATTTGTTGAAATTTCTGAGTTAGCAGGAGTCCCAGTTAATGCCTCTATATTTGGGTTCGATGTTGGTCGTGAACGATAGTAGCGATAATCAACAACTTTAAAGTCTTGTATGTATGTTTCCTTTGCTAAATTCACTCTTCGCTTTATAGGAGCAGGAATTGAATATGCTTTATTAATTGGTAAAGGTTGGGTTCTTAAATCAGGTTGAATTGTAGTCGTTAACACAATTGAATTATTATCTTTTTTAAATTGAAAGTTTTTTTTGATTGATTTTGGCTGAATAAGTACTTGTTCAGGGTTTAAATTTATTGCGGTAATTTTATCCTTGTATTTGTTTTTAGTTTTAGTTCTTTTTATTTCAGTTATTTTCTCTGTTGCGGGTTGTTCATTTTTAAAAGTTTTGAAGTATATCAAACTAATAATAGTTAAAACTAGAATACTTGTAAAAGTAAATTTATAATACTTTACGTTATAATATTTTTTGTCGATTGAATTCAAACTGGCTAATGAAACAGAAGTATCAGACCAACCCTCTAATGCTTCATTATCGAAAGGGTCATCTATTGCTTTTTGCTCAATGGCATTTTTTAATATAGAATCTTTCGTTCGAAAGTACTTTTCGAGATCTTTTCGAGACAAACTCATAATTTTGCGTATCTTTTTGTTAATATAATTTTCAAGTTTCTTTTGCCATTTTGAATAAAGCTTTTGACTTCGTTATGGCTGTAGTTTGAATCCTTTACTATTTCATCGTAACTTTTCTTTTCTAAATAAAAGGCTTTGATACAAAAATGTTGATCGGTGTTTAATTCAACTAATGATTCTTCGAGTAGTTTAAGTTTTAATTCATTTATTTCTTTTGATTTTATTGAATCTTCATAATCGTCACAAATAAAAGTATTTTCTATTTCGATAAAATGAGGTTTTGTTTTTCGAAGTTGCATTAAACAAGTGTTCTTCGTAATAGTGAAAAGCCAACTTTTAAAGTTTTGAATTGTATGCTTTTCAATTTTATCACTCAATTGATGAAATATTTCTAAAGTAGTGTCTTCCGCATTTTCTTTTTGTTTTAAATATTTAAGACAAACACCTAAAACTAAATGACTATATCTTTTGTACAGTTCATCAATTATCTTTGATTCTTTATTTTTAAGGTACAGCGATATAATTTCTTCATCAGAATAAGAACACAAGTTATTTCTTTTGAAAATCATCATATACTACAAAGATGATGGATTAACTAAAATTCCACAAGTTATTAAGTAATATATTAAATATTTATTTTATTTAAAGTATTTCCGTCATCTTAAGAGTTGAATTTCAGCAGTTAACAAAAAAACTTTTAAAAAAAATTAAAAAAAGTGTTGCAGTTATAAAAAGAGTACATATCTTTGCACCCCGATTACGACTAGTGTGTTGTATGATTATTAAACTTAATTGTTAGAGTACCATAGATTTTACCTAACATCATAATAAGTTCTTTGAAGTATTGAGAAATAAGGAAACAGCAAATTTTAGAATTAGAATAAAATGATTCTTGTAGTTTTTGGAAAGAATTCAAAGTTATTTACAACGGAGAGTTTGATCCTGGCTCAGGATGAACGCTAGCGGC
>CAMAZP010000022.1 GCA_945863605.1 Chitinophaga pinensis
GCCCATGGATGCCTAAACTATTTCGGCTTTTTAAACTACGTTTTTATTATTTTTATAAAAAAAATAAAAACTGCAAACAACATTCACTAAAAGAAAACGGCAAAAACATAATGCAGATAAAAGCCGTCTTCCTTTAGTTCAAAACGTTAAATTATTTAGATTTTTTTTGCAGACTTTGCAATGATTCATCTTTGAAATAGGAATAAAAAATAAATGCAAATTTAGGGAACAACATTTATCCATTCAAAGTCTAATTAATCAGATTTATGATTTAAAAACGATGAATAGTTTGATTTGTTCCTTTTTCAGTGGGGATTAACTACTTAAATGCTATTCATTTTTATATGCTATCATTGATTGAGTAGTGAATTGATTTTCATTAATAGATTGATTTTAAATTCCTATTCCTTACTTCGACAATAGCTTCTTTCTTTGGATTCTTTATTGTTCCTTTCTCTGGAATTGAATTCAAGATTTAAAAAAATGAAAAGAAAAAAATTAATTCTTGATTCTCTGACGAAAAATAAAAAAAAATAAATGCAAAGTTAGGGCGAGATATGAGGCTTGCAAGTTCAAGCCCTACGGGTTTTGATAAAATAATCTTCCCCCTCAAATCCTTTAGATTGTGTCGTTTTTTACCCCTTCAATAGTTCTTGAAAATACTACTATTTCTCGCCATGTGGTCGGGTAGTATTTTTTTATCAAAAATCTTGCCTACCTCATATCCTTGCCCTTTTTGCTGGCACTTTCTTTTTTTTTTTTTTCTTTTGGGGTTTTGTGAGTGCGCGAAGCGCAAAAGGGAGTGCCCGAAGCATAATTTTTACCACGAAGTAGCAGCGAAGCTAAAACAATAATTATGTTTCAGTTCAAACTAAAGACGCACAGAGTAGATGCAGCGTATCAAAAACCCCATTTTTTCATCCTTAATATAGGAAACAACAGCGGAAAGCCACTCACAGAGCCTTGTCCGAATTGCTTTGTTTGTATCTGTCAGTCGGAGCAAGAAAAAGAAAGTTTATTCTGGATCTTGTTTGCCCTGTGGCAAGGTCGCCGATTTCATCAAGTTTTGTGTGGTTCGGTTATTCCCTTTATTCGAAAAAAAGAACTTTCAAACCTCATCCACCAGGGGCAAAAGTACGCTATCCATTTCCCGGATAAATTCCGCAAAAATGTCCAAGCTTTGCAGCTCCTGCAACAAAAAGAAAAAGAATACGCCAAAATCACCCTATCAATCAAAGAATTCAAAACCGTAATCGGCCATCAAATGATTAAATAACAAAAAGCCCCCCGAAGAGGTGCTTTTTAAATTTTAAAGCCTTCTAATTAGTACATATACTAAATTTCAATAGAACAAGTACTATTTTTTCATTTTCAAAAAACTACTTTTTTTTCACCAAAAGCTAAAATAAATAAGCCTTTTAGTATTTATTATAATCCTCAAACATTCAATTTACTTGTTTTTGAAAAATCTCTAATTCGGGTTGTTCCTAATTTAACAATATTATTTTAAAAAAACCTTTGCTCATTAAACTAAAAATTATTGAATTCGAACTCTTTTCTATTTATATCAAAAAGTTCGAAACCATTTAAAAATGAAAAAAATGAAAAAAAATCTTACAATAACATTGATGTATTTATTCGCATGTTTAATGGTGTTTGGACAAGAAACTGAGTCTAGTATTAACAACCCATTAGGACTACGAATTATAAGAAATGGACAAGACTATATTATTTATGCAGACCAAAACCTCAACCCGAATTTTGATGACTATCGAAAAATAAACTATCAAGTTTATTTTAGAAAAGTTGAGGTTCCAATAAAAGAAATTAATGGCAAAAATTATCAATTGATATCAATTCCTGGGTCAAGTATTCAATTAAATCAAAGTGAGAAAAAATCAGAAGGAATTGTTGAAGTAACTTATCCAAGAGCAGGAAGAACAGTTAATAAAGAAGATTATGACCATAATTTTTGGATTGAAGAAGGCATAATTGAAAACAATACAAAGTCTGAATATTACCGATATGCAAATGATGTGTTTTCAGGTATATTAACCGCTCCTTTTAAATATAGATTAAAGGTAGGAAATGCTCCAGAATCTTTAATTGATGGTGATTTTAACATAGCACCTTTTATTGGTTGGAAGTGGAGATTGTCATCAGTTAGGCCTTACTTTATTGCGCCTTTTGGCTTTGCAGGTTTAACAACTTTGAATTTTAATTCAGGAAACAACACCAAAATTACAAGCTCTGAAATTTTGGAAAATGGAACTGGTTTAACATATGGTGCTGGTATTTCATTTAAATTCGGAAATGTATCTCCAGGGTTTATAATTGGTTGGGATAAGGGTTTTGGAAATCTTGGAAATGGCTTTAAGTATAATGATAAACCTTGGATAAGTTTTAGTGTTAACTATGACTTTTTCACACCAAAAAAAATTGCCACAGGTGGCCAAAATTAAATATAAATGGAAAAGAAATAATTTAGTAAGAGACTCTCGCTTATATTCAAATGATTAGATCAAGTACATTTAATTGAGTTCCTCTAAAAGACTTTGCAACTAGTCTTACAACATTAGCTTAAAATTGATAAGAAGGATATTTAATCAAACTTGATCCTTCATCAAAGTTTCTTCTTATATAAAATCGGAAAATAGGAATCAAAGCAATTATATATCTAAATAACACTTATTTCAAATCAAAAAACTAACATAATAATAAACAAATCATGGCTACATTTAGAATTTCAGGAATTTGGAAAGATTCAAATAATGTAATAACGCATTATGCTTTTCATACAGTTGAAGATAATTCAATTTCCAGAGCAGCAAAAAAAACAAAATTAGAAGCAATAACTTTACTTGAGACAATTGGTAATACTGCCACTACTTGGATTTGGAATTATTCTGAGTCGATCTGGAAAATTGGTGAAAAGGTTCATGTTGTAAATGGGAGTAATGGAAAATATCTTCGCTCGAATCCTGACAATAAACTAACTGATAACTTGAATCATTTAATTGATTACGATTGGATTAAACCCTAATTTCTACCCTTTATTCGGTAAGGCTATTATTTTTGAGGAAATGCATTAAAACGAATTATTATCGTTAATGTACTTTCATAAATATCAAACCAAGCTCAACATTTGAAAACTCATTAATAATGAAAACTTTTAGATTTAATTCTGACATCAGCACAGCTTTCAATTCTTGCAAACATCTATTACAAGAATTAAATTGTGATATAATTGTTGAAAGTATTGATCAAGGAATCATTGAAGCAAGAAAACCAGGAAGCTTGTTAGCGTTTGGTCATAATCTAAAAATTACTCTTTTGAAAAATGAATTAACTGTATGTGCCGACACAATTGGAATTCAAGTAATTGATTGGGGTTCCAACGCAAAAATAGAAGAATTGTTTATTGAGAAAATTGCTGAAATAATACAATGAAACTTTATGTATTTAACCCAATTAAAAAGCAGAAAGTTTACCTCAATCTTTCCGCACCGACTAGGCAGTCTCTTGCTAGACAAATTGGTGGGAGGATATTTTATATTGGTGATCAACGATACTCAATTTATGATGTCAAAGCAGAAAATGATAGCAATAGTACTGCAACTGGTGCAGCCGTTGGTGGTGTAGTTGGTGCACTAGGAGGACCAGTCGGAATTCTTATTGGCGGATTTTTAGGTGGATTAATTGGAAATAGTACGCAAGATGAGGAAAATGCAAAAATTAGAAAATTCAATAATAGCTGATGAAATTTCTGAATGAAAAATATGACTTAAAATTGATTGTTATTACAATTATAATTTTTGTCATAGCACTTTTATTTTTCTCCTTCTGGCTTAATATTAAATATGTTATTAGATATGTACTTGAAGCGAAACTCACTTATTATTTAACATGGGTAATAACAACGCTAATATTTATATTAAACTATTTAAAACATAAAAGTAAAATGTTTTTAAGTGAGACAATTATTACAAAACAGTTTGGATATTTTGTAGACAACGCTCTGGGAGGTATAACATATGGAACTGCAATAACGACTTCACTAACTTTTCTTAAAGGCTTTTTTATTCAATACTTTTTTAAGGACGTCATATTCTTCACTGAATTTGATAATTTTGATTTAATAACAGTTTTTGCTTTAATGATTTTTCTATTATATTTCTCAGTTATGAAAATAATTGAAATTGTAAAAGAAACCTATATTATTCAGCATACAGAACAAGTTTTAACTGAAAATAAAACTTTTGTAAAAAATAATCAAGAAGATAATGATACCGGCTTGGACGATTTAAATTTTTAATAAGAGTAAAATTTGTTAGTTTCTAAATCAGTTTGATCCATTTGAAATAAGTCTTAAATAATACTTTACGCCAAATGATTTCAAATAGAATTACACATTTCTATCTATCCAAACAAAAGCTTTCTTTTCAAATCCGCCACCCCATTATTAGTACATATACTATTTCTCCCTAGTACATATACCATTCTTTTAATTAAAAAGCTCAATTCAATAATTTAGGTCATACCCACAATATTCACATTTACAGACATCTATAAAAAATACAATATTTTAAAGGCTGATGTAATTTACATTTTGAAGAAGAAGCATAAAAATTCACACCATAGTAGTTCATAGCTTTAAACAAAAATCTATTATGAAAAAAATTCTTCTTTTCGCTATTTCAAGTTTGGCAGCACAAATCTCTTTTGGTCAATACACTAGACAATGGCCTGATCCAAATTGGCCAAACACTTCTGCTTCTGGGTATGTGGGTATCGGGATAAAACCCCTTACAACAAGTACTACTTTGGCAAGCTTTAATCTCCATTTACATGGAACAGCAGATTTAATTGAATTAGATAAATTTGGGGCCTCAGTAAACCTTGGAAAATCAACACGACTTGGTTTTACTAATACGACTACGGGTATGACAGCAAACGATGGAGTCGTTTTTCGACTATCAGATAACAATTTTTCAATTCTAAATAGAGAAACAGGGAATATATTTATTGGTGTTCCAAATGTAGATATGCTTTTTTCTAATTCAAGTAGCCGTTTATGGGTAGGTACGCTTTCAAATATGACAAGTACAGACCAAGCTCGTATGAACATTATTGCTCCAACCTCTGACAATGGTTTGTTTATTCAGTCTTCAGGAACGAAATATGCACTTAGTTTGAAAACTAGCGTAAGTACTTCTTTAGCAATGAACGTAAGAGGTTCTGACAATGTTATCAATTATGCTGTAAAAGGAAATGGGGAAGTTTTCGCAAGAAAATACACAACAACTTTAGGAGTTATCCCTGATTACGTTTTTGACCCTTCTTACAAACTATTGTCTCTAAATGAATTGAAAACGTACATCACAACGAATAAACATTTACCAAACATCCCTTCTGCAAAAGAATACGAAGAAAGAGGCGAACTAGATCTTGGAGAATTAAACAGAAAGTTGCTAGAAAAGGTAGAAGAGTTAACTTTATACATTCTTCAATTAGAAGAACGAACAAAAGCACTCGAAAACAAATAAACCATGAAAAAACTTACTTTTATAGCACTTAGCATTATCCTATTAGCACAATATTCCTGCAAAAAAGTTCAGCCAGAAATGAAGGAATTGGATTGTAGTTGTGCGAAAGAGGTTTCTGCTGATTTTACGATGGAGGAGATTGTAGCGGGTAGCTTTCCCGAAGATGGGGTAGAAAATTTCTGGACTTTTACTGATACCATTTATTCTGAAAAAACTGTGCGTTTCACCGCTTTAGAGGATGGTGCAACATACAAATGGTACATGGGATCGGAAATTGTTAATCAGAAACAATTGAAGCGCTATTTTTCAACGGCATTTAGTAACCAAGTATTACCAATCACTTTAGTTGTCAAGAAAAAACCTAATAAAATTTGTTTTCCTAACGATGACGGTTATGACTCCATCACAAAATATCTATACGTTAAATCTGATTTGTCAGAAACAGTATTTCTAGAAGGTGTATTTCGTTTTTATAGCACGGAACTAAAAGATAGCTTTGATGTTCAAATAGATTTTGTTCCTGGCGATGGTTTTGGAAATGGACCATATTTTAACATGTATAATTATGATGGATTGGGATCTAACTCTATAAATCAATTAAAATGGTTTGCAAATTATTTGGAAGCTTTCGGTTTGATTCAAACATCAATAGACGCAAGCCCTAGTGCGAGAATAAAGTGTGATATTAATAGAAGAATTACTTTAAGCCTTTATTACGGATTACTAACGAACGAAAAAAAATTCTTTGGACGAAAACTTTAAACCATGAAAAAAATAATATTTACTACGTTTTTACTTTTGACTCATTTTATGTTCTGTCAAACGGTAAACATAACTTGTGACCCGAATCATACACCAGTTAGCACAAGTTATCTCAACCCAAATTATATAAGTGGGAAATTACCTTTAAATTCAGGAAACACATTTAAGAACGGTTATAATTGGAATAACACGTCGGGATTTACATGCGATGACATGTATTTTGCAGGTATACCTTTGGTAGGTATGACCGCATTAACATCCACTCAAACCAGTGCAGGTTATTATGCATATATTTATAGTAGTGCGTCAGGGATAACACGACAACACCTTCCAAGCGAAGGATGGGAATTGTTATCTGTAAACTTTGGTAAATTTCCAGATGCACAAACAACAGATGCAACGTTAAAATTTAGAAGCATGCCATTTATTGTTCTTTACAATAGGTACAAGAGTATAGTTAGGGTTTTTGTTAGTATGGGGCCTGACAAAACCATAAACGAAGATGCTGATGCCATAGCAGTGAATTTAAGAATCAATTTAAGTACAACTTCACCCATTCGGGTTGCAAATGGTTTACTGCGATTGTATGATGGAAATGATAGATCGTTAGATCAACCAACTGAGACAAAAGTCGCGCAAGTAGTTTCAAAAGCTGTTTCTGCTCAGGGAGATTGGGCTTCTGCAGATTTTCAAGTTGCTTTTGATCCATGTGTTTGTAATTACCCATCAGAAATGTATTTAGAATTTTCACATTACAAATCTGCTTCCATTAAATTATATGGCAGAGCAACCACAATTGAGGATTTGAATATTGTAAATACAAATAGCTTGTATGCATCTCCTCGAGATTTTTTAAGTGGTTTCAAGTATCAACCTAACTTATTTTTAGATCCTTTAAACAAAACAGGTTCAATCGACGCAGGGTTAGCAATAGAGAAAACGATTAGCAACATCCTTAATGATTATGAGTCAAGGTTTAAAAAATATCAAGATGCTTTAAAAGCCGTAAATGAACATAACGAAAAAGTAAAGCAAAATTTGGCAGTAGTTCGTTTTGCGAAAGCTGCTATCGCATTTAGCGTTGGATATGGTGCAAAAATTTCAGATATCGTAACTTGGAATGCTTTAGAAAATGCAGGACTTGCCTTTTCGGCCGAATACATTGCTAATGGCGAAGCAACAACTTTAGACGACGGAAATTGGTTTAAAACAGTAATTGAGGCTTACAATAAAATCAAAAAAAATGTTAATGGTCAAGCAAATAAAATCGATGAAAAAATATTGTTTTCAATTATCAAAGAAGTTTTAGGTGAAGAAGCAGATTTATTTATAACAGAAAATTTCGAGTTAATGAATGAACCAAGTGTACCTAAAACCCCAACTAGTACTCTAAGTTATACTGAAATGAGATTCGAAGGATCTGTTGAAGTTAAACAAGATTGGTCTGGACCCGTTTTTGCTACTCCTGGCACATATGGTTACTCCATACCTAATACAGCTTTGAGTGGTGATAATATTTTTTATTACCCAAATTATAACGAACCTTTAGGCGTATTTGCTCTTTTAGAAAAACCAAAAATAAAGATGTCATCAACTAACTCAACACCTTCAACTCTGAATTGGTTGTCAGTGAATTATATTGAACAACCAAATATTTATGAAAGTTTAATATATGAAACTTGGACTAGCAATTTACAATTTCAATTATCAGAACCTTTAAAGTACACATTTAATAATTTATTGGATATTAAATCAAAAAATATAAAAGCATCTATAACTCTAAAATCTAAAGTAAATTATTTTCCAACATCGGAAATTTTAAGATCATACATCGAACCAAATGAAGTTTCAAATATTAATTCTATGGAAATTGTAGATGGAAGTAGCATAGACGGTGATTTTTATTCCAAATTGGTTTCAAATAGTAATTTTTTATATGGTCAAAATTACATTAATAAATACTACGATGAAATACTAGGAAGTTCAAATGGACAAATAAATTATGCAAATAGCAAGATAAAAATATCAACACCATTTCTAAGTTCAGATGTCATAAAAGGTCATACATATTCAATAGGATTTAGAAATGAATCAATCAGAAGAAACGCATCACTTACACCTTATGGTTTAATTCAACCTTCTCCATTATCAAACTCATCGAATTTAGGGTTGAAATTAAGTGATTATGAATTTGTTTTGACATTAATAGTTGATGTAGAATATAATTCGACAAATGAATTAGGTTTTAATAATTCTTCAACTATGATATTTAAATATGTTTTGAATCCAAGTGATATTGAATTTCTTTCAAATAACTTGGTTGAAAATTTGTACAATTCAAATAACAATGTTACAAAATACGAAGAAAATCTAGATTTTTCTGATTTAGTTTTTAATGGAACAGCTGTGAAAGGTTGCAAATTAAGCGGAAATGTTTACACATGCCAAGCTTGGAATGATATACGAATATTTGGTAATCTTTCTACAGCAAATGGTTATACCGTTAATCTAATTGCAGGTAATCAAATTGAAACTTTTCCAGAATCAGTAATTTCTCCAGAAATCTCACTTTCAATTGTTCCAGTTTTAGATTATTCTCAACCAATGCCAGAAGCAACTCCTAATTATGTTGCAAGTTTTTGCTCCAAACAAAATCCTGCAGGTCAAAATTACTTAGCAGACACATATAACAAAACTACACTAGATTCTTTGTTCGAGAGTCAGAATGGTGCTAACAATCCAATTGATTTAGCTTTTAATCGAAACGAACTCGATTTCCAACTTTTCCCAAATCCATCTTCTCAATTAACAACTGTAGTAGTAGAGGGAAATGAGTCTGGGCTTGCAACTTTAAGTGTTTTTGATGTAATGGGTAAAGAACAAAACCTAATTATTCAAGGTCAAAACGGTCAATTTAATTTTGATGTTTCAACACTTGCTAAAGGTATGTACTTTGTGAGGGTTAACACAATAGGAGCTAGTAAAACCAAACAATTAATTGTAAAATAACATCCAATGAAATATCTAATAGCTTTTAGTTTTTTAATCACACTTTTCGCTTGCAGCAAAGACAAATTCTACTCAAAGCGCCTAATGAAAGGAGAAACGTGGACGGTACAAAGCATCAAAATAAATGATACGCTTTCCGAGATTTCTGGCGCATGGGAAATCACACAAGGAGTAAACATCTATGATTCGGTACCGCAAGCTGTATGGCAAGAAAATACAAACGATGCAATTTTCCAATGGCAATTCCACGAGAAGGCCAAGAAATTTTACATCAACTATCAAGTGTTGTGTCTTGAATGCGAGCTCAACACCCTCGATACCTTGGATAATTTAACCAATGCATTGAGTGGAGAATATGATGTGTTGGTTCGTTCTAGAAAAACCATGCAATTTGAAAGCACAACAACTAAAGGTTTTCCGGATAAAAAAGTTCAAATCATTTTGAGTAAAAAATAAATAGAACTTAAGCTCTTTTTGAGTAAGAAAACTAAAAATAGTAAAAGGTTAAACAAAATAATGTCGCCTCAGTTTGAGGCGACATTATTTTTTATATTCAATTATCAATTTCCCATTGTTGGGCAAAATCGTGATTTTGCAGTCATAACAGAAACAAAAAATGCCCTCAGTTTCCCAAGGGCATTCAAATAGTTTCAATAAATCATTTTTCTTTTGGTTTTCACCCTGAGTTAATCGAAGGGCCGTCTTAATCTAGCCCAAACCCATTTCCAAAACAAACTCATACAAAAACTCACGCTGGCACCTATAATGGCCATTACCACTGTTTTAATAATATCTGTTGAATCAATCGTCGAAAGAACCGTAAAAATAGTTCCTGTCAAAGTTCCCCATGCTGTAGTATGATCGTGTGTATGTTGCATAAAATCTATTTTCAAATGAATAATGTGTTAAATAATTGGTTTAGCTCCAGTCTTTACAGTTATTTCCTTCAAATCAACCTTGAGGCTATATTGCAGCGCAAATGAGATAATTTCTTCCCCTTCTCCTGGTTCTTCAGTTGAGTCAGGGCCCATTAAATTTACGCTACTGCTCAAGTCAGAACCTGCCTTAAAACGAACACTTTTTTTACCCTTAAACTGCAACGTAACCGTACTATTCGATAAAGAAGAATCTAATTTATCCGTTTGCACTTTTGAGAAATTAACATGCAGCTTATCCGATGCAAGGTCAAAATCACAAGCCTTCAAAACCTCTAAAACTTTAAGTTTTTCAATTTCAGCAATATTAAAATTCATACAACTAGTCTTTAGATTCAACAGCAGTTTGGCTTACAGTACTCAACACAGTTCCTCCAACGATGAGGTATCCCCCAATGGTTGTTACAAGTACTGGTAAAGCAACTGGTGCCATAACTAAGGAAGTCCCAATTGCAGCAACTACCAAACCAATCGTGCGCAGTTTTTTGAAAAAAGGCGGTGTTTTTTGCTTAATGCGATCTCCAAGAGATGAAAGACCATCTTGTTCTTGTTTCATATTTCACCAAATTAAATTACTTCAACAATCGCCAAGGCATTGTAAGCGCCATTATTCATTGAATATTGAACACCATTTACCTCCTGGAAGAATTCCACCATCAACAAATACATGTCAGTACCAGCTCCAGTTGGAGCCGCATTCGCAGTCAATAACAAATCTGTTTGAGTAGCATCAATCACCATTGTTTCAGAGTTTGTTAATTCGATGCTGTATGTTCCAGCTTCAAAATTAACTTTTGCCCAAGCACCAGAAAATGATAAATGCGTCGCACCAGTTGGATAAGCTAAGTGCAAATTAGGAATCAATCCCTGAATTAAAATTTTACCTGCCACCGTATCCACAGTATAAGGTCGATACAAAACAGCCCCAAGAATAGCACGATCGTTAAAGTTGAAACCCTTCAACATATCTTTTGCTGCTTGGTCAGAAATTGCAACCGCCACATTACGCTCACCTCTCGCACTAGTAGTGTCAAGAATACGAATGTCAGACATCAATTTTGTCAAGCGAGAAGTAACTCGAGCATCAGAAGAGCGCATCATCAAAGTACGAAACGCATCGCGTACCAATTTTCCAGATTTAGCAGCACTTCCAAACTCGGCCCCATTTTCACGAGTTCGCTCAAAAGCAGGATCATTCTTAATGCGGTCAGCATCAACGCCACCTTTTTCTCGTGCCAAGTGGCCATCCTTTGTTTTGTAGAAAGACAAATCACCAATTTTGCCCTTCAATTTAATAATGCCAATTTGCTTTGCCATTTTTAAAATGTAATTAAGATTAAAATAAAGCTGAGACCCTCTCAGCAATCCATCATATTTTACCTCGCGAGTTCAAAACAGATAAGTCAAAAGTACAGCCTGAAAATCTCCATTTCGCAAACCAAAGCCGTTCAAAACACATTGTTCCAAAAAATACCGAAGTATGTCAAATATGTTTAAATAAAACACATTAAATTTGTCTAACCACGGGCTAATCATCATTCATAATTTCATTACAAACTCGCTTCATTCTATGAATGAAAGCACGATGCTATATGAATAAAGCCTACATGAAGTATTGTAGTTTACAAAACAGTTAAAAATGAATTAAAACATGCAACGAGTAGTCATATATCCAAAAGACATAATGATTGTAACAGGAAGAAGTGAGCGCTATTCCAGAAACCTATTAAATAAGATCAAAACCAACATTAACAAAGCAAAACACCAACCATTAACCATAGAAGAATTTTGTCAATACATGGGCTTTGACAGTTCAGAAATCAAGCTCAATTTGAAATAAAAAAAGCCTAAACCATACTAAAAAATGGACTACATTTTTAGCAACTTATCCAATAAATCCGTACATTTGTTTTGATACGAATTGACCTATTTTGTATAGTAAATTCAGGTGCGTCATTCCGGGCGTCGGCAACTTTTAAATTTTAAACCCTTATTGGGAAAGCAATAGAGAGCTGAGGTTCTACACCCTCACTCTCCGCCAAAACAAATGCTGTTCGTTTTACGAATGGCATTTTTTGTTTTAGGTTGATACCAACTTTTTCAGTTTTAATCAAATTCATTACAATTTCTAATTCACAAAAAAACGCCTGAGTTTATGTCTCAGACGTTTTAAAGTTAATTGTTATTGTTTTTATTTTTTCATCAAGTATTCCACTGCCCTAGCTGCATTAACCATTCCACCAGAAATAGAAATATCCTTCATAGTTCCTTGTTCTTTTCCTTTTTCTGCACCTGGAATTGAAATTGATTTTGTGTATGAAACTGAAGTTTTCATCAATACTTCTTTAACCTCAGATGCCGTTAATTCAGGGAAATAACCACGAATCATTGCTGCTACACCGGCTGTTGCAGGACAAGCCATACTTGTACCTGAAGCATCTCCATATTTAGCATCTGGAATTGTTGAGTAGATATCAACACCAGGAGCAAATAGATCTACTGTTTTTGAACCGAAATTTGAAAAATCAGCAATTAGTTTTTTTCCTTTTTTGGAAGAACTACTCGCCCCTACTTCAATCCAATTAGATGCAACTGAACCATCACTCAAAATTCGAGTTGGATAAGAATCTTCAACATCTTTATTTTTTGCATCATTTCCTGCTGCATGAACCAATAAAACATCTTTGCTTTTCGCGTACAAAATTGCTTCATCAACCACTTGTTTATTTGGAGTGTAATATTTACCAAATGACATATTAATTACTTTCGCTCCATTATCAACTGCATATCGAATTGCATTAGCAACATCTTTATCGCGTTCATCTCCATTTGGTACTGCTCTAACAACCATTATTTTAACATTAGAAGCAATTCCCTCGATTCCGATTCCATTACCTCTTGTGGCAGCAATAATTCCAGCGACATGCGAACCATGAAATGCATCAGGGCCTTCATAACGATTACAACCATAATAACGCTCAGTCATATCTTGTGGATTGTCACCAACTAAAACGCGTCTAACACTATCCATATCCATACTATTCATTTTAATTAAATTACCAAACGTCTCAGTAGCATTATTAATTTCTTTATCTAGGGTCGCTGGTGGATAAACTAACATTACTGCTCCAATCCTTTTTTTAATCTTTGTTTCCATCTCATCTATTGGAACATAAGCTTTATTTGTTTTTTTATCAAAAATACCATTTGAAGCTGCTTTCACGTTATTAATGTAGCTAGCCATCATCATTACCCCTTGATACTGTTGTTGATTTTTTGTGTTTTCTTTATCTAATTCTGCTTTTAGCTTAACATATTTGTCATAACGCTCTTTTTCTGATGCAGGAACATCACTTGCAGATTTACCAGCAAAATAATTCTTTTCCAATCGAACCATTCTTGCTAATTCTAATGCTTCATTATCGATATCACCACCAGCTCCTCCTAAAAATGACCAACCATGCACATCATCAATATATCCATTTTTATCATCATCAATGCCATTGTTTGGAATTTCACCTTTATTAACCCAAATAACATCCTTCAAATCTGGATGGTCTGTTTCTACACCACTATCAATAACGGCAACAATAATTTCCTTTGCTGTTTTTCCTTTTAGTAATTCGTATGCTTTTTCAGCACCAACACCATAAACTTTGTCTTTTTTAGGGTCTTTTAAGTACCAATTTAAAGAAGCCTTTGGTTTTTCTTCACTCTTTTTTTGCGCATTAGTAATTCCAATTGAAATTATAAAAGATAAAGCAATAGATAATTTTAACATTTTATTATTGATTAGAAAATATTTGATTTATTAGTTAAACAAATATAATCCATTTTGATGAAATTTAAAGAAAATTGATTCTACCAAAACATATGTTTTTAAAATTAACATTCAATTCTTGAAAAAAAAACAATAAAAACAACTTAAAATAAATTAATGATACACTTGATATTAAATTTCTTTAGTTAATTTTAGAGTCAACATTTTTAACATCAAATTATAACCAATTATGGCTGAAATAGCAAAGATTGAGTTAGACGGCAAAGTATATGAATTGCCCGTTATAACTGGAAGTGAAAACGAAAAAGCGATTGATATTTCTAAATTAAGAGATTTATCAGGTTATGTAACTTTAGATACAGGTTACAAAAATACTGGAGCTACTAAAAGTGCGATAACATTCTTAGATGGCGAGGAAGGTATACTTCATTACAGGGGATATCCAATTGAACAATTAGCGGAGAAAGCTTCGTTCATTGAAGTTGCATATCTTCTCATATATGGAGAGCTACCCAATACAACGCAGCTCAAATCATTTGAAGATAGTATCAAAAAACATACTCTTGTTCACGAGGACATGAAGCAGTTTTTTGAAGCTTACCCAGCAAAGGCACATCCCATGGGTGTTTTATCTTCAATGATTTCATCACTTTCAACTTTTTATCCTGAATCATTAGATCCAAACAGAAGTGCTGAAGCAAAAGATTTAACAATACATCGTTTAATTGCAAAATTGCCAACGTTAGCTGCATGGGCTTACAAAAACTCAATGCGTCATCCATTTATGTATCCACGTAATGAATTCGATTATTGTAAAAATTTCATGTACATGATGTTTGCAATGCCGACAGAAAATTACGAAATCGATCCTGTTGTTGTTAGTGCATTAAATAAACTACTAATCTTACATGCTGATCACGAACAAAATTGTTCAACTTCAACGGTAAGAATTGTTGGTTCATCTCAAGCAAATTTGTATTCTACAATATCAGCTGGAATTTCTGCTCTTTGGGGCCCACTGCATGGTGGTGCAAATCAAGAAGTAATTGAAATGTTAGAGCAAATACATAAAGATGGCGGTAACGTAGACAAATGGGTAGCTAAAGCTAAAGATAAAGAAGATCCATTTCGTTTGATGGGATTCGGTCATAGAGTTTATAAAAATTTCGATCCTCGAGCTAAAATCATCAAAGTAGCATGTGATGACGTACTAGAAAAATTAGGAGTTAATGACCCATTGTTAGAAATTGCTAAGAAATTAGAAAAATATGCGCTAGAAGACGAATACTTTAAAGCAAGAAATTTATATCCAAATGTTGATTTCTACTCCGGAATTATATACAAAGCATTAGGTATTCCAACTGAAATGTTTACAGTTATGTTTGCATTGGGACGTTTACCAGGATGGATAGCTCAATGGAAAGAAATGACCGAAAATAAAGAGCCTATAGGTCGTCCTCGACAAATCTATATTGGTCATACGTCAAGAGATTACGTAGGTATCAACGAAAGATAAAAACCAAATTATTCTTATAGCGCTATTCAGACAAATTGGATAGCGCCATAAAAAAAATATTTACAAAAAAAAACACCAGCAATTTACTGGTGTTTTTTTTGTTTGAAAATTAAAAATTAAGCTTTTCCGCCTCTTTTTCTGTCAGATTCTTTCAATAAGATTTTACGAATACGTAAATTTTGAGGTGTAACTTCTACATACTCGTCACCTTGGATGTATTCTAAACATTCTTCCAAGCTAAAGATTTTTGGTGGTGCCAAACGTACTTTTTCATCTGCTCCAGATGAACGCATATTCGACATTTTCTTCGTTTTAGTAACGTTTACAATCATATCACCTGCACGAGAATTTTCTCCAATTACTTGACCTTCGTAAATGTTTTCACTTGGTGAGATGAAAAATTTCCCACGCTCTTGTAAGTTATTCAATGAAAACGGAATAGAAACTCCTTGCTCCATTGAAATTAATGAACCATTTTGTCTTCCAGGAATTTCTCCTTTGTACGGTTGGTATTCCAAGAAACGGTGATTCATAATTGCTTCACCAGCAGTTTGTGTTAACAAGTAGTTACGTAAACCAATGATTCCACGAGAAGGAATTTCAAAAGTAATGATCATTCGCTCTCCTTTTGGAACCATATTTTTCATTTCTCCTTTTCTTTTCGTAACCGCTTCTACAGCCGTTCCACTGTGTTCTTCAGGTAAATCGATTGTCAATTCTTCAATTGGCTCACATTTAACACCGTCAACTTCTTTGATAATTACTTGTGGCTGACCAACTTGCATTTCGTATCCCTCACGACGCATAGTTTCAATCAATACAGATAAATGTAATACTCCACGACCGAAAACCATCCATTTGTCTGCTTTGTCTGTGTCTTTAACACGTAATGCCAAGTTTTTCTCTAACTCTTTGTTCAAACGGTCAGAAATGTGGCGAGAAGTAACAAATTTTCCTTCTTTACCGAAGAATGGTGAATCGTTGATAGAAAACAACATACTCATTGTAGGCTCGTCCATTTTGATTGTTGCCATCGGTTCAGGATTTTCAAAATCACAAACTGAATCCCCAATCTCAAAACCTTCAATACCTGTAATTGCACAAATATCTCCCGGTTGAACAGAATCAACTTTTCTTCTTTCAATACCTTCAAATACAAAAACTTCTTTGATTTTATGTTTTTGAAGTGTACCGTCTGATTTCGAAACCATAACAGGCTGATTTTCTTTGATTTCTCCACGTGTCAAACGACCGATTGCTATACGTCCAACATACGATGAGTAATCCAAAGAGGTAATCAACATTTGCGTATTTCCTTCTTCAATTTTTATCGGTGGGAAATATTCTAAGATTTTATCCAATAATGCCGTAATGTCTGTTTTTGGAGTTTTCCAATCTTCAGCCATCCAACCATTTTTAGCAGAACCATAAATTGTTGGGAATTCTAATTGCTCCTCGTTTGCATCTAATTCGAACATCAAATCGAACACTTTTTCTTGAACTTCCTCAGGTGTACAGTTTTCTTTATCCACTTTGTTGATCACCAAAAGTGGTTTTAATCCCAATGCCAATGCTTTCCCAAGTACGAAACGTGTTTGTGGCATTGGACCTTCGAAAGCATCCACCAACAAACAAACACCATCAGCCATGTTCAACACACGTTCAACCTCACCTCCAAAATCGGCGTGACCTGGAGTGTCAATGATATTGATTTTTGTTCCTTTATATAATACTGAAACGTTTTTAGAAACGATTGTGATTCCTCTTTCACGCTCTAAATCGTTGTTATCCATTATTAAATCACCAGTCAAACGTTCTCTTTCGTTTTCAACATTTCCTGCTTCAATCATTTTATCTACCAACGTAGTCTTACCGTGGTCAACGTGGGCGATAATTGCGATGTTTCTTATTTCCATTGTTTACTTTATTCTTTTTTTTACTTTTTTTGATATTAAGACTTTAGGATGTTAAGACATTAAGACTTTTAGTCGAAGTGAGATTTCGCTTCCTCCCTTGAGGGAGGATTAAGGAGGGTGACAATAAATCATTTTGTCACCTCCCTTTGTCCCTCCTCAAGGAGGGAAACCGATTCATCTCTGTACTTTCAATTCTTAATTCTTCATTCTAAATTCTTCATTCTCAATATTTCTTTCTCCCACCGTAGCTTCCACCACCGTCTGATTTACGATCATCTCCGCTTGGGCCTCTTCTAGCTCTGTCTCCACTTGGTTTGTCTGATCCTCCACGTTTGAAGTCACCTCCACCTTTAAAGTCGCCACCGCTTTTGAAATCTCCACCACTTTTTCTTGGTGAAAATCCGCCGCTTCTACCACCACCAGCATAACCACCGCCGCTTCCGCCACCGTAGCCTTTTGGTTTAGAATCTCCTCCGAAACGTCCACGACCTCTTGGTGCATCACCACCTCTATCGCTTCGTCCGCCACCGCCACCAAAACCAGTATCTTTTTTCTGAGTGATTTCAATTTTAACTTGGTGACCTTCAAAGTCAGTTCCGTTAACGTTTTGTAAAATTTTCTCAGCATGATCTTGATCTGCTTCAAAGAAAGAGAACGAAGGCATTAAGTCAATACGACCAACTGCACCTGAATTCAAACCTGTTGCATCACAAACGATACGCAATAAAGCTCCTGGATTTAATCCGTCTCTTTTTCCTAAATTCACAAAGAAACGTGTTTTTCCTTCTTCTTGTCCGCGCTCTCTTCTCAGAGGACGTTCAGAACGGTCATCACTTCCTCTACCTCCAGAAACATTCAAATCACCTGCACGTTGATAGTACTCGATGAAACGATTGAATTCTGTAGAAACAAAACGTTTGATAACGTCTTCTTTAGAAAGTTCTTCGAAAGCTGCCAAAATTTGTGGCATAAATTTCTCAATGTCTTTTTCTCGAACCTCAGTTGCGATTGTTTTGTTTATCAATTTCATCAATTGAATTTCACAAATTTCTTCTGCTTCTGGAACTGTCCCAACAGTGAATGTTGTACGCATTTGACGTTCAATCGCTTTGATTTTCATCATCTCACGCGTGTTTATCAACACCAAAGATTCACCTTTTCTACCTGCACGTGCGGTTCTACCACTTCTGTGTGTGTAGTTTTCGATATCGTCAGGAAGGTTGTAATTGATTACATGTGTAATATTGTCGATGTCCAAACCTCTCGCTGCAACGTCTGTAGCTACAAGGATTTGTAATTCTTTACTTCTGAAACGATCCATTACACGGTCGCGCATTGCTTGCGTCAAATCACCATGTAAAGGTTCTGCGTTGTAACCATCGCGACTTAATTTTTCTGCAACCGTTGCAGTTTCGTTACGTGTACGACAGAAAATTAAACCATAAATATTGGGATTAAAATCGATTAAGCGTTTTACAGCTTCATAACGATCTTTTTCTTTTACTTGGTAATAAATGTGATCAATGTTTTCGTTGCTTTGATTTTTGTGACCAATAGAAACCTCTAAAGGATCATGCATATACGTTTTCGCAATGCGAGCAACTTCCGATGGCATTGTAGCCGAGAACAACCAAACGTTTTTTTCAACGGGTGTAGTAACAAGGATTCCGTCGATGTCTTCTTTGAATCCCATGTTCAACATTTCGTCAGCTTCGTCTAAGATAACGTAACGTACTTGTGAAAGTTGAACCACTTTACGATTGATTAAATCCATCAAACGTCCTGGTGTTGCAACGATAATAGCTACTCCTTTTTTAACATCTGTAATTTGTTTACGAATGTCAGTTCCTCCATATACAGGAACGATGCTACAATCTACATATTTAGAGAAAATTTCTAAATCTTTTGTAATTTGTAAACATAACTCTCTAGTAGGGCAGATAATTAAACCCTGTGGGAGTCTAGCTTTTGTATCGATGTTGTTGATTAGTGGCAAGCCGAATGCTGCCGTTTTCCCTGTACCTGTCTGCGCTAAGCCGACAAAGTCGCAATCTTCCTGTAATAGGTAAGGAATTGCTTTTTCTTGGATTGGAGTTGGTGCTGTAAAACCCAATTCTGTTAACGACTTCAGCACCTCGCTCTTCAATCCGAGCTCTTCAAATGTCATTTTGTATTTTTATAATTGGGTGCAAAGGTACGCATAATTTAAGGAAAAAATCTTTTAGTTCATTTGTTAATGATTAATTAACCTAAATTTGTGAACTTTATAGGATTTGATAAAAGTCATTTAAAAATCTAATTTTAAATGTTTTAACACGAATAACTTACTCATTTTTGGTCTTTAAAAATTCAAAATCAATTTCACACATAAATTTCTTCCCATACTGAAAATTCCACTTTGATTAGATGGCGTTTGTTGGTAATTCTCAAAATACTTCAAACGACTCAAATGGGACTGGAAAGCAGTATCAAATAGATTATTGGCTTGAAATTGAAATTGTGCAGTTTTGGATTTAAAACACTTAATATCAATTCCGAGTTGAAGGTTAAAAAGTGAATAAGCATCCGTTGCAGTTTCTGAATTGTTTTCGGCTAAATAGCGATTTTGTCTTGCATTAAATTCATATTCAAAAACAGGACGAATTGACTGAATAAAAGCGTTTTTAAATTCAAACGAGTAAGCTGCATTTAAAAGTAAACGTGCAGGTGGAATCAACGATAAATACTCGCCTTGAATTCCTTGATTACGGTATTTTTCTTCGCGATTAAATCCATAGACACAGCTAAAACTTCCATTCACAGTCAGACCTTTTAACTTTTCAGGATGAAATGCGAGCCACGTTTCAAAACCATATAAATGTGCTTTTGCTTGTTTGTATTGGTAGGTTCGGTTTCCTTGCGCATCGACTAACGGTTGATTATTTGAATCTGCAACCAAGGCTAAATAAATGAAATTCTGAAGGTTATTATTGAAAACACTAATTTCTCCAGTGAAATTTTTAGAGTTGAAAAGTAAGGCAATATCTTCTTGCAATGAAAACTCAGAAACGAAATTTCGATTGCCTAAATAAATCAAACGCGCACCTGGATCTAATCCATTTGAAGCTATCTCAGTAATGTTTGGTGCTCGAAATCCACGACCAATATTCGCTTTAACAGTCCAGTTTTGATTGATAAAATAAGAAAGACCTATACTGGCAGATAGTCCTTGGAAAACTTTAGAATAGCTTGGGAATTGTATAATTGAACCAATTGTGTCAGCTCCTGTTACTTGTGTGTCAAAACCTGTAAGCGAATCACTTTGGATGTAGAAATTGTCAAAGTTAATCGTGCGAATGTCACTACGAATACCGCCGCAAACTGAAAATTTGTTCTTTTTCCATTTAGAATACACAAAAACTCCACCGTCAAAAAGTTGATAATTCGGAATTGTAAAACTTGTCGCGGCTTGGTTTTCGTTGAATTGATAAACACCATTCATTCCCAAAAAGGTTTCTAGATTTTTATCAACTGGAAAACTATATTTCAGATGATAATTCGCAGTGTTTAATCGCAAAGAAAGTCCTGCTAAATCAGGTGTTTCAGGTTGATTAAATTCCTTTCTTCGATTTTGTTGAAAGCCCAATGAATAATCCAAACTTCCTTTTTTCAGTTTAAAATCGCCAACTGAATACACTCTAACATGTTGAATATGTTGGTGAATTGGTGCAATTTTATAAGAATTCAAATCTTCCTCAGAAACAATTGGTCGCAACTCCAAAATATCTGCAGCGCCATTGAAAATTTGTTGTGTAAACTGACGGGTCAAAGAATCTCTACTTCCATCGGGAATTCCTTGTCGATTATCGTAAAAACTTACATTTAAACTAAAAATTGATTTTTCTGTTGTGTAACCAATTACCGAAGAAATATTTTTATCGTTGAAATTGGTATTGTACACTTTTCCATCGATTGCATTTTGATAATTACTTGCCAAACGCCAAGAACTTCGTATCGCAAATGACCAACTATTTTTCACAATGCTCCATCTCAATCCATTTCCAATTAACGAATTATTACTTTGAAATTCAGAAATATAGCGTCCTTCTACCCCATTCTTTAATTTGGGTTTATATGGAAAAAGACTCACCACTCCAGCCAAAGCATCCGTTCCATACATCAAACTCGCTGGTCCTTTTATCACTTCTGCATTTTGGATATCAAACGCATCAACTTCAATTCCGTGCTCGTCACCCCATTGTTGCCCTTCTTGACGAATACCATCGTACAAAGTCAAAACGCGATTGTAACCCAAACCTCTAATAAACGGCTTAGAAACATTTGGCCCAGATTTTACACTCGTCAATCCAGGTGTGTTTTTCGATAAGACATCAATGATATTACTTTCGGAAGTGCGGTCAATCGTTTTCTCATTTACCACATAAATAGCCACTGGATTTTCTTTATCCAAAAGCTTTTTTGAAATTACCTTAACGGTTATTGTCGGTAAATTTATCATATACACCTCTAATTCAATTTCAGTTAGATTAATCGAAGCTTTATCCACCAAAATTGGAATTTCTTTGGTTACAAATCCAGCACAACTAATTCTCAATTGATAAGTACCAAAAGGAATTGCCGTTAAATTAAAAGTACCATCGGGTTTTGAAGTAGCGAAAAAATTAGTTTGCTTCAGTCCAATCGTAGCAAGTTCAATTGGCTTTTTATGGTTTGAAAATAGTTTCCCACTTATTTCTGCTTGTTGAGCTATCAAATTGAAAGCCTTAGAAAGACATAGTAAAAAAGCTAAGTAACTTATTTTCATAATAGTTTGGTGATTTTCGTGTACAAAGATAAAAAAGTTAGATTACTCTAACAAATAAAAGTTAGATTAGTCTAATAAATTAAATTAAACAAAAAATTAAGGTATAAATGGTTCACTAAAACAAGTCTAAAATTGAAAAAATCGACATAAGTTACTTTCTTTCCTTAGCTTTGCAGAAAATTTTCCATGACATTTCGCGATTTAAACTTAAAAAAACAACTTTGGAACGCCTTAGATGATTTGGGCTATGAAACGCCGACAACCATTCAAGCAGCAAGTTTCAACGTGATGATGTCCGGACAAGATACGATTGGAATTGCGCAAACAGGTACTGGAAAAACACTCGCTTACCTCCTACCCTGTTTGAATATGTGGAAATTTTCTAAAGAACCGCATCCGCAGATTTTAATTATTGTTCCAACGCGAGAATTGGTTACACAAATAGTTTCTGAAATTGAAAAATTAACGACTTATATGAACGTTGCTGTTGGCGGAGTTTACGGTGGAACGAATATGAACACGCAAATCGCATTGGTCTTACAAGGTTTAGATATTGTTGTTGGAACCCCTGGAAGGATTCTTGATTTGGCAACAAATGGCTCTTTACAACTAAAAAAAGTAACCAAATTAGTGGTCGATGAAGTAGATGAAACCTTGAGTTTAGGTTTTCGTCACCAGTTGATGCGCATTTTTGATTTTTTACCTGAGAAGCGACAAAATATGGTTTTTTCAGCCACGCTTTCGGAAGAAGTCAGCACGTTTTTGGATGCACATTTTACTGCTCCCATTCGTGTCGAAGCTGCTCGTTCAGGTACAGCCTTAACTCAAATCGATCAAATAGGTTACCGAGTTCCGAATTTCTTATCGAAAGTTGAACTATTGAAATACCTACTTGAAACTACGGGAGACGCTTCAAAAGTGTTAGTTTTCGTTTCTTCACGTGCCTTAGCCGATTTACTTTTTGAACAACTTGAACCAATTTTTGAAAACACACTTGGCATAATTCACTCCAACAAAGCACAGAATTTCCGTTTCAAAAGTGTGCAAGATTTTCAAGATGGTGTTCACCGAATTTTAATTGCTACCGATTTAATTGCTCGTGGAATTGATGTTTCTGATGTTAGCCACGTTATCAATTTCGACATCCCTGAAATTCCAGAAAACTACATACACCGTATTGGTCGTACTGGTCGTGCTGATAAAAACGGAATCGCCATCACATTTGTGAGTGAAAAAGATGCACATTCTTTGGCAACTATCGAAGAATTGATGCGCCAACAACTACCATTTACCACAGTTCCTGAAACAGTTGAATTTTCTGAAGTTTTATTGGAATTTGAAAAACCAAAGCTTGTTACTTCAGGAAAAATTGTCAAACTAGCACGTCCTGATGATGTTGGTCCAGCATTTCACGAGAAAAAAGCCAAAAACAAAAAAGTCAACGTCCGCTACGACCACAAAAAAGCGATGATGGATAAATACGGTAAACCAAAGCGAAGAAGGAGTTAATTGGTACTTTATTCAGGTTCTCATAAACAGCGTTGATTTCATTTTTTCGTATTTTCGTTAAGAAATGATTCTCTTTCGTAAGTAATCGAAAACCAACATTTTTGTAACACATTTCAAAAAAAGTACTGATTTTCAACGTTTTAAGAGTTAATAAATAGTAGAAAAAATGAAGCTATTACTTGTTTTAATTTTCGTTGCAACAACACTAAGGTACTACTCGCAACCTACTGGACATCAAAAAATTTTCTTGGAAATCACAGATAATACTGACTCGCTCGATTTTAATAGTTGTTTTAAAAAAAATCAAATGAAAAGCAAACCAAGTTAATGGTATAAAAACTATGAAATAAAAGACATTGGTTTGTATTCAACTGGATTTCAAAAATACGCAATGCAACATTATTTTCATAAGAAATTGATGTCAGAAAATCACACAATTGAAATTATAAAAAGCAAAAAAGATACGATGCACATTGAAATAAACAATGCTTTCAACGTTTATTTTTTGAGTATTTCGTTCCTAAAAGGCAACTACATACTTAACTTAAACGACAACTCCTTAAATGACTATTTCAGTACTTCAAAACCAGCAGAATTATTAAAAACAGAACATTTTTTTAATAACATCACGCCAAAAGATTGGAACAAGTTTAAAGTAAATAATAGAATATCAAGAAACAATTGATATTTACAAAAAAAAAGAATTAATCTAACTTAAACTAAATACAAATCAATCAATCCTTCTGGAGCTTCTACGTAAAGGACTTTTTTCTTACGGTCCACTTTTTTGACAAGACCATCAAAAATGGGTAAAAGCACTTCTTTACCATTAATTTCAGTTTGCATCAACGGATTGGAAGCAATTTCAATGATATTCGTTACGAGTCCGATTGAACCATTAACAGCATCAATTACTTCGTACCCGATTACTTCGTGGTCGTAGAAACTTATGTCATCTAATTCTTTCAATTCCTCCAAAGGAAGAAAAATTGCTTTTTTGAGGAGTTTTTTTGCGGCTTCTTCTGTGTCAATTTCTTTTAATTTTACGGTAATGAAACCTTTGTTTTTAAGTTTTACATTATCGATAAAGTAAGGAGTTAGGAAACCATTCATTTCTACAAAAACCGTTTTGAGTTCTGAATATTCCTCTGGATTCGTAACGTCCAAAAACAACGAAACTTCACCTTTAAATCCGTGAAGTTTCGCAATTGATCCTAATTGAAAAAAATTTTCTTTATTCATTTCTGCTTATTCAGCAGCACCTTCTTCTTGTGCTTCTTCGTTTGCAGTTTCTTCAGTTGTTTCTTCAGCAGCTTCTTCAGCTACTACTTCTTCTTCAACTACTTCTTCCACAACTGGTGCGTTTTTAGCAGCTAATTCAGCAGCTTTAGCAGCATTCACAGCCTCTTCAGCCTTTAATCTTGCTACTCTTTCTTGTTCAGCGTTTTTCACTAAACCATCTTTTTTACCTTCGATTTTTGCTTCTTTTGCAGCCAACCAAGCGTTAAATTTTTCTTCAACTTGCTCCATTGTTAATGCTCCTTTAGTAACACCTTTGATTAAGTGGTTTTTGAATAAAACACCTTTATATGAAAGAATCGCTTTCGCTGTGTCAGACATTTCAGCTCCAGTTTGAACCCAACTAAGAGTTCTCTCGAAATTAATATCGATCACTGCAGGGTTTGCAGTTGGGTTGTAAGTTCCCAATTTCTCGATAAACTTACCATCTCTTTTTGCTCTGCTGTCAGCAGCTACTAAATGGAAAAATGGTTTACCTTTTTTTCCGTGTCTTTGTAATCTAATTCTTGTTGCCATAAGGGTTTACAATTTGAGGTTCGAAACCTCGGTTTATAAAAATTTGAGGTGCAAAGATAATCATCTATTTAGAATTTGCAACATTTAGTTAAATAATTTAATACAGAAGGAATTAGACTAAATCTTTGAAAAAAACTTTAATTGACTCTAACAAATGTATCAATCAAAACCTATACAATTATATTTTTTACAAATCAATCTGATAAATAGACTTTCAAAAATTAAATTTCTTAGATTCGTTTTCATATTTTTTTTTAAAAAATTATGGATTTTAATTAAGAAATTAGATAACAATCAAAACACAATGGCATTTTTCACACAAGATTTCCTCGATTTTTTCATTGAACTAGCAGGAAATAATAACAAAGATTGGTTTGATTTAAACCGTAAACGCTATGAGCAATCTGTTAAAATACCATTTCAACAGTTCACAAAACACTTAATTAATTACATAGCTGAAGACGATTCTTCCTTCAAAGAACTTGAACCAAAAGATTGCATTTTTAGAATCAATCGCGACATTCGGTTTTCAAAAGATAAAGAACCTTATAAATTAATGTGTTCAGCTATTATTTCGCCAGGTGGAAAAAAAAGCAGAACAATTAATGGTATTTATTTTGAATTAGGACCTGAACATGTTCGTGCTTATGGAGGAGTTTATGAATTAGATAAAATTGATTTAGAGGCAGTTAGAGAAGGCATTGCCGATAATTTAGAAACATTCAAACATCTCTATACCGATCAAAAATTTAAGAGTTTATTTAGCGAAATAATAGGAGAGAAAAATAAAAAACTCCCAACGCATCTCAAAGATTCAGCAGAAAAAGAAGCAATTATATTCAACAAACAATTTTATTTTTTTGCTGAATTTCCTGCTGAAGTAATCATTGATTCTAATTTGAATCAAATTTTAATAAACTGTTATCAAACAGGAAGACCTATGTCAAATTTTTTAAGTCAATTTATTCAATAAATAAGATCTTAATTACAATAGTGCTATTTTTTTTTTATTATTTAAATGATTTCTGTGTTTTTTGACTAATTTTGAATTAAATAAAATTAATTTGATGAAAAAATCTAATCAAAAACTATTGAATTACACTGGTTTAGCTAGTACTATTCTAGCCTCTGCTTCTGTAAATGCACAAGCTGTTGGTGTTAATATTAATCCAGATTTAGTGTTAACAGTAGATTCAAATCCATATAGTTTAGACTTTAATAATGATTTAACTCCTGATTTAAATTTTGCTGTTCAACCTATTTCTGGAACACAAACATATATGGGTTTTCCTTTTACATATGAAGGCATTGTTGCAGGAGTTTCATTTCCAGTAGGAAATGGTGCTTATGGTTCTTTAAGTTCTAGTTCAGGAACATCTGCACCTGGATCTTTTACAATAACTGCCTTAGAAAATGGAACACCTATTTCTTCTAGCGATGTATTTGGATCTTCCTCTCAAAACGCTCTTGCAATAGATGTAGTTGCAGATGGAGGATTACTTGGTACATTTGCCTACGCATTTGGACCGTTTGTTGAGGCATCCTACAAATTTATTGGAGCTAAGTTTCAAGCAAATGGCAACACACACTATGGTTGGGTCCAATTATCAGTTACACCTGGTGCTGACTCTTTGATTATACATGGTTATGGTTACAATCAAACACCTAATGCAACAATTAACGCTGGAGAAGGTGGTGATCTTTCTCAATTAGAAAATGTTTCTCTTGAAGATAAAGTAACATTCTTTAATACTTTAAACAATGCTAAAGTAAATGTTACTCCAGATTTAATTGGAGGAGAAATAAACTTGGTGAATATGACCGGACAAATTATCACAACTACAAAAATAACTGATATTGAAACTGTTATTAATTATGACGGGATCGAAACAGGAATTTTCACACTCAACGTTAATTTCCAGTCAGGTACAATTAATAAAAAAGTATACATCAAATAATACGATAATATTTTCAAACAAAAAAGCTATCCATTTGGGTAGCTTTTTTGTTTCTAGTTCCCTCTTATCTCAATTTTTGTTTTGTAAAAATCATATTTCACTTATTGAAATATGGTAACCTTTCTTTGTACAAAAATTTCTTTTGAATGGATTCAAAAGGTCGATAAACATAATAAACTATATTGTTATGAACTCTAATTTTATCAACGTATCGGAAACCTAGTTTTACTTTTTCTTTTATGGATCCTGTTTTTAAATCAAGTAATCCCAAATATTTTGAACCTGACTTTTCGTAAATGGCAAAGATAGCACCTGTTATTTTATCCTGGATTAATTGACTTTGCCAACCAGTTTGTTTTGCATTATAATGGTGATAAATAGGTATAGAATCTATGCATTCTCCGAATTTATTATAAATTTCTAATCTATCCTTTGGATAATTAAATACAAATATTGAATCATTACATCGAAACAAAGGAGCATAAACTTCTTTATAATAAATTGATTGTGTAAAAAAATTCGCTCCTACCCATATTTCAGCATCAATTCCAGTTTCTAACTCTTTATTTTTTGCCCAAAGTTTTGTTCGTATATCCATCCATTTATATTCTGCTCGATACATTTCCATCATAAATTCATCTTCAATCTTTAAGATAACTCGGTAACTTGAATCTTCTTGATCGAAAGTATAATATTCAAATGCAGGATAATCCTTATTGAAATTAGATAAAAAAAGCTTTGTTTGAATTGTATCAACGATAGGTGCAACATATTTCATAAAATAGGACTTTGGGAGGATTCCTAAACGAATTTCAACTTTATCAATAATAACACCAAATACATTATCCTTACAAATAATATGTGTATTTCCTCGGTAATCTCTTGTTAATGATTGTGCCTGATCGTTTACCTGAAAACTTGTTAGAATCTGTTGACCATCATATAGCAAAAGTTCACTTCCTTTACTCAATTGTTTTGGGTAAGCCAAAATAAGTATATCGCCATTATTTTGAATTTCAAAATCTGCAACACTAAGACGATCCGATTGAAAAACTGTATCTGTTAATCCAGGGGCTTTAACAACAACTTCTTTGAATTGTAATAATTTTGAAGGTTTTAAAGGTAGTGTAATCTTTAATGTATCAGTTAGTGACTTTGTTTTAAAACTTTTAGCAAAGGAATCATAAATTGAATGAGTGCAATTAAGACTTACTAGTGTTCCAACTTTAATATTTTCCAATTTGAAGTATGCTACCCCTTTTACAGAGGATTTGAGGTAAAATATAGAATCTATTTCGTCGGAATTAACATCAGTTAACTTTACTAAAACGTTGACATTTTGTATATTTTCACCTGATTTAGTATCTGTAAATTGGATATAAACAACTTGTCCCCAGCTGATTGAACTGAGGACAACTATGGTAATAAGTGTAAATAGATGTTGCATCATGTATTTTAGATGCAATATGATGTAGAATCCACAAATGAATTAATTTAAACTTTAAAATTCCAGCCGAAAGTATCTTCTATTTCGCCAGTTTTTAATGCATCCATATAATTTTTTATTTTGTTGGATAAAGTTCTTGTCTCAATCGCTGGCATTTCTAATCTTTCGTCGCGAAAACCAATAACAGCAACTTGTGCAATAGTTGCAGCTGTTCCAACTCCAAAAGCGTCTTCTAATGATCCATTTCTTGCTGCCGTAACAATTTCTTCAACAGTTACTTTTCGCTCCTCAACTTTTACACCCCAACTTTCTACTAATTCAATTAATGATCGTTTTGTAATTCCACGTAAAATGGTATCAGAATCTTCACTTGGGGTTATTAATTTACCCCCAATTTGAAACATAATATTCATTGTTCCAGACTCTTCGATGTATTTATGTTCTGTTGCATCTGTCCATAATAATTGATGATAACCTTCGAGTTGACATTGTTTTGCTGGATAAAGTGAGGCACCATAATTTCCAGCTGCTTTTGCTCTTCCAACTCCCCCTTGAGCAGCTCTTGTGTAATATTCTTCTATTTTTATTCGAACAGGCTCTGAATAATAAGCACCTACTGGTGAAGTAATTACCATAAATTTGAAAGTTTCAGATGGTTTTATACCAACATACTCATCTGTAGCAAACAAAAATGGACGTATGTAGAGTGAATAACCCTCTTTATCAGTAACCCAATTAGAATCTACTTCAACTAGTTTTCGTATAGCTTCAACAAAAATTTCTTCGGGAACAGATGGCATACACATTCTTTCCGCTGATTGGGCAAAACGTTTTGCATTCATATCGGGACGAAAAATTGTAATATCTCCTTTTTTATTTCTGTATGCTTTTAAACCTTCAAATATTGATTGACCATAATGAATTGCAGACATTGCAGGATGCATTGGAATTGGTGCAAAAGGAATTATTGCTCCTTCATGCCATTTTCCATCGCTATATTCCATCAAAAATAGATGATCTGAGAAAACTTTACCAAAAGGTAAGTTATCCCAATCTACGTGTTTGATTTTGGAGTCAATAACTTTATTAATGGAAAAATTGATTGTTGTTGTTGACATTAAATTTATTTTTGTCTTGCGAATATAAGGTTTTAACTTTACTAGACAATCTATTTTGTTAGTTATATCGTTTGTAAATACATAAATGGTATATTATTTTTTTAATCTAAATCACTTGTAATTAATCAAGTTCTTTCTTAATATTAGCTAATTCAGTTAAATAAATAATTTGTAAAGATTAAGTTTTTTTGGCATTTACTTTTTAGTTGAAAACTCTTTTGAAAACTTAATTTTTTTCTTTTTTTGACTTACAAAAAAAAACAGAATTTTGAAGATAAAATTAAAACTATGACCACGGAACTTTTATCTTTACAAGAACAAATAGATGCTTTAAAACTGAAATTAACTGGTGATCTGTTCGCTGATATGGACATTAAAGACGAAATTCACAATTTAGAAATGAAGATTAATGGAGTGAAACCAATGAATACGCATATCGATTGTGTTGGATGTGGCTCTTAATATAATTTCAATTTCAAACGAACAAGCGATTAATTTGTGCGTTTTTAACCTAAAAATATGAAGCAATTCGAAGTTCCAGAGTTTTATCGCTCACCGATAATCAGTAAGGTAAAGTCAAAACGCAAGTTGGAAGATCCTCGTAAAAAAGACTTTACTCCAACTGAAATAAACCTAGGCAAGGTAACTTTCATAATTGCACGTCATTTTGGGTTTTGTTATGGAGTTGAAAATGCCATAGAAAAAAGCTACAAAGCAATTCAAGAAAACCCTGACAAACGTATTTTTCTTTTAAGTCAAATGATTCATAATCCAGATGTTAACTTAGATTTACAATCTTATGGTTTGCAGTTTTTACAAGATACAGAAGGAAATCAATTGATTCCTTTTGAGGAACTCAATTCAGAAGACATCGTAATCATACCAGCTTTTGGAACTACATTAGAAATTGAAGAAAAACTGAGAACAATTGGGGTTAATATCGATACTTATAATACCACTTGTCCTTTTGTAGAAAAAGTTTGGAATCGTTCTGAGAAATTAGGTGAAACTCAACATACCATTATCATACACGGGAAAGCGAAACACGAAGAAACACGTGCGACTTTCTCTCATAGTTCATCCAATGCTCCCTCACTAATTGTAAAAGATTTAAACGAGGCAAAATTCTTAGGTGAAGTTATTCTGGGTAATAAGTCAAAAAATGAATTTAATAATTACTTTGAAGGAAAAATGACTCCAAACTTTGATTCTGAAATTCATCTATCAAAAATTGGGGTGGTGAATCAAACAACAATGCTCGCTACAGAAACGCAAGAAATTACTGATTATCTGCGCGATATAATGCTTCAAAAATACGGTGAAGCAAACTTGAAATCACACATTGCCGACACGAGAGATACTTTATGTTATGCAACAAATGACAACCAAGCCGCTACCTATGGTTTATTGGAAAAAGAAGCAGATTTAGCAGTTGTTGTAGGCGGTTACAATAGTTCAAATACCAATCACTTAGTTGAATTATTAGATGAAAAATTTCCAACATTTTATATTAGAAATAAAGATGAAATTTTATCAAAATCAACAATTAATTCATTTGATATACATTCAAGTAAAATAATAAATTACACTAGATTTATTCCTGAAAAAGAAAATGTTAGGATTATTATTTCTTCTGGAGCATCGTGTCCTGATGCTTTGGTAGATGGTGTGCTTCACAAAATTATTTCGTTAATAGATTCTAACATAAAGAGCGAACAAATCCTTCATCTAATCTAAAATCTACAATAATGAATGACCCACACAAATTTAAGCCAGAGAGTCTTATGATGTCTTACGGCTTCAAACCCGAATTATCAGAAGGGTCGATTAAATCCCCAATTTTTCAAACTTCGACATTCGTTTTTAAAAGTGCTGAAGAAGGAAAAGCATTTTTTGAAATTGCATATGGGATTCGAGAAAAAGGCCTGACGGAAGAGGTTGGATTAATCTACAGTCGCATCAATAATCCTGATTTGGAAATTTTAGAAACTCGCCTAAAATTATGGGACGAAGCTGATGATTCTGCTGTTTTTGAAAGTGGAATGGCTGCAATATCAACAGTTCTGTTAGAATTCCTTTCTCCTGGAGATGTATTGTTATATAGCACACCTGTTTATGGTGGAACAGATCATTTTATTAATCATTTTTTACAAAAAATAGGAATTTTAACTATCGCATTCAAGCCAAATCATACCAAAGAAGATATTCTTAATTTATTAAAAGCAAGTGGTAAAACAGATAAATTAGCGATGATTTACATTGAAACTCCTGCTAATCCAACGAATGCGTTGATTGATATTGAAATGTGCGCTGAAATATCCAAAGAATTTTCAACTTTAGATAAAAAAGTTTATGTCGCAGTTGACAATACTTACATGGGTCCTTTATGGTCACAGCCTTTAAAACATGGCGCGGATTTTTCAATTTATTCAGCAACAAAATATATTGGTGGTCACAGTGATTTAATTGCGGGAGCTGTTTCAGGTAATAAGGAAGTAATTTCTAGAACCAAGATACTTCGTACTTTTTTAGGAAATATGGCAGCACCACACACAGGTTGGTTGTTGATGCGTAGTTTAGAAACACTAAAAATCCGAATGGAGCAACAAGCAATCAATGCAAAAGAAGTCGCAATTTTCTTAAAGAATCATCCAAAAGTTGAAAAGGTTTATTATTTAGGATTTATTCCAGAAAATACAGAAGAATTTAATGTATTCAAACGTCAATATTCATGCGCTGGTGCAATGCTTTCTTTTGATATTGTTGGCGGTGAGAAGGAAGCGTTTAAATTTATGAATGCCTTGAAATTAATTAAATTGGCTGTGAGTTTAGGTGGGACAGAATCATTGGTTGAACATCCTGCAACAATGACACATGTTGGTGTGGATCCAAGTTGCAAACACGAATTATTTATTACTGAAAAATTAATTAGAATCTCAGTTGGTGTTGAAAATCACGCTGATATTATTTGGGATATTGAACAAGCTTTAAAAAATATATAAATGAAAATTTACACAAAAAAAGGGGACGAAGGAAATACAGGATTGATTGGTGGAACACGAGTACCTAAAAACGCCATTCGTATTGATGCTTATGGAACAATTGATGAATTAAATTCTTTTTTGGGAGTTGTTCGAGATCACGATATTAATGAAAAGTATAAAGCACAAATCATTGAAATACAAGACCGTTTATTTACAATTGGATCTAGTTTGGCTTCGGACCCTGAAAAGTCAAATATGAAAATTCCAGATTTGAATGAACGTGATATTGAAGTGCTAGAAAATTGGATGGATGAAATGGATGAAGTACTTCCTGAAATGCGCTTTTTTGTTCTACCTGGTGGACACACAGCTGTTTCATTTTGTCATGTGGCGAGATGTGTCTGTAGAAGAGCTGAACGAATTATAGTTGAATTAAATGAAAAAGAATTTGTTGCACCTTTTGTAATGGCTTATGTTAATCGTTTGAGTGATTATATTTTTGTTTTAGGAAGAAAAATAACACAAGATTTAGGCGCACCTGAACAGGCTTGGCATCCAAGAATGTAATTTTATTGATCCATTCGTAATAAAACGCCTTCTTTCAAGGAACAAGGTGAAATTACGATGCGATTTGCTTTCATTTTTTTGATAACCCAACGCGTCTTAATAGCAGCAATTGGCGCCATTTTCTTACGAATTGGAATGATGAAATCGTTTAAATCTCTTTCAGATTGAGAAGTTGATATTGTCCAATCTAAAATTGATTCAAATTCTTTAAAATCAATCTCTTGAGTTTCATAACCTTTCGGATAAGGCTTTTGATAAACCAATTCGTAGAAGGTTTCAAAACTACCCGAAGCACCAACTAAGGTTTGACAATTGATGCGATCAAAAAAATCTTGTTCATTGGTATCTAAATAATTTTCAACATTTGATATATCATCAGTTGACATCGGGTCAGAAAAAGAAAATAATTGAAAAATTCTAGAAACACCAATATTTAATGAAATTAAATCTTTGATTCCGTTAGCATTCGCAGCAATAAATTCAGTACTTCCTCCTCCAATATCCATTATTAAACTCGGTGATTCAAAATTGTAAGTGTAAGCAATTCCTTGGTAAATCAAATTCGCTTCTTGGATACCATTGATAACATCAATTTCAATTCCTGTTGCATCTTTTACGGATTTTAAAAACGTTTGCTTATTGCTTGCATCTCGAATTGCAGAAGTACCAATCGCCTCAATTTTAGTAACTTGAAAATCAGTACAGCTACTTTTAAATCGTTTTAGACAAGTAATCGCTCGTTGAATTGCATCCTCTGAAAGCAGTTTATCATTGATTCCTCCCATTCCAATTGCAACACCTTCTTTATCAGCGTGTAACAACTGAATTGAATTATTTTCCACATCGGCAATAGCCAAGTTAAAGGTATTCGTTCCTAAATCAATTACTGCTTTTCGCATTTATTTCGATTTTAAACCTTGAATAATATTCTTAATTTTTGCACGATGTCCGAATTGTAAAATTCCATTTTTATAAATCTTACCTGCCAACCAAAGCAGAACAATTGTAGAAACGACCAAAATCAATAACGAGAGTATCACTAAATAATAACTTCCAATTGGCAAACCTTGTGCTAATTTAACCATCATCACAACGGGTGCAGTAAAAGGAATTAAACTTGCATATTTTACAATCGTCGCATCGGGCACCACCACTGCTAAAAAGCCCAGATAAACTGAAAAACCTAGAATTATTATGATTGGTAATAAAAACTGTTGACCATCGCTTTCCGTTCCAGCAATGGAGCCAATTGTACTGAAAAATGCACCATAGAAATAATAAGCCGCAATAAAAAAGAACAAGAAATGAATGAACATAAAACCAAAGTTGATACGTTCATAAATTAAATCCACAAACTGATTGTAACGCTCTGCCGAATTGGTTTCCATTAACTGTTGTTGCACTTCAGCACTTACTTGAATTCCTTCCCAATTAGATGGATCAAACATATCTGGGAAAATATATTGACGGAAAACAATTAAACCAATTGCTATGAAAAAAGTCCACACAAAAATCTGAATCAAAGCAGCGAGACCAATTCCTGTAATTTTCCCCAACATCAATTGGTATGGTTTTACAGATGCCAAAATAACTTCAACAATTCGATTACTTTTTTCTTTAGTTGTACTTCTCAGAATCGTCATTCCAAAAAGTAAAACAAAAAGAACAATAAGAAAACCAAAGACCAAACCAACATAACCTTCGAGGTCGGAAGCTTCATTTTTCGGGTCGTAAACATTGCGAAAATCGACATTTAAAGGTTGTTTAATCTGACGGAATTGATCTACTGAAAGATTCGTGAAGTTTTCAATCATCACCTCCTCTACCCTTCTTTCTAACTGAAATTTGAGTTGCATTTTAACATCCGCAGATGGATTTTCACGGTAAAAAACAAAGGATTTCTTATTCATCAAGACTTTCTCATTCACTTCTATCAATGCGTCGAAGTTTTGATAGGCTTTCCCATCTCTAAACTCTTCAATTTCAAGGTAATCACCAATAAAATAGTAATTCACACTTTTCCCTTCAGATGAAACGATTTTATTTTCCATTAAACCAGCTGGGTCTGAGATTAATACTTTCAGTGATTTCTTACCTTCATCGCCAGATTTAAATAAAAAGAAAAGTGAAAGTAAAAATAACAATGGTCCAAGAACCATCATCCATAAGAAAGTACCATTCGAAAAACGTTCTTTCAATTCACGAGTCGCAATTAGCCAACTATTACGCATTTTCGACCTCCTTTCTATTAATTAAATTCATAAAAACTTCTTGCATTGTTGGTATTCTTTCTTCAACTGCTTCAATTTTTATTTGTCCCATTAAGGCATTTAATAAGTCATTGATTTGGTTATTTCCACGCATTTTTACGACTGCTAAAAAACGATTATCGCCTAATTCACTTTTGTCAATCAATTCAAAATCAGTCCAAAGAGCATTTGCAAAAGCAATCATATTTCCACTGAAGCGAATCGAAAACTCTCCACTTTTTTCACTTGCTCTTAAATTCCAAACACTATCTTCAGCTATTTTATTTGAATGATGAATTAGTGCAGCGCGATCGCAAATTTCTTCTACACTTCGCATATTGTGTGTTGATAGAATGATTGTTTTTCCTTGTGATTTCAATAATTTCAATTCATTCAGAATCAATTCTACATTCAATGGATCGAAACCACTTAATGGTTCGTCAAGTATTAATAAATCAGGATCATGAACAAGTGCAGCAATAAATTGTATTTTTTGCGCCATTCCTTTAGATAATTCCTCGATACGCTTATTTGACCAATCTTTGCTATCAAATTTCTCTAGCCAATAATTAGCACTATTAACAGCATTTTCTTTAGACATTCCACGTAGTTGTGCTAAAAAAACTAATTGTTTTAGAACGCTCATTGATTTATATAAACCACGTTCCTCTGGCAAGTAACCAATTAAACGCAAATGTTCATTGCTCATCAATTTACCATCAAAACGCAAAGTCCCTTTATCTGCCTCAATGATTTGGTTAATAATTCGAATAAGCGTTGTCTTTCCCGCTCCATTAGGTCCTAATAAGCCATAAATTTCACCTTTTTGAACATGAAGTGAAACAGCATCTAAAGCCAATTTTCTATTAAATGACTTTGAAACATCTGTGATTGCTAACATTCTGTAAAGCTATGAAAAAAGTGAAAATGATGTGATAATTTGATGTATTTTGGAGTATCTTAAATTATTATTACAGTACTTCAAATTCTGTTCTACGATTTTTAGAACGATTTAACTCATTAACATTAGGAAATTTTGGTTTTGATTCGCCAAACCCTCTAGCTTTTAGTCTATCTGCCTCAATACCTTTTAAAATCAAATAATTTTTTACAGCATCAGATCGGTTTTGAGAAAGTTGTCGGTTTTTTTCATCATCGCCAAGATCGTCAGTATGACCATTAATTGAAATCTTTAAGTTACTATTCTTCAATAAATAGGCAGAAAATCCATTCAATATATACTTGCTTTTTTCAGTCAACAAGTAAGAATCACTATCAAAAACAATATCATCGATACTGAATTTTTTTCCAACTTCGATTGTATCAATTTTCAATTTCCCTGTTTTAATAGAAAGACCATCATTTTTGATAAATGTCTCTTTTTCTATAACTTTTGCATTGTAAGCATAACCTTCTTTATTAACACTTAATGTAATGTCTTGATTTTTTGAAACTTTTACAACGGCAGCATATTTACCATCATCACCATTTACTTTAAATTGAGATTTTTCTCCTGTATCATTGTAAATTATTTCAATTTCTGCTCCAATTATAGGTTTACCTTGTTCATTTATTAATTCTCCTTTCAAAATTGCTACTTCTTTTGGACGTGCTTCTTCATATAAATCGAAGGAATATATGTTCCAATCGCCATCTTTCATACTTGAATAATAGGCCTCTTTGCCATTTGTTGATACAAATAAACCCAATTCATCCTCAGCCGAATTAATTGGATAACCGATGTTCTTTGGTTCTGTCCATTTTTGACCCTCTTTACGAATGTAGAAAATATCTAATCCGCCTAATCCTTTTCTTTTTTTGGTTGAATTTGAAACAAAGTATAATGTTTCTCCATCTTGATGAAAAAAAGGACTTTTATCTTTTCCTTCTGTATTGATTAAATCGAAAGGAATTGCTTTACTCCAAGTGCCATCACTTTGTTTTTCTGAAATGAAAATATCATCGCTTCGTGAGCCATTACGTAATGATGTAAAAAACAATAATTTACCATCAGCAGAAAGAGATGGTTGTGCTTCCCATCCATCTTTTGTATTGATTGTTGGGCCCATATTTACCAAGGTTGTCCATTCAAAATCGTTTCCTCCTTTTCCTGTTCGCTTGTAAGTGGTTGTATATAAATCACAATTTAAATAATCTTGGTTATACACTTTTTCAACTTTACAGGCACAAATAATCATTTCTTTATTATCAACAGAAAGTGTTGCCGTACCATAATTGAAAAAAGTCCCATTATTAAATGGTTCAGGAAGCGGATCTCCAAACGTGAAACTACCCCTATCGCCTGTATTTTCAGAAACCGTAAATTCTTCTCGGATATTTGACGTAATATCTCCCAAGTTTTTTCGATCAACTTTACGCGTAAAGAACAACAAATCGTTATCTGGAGAAATCATAGGAAAGTATTCATCTAACATTGAACTAACCATTTGAACTTTGATAGGGGAAAAAGGAACTGGATTTTCCTTCATGTTTTTCTGAAATTCTACATCCTCTAAGATGGATTCAATTTCTTTTTTCTTTTGTGGATAATCCTCAGGTAGTTTTGAGAAATCGTCTTGTGGGAAAACAACAAATTTCTGAAAATAGGGAATCGCATTTTTTAAATCTCCGTTTTGTAAAAGCGTTGCACCAACTATATAGTAGCAATCAGCGTGAAAATTTGGACACTTTTTTACTGCATTTTGATAAAATGGAATCGCTTTTTTCTGTAATCCTTCTCCCTTAGAATAGGTTTTCTCTTCACGCATTAGCAACCTCGCTTCATTGCTACACACTTTTGCATAGAGGTAATATGTTTCTGCATTGTCAGGAAATTTTTGCATTGCTTCAGCAAATTTTGCTGTTTTAGCTTCAAATGACGACTCTCCCATTGCGTTTGAAAGCAATTTTATGAGTTTTTTATCACTTGTTACACATGGATCATTCTGTGAAAAAAAAGGGAAAAAATTAAATAAAAGTGAAAGATAAAGTAGCTTTTTAAGCATATCAATTAGTTTGTTGTTGACTTAGTAATTTATAGACCAAAAAACTGAAAAGGTTACAATAAATAGTGTTAAAAAAAAGGGGAAGTTTTGTTAAACCCAAAAAAACAGTTAATCATACTAATCTATGTTATGATAATGAAATTTTATACTTAAATCACAAACGATAAATCACAGCAAGTCTTAAATTTCGACCGAAAAAAGGACGTTTAGAAATTTGTCCAGGCACATTGAAATCATAAGGTTCCCAATAGTTATTCGTTACAAAAAGACCGTAAGTGCTTTCAATTTGAAATCTAGAACCTAACCAAAATTGAAAACCTGTTAACGCACCAATTCGATAGCAAAATTCAACATCTAAGGGTTCATAGGTTGTAGTATATAAATCATAATTTGTTATTCTACTAACTGCTCTACCAGCAACAATTGAAAGTGACGGAGCGGCAAACCATTTTAGTTTTACGTTATTCTTGTTAAAATAAAAAATAGGCTCAAAACCAATATCACCAATTAATTCTCTTGAAAACATTCCATAAAAGGAATTTGGAGGATTTAAAACTGTTTTATTCAATGGATTAATTCCAATTCGTACTGGAAATCGCAAGGCAATACCTTCATTCAATTCCATTTGAAAAAAGCTTTCTATGTAGCGATTTGTGGAGTAAGTTCTACCAAAATTATCAAAATCGTTGACATAAATGGGATTAAAAAGAGAGGAAAAATTAACCCCAACACTATACCTACTTGGGGTGAAATCTAAGTATTTCTTATTACTTCCGATTTTTATAACGTGATTACTTTCTGCAACCGAAAAGGTAAATTGTGTACTTCCTGTCCATTTTTCATCTAAGGCATTCGAAGTGTATTTTGATATTTTTTCCAAAGAAATAAAACTCTGACCTTGGGGTGATTTAAATTCTAAAATATTCAATTTAGTATCCACTCCTATTACTCTTCCAAATTTAGCTTGACCATCTTTAAACTCCAAGGTGTCTTGAGCAAAGCTGAAATTAAGAATCAAACAAACGAAAAGTAATAAAGCTAAACTCCAATTTTTTATCAATGAATTCATCTGATTTATTTATTAGTTTGTAAAAGTTTTTTAGTTAACCCTAGTTCTGAAACAATGCTTGCCATTTCATTCCAATCTTCAAATTTTGCTTTTGAAAAATGAGATAATCCACCTTGCTTATTAATTGAAAGCAACTGATTCCACTGGGGTTTACCTTCAAAGTTTTGGACCGTTTTATAATATCCTTTACTTTTCAAATATAGTGTGCGCTCTGAATTTGTTTGCATACCTGAAAAATTGACTTTAATAGGCGCCTCACCTTCTTTGTGAACAAGATAATTATTATCATCAATGGCTAAAGCTTTAGATTTTGTTGCTTCACTCACAATTTGGGCATCATATTCTACAACTTCGATTTTTTGGGAATCTTTTTCTGCAAGTGCAAGATAATTGACTTCCCAAAACTGAAATCCACTTTTCAAACGAACCATTAATTCTTTATTTTTGAGGTAGTTTTCTGGTATTTTGATAGCTATTTTTTCAAATTTCGCTTCACCCACTAACTTAATTTGATCAATGGTTTTCCATTTACCTTTATCTAAAACCTCAACTTTTAAAGTAATTCCAGCTTTCTCCATATTTTTCTCAAGATGACTTTTCGTTTTCTTCGAATTAGATTGAACCCAAGTTTGGAAATAATCGCCGAATAATTTTGTAAATTCATGATACACAAATCCTCCCCATTTAGGATTTTTTAAACCAAGAACCAAATGTGGATTTTTCAAATTATTGCTTTCGAATGACGCTTTTAAGTTTGAAAATCCAGAATTATCCGTTGAATTAAATGAGTAAGAATTAGATTCGTCCATTAGAAAATCATTGGTCATAATTCCGTTATCATTACTTAAGCTCTTTGGTTGACGACTGTTCAGAATCTTTATAAAATCGCCCGTAGATGTTGTTATAATTTCTTCGCCTTTTTCGTGGTAAACAGCAACTAATTTCAATAAATTGGTGTACTGAATTTCCTTCTCCTCGTTTCTAATTTCTATATTCAACTCCGAACTTAATGGATTCACGTCATTTATTTTCTTGTAATCAAATCGCTCTAAAGTTGGATTCATCGCACCGGTGAACATCGAATTTGAAAAATACCATTGCTGTCCATCGTTTAGATAAATATGCGGACAAGAACATGCTACAGCAACAAAAATACCTATTGTGGCCGTTGTAATTGCAGCAGAAGAAAAAAACCAAGAAAGCGCGGTTAATCCATAGTTAATATCAATAATTTGAGCTTTTTGTATTTGATTTACATCAAACGAAATTTCAGAACCTGATATTGCTAATTCTGGCAGAAATAAATGCAATTGTAAAAGCTTAAAACGATCTCCTTTAGAAATTCGAAAATTCTTTTTTGCTAAAGCTCTTTGGTAATACAAATCAATTTCAGGCTGTACTGAACTAATAATCCCTGTGATTTTATCATCCACTTTTTTCCAATTTCTCAATTCAAAATAGGCTTCACCGATATGAACAAAAATTCTGTTTTTCTTCATCTCAGGCTCTTCTAATCCGACGTAATAGTCTTTTGGACTTCCTTGTCGTAATCGATAATACGTACAGGAGTTAAAAAGTATAATTGATAGAAGTAACCAAGAAATAATTCTCATCTTATTCATAGTTTTAGTTTAATAATTCACACCCTTCCTCTTTCAAGGAATTTATATCTGTTAGTAATGTTCCGTTTAGAAAATGAGATTTTCGATTTTGACAAAATGGACAAGCCATTGTGTAGCCATCGGTATCAATATAAATGTACCGATTTCCTGCACCTCCACACGATTTATTTCGTTGTTGGTAACCCGTATATTGTATTATCGGAAAATTCTTGAATTTTTTATCGCTATTTCTATTCTTGTAGAAATGCTCCAAAATTTGAAATTGCTCAGTGTTTAATTTAACGTCTTTCCCTTCGTAATTACCAGTTGCACGAGGTTCCATCAATTGAACGAAAGGCACTTCTAACTCAAACGCCAATTGATGATAAGCAGCTAAATTTTCGAGGGTGCAAAAAGATTGAGTTACACAAATTGTCATTGCTGACAAAAGTCCAGCTTCTTGTGCATTTTTAATTGCTTCTAACGCCAACTTAAAAGATTTATCATTTCGTCGAAATGCATTGTGTTCCGATTCTAAATAATGATCCAAACTTACAGAAACGCCTGTTAGACCTGCTTTTTTAAGTTGTTTAGCCTTTTCAATTGTGAGACCATATCCCGAAGAATAAATCCAAAAGTCACTACTTGTATTAGCTAATTGTAGAACTTCAATTAAATCATTAAAACGATTCAAGGGTTCCCCTCCGCCGAATTGAATCATTGGTACACCTATTTGTTGAAGTTTAGCTACAATTTGTTTGTGCTCCTCTAAAGTTATAGCTTCTGGCTGATTGAGAATTTTACCTTCGTAGCAATGCTCGCAATTTAAAGGGCATTTTTTGGTGAATCCAATCTGAACAATTGCTAAACGCGAAAGGTGATTTTCTTGATTTTCGGAGGCTAAATTTGAAATTCGTTCAAAAAAATCAGTGAAAGGAATTCCGGGAATATTACAATTAAAATAAACGCGATTGTTGTGTTTTAGGTATTTATAAAATCTTTTATCAATTGTGAATTGCTCTTTAAACCTTTCAATTTCAGCTTTTTTAACTTTAAATTGCTTTCCAAATCCATATTTTTGAATCAAGAAAAACACCAACTTTAAATTTAGTTTAAAGAAAAATAGTTTGACACGAAACCCTGAAACTATCTTCATTAGTTGAGAAGTTTTTATAAATTTCAATTTAAAAGTAATGAAATTAATCGAATTATAAAATTGAAGTATTGTAATTCGACTTTCAAAATTTAAACTTCAAAGTTTTCCCTTACGTTTTTCTGTAGAATTTTAGCCTTCGGAATACAATGTAAAAGAATGAAATTTAAACTTTTTCAATACTTTTCAAACCTTCACACACCTCATCAATCTGAGAAAAAGAAATATCTAAATGTGTTACCATTCGAATCATTCCAGGACCAAATGCCATAATTTTAATGCCTTTTTCTGCCAATTGTGAAATAATCAAGTCGCGTTTCGTAGGTTCTTTCAAGATAGCGACAACAATATTCGTTTCAACAGGCATTACTGATTCCACCCAAACACATTCTAACAAAGTAATTTCCAGTTGTAGGGCTTTCAAATGGTCTTCTTTTAGCTTTTCAATATTGTATTTCAAAGCGTATAAACCTCCTGCAGCAATGATTCCAGCTTGGCGCATTCCACCTCCAAAAACTTTTCTTACACGACGAGCTTTCGATATAAAGTCTGTACTTCCAAGTAGAATTGAACCAACTGGTGCACCTAAACCTTTGGAAAGGCAAATTGAAATCGAATCAAATTGAGCTGCGTAATCCTTGTAATCAATTCCATTTTCAACCAAAGCATTCATCAAACGCGCTCCATCTAAATGCAAAGGTAAATTGTGGCGATTACACATTTCTTTGATATCCTTGATGTCGTTAAAATCATAAATTGCTCCTCCCCCTCTGTTTGAAGTGTCTTCGATGGAAACCAATTGCGTCAATGGAAAATGAACATCGTGAGCGGGATTTATCCATTCTTCGATTGCTCCTGCTTTTAATCGACCGCGATTTCCGTCAAGTGTACGAATAGAAGCACCTGAATTTCGAGCAATTCCTCCACCTTCATACTTAAAAACGTGGCTTTCTTTATGACAAATCACTTCTGCTCCAGGTTGAACGTGCACATTAATCGCAATTTGATTCGTTTGTGTTCCTGATGCACAAAACAAAGCTGCTTCTTTTCCAAAAAGTTGAGCAGAATATTCCTGTAATTCGTTGATTGTCGGATCTTCACCAAATACATCATCCCCAACTGGCGCTGAGAACATTGCGTCCAACATTTCTTTTGAAGGCTTGGTTACGGTATCGCTTCTTAGGTCTATCATTTTTTGACTTTAGGATATTAGGACTTTTGGATATTAAGATTTTAGGATATTAAGACGTTAGGACTTTATGAGGGGATGAGTTTATAAGAGAATGACATTAAGACTTTAGAATCTGTTTAGGGTTTTGATTTAAAACATTTTCTGACGTTTAAGGAGATACTTTAGAAGAATTTGGTCATAACCTTCGCTGATGTCAGCGGGCATAAAATCGATACGATAATTAGCACAGCGTAACTTAATTTCATTGAAATAATTCTGAACTCCTTCTATATATTTTTCTTTCACATCAGCAGGTTGCAATTTCATTCTCTCACCAGTTTCCATATCTATCAATTGATAAGGCCGATTTTCCAGTTCAAAATTGAATTCGATTTTTTTATCTATGACATGAAAAATCACAACTTCATGTTTGTTATGTTTTAAATGATTTAAAGCTCGGAATAATTCATCTAGTTGGCTCGGATCATCAAATAAATCAGAGAAAATAACTATCAAACTTCTACGATGAGTTAATTCTGCAATATCGTGTAAGAGTTGAACTGTATTGGTAGCTTTTTTAGTTTGCTCATCATAATTTCTCAATCGTTTTTCTAATTCGCTGTATAAATAACGATGATGAGAAAGTGAGGATTTTGCTTGCGAATGAAGTTCTATTTTTTCATTAAATAAACTCAAACCTACAGCATCTCGTTGACGTTTCAATAGTTCAATTAAACTTGCAGCTGCATAGGTTGCAAATTCAAATTTTGAAATTCCATCTTTCTGAAAATACATAGAACTTGATGAATCAATTACAATTTGACAGCGAAGATTTGTTTCTTCTTCGTATTTTTTAGTGAACATTTTTTCCGTACGACCAAATAATTTCCAGTCGATGTGTCGTGTAGATTCTCCAGAATTATACAAACGGTGTTCTGCGAATTCTACCGAAAAACCATGAAAAGGACTTTTATGTAAACCAGTAATAAATCCCTCGACAACTTGTTTTGCAAGTAATTCTAAGTTTCCAAATTGAGCTAGTAGCAGACGGTTTATTTTCATATTGGCACTAAATTAAACATAATTCAGGATATGAATATTTAAGAATAGCATTGCTAACATAATTAAATAGATTTTTTTTTAAATTTTGAGGCTTTTAGAAATGTGTTAGCAATTACACCTATTAAAATTAAAAATACTCCTATAATTATTAAAAAATTTAGACGTTCATCAAAAATAAAATAACCCATAATCATTGCATAAATAGAACCTAAATATTGAAATGGAGTAATTAAAGATGCGCTCTCTTCGTGCAATGCTCTTGTCAAGAGAATTTGTGCAATCTGTGTAAAAATACCAATTGTTAACAGTAAAATCCATTCTATTCCGTTTGGTAGTACAAAATCAAACATACACCATACAGACATTATAGGAATGGGAATCATTGGAAAATAACTCACAATATTTATTGGTTCATCAGTTGCTTTTAGTTTGATTATTGCAGTGTAGGCCAAACCTGAGAATGCTGCGGAAACGATTCCAAATATCAGCCAAAAATAATTCAATTTAACAGGATTAGATTCCAATATAAGAGTATTTAAACCAATGAAAATTACACCAATAAATGCAATAATGACAAATAACCATTGTATTTTAAGTATCCTTTCTCCTAAAAGAGCTAGCGCGAAAATTAGAGTAAAAATAGGTGCTAAATATTGAATTGTTGAGGCAATGGCAATAGGTAATTGATGAATTGTTTCAAAAAAAATAGTGAGTGCAATCATACCTGATATCCCTCTAACAAACAACCATTTCTTATTTACACCAAATAATGGTAATTTTTTTCGTTTAATTATGTAATAACTTATAGAAAACGAAACAATAGAACGCGCTAAAACCAATTCATGAGCGGGTATTTTTTGTAAATCAGGAAATAAGGTCTGCTCGTTTCCCATTCCAAAAAGTTTTACAATGAAATTCACAATCAAAAAAGATAAACCCGATAAAATAATGTAGATAATTCCTCTTTTCATAAGGATCTTTAAAAAAAACAGCTAAATACTAACCTTTTGATGATGAAATTTATTTAATAGTTAGAAAGATAGGTTTTCAATGATTGATTATCAATTTTACTCTTCAATGAGTTCAATTAAATTTTAAAAAAGAACGTTAACAACAGCAACTAGTTTTTAATTGTACTGTATGAAACTAGTAATTAATGATCTATTTCTTTTCCTTGAAAACTGAATCGTTGATGCCTTTGTTTACTTTGTAGTTAGTTAATTTAATTACAATTGTTCCTGACTTTTCATCTCTGGCATCTTTTTTCTTTTTATTGTCCGTATCGTGTAAATCAGCTGCTACACTTTTAGGTAACTTGAATTTTTTAATATCAACGTTAAAAGTTAAGAGACTTGGAAGTCCAAATTCAACTTGATCAGCATAACTATAATCAACGCTTACTGTTCCACTACTTCTAGTTGTGATTTGAGATTTTAAAATTAAATTTCTTTTTGTATCAATCCAAAGCTTTGCAAGCACAAATTCACTATTATCTCCAGTTGGTATTACAGTTAATTGTGTCGTTTTAATTTCACCAATCGTTTTTGTTCCGCTTTCAACAACCATGTACGAACCTTTCTTAGCTAAAAAGGCATTCATGTCCGTAAAACCTTGTTTTGGTAGAATCGCAATCCCTTTAGAAACAACTTTAAACTTGTCTTTTTGCTTGAAATAGATTGTTGCATTCACGGGTAAAATTTTTATCAAAGGAATATCAGCTTTGATATTTGCATCTACAGAATAATCGTTTACTGCGTTTATTTTAGCAACAACTTTCGCTAAAATGGCATCTGCTTCTTGCGCTTTTGAAAGAAAGGTTAAAAGTAGAAATGTACTGAATAGGAATATTTTTTTCATATGTGTTAACTGTTTTTTCAATGGTCATATGGACCGCGTTAGCAGCCACGAAGTGAATCGCAACTTAAATTCATCATGGATTGTGACGAATCTCTTTATGGCTTATTTCATCAGGATGTAATGTCTTTTTTATTGAATTTAACGTTTGCAATAACAACTAATATAACATTGTGAACCAGTAAGATAACAACTGATTGAATAATTTTCCCCATTGGTATAGGGTCTTCAAAGAAACTTCTCCAGGAAGCCATGTGTGTAGTAAATAAATAAGGTTTAATTGTGTCAAAAACTGAAACATCTAGAGAACCAATTATAGTGAACAAAATGATGATTGCCATCGTTGAAACAATAGGTCCGATTGAATTATCTGCAAAGGCTGATAGACAAATCGATAATGTAGAAATTGTTAGCAAAGAGAGAAATGCAACTATAAATGCTAAACCATAACGCCAAATTATATCTTGTTCTTGTAAGATGACTAAACCATCACTATTTAATACGATTAAGTCACCTGTGCCAAAAATCCATTTTGCAACGATTAATGCTAAAAAGCCTAACCAAATTGTTAAAATTAAGGTGTAAACTGCTCCGGCAATGAATTTTGAAAGGACGATGCTCGTTCTCGAAATAGGTTTACTAGCCAACATTCTCACCGTTCCCATTGCTGCTTCTCCAGAAATCAAATCACCAGTTACCAAGGCAACCAATAAAGGAATATGAATAATCAACATTTGGAGAATGATGAACGCTATCAGATTTCCGTTCAAAATGTTACCATTAAATGAAAGCGTTTGCTCAAAAGAAGAAGTAACGAAGGAAATAAACGAACTTCCATCTGCCTTCATTGCAAACAAAATCACCGCGATTAGTAAGGTGAGTGCGCCAATACCAAGGTAACTTCTCGGTTTAGCAAGAATTTTTACAAATTCGTTATACGTGTTTTTTAGTAACATTAGGATTGAACTATTTTCATGAAAAAATCTTCTAGTTTGCGTTTTGGTTCTAAAGCAAAAACCAATACACCATTTTCAATCAAGGCTTTATTCAAGTTTGGAACTTGGCTCTTTTCAATTGCAACTTCTAATTCGTTTGCTGTCTCTCCAACAAATTGAGCATTGCTAAAATGCGATGAAATCACTTGTTTCGCTTTTGCAACAGCATCAACCTCAAGATGAACCACTAATTCTTGTGCATTCAGTAAATCTTGTACTTCTCCTTCAACGATTGATTTTCCTTTATTGATGATCACCATTCGATTGGCAATCAGTTCAATTTCAGAAAGTTGATGCGATGAAAGTAAAATCGTTTTATTTTGCTCGTTTTTCAAGCGTAGAATTAAATTTCTTATTTCAACGATTCCTTGAGGATCAAGACCTGTGGTTGGTTCATCTAAAATAATTAAATCGGGTTGATGCAACAAAGTTTGAGCAATTCCCAAACGCTGCTTCATACCATGAGAAAAACCACCAATTTTATCTCCTCCCCTACCTGCAAGACCAACAAATTCAAGCATTTCACCAATTTGTGACTTTGAAACAGATGCGCCAGAAATACGCGCAAAAATCTCCAAATTCTTTTGAGCTGAAAGGTATTTATAGAAATCTGGTTTTTCAATGATGCTTCCAATTTTAGATAAAATTTCGGAGCGACTATTGGTGTACGATTTTCCGAAAAGTTCAATTTTTCCAGCGTTGGGTTTAATTAGCGAAAGTAAGCAACGAATTGTGGTACTTTTACCAGCTCCATTTGGACCTAAAAAACCAAAAACATCGCCACGACTTACGGTAAATGAAACGTCTTTAACTGCTTGAAAACTACCGAAACTCTTAGCAAGATGTTCGACTTTTATAACTGTTTCTTTTTCCATTGAATGTAAAATTAATCTTTAAGAAGTTCTTTAAAGATTTGTAGGCAAAAATTAACGTTCATTAAAGATTTTTTCAACTTGCGCGAAACGGTGCTTGAATATTTCTTCCAATTTTCCTTTTACTATTAATGGATGCGCCAATTTACCTAAAAAACCAAAAGGAATTTCATAGGAAACGATGTCGGTCATTTCAACTCCACCTTCCACTTCTTTAAAATGATGTTCGTGGTGCCATATCTTATATGGGCCTTTGCGTTGTTCGTCCACAAAAAACTGATTTTCTTCAACTGTTTTAATCTCAGTAATCCATGACATTGGAATTCCAAACAAAGGTCGAACAGTATATTCAATCATCAAACCTTCATACATTTTTTCAGGCAAATCAACTTTGATGTCAAAGCCCATGTATTCTGGAGTTATTTTTTTTAGGTTCTCTGGCCGTGAGAAAAAATCCCAACATGTCTTGATGTCGGTTTTAACTAATTGTGTTCTTTTTAATTGATACATGCATTAGAAACAAGCTTCTAAAAGGAATGTTTAATTTTTAAAGATGAATTTTTAATTTTCTTCTAATTCAAAATTCAATATTAAGAATTCAAAACTTCACTATAAATTTCCGTAAACTGCTTTCCAACTTCCGAATAACTAAAGTGCTTCATGGCATACTCTCGAATTTGAGCAGAATTGAATCTATTCGGATTTTCAACGAAAGAAACAATTGCATTTTTCAAAGCTTCTTCATCTCCCCGATTCACTAACATACCATTGATTTCCTTGACATGCTCAGGAATTCCATTTACATTGGAAGATAGCACTGGTTTTCCACACATCATTGCTTCTGCGATAACACACGGAAAATTTTCATAATTACTGAATTGAAGCAGCGCATGACTTGATTGAATCATTTCAGCCACTTCAGCAGTTGTTTTTGTACTGTGAAATGTTACTGTTGAATGCACAGCTAATTCATTTGCCAGTTGTTTGGCGTATTCAATGTCTCCGTCGCTTACAATGTCCAACTTCACTTGCGGAAAATCCGATTTTAGCGCTTGCATTACGCGAATCATTCCGGAAAGATTTTTAATCGTATCAACACCTGTAGAAATGTGGATTAATTTTACTTCGTCAATTATTGGCTTCGGAGTTTCTTTGAAAAGGTGTTCATCAACCACATTTGAAACGGTACCAAACTTGGAATTTGGACTCAATTTCTGCATGCTTTTTAGTAAATTCTGACTAACAGGTAAAACGTAGGCAGCATTTCGAATGATCAATTTACTCAATCTCAAAATCGGTTTTGGATAGGCATGATCGCTATCAACGTGGAAACCACTCGAATTTTCAGTGATGATGTATGGTATTTTATGTCGCCATTTCAACCAAAGAGCCCAAATACCTAATGGATAAACGATATTTAAATGTACAATTTCAGGTTGACCGATAATTTCTTTCGTTCGTTTGTAACCCATTTTGAACGCTTTACGGTGCGAGAAATAGTTTTTTATCAAACGAAACGGCTTGAATCCACATGTTTTTTTGGGATAATACAATACGATTTCATGCAGGGATTTGGATTTACATTCTTGCATTCTAACTACCGTTTCTTCCGTTGAAGGGAAAATTGCAAGTGCTACAACATCGTTATAAAGTGCAATTGATTCAGCATGTTTTTGAACGAAATTACCCAAAGTAGGCTTTAAATCATTGGGATACCACGAACAAATCGTAAGTACTTTAAACCGTTTTAAACCCATGTTTAAACTAAGTTTTTCTCAAAAACACTCACCACTTGCTCTAAAGCAAAATCAATTTCTTCTTTTGTTGTGTAACGCGAAAATGAAAAACGAACATTTGGTCGTGTCATGTCTGCGTGAATTCCTTCTAATACATGTGAACCTTTTGTTGCACCTGAAGAACAAGCACTTCCACCACTTACTGCAACTCCTTTTAAATCAAGCGTAAACAATAACATTCCTGATTTCGGAGTTGGTGGAAAACACACATTTAAAACTGTGTAAAGTGATTTCTCAGGATTGGTTTCTCCATGGAAATAAATAGCATCAAAATGAGATTTTAAAGATTCAATCATGTAATTTTTCAAAGATTGAACATGCTGTTGATGACCTTCAACATCTTCGTAAGCTAAATCCAATGCTTTTGCTAAACCTACAATTCCGTGTAAATTTTCTGTTCCACCACGCAATCCTCTCTCTTGTGCTCCTCCATGAATAAAAGCACCCACTTTATTTTTACTATTCACGTACAAAAAGCCAATACCTTTTGGTCCGTGAAATTTATGCGCTGCACAAGTTATAAAATCAATACCTAAATCTTGAAGATCAAATGAGTAATGCCCCATAGTCTGAACTGTATCTGAATGAAAATAAGCTTTATACAACTGGCATAATTCAGCGACTTTTTTCAAGGGAATTAAGGTTGATATTTCATTATTGGCATGCATTAAAGAAACGAGTGTCGGTTTGTTTTCCTTCAAAAGTTCTTCCAAATGATTCAAATCAACATTTCCTTTTGAGTCAATGTTCACATAAACCAATTCAGTTTGACCAGCCTTTTCTAAAGCTTCAACAGTGTGACCAACAGCATGGTGTTCAATAGATGTTGTGATAATTCGCTTTACCCCTAACTCAACAATAGACGTATAAATCGCCATATTATCAGCTTCTGTACCACCAGAAGTGAAAATAATTTCAGAAGGTTTACATTTTATATGAGCTGCAATCGAACGTCTTGAAGTTTCAATAAGTGCTTTTGCGTTTCGACCAAAATAATGAGTAGAAGAAGGATTCCCGAAGTTTTCTTTTAAAACTGGTATCATGGCTTCTACTACTTCTGGTGCTATTGGCGTTGTGGCAGCATTATCAAGATAAACACGCATTTAAAAAGTTTTGACGAAGATACTAAATATTAATTTGCTACGTCACTCATAAATTTAATTCGCATCAGTCTTAATTCCTCTTCTGTATATAGACCATCGAATTCATGATAGGCAGTGATCAAATCGTCAGTATCAGCATTTGAGAAATAATCAAAAATTTCTTCCTGATTATCAACATCTAACAACGTGTTAATGTAATAGTTGATATTTACTCTAGTTCCAGAATTGACAATAGATTCTATCTCATCAAGTATATTATCAAATGTTTTTCCTTGTGATTTTGCAATATCTTCAAGTGGTAATTTTCTATCAATATTTTGAATCAACTGTACTTTTAGTACTGATTTATTTACAAGCGATTTTACAACTAAATCTTGTGGACGTTCAATATCATTATCGGCAACATAATTCGCAATTAAAGCTACGAAAGGTTCCCCATAACGTTGTGCTTTACCTGTCCCAACTCCCTGGATATTAGTCAACTCCTCAATCGTTATTGGATATTGGAAGCACATATCTTTCAAAGAAGGTTCTTGGAAAATAACAAATGGTGGTATGTTATTTTGTTTTGAAATGGACTTTCTTAAATCAACCAATAAATTATAGAGTACTTCATCAAAAGCACCACCTTTACCACTTTGAATAATTGAATCATCATCATCTGTATTTGAAAAGTCATGTTGCTTAATTAACATAAATGATTCTGGTTTCAGAATAAAAGTTTTTCCGTTTTCTGTTAATTTTAGAGTACCAAATGATTCAACATCTTTAAACAACAATCCTCCAACAGTTGCCTGACGAATAACAGCATTCCAAAAATGTTCGTCTTTTTCTTTACCAATTCCAAAAGTTGATAGTTTATCGTGTTTGTATGCCTTTATGTCTGATGTTATGTGACCTGATAAAAATGCACAATAATGCTTTGCTTTTTGTGTTTCATCTAGCAATTTTACAGCATCTAAAAGCATTGTTATATATTCTTGACCTTCAGTTCGTTCGCGTGGATTTCTACAGTTATCACATTGTTCATTACATTTTTTTTCTTCAAAAACTTCTCCGAAATAATGTAAAATAAATTTTCTTCTACAAACAGATGTTTCTGCATAAGAAACAATTTCATTGAGTAACTGTCGACCAATTTCTTGTTCTGTGATTGGTTTTCCTTGCAAAAATTTTTCTAATTTTTCAATGTCTTTGTAACTGTAAAAAGCTACACATTCTCCTATACCGCCATCACGCCCTGCTCTTCCCGTTTCTTGATAATAACTTTCTAATGATTTTGGAATATCGTGGTGGATTACATAGCGAACATCAGGTTTATCAATTCCCATTCCGAAAGCTATAGTTGCAACAATAACATCGGCTTCTTCCATCAAAAACATATCTTGGTGTTTACCACGAGTTGATGCATCTAAACCAGCATGATAGGGCAAGGCATTGATTCCGTTTATTTGTAACAATTCAGAAATCTCCTCAACTTTTTTTCGGCTTAAGCAGTAAATAATTCCACTTTCTCCTTGATGATTACGAATATATTTTATGATTTGTTTTTCAACATCACGCTTAGGGCGAATTTCATAATACAAATTATCGCGATTAAATGAAGACTTGAATACATCAGCGTCTAACATATTCAGATTCTTTTGAATATCGTATTGGACTTTTGGAGTAGCTGTAGCTGTTAAAGCTATTACGGGAACATTTGAAATTTTCTCAAAAATATCTCTCAATCTTCGATATTCTGGACGAAAATCGTGTCCCCATTCTGATATACAATGTGCTTCATCTATAGCAAAAAATGAAATTTGAACAGATGTTAAAAAATCAATATTCTCTTGTTTTGTCAATGATTCAGGTGCAACATAAAGCATTTTGGTTTTACCATCCTGAATATCCTTTCTCACTTGTGTAATTTCTGTTTTGGTTAATGATGAGTTTAGGAAATGTGCAACACTATCATTTTCACTTATGTTTCGAATTGCGTCTACCTGATTTTTCATTAAAGCGATTAATGGCGAAACAATGATAGAAGTTCCATTCAAAATCAAAGATGGAAGTTGGTAACACATTGATTTCCCACCACCAGTAGGCATTATAACAAATGAGTTTCGACCATCAAGTACGTTTTTAATTATATTTTCTTGTTGACCCTTAAATAGCTCAAAACCGAAATATTTTCTCAAAGCTGACTTTAAATCAATTTGACTTTTATTAATTATATTATTGACGATGATTTCTTCCATATCAGAAAACAAAAATTAGTAGTGTTATTCTGTTAAATTTAATAATAAAAAAGAGAGTACAAAAGAAAAAAGATTACAATTCTTTAGATTTTTTCTCTATTAATTGATTTTTACCCGTTTATAGCAACGACTTCCTTAACTTCTGGTAAATGATTTTTTAATAAATTTTCTATACCTCCTTTTAAAGTTGCAGTTGATGAAGGGCATCCTGCACAAGAACCTTTCAATTGAACCATAACTTTTCCGTCTTCGAATCCAAGGAAATCAATTGCGCCCCCATCATTCTCGACAGCTGGTCTAACATACTGATCTAACAATGCTTTGATTGGGTCATCAAAATCGCTTGCGTTAAATTCAATTTTTTCGCCATGTGTATCATTTTCAGTTACTTTCTGTTGTGGCATTTGAATTAAAACATCTTTACCTACAGCTATCCATTCTTTAATAAACTCTCTTAATTCCATTGTGATAAAATCCCAAGGGACATTGTCGGTTTTTGTAATGGTAATAAAGTTTGCTGCTATGAAAACATTTTTTACAAATGGAAAATCAAACAAAGCCTCTGCAATTGGTGAAAATCCTTTGGCATCTTTTCTTGACGCAAACTCAACAGAATCACCTGAGATTAAAAGGTATTTATTTGCAACGAATTTCATCGTTGTTGGATTAGGTGTCATTTCTGTGTAAACAGTAACTGGTACGTTCATTTTTATTTTTAATTCAAATTTACTAAGAATGTTTGTTTAAACGACTAACTTATGTAATGAATCACGTTTTAATATTTTTTAATGTATTTATTCAAGATTAAGACAAATGTGAATCATTTAGTAAGTCTAAAACCGTTTTCACCGGACTAAAGGTTTCATTAGGAACCTCTACAAAAAGTGTAGTCCAATTTGACATAGACCCATTCCACAAGCCAGGTAATTCAATAAATCGCACTTCTTTTCCTTTTT
>CAMAZP010000023.1 GCA_945863605.1 Chitinophaga pinensis
AATAAATGAATAAACGAATAAATGAATAAATGAATAAATGAATAAATGAATAAATGAATAAATGAATAAATGAATAAATGAATAAATGAATAAATGAATAAATGAATAAATGAATAAATGAATAAATGAATAAATAAAGAAAAAAAATAATAATTAAATTATAGAATAAAAAATGAGCAAAAATAGAATCTATGTGTTTTTTTTATGATGAAATATCTTTTATCAAATTTAATAGGTAAAACTTTATGTTTTAAAACTACTTTTGAATCCAAATTTTAAGAATGGAAAATAAGTTCAAGTTTTGGTCAGTAATAATTGGAGTTACTTTATTGGTTACAACTTCTTTTTTAGGTTATAAAATCACAGATTTACGTTTCGATTACGATTTTGAGAAATTTTTCCCGGCTAATGACGATGATGCAGATTATTACTATGCGCACCGTAAGAAATTTGAAGCCGATAATAATTTTTTATTGATTGCAGTTCAACGTGAAAAAGGAGTTTTGGATCATAATTTTTTAAATAAAATAGAACGTTTTCGAGTTGAATTGAGTGCAATCAAATACGTGAAAGCTGTTCGTGCACTAACGAATCAGGAAGAAACATTTATCAATTCAACTGGAGGAGCTTTCTCAAAACCCTATGTCAATCTCAAAGGTACCGATTTCAAAAAAGATTCAATTCGAATTTATCGCTCAGAAGAATTGATTAATACGCTGATTTCTAAAGATGGAACTTCACTTTGTGTCTTTATGAAACATGAAGATGTGCTTTCGAAAAAGAAAAGTGATTACATCGTTGATGAAGTTGAGCGCATTTCTAAAAAATACAATTTTGAAAAGGTAAGAATGGCAGGGACAACCGCTGGTCAGAAGTATTACATCTATAAAATGAATTTTGAGTTGATCTTATTTGCAGCTTTAAGTGGTATTTTGATAGTGCTTTTCTTGTTCATTGCTTTCCGGTCTGGTTGGGGAATTATTGTTCCACAAGTTGTAATTGTTAGCACAGTCGTTTGGGTTCTTGGAGGAATGGGTTTGTTCGACACACCGATGAATATTTTGTTAACCACACTTCCATCTATTTTGTTTGTGGTTTCAATGTCAGATGTGATTCACTTGGTTTCACGTTACTTAGATGCATTACGAGATAATCATACAAAATTTGAAGCAATAATTATGACTTTAAAAGAAGTTGGGTTAGCAACGTTTTTAACTTCATTTACTACATCAATTGGATTTTTGTCGCTTTATTTTGTAAATGTTCAACCTGTAAAAACGTTTGGTTTAGTGGTTGGAATTGGCGTTATGATCGCATACCTTTTAACTATTTTGTGTTTGCCAATTTTGTTTTATTACACTCCAGCACCTAAAATCATTAAAAAACAAGATGATTCGTTTTGGACAAAAAGACTTCCTAAATGGTATGAATGGATTATTGGAAATGGCAAGCGAATTTTAATTGGGAATGCAATTCTTGTTGGAATTTCTTTGACCGGAATTTACTTTATTGAAGCTGACAATTTAATTATGGATGACATCAGCGAAAAAGAACCAATCAAGCAAGATTTCAATTATTTGGATACCCATTTTGGTGGATTTCGTCCCTTTGAATTGGCAGTTACAGTGAAGGACAAAAATGATAATATTTGGAATCCTGAATATTTGAAAACGATTGACAAAGTCGAGAATTATTTGGAAAATGTTTATGGAGTTGAGTTAAAAAACACCTTAGTTTTATCTTTAAAAGTATTGAATCGTTCCGCTCACGCTGGTGATCCTAGTGAATTTAAGTTTCCTGAAGATAAACGTAGTTTGAAAAGATTTCGACGCTTTTTGAAAATTTCTGGTCAAGGACAAATGATTCGATTAATAGTCGATTCAACAGAGAGAATTACCAGAATTACAGGAGGAATTGGAGATTGGGGAAATAATAAAGTTTCAGCAAAAAATGAAAAATTCCGTCATTTTTTGAAAGAAAATAACCTAGAGGAAAAACTCGAATTTCGCTTAACTGGTTCAGCTTACATTTTGGACAAGAACATTTCTTATTTGTCAATGAGTTTGTTGCAAGGTTTACTATTCTCTATTTTGATTGTTGCTGGAATTATGGGACTAATCTATAAATCACTTCGAATGATGATTATTAGCATTATTCCAAATGTTATTCCTTTGATGGTTATTGGTGGATTGATGGGCTTTACAGGATTAGAGATTAAAACAAGTACAGCGATTATTTTCACGATTGCTTTTGGAATTGCAGTTGACGACACCATTCACTTACTTGGTAAATTCAAGTTTGAGTTGATGAAAGGAAAATCCAAAATGGATGCGCTTCAAACGGCCTTTTTGGTCACTGGAAAAGCAATGATTTTGACGACTTTAATTTTATGTAGTGGCTTTATGTTGTTGTTGCTTTCTAGTTTCAATGGAACCTTCAATCTTGGTTTCTTATTAAGCATAACACTTTTCGTAGCCTTGATTTTAGACTTGACTTTATTGCCCGTTTTGATTATGTATTTCTACAAGGAGCCAAAAAAAACAGAAAAATAAAAAAGCAGTTTTACTTTAATAGTATTCAAATTCTATAATACAAATACACAAATTATTTAGAGAGAATAGATGTCGTAGAGTAACCTTCAACAAAAGAGATTGTTTCAACTCTTCCTCCATTTGCTTTTACTAAATCTGATCCTATTATGTATTTAGTATGATTTTTATCTAATTCCTTTGCATCGTAATCTGCACCTTTAATTAAAATATCAGGCATCAGTACTTTTATCATCTCAAATGGGGTCTTTTCATTAAAAACAATTACCAAATCAACACAACCGATTGCTGCTATAACCATTGCTCTTGCATGCTCATTATTTATGGGGCGATTAGGAGCTTTATTTAAGAGACGAACTGAATTATCATTATTTAAAGCAACAATTAAACGACTCCCTAGTGAAGCCGATTTTGCTAAATATGTGATGTGGCCTAAATGTAAAATATCAAAACAGCCATTTGTAAAACAAACCACATCGTTTTTCAATCGCCACATAGAAACTTTTCTTTTTGCTTCCTCAATCGTAACAATTTTCGAAGTGATAAAATCTATTCTATCCATCTTTTTTTATTTTTTTTTGTAAAAAGTATAACGAAATTAAGCCTAAAACAATCATTAATACTGTTTGAGAGACCCATATTAGCATACCTAAAGCATTTGCAATTGCATCAGGATGTTGGACACCTGTTTTTTTTAAATAAAAACCAGTAACAACTCCTATCAATAAAGGATAGCTTCCAATTCCTCCGTTAGTAAATGAAATTCCAAAAGCTCCTAAAATAAATGCCAATAAAATTCCATGTAAAGGAACTAAAGCAGTCTCTTTGAACGCATAAAAAGGAATAATAAACATCAAAATATAACTAGCCCAAATAACAAAAGTTAAGAATAAATATTTACCTATTTCTTTTATTTTGAAGATAGAAAAAATTCCTTCTTTTAAAGATAAAACAAATTCGATAATTTTTTTTCGAACGGATTGAACACATGAGATGATTAGTAAAACAATGATAAAAACACCGATTACTATCAATTTAAATTTTGAGAAGATTGAACTAGAATTTTCATTAACTCCAAATTTTTCAATTATTTTATTTTTTATTTCCCAGAAATCTGGACCTACTAAAAAAAAAGTGATCAGTGAAATTAATCCCAATATAATGATATCGACCAATCGTTCCATAATAATTGTCCCAAATGATTTTACAAAAGGTACTTGATCTGATTGTTGGAGCATCATTGCACGAGAAGCCTCTCCTGCTCTCGGAATTGTCATATTTACGACGTAACCAATCATCATAGCGTGATATCGATTCCAAGCATTGGTTGTGAACCCTAATGGCTCAATGGTATATTTCCACCTCAGTGCGCGCGCGTAATATGCTAACACACCCAACAAAAGTGATAGTATAATAAGTAAATAGTTTGCTTCTTTGAGGGATTTATAGAAAAAAAATAAAGAATCTTTAGACATGGAATGAAATAAATACCATGTTAAATAAAAACCTAGAATGAGAGGTAAAACAGTTTTTAAGAATTTAATAAACTGTTTCTTTGACATTAAACTAAACGATTTGTTTCTTCATTCGGAAATACCAAGGAAGGCTTGAACGATTTTGCTTGTTCAAATTCCATGTAGGCATATCCAATGATAATAATCACATCATTAAGTGCAACTCTCCGAGCAGCTGGACCATTCAAACAAATCATACCAGAATTCTTCTCACCTTTAATTACATAGGTCTCAAAACGTTCTCCATTGTTGATATTAACAATTTGAACTTTCTCTCCTTCAATTAGATTGGAAGCATCCATGAGTACTTCATCAATTGTAATGCTCCCGATATAATTTAAGTCAGCTTGAGTGACTCTGACACGGTGAATTTTGGACTTTAAAACTTGAATTAACATAAATATAAAATGCGCGGTAAAAATAATTTAAATAAACGGATTACAACAACAAATTATCAATCAAACGTACTTTACCACAATAAGCTGCTATACAACAAATACTTTTGGAATTCCAATCTTTAAGTAATTCTAAACCTTCAATATCAACTATTTCAAGGTACTCAAGAATCAGATTTCCTTTTTCAAAAAATGCTTTTGCTAAATCAATAAGTTCGCTTGGAGAATAATTTATTTTATTTTCCTTTACGAAAAGAAGTGTTTTCCAAATAAAAATAGCATCACTTTTTTCTTGTTCTGTTAACCGCATATTTCTGCTACTCATCGCTAAACCAGATTTTTCACGAATGGTTTCGCAAGAAATAATTTCAATTGGAAAGCCATAATGAGCATTCATTTTTTTTATTACGACTAATTGTTGATAATCTTTTTGTCCAAAATATGCTTTGTTAGGCTTAACAATTTCAAATAAATTGTGTACGACATGAACTACTCCTTCAAAATGTCCAGGTCTATGCTTACCTTCCATGATTTTATCTAAAACACCAAGATTAAATGACTTAAAACTAGTTATTTCAGGGTAAATTTCCTTTTCAATTGGGAAATAAACTATTACATTTTTAATTGATTTTAAAACCTCTATATCAGCATTTAACGTTCTTGGATAATGTTCTAAATCTTCTTTATTGTTAAATTGAGTTGGGTTTACAAAAATGCTAACAACAACGATTTCATTTTCATTGGAAGCCTTATTCACTAATGCTTTGTGTCCTTCGTGTAAAGCACCCATCGTAGGAACAAAACCTATTGAGTTATTCAACAATCTATAATTACTTAATACAGAATTAAGTACTTCTTTTTTTTGAATTATTTGATTTGGTAACATTTCAATTACATAATAAAGTGACAAAGCTATTGCTTTTTGTGAAAGTTGAATAAAAATTGTAACTTTGTATCCTTATAAATAATACTAATGGAGAAGAAAAAAGTCCTTTTTATATCTCAAGAAATTTTTCCTTTTTTACCAAAATCAGAAATTTCGTCTACTTCAAGAAGACTACCTCAAGTTGTTCAAGAAGCAGGAAAAGAAATCCGTGTTTTTACACCTCGTTTTGGCGCAATAAATGAACGTAGACATCAATTACACGAAGTTATTCGATTATCAGGCTTAAATATTAGTATTGATGATCAAGATCATCCCTTGATAATAAAGGTAGCTTCCGTATCAGCTGCCAGAATGCAGGTTTATTTTATTGATAACGACGATTATTTTAAAAGAAAAACGACTGTTCAAGACGATAAAGGACAATTTTTTAAAGATAATGACGAAAGAGCGATGTTTTTCTGTCACGGTGTTCTTGAAACTGTAAAAAAATTAGGATGGCAGCCTGAAGTAATTCATTGTCATGGTTGGCTAACTGGAATCATGGCTTTATACATAAAACACGTATACAACAAAGACCCACATTTTAAAGACACAAAAGTAGTTTATAGCTTTTATAATGATAGTTTTGATGTAGCTTGGGATAAACGATTTTATGAAAAATTGAAACACGATAATATGCCTCAAGAAATCGTTGAAAAACTTAAAGACACTAGTTTTTTAAATATTACTAAAGTTATTGCTGAAAATTGTGATGGGATAAATATAGCTGTAGAAAATCTAAACCCTGAATTGCGTGCAATTTATGATTCGATTGAATGTTTAAAGTTAGACTATATTTCAGAAGAAAACCAGGGTAAAGAACTATCTACTTTTTTTGATAAAGTAATAGAAGAAAAAATTTTAGCATAGTCTAATATAATGAAAATACAGCCTACAATTTATTTATTCGCTATTATAGCATCAATTTTATTTTCATGTACTAAAAATAAAACCTTAGGTAAGGATGTGATTGATTCATCATCGTACTTAAATGGAATAACTATCGACACATTTGATTTAATAACATACACAATAAAAGAGGATAGTAGTATAACAGATAATGCTTCGAATGTTGTGTTAGGAAGTTATATTGACCCTAAATTTGGAGAATTCGATGCTTCTTTTTATACTCAGTTAAGACTTGGAGGCTTAAATCCAGATTTTGGAAATCCTAACACTATTCAAATTGATTCTTTTGTTTTGGCATTAAAGTATGTTGGTTATTATGGCGATTTATCACCTCAAACATTTGAAGTTTATGAATTGAATGACACTTTAAATTTAAATTCTACTTATTATTCATTCTCTTCTAAAAATGTGAAAAATACAAATTGGGTTCCTGCTGGTAAAGAAGTAATAAGCCCAAAACCATTGTCAAAAACGGTTATTGGTAATGATACTGTAGATGCTCAATTAAGAATTCCGTTAGATACGAACATTGCTCGAAATTTAATAACAGAAGCAACGAGCGGAAGTTCAACATTCGCATCCAATGATAACTTTCTAAACTTTTTTAAAGGAATTAAAGTTAAAACAAATAATGTTTCTCAATCAACTGGACAAGGAGCGATTTTCTATCTAAACATAACAGATGCGGCGTCTAAAGTGACAATTTATTTTACACAAGCTGGTAATAAGAAAACATATGATTTTGTAATAAACTCAGATTGTGCTGATTTTACAAATGTCCAAATAAATAACGCTGGAAAACCAATTGATTTGCTATTACAAGATAGCACAAAAGGTATAACTGAATATTATTCTCAAGCATTCAAACATCGAGCTGTTGTTAAAATAAAAAATTTAGAAAATTTACCACAAAACATTGTAATACATAGAGCAGACTTAACACTGCCTGTTCAGTATCAAACTGGCTACAGATATAAACCAGGATCGAGTGTTTCAGTTGCTACAAAATTAAAATCAACTGATAAAAAGTATACAAGCCTTGGAATAATCGGCGAATTTATTGAATCTAAAAAATCATTTTCTTTAAACCTTCGAACATATATTCAAGCACTTATCAATGAAGAAATAGAGAATAATGGAGTGATTATTTCACCCCGTTTTTTCATTAATTCATCAGAAAGAATTGTTTTTAATGGGAAAAATACAACCAATAAATCTAAACCAAAATTAATATTAACTTATACAATCTATTAAATTATGTGTGGAATAGTTGCTTATATTGGTAAAAATCAAGCTTTCCCTATCGTTTTGAAAGGACTAAAAAGACTTGAATACAGAGGTTACGATAGTGCAGGTATAGCTGTTTTGAATGGTAGCTCTTTGAATATGTTCAAAAGAAGTGGTAAAGTTGCTAATCTAGAATCCTATGCCATGGTGCATAATACTGAGGGTCACGCTGCAATTGGTCACACAAGATGGGCAACGCATGGATTACCAAATGACATTAATGCACATCCTCATTTCTCGAATGACGAATCAATCGCAGTAATCCACAATGGAATTATAGAAAATTATGATGCATTAAAAAAAGAATTGATAGCACATGGGTATAACTTTAAAAGTGAGACGGATACAGAAGTATTGGTACATTTAATTGATGATATTCGAAAAAATGATAATATAACACTTTCAGAGGCTGTACGCAGAGCACTTCATCACGTAGATGGCGCTTACGCTATCGTTGTTATATCTAAAGATAATCCTAATCAACTAGTTGCTGCAAGAAAAAGTAGTCCTTTGGTAGTTGGAATTGGAAACGAGGGAGATTTCTTCTTGGCTTCAGATGCAACTCCAATCATTGAATATACAAAACGTGTTGTTTACTTAAACGATGAAGAAATTGCTGTTGTTGATTTGAATGAGGGTTTGAGAATTTTTAATATTGGTAATCAAGAGAAAACACCTTTCATTCAAAAACTAGAAATGGAACTAGAAGCACTTGAAAAAGGGGGCTATGAGCATTTTATGTTGAAAGAAATTAATGAACAACCTCGTTCTATACAAGATTGTTTGCGCGGTCGTTTAAATTCAAACGAAGGATGGGTAGCATTACGTGGCATAATGGATTACGAAACAAAATTAATCCAAGCAAAACGATTAATCATAGTTGCATGCGGAACTTCATGGCATGCTGCATTAGTAGGTGAGTATTTAATCGAAGATTTAGCTCGTATAAATGTTGAAGTAGAATATGCAAGTGAGTTTAGATATAGAAACCCAATTATAAATGAAAATGACGTTGTAATAGCTATCTCTCAATCTGGTGAAACAGCAGACACCCTGGCAGCATTAGAATTAGCAAAATCAAAAGGAGCAACTATTTTAGGTATTTGTAATGTGGTAGGGTCCTCTATTTCTAGAATTACTGACGCTGGATGTTACACACATGCAGGTCCCGAAATTGGTGTGGCTTCAACAAAAGCATTTACAGCACAAGTTACTGTTCTAACGTTGATGGCACTTTCCTTAGCACATAAAAAAGGTACAATCAGTGAGTCTGCTTTTCATGCATTATTGACTGAAATAGAGGATATTCCTTTAAAAGTGAAAGAAGTATTAAAAACAAATTCAATCATTGAGCAAATAGCAAAAGAATATGCTGAAGCACCAAATGCATTATATTTAGGTCGTGGGAGTTCATTCCCTGTAGCTTTAGAAGGTGCATTGAAATTGAAAGAAATTTCTTACATCCACGCTGAAGGTTATCCAGCAGCTGAAATGAAACACGGACCTATCGCATTGATCGATGAAAATATGCCTGTATTTGTTATCGCAACAAAAGGTAATTCTTACGAAAAAGTGGTTTCTAACATACAAGAAGTAAAAGCTAGAAAAGGAAAAATCATTGCAATCGTCACAGAGGGCGATGTAAACGTAAAAGAAATGGCTGATCATATTATTGAAATTCCAGAGACGCACGAGTACTTGGTTCCTTTGTTAGCAACAATTCCTTTACAATTACTTTCTTATCACATTGCTTTAATGAGAGGTTGTAATGTTGACCAACCAAGAAACTTGGCGAAATCAGTTACGGTGGAGTAAAAGAATAAAAAAGATGAATGAATCTCTATTCTTTTCATAGTTCTTTTGTTGAATTCCTGATTGATTTTCATCCTCACTCTTTACAATTTATCATAAACTTTTTGTGAAGTTTTCGTAAACTTAATTTACATTCTATATTTTTTCTAATTTTGATTCATTATAAATAATAATCTTAAAAATCATAAATTATGTCATTTGAATTACCAAAATTAGCTTATGCTTACGACGCTTTAGAGCCTCATATCGATGCAAAAACAATGGAAATCCATTATTCAAAACATCACCAAGCTTATACAACTAACTTAAACAATGCTATTGATGGAACTGAGTTAGAGGGCAAAACAATTGAAGAGATTTTACTTGCATGCAAAGATAAACCTGCAGTTCGTAACAATGGTGGTGGCTTCTGGAATCATAATTTATTCTGGGAAGTTATGTCTCCAAACGCTGGTGGAGAGCCAACAGGTGATTTAGGTGCTGCTATTACATCAACATTTGGTTCATTTGAAGCTTTCAAAGATGAATTTTCGAAAGCTGCAACAACACGTTTTGGTTCAGGTTGGGCTTGGTTATGTGTAACTGACGGAAAGTTAGAAGTTTGTTCAACAGCAAATCAAGATAATCCTTTGATGGGTGAAGGGTGTACTGGAACTCCAATTTTAGGTTTAGATGTTTGGGAACATGCTTACTACTTGAACTATCAAAACCGTCGCCCTGATTATATCAATGCATTTTTTAATGTAATTAATTGGGAAGTAGTTGCTGCTAAATATACTGCTGCATTATAATATCATTCAAATTAATTAAAGGGTTGTTTTTTAAGCAACCCTTTTTTATTTAATTCAGTTGTTTTGCTAATAAACTCAGATGGAAAAGAGATTCGCCAATTTCTTTTTCGCTTAATTCGATATCGTACAAACAGCTCCCAATTCCATTTAAAAGACTGCCGAGAATTTTGCCAGATTCATTTTTTTTGTCCTGATACATTAAAGAAATTATAACAGTCACCTCATCTGCATTCAAAGAAATCATTGGAAAACTTGCTGTAATTGTTGTTTCGATATCGATATAATCTTCTTTGCAAATCCATTCTCTTTTCATTGAAATAAACGATTCTGCACACATACCCAAAGCAACAGCATGTCCATGAGAAATTGGAGTTTTATCTAAAAAATAACTTTCAAGAGCATGACCAATTGTGTGACCAAAATTCAATATTTTACGTTCACCTTTTTCATTTGGATCTCCTTCAATGATGTCGTTTTTTATTTTAACAGAAGTCCAAATATTCTCGACACTCGTTAATTCTACTTCCGTATGAATAGATCTAATTTTTAACCACAAGTCTTTATCCTTAATCAAAGCATGCTTAAGCATTTCGGCATATCCATTGAAGATTTCCTCTCCAGGTAAAGTGCTCAAGAAAATCGGGTCAATAAAAACATGCGTTGGATGCGAAAAAGTTCCCAATTGATTTTTATAACGGTTTAAATCGATTCCTGTTTTACCGCCAATTGCAGCATCAACCATACCCAAAAGCGATGTTGGAATGTTGATGAATTTAAGTCCACGTTTGAAAATGGAAGCAATGAACCCCCCCATATCAGTAACTACACCACCACCTAGATTAATTACTAAATCTTTACGTCCGAATCCATAATCAGTAAAAGCTTCCCACACTTGAAAACAAACTTCCATCACTTTATTTTCTTCACCAACTGGCAACAGAATCACTTCTGCTCGCTTTAATTCAGGAAAAGAGGTAATCATATATTCCAAACAACAATCATGGGTATTTTCATCCACAATAATGATTAAATTGTAATATTGGTAGGCTTGAAGAACTAAACTTAACGAGCCTTCTGTTAATGAACCAATTTCTACTTGTGTTTGTGAGTTAGATAACGTTTTCATGGGTAAATTATGACTCAAAAGTAATTAAACTTTAAAGATTGGTTTCTGTTTTTAAAAAAGCAATTACTTTTGGTACATGGTTTCTTTTGATAATACTGAAATAGCTTTTCAAAGCAAGACAAACAAGGATTTAAAACGCGCTTATTGGTTATTTAAAATTATTGCTTCTCCAACAATTGTAAAGATTGGAAAGTACTTTACCAATTTGGCTCTAAAAATTGGATTACCAATTCGTAAACCTGTTAAAGCTACTATTTTTAAACAATTTTGTGGTGGGGAAACAATAGATGAATGCGCAGAAACGATAAAACACTTGGGTTCTTTTCAAGTTGGAACAATCTTGGATTACTCTGTTGAAGGAAAAACCTCTGATGAAGATTTTGATAAAACGGTGGATATCATAATCAGTACTATTGACCGCGCAAAAAATGATAGTAACATTCCTTTTGCAGTATTTAAAGTAACTGGAATTGCACGTTTTGATTTACTTGAGAAAGCATCCAACAAACATTACAATTTTTCAGACCAAGAGCAAATGGAGATTAATGTAATCGTTAATCGAATTGATAAAATTGCCAAAGCAGCTTATGATGCAAAAGTACCATTGTTTTTTGACGCTGAGGAGACTTGGATTCAGGATGCAATTGATACTTGGACTTTTGAAATGATGTTGAAATACAACATAGAAGAACCAATTGTTTATAATACCTTACAAATGTATCGTCATGATCGCTTGGAATTTTTGAAAGATAGTTACGAACTAGCAAAGAAAAACGGAGTGTTTTATGGTGTGAAATTAGTTAGAGGTGCCTACATGGAAAAAGAACGCGAACGCGCAGATTTGATGAGTTATCCTTCGCCTATTCAATCCAATAAGGAAGCGACAGATTTTGATTACAACGCGGCTTTAAATTTTATTATAAAACATTCTGAAGTCTTTGCACTTTGCGCCGGTACTCACAACGAAGAAAGCTCTTTGATATTGACACAGTTATTAAATGAAAATGCTATTTCACCCGATAACAAGCACTTTTATTTTGCACAATTATTAGGAATGAGCGATCATATTTCTTACAATTTATCACACGCAGGATTTCAAGTTGCTAAATATGTTCCTTTTGGTCCGATTAAAGAAGTAATGCCTTACTTATTGAGAAGAGCAGACGAAAACACCTCTGTCGCAGGACAAACTGGAAGAGAACTTTCATTGATAATTAGGGAATTAGAAAGGAGAAAGAAAAATTAATTTAATTTAACCAATTTCGTAATAGAGTTTCCTGTTTTGAGAAAGTAGGTTCCATTTTTCAAATCAACGGTAGAATAATTTATATACCCTGAAAAACTAAACGTATCAATTACTTTTCCCAAGCAATCAGTTAAAGTTGCGATATTATTTTCTATTCCCTCTAACTCAATCCTAAATTGATCTTTAAAAGGATTAGGAAATATCTTTCCTTTAAAATTAAGTGAATTAATTTCAATTCCAACTAACTGATTCAAAGTGTACTCACCATCACTATTTGGATAATTAGCATTTCCATCAACTTTCATTAAATAGATATTACTTCCACCATTTAGTGTGTATTGGGCTAAACCAGTATTCGTATTCATTCCAACAGCTACATATCCTCCATCTGAAGTAGGTAATAATTGTCCAATTTGATCTACACCAGCATTTAAAACAGTTGTAAATTGATTCATCCACTCAACATAACTTGGGTCAAAATACGCAAATACTAAATCAAAAGTATCTTGAAAAGTACCTGAATTTTGAGTATAGTATCCAATAGCAACTTTATTTGCAATTGGATTGAACATAATTTCTTTATTTTGAATATTTGGATTTTGAGCATTGTCAATTGTATATTGACTAAATAAAGTACCGTCATTATTGAATGCTGCAGCATAGGCCCCACTTTTTCCATTGGGTTTTAAAAGGTAACCCGCTACATAATATTTACTATCACCTACTGATAAATCAGTAACAACATAATGCCCAGGTAAGTGACTAATCGTATCCTGCCATAAAATAGAACCAAGTGGATCAATTTCAATTATAAATCCTTTATTTATTAGGGAATCTTGAATATACCATTCTCCTCCAACCAAAAAATTTTGACCTTTTCTTACAATAGTATTTGCGATATCAATACCTTCTCCTCCAATTTGCTTTGTCCAAAGTGTATCTCCATTTTTATCTGTCTTTATGATAATGATATCTGAATTTCCAGTGTTCATGTTTAAAGTTTCGCCAACCATAACAATTCCAGTATCTAAAGTCATTACAGCATCATTTATACGTTCCCAACTATTTGGTTTACCGTAATTTTTCTCCCAGATTTTATTACCATTTAGATCTGTTTTTAACAAATAAGCATCAAAGTCACCCGAACCAAACGAGCTAGTAAATCCTGCAATGTAAAATCCTAAATCTTTATTATAGAGAACACGTTTACCTGTTTCAGATTCAGGTCCTCCATAATGTTGACTCCATTTATAGTTACCTAAACTATCGATTTTTAAAAGGAATGCTTGCGAACTTCCATCCCAGCTACTTGATGAACCAGTAATTACATAAGAAGAATCCTCTAATTGAACGACACCTTCTCCTTTATCATATCCTGTTCCAGAGTATAATTTATAAAAGGAAATTTGTGTACTCGCATTTGTCAATGCAAAAAGGAAGAAAAGTTGAATTAAAATGCGCATTGTAAACGAATTAAGTATGAAACACCAATTTTGCTAAATAAATTTTCACTGGAAATACCAATGTTTATTTTAGAAGAGTTGTAGGATAAATAAGCACCACCACGTAAGCCTGAAAATCCACCATAAGAAGCACTAGCACCAATGTTTAAAAATTCTAGAGGACGATAATTTACACCACCAAAAACTTGAGGAATTGCAATTTTACTTAGGTACATTCTTCCACCATAAAATTCCTGTAACTTTCGTTTTGAATTGACATCCACCAATTTAGAAACCTGCACTAAACCTGATAAAAATTCAGTGTTTTTTGTAATAGATTCTTCAATACCTAGTGAATCCATCAATGCTACATTATCATTTATAATTGAACCTCCATTTATAATTTCATTGTAAGAAAAACCTGTGTAAGCAACTTGACTATTGGAGGAATACCTTGATTGTGAACTAATTGAACTCACAAATCCAAGATTACGACCCATTACTTGAAAATACATCGCATCGCCTTTTTTATTTTTGCTATTTAAGCGAATGTCGAAATCTAATGCGATGCCAATTCCTCTCAGAAACGCCGCATCTTCATAAAAATTATAGTTTCCTCGGTAATCTAATTTCAAGGTGTCCGCATCAGCAGATTGATACATTTTTACTCTATCTAAGTTAATGGAAGAATTATTGTTCAAGCCAACTAAATTTAATGTAACCGAAGATTTTGAGAATTTATCAATGAAACCAAAACCTATTTTATGGAAAGTCGTGCTTTTGAATTGTGTTCCCGATAAATTGGCTGTATCACCTAAAAAACCTTCGTTACCATACATAGCCAATTGGAAAACATCTTTAGAATAAATCAGTTGGTTGAAATTATACATTCCAGCCTTTACCAAAAAACCAAATTCTTCACTTTTAAAAAGTTTTGCTTTATAATTTCTATATTCCAATTCTACATTCGCATCTGAACCAAAGCGATTCAAGTTATTGTGTCGCTCTAGTGATTTACTTTTCATTTCTGAAGTAATTTCTCCCCCAAAAAGAAATTTATTAACGATATCAAATCCCAAAGCTGACGAACTTGCATCAACTATACCTGTTAGAATTATTTCTTGTTTAGATTCAATCAACGTGTCGAAATTTATTGGCATGTAGTGTTGACCAAAAACTGAAAATTGATACATTAAAAGAAATAATATTAGTTTAAATTTCATCACATAATAATTTTAGTATTCAATTTTGCATTTAGTTTTACTGCTAAAAATGCACCAAAAGGGATAGATTGTATTTCACTTAATCCTGAACTAGGATTTGGTGTGTCGAATCGTGCTTCTACAAGCACTTTTTTAATTTTATTGATATCATTCAAAATAGCTTCCGATAAAACAAAATCAACAGTTGTATTCTTTTTATAAAGACCATCAACTACATCTATAGTTCCGAGCAAAGCAGAAGAAATTTGAGCACCTGCGACCACTGAATGCAAAATCACATTATTTGAATCCATTAGGTATAAAACCGCATCGCAAGACAATGGAAAGGCATTTGTTGCTTTCATAGTAATTATGCCACTTTCAATGTGTGTTTTACTTTTGTCTTGTTCTAAATTTATATCAAAAGTATCTTTAAGTGTCAATCCATTAGCCGACATAGCAAGAGGTAATTGCGCTTTAACTTTCAACTTAATTTTACTAAATGGAAAAATTTCATCGTTTCCACCTGAAACATTTCCCCAAGGATTTAATTGAAGTTGATATCCAATTTGATGAGTAGAACCTAAGTTTTCTAGATAATTTTTTATGTTACTATTGTTTTCATCAAAGTTCAGTTGCTGATACGTTGGCGTAAGTGTATTCCAAGCACCAGTTGCGGGTGAAACATAAAATGTATTATTTAATAAATTAGAATTAAGGTTGACCATAGATCCATTCACATTTGTATTGGAAGCTTGTGTGATTTTCCCTTTTAATGAAAGTTTCATTCCATTTTCAACAATTATTTGCAATGCTGTATTTGGTAAAGTAATTGAACCTTCTGTGATATTATTAAAGTATGGAATATTAAAAGTATTTACTTCTTCAAAAAGTTGATCTCCAAAATATCCCTTAGCATAATCAATTTTTAAATTTGAAAAAGTTGCTTCAAATCGAAAGATGTTGCTGGATGAAATTGAAATCGAAGGTCCATTTGGGTCTGTTTTAATAATGAGTTTGGATTGAATTAAATTAAAATCAAGTCCATCTTCACCTCTAAGATCTATATCATAATTTGAAATATCTAAATATTCTTCAGCAATACCAGGATTCAATACCGTTCCGGCTTCAACAATATAATTTTTCTCAAATACAACATTATTTTTTGTAACACCAGGTAACTGAATTGTAAAAAAAGCTCTTGTACCTATTGGATTTAATACTTTAACGAGTATACCCCCTTGAGCAACATGAATTTTTTTCAATTGAACAGGATTTAAGTTTATTTCATGCTCTTCAATCGAATTAACAAACTGGTAGCCAGGAGGAACATTACTTAAGTTTATCGATGGATTAAAGTTCTGTTTAATGGTAGTGTCTGGTATCGACAAGAAATCAGAAAGTCCGATGTTTAAAATGGTACGTGTCAAATCCACATTTATGGAATTACTTGCACCTGCCGCCAAAGTCGAATCGTTGAAAAGCGATGTCAAACGCAACGTATCATTTACAGCTGGCGCAACCCAATCTGTATTCCATGTTGTGTCTTTCTTTTTGCAAGATAGCAATGTAAATATGAAGAGAAGAGGGAGGAAGTTTTTCATTTTGGAATTTTAGGATGTTAGGTCATTTAGAAGTTAGTATATTAAGACTTTATGAGAGAATGAAAAATGAGAGAACGAGGGAATGATAAATTGGAAATGTAGAAAATTTGTAATCCGAAATTCGCCAATCTATAATTTGCAATCTATTTCTCAAATTCTTCATTCTCAATTATTGTTGCATAACCTTGTCCAACACCAATACACATTGTTACAAGTGCATAGCGTTTTCCAGTTATTTTAAGTTGTCTAGCGGCTGTTAGTAAAATACGAGATCCAGACATTCCAAGTGGGTGACCTAAAGCAATCGCCCCACCATTTGGGTTGATTCTTGGGTCGTTGTCAGCTAATCCCATTGCTCTTGTACAAGCTAAAACCTGAGCCGCAAATGCTTCGTTCAGTTCCAATACATCCATATCAGCTAGAGTTAATCCTGCTCTATCTAAGGCCTTTTGAGAAGCGTAAACAGGACCAATTCCCATAATTTTCGGTTCAACACCTGCAACAGCAGCGCTTACAATTCGAGCTAAAGGTTTTAAATTATGTTGAGAAACTCCATCTTCAGAAGCAATTAACAAAGCTGCTGCACCATCATTCAATCCAGAGGCATTTCCTGCTGTTACAGTTCCATCTTTTTTGAAGGCCGGTTTTAATCCAGCTAAACTTTCTATTGTAGTTGAAGCACGCGCAAATTCATCTTTTTGGAAAATGATTGGATCTTTTTTCTTTTGAGGAATAGAAACCGCAACAATTTCTTCATCAAAAAAACCGTTAGCTTGCGCTTTTGCTGCTTTTTCTTGGGACCAACAAGCAAATTTATCTTGTGCTTCGCGTTCAATTCCATATTTATCAACTAGATTCTCAGCTGTCATACCCATACTGTCAACACCATAAATTTCTTGCATTTTAGGATTGATAAAGCGCCAGCCAAAAGAAGAATCGAACATTTGCGCATCGCGTCCAAAAGCACTTGACGTTTTTGAAATCACCCAAGGTCCTCTTGTCATGTGTTCCACACCTCCAGCGATGTATAAATCGCCAGCTCCATCTTTAATTGCTCTTGAAGCATTGATAGTTGCAGCCATACCTGATGCACACAAGCGATTCACTGTTTCTCCCGCAACTTCAATAGGAAGACCTGCTAATAAACCTGCCATTCTTGCCACGTTGCGATTGTCTTCACCTGCTTGATTGGCACAACCCAAAATTAGATCTTCAATTGCTTTCAAATCTAAATTGGGGTGTCTTGCGACCAAACTTTTGATAGCAAATGCAGCTAAATCATCTGCACGCATTGTGGATAAGGTTCCGCCAAAACTACCGATTGCCGTTCTAACACCATCAACGATATATACTTTTTTACTCATTTTTACTGTTTTGAGATAAAATTAATCTTTTCAAATGAATCATTACTTTTGAATCAAAAATAATATGTCATTACAAAAGCCTCACCTTGATTTTTTTCAAAATCTACTGCATCAAAATGCAGTTGTTTCTCCTGAAATTTTATTAGAATACGGTCATGATGAAACAGAAGATTTGAATTTTCCTCCTGCAATTGTTTTGAAACCAACTAAAGTAGAAGAAATTGCTTCTATCATGCGTTATTGCAACGAACATAGTATTCTTGTGACACCTGCAGGAGCAAGAACAGGTTTAAGTGGAGGTGCATTACCTATATTCGGCGGGGTGCTGCTTTCGATGGAAAAGTTTAACCGTATCTTAGAAATCGACGAAAAAAATCATCAAGTTACCACAGAGCCAGGAGTTATTACCCAAGTTTTGCAAAATGCAGTGAAAGAAAAAGGATTGTTTTATCCACCCGATCCTGCGAGTAAAGGATCTTGTTTTATTGGTGGAAATGTTTCTGAAAATTCAGGAGGTCCAAAGGCAGTTAAATATGGCGTTACCAAAGATTATGTATTAAATCTAGAAGTGGTGTTACCAACTGGTGAAGTGATATGGACAGGTGCAAATGTTTTAAAAAATGCTACAGGTTATAATTTAACGCAACTTTTGGTAGGCTCAGAAGGAACGCTAGGAATCATAACAAAAATCGTTTTGCGATTAATTCCTCACCCAACGAACGACATGTTGATGTTAGTGCCTTTTTTCGATGCACAAAAAGCATGTGAAGCGGTTGCAGCCATTTTTCAAGCAGGAATTACACCAAGTGGTTTAGAATTTATGGAACGTGATGCATTGTTGTGGACGCAAGATTTTACCAAGGATTATTCTATAAAAGTAGCAGCTAATCACCAAGCACATTTATTAATTGAAGTGGATGGATTTGATGCAGACGTTTTGATGCAAGAATGTGAGAAAATCCTTTCTGTATTAGAAAAATTTGAAACGGATGAAATTCTTTTCGCCGAATCGGAAGCACAGAAAAGCACACTTTGGAGTTTAAGAAGAAAAGTAGGAGAAGCAGTTAAATCGCAATCTACTTATAAAGAAGAAGATACAGTTGTACCGAGATTTGAATTGCCTCAACTGTTATATCACGTGAAAGAAATTGGTAAAAAGTATGGTTTTCATTCAGTGTGTTACGGACATGCGGGTGATGGAAATTTACACGTTAATATCATCAAAGGGAATTTATCCGACGAGCAATGGGACACAGAATTACCGAAAGCAATTAGAGAACTATTTACTGAAGTAGTGAAACTCGGAGGCACAATCTCAGGTGAACACGGAATTGGTTTGGTTCAGAAAAACTACATGGATATTGCATTTCCCGAAGTTGCATTGAATCTGATGCGAAACATTAAAAAAGTATTTGATTCGAAAGGAATTCTAAATCCTGGGAAGATGTTTTGAGATTTAAATTGTATTAAAGTTTATTCGATAAAATTAAATTTAAAGCTTATTTATTTCTACAAATTGTTTACTTAGATTTTAAATAAAAAGTTTTTTAAGTTAAGTTAGCAACCTGAATCGTTAAATTAAGTATAAACAATTGATACAAATTGATTTATATTGTACCTTAGCTATCCGTGAAAACTATTTTTCTCCTTTTCTCGCTTTTATCAATCTCCATACTTTTTTCACAATCGGTTTGGATGACACCTAATCGTGGCCAATGGGACGATAAAATTCAATATACAATCGACTTGAATCAAGGGAAAATGTACCTTGAAAATCAAGGGATTACCTTCTTTTTAACGGATGCCCTTGCACACAATCATTCGGATGGTGAGCATGATCATTCAGAAAAAGGAATAATTCACTATCACGCTATTAAACAACATCTAATTGGTTCCAATCAAAATCCAAAAAAAACCGAAAAAAATCCCTCGAAGCATTACGCTAATTATTTTATTGGAAACAATCCATCTAAATGGAAATCAAATATTTTCAGTTTTGATTATTTAACTTTTGAAGAAGTTTATGAGGGCATAAATATGTTTTATGATGGTAAGGACGAACAACTAAGTTATAATTTTGCTGTTTCAATTGGTGCAAATCCCAACCTTATACAATTCGAAATTGAAGGTGCAGATCAATTAGAAATCTCAGAATCTGGTCAATTAATACTTGTACATCGCTTTGGTCAAATAATTCAATCGGCTCCAATTGCTTGGACTGTTTCGGCAGATGGTTCAAAATCGAAAGTGAAATGTAAATTCAAAAAACAAGGAAATATTGTTTCTTTTCAATTTCCAAATGGTTACGATAAAACGCAACAATTATTAATTGATCCAAGTTTAACTTTTGCAACATTCACTGGATCTACAGCTGACAATTGGGGATTTACTGCAACACCTGATGTCAACTCAAATTTATTTGGGGGTGGAATTGTTTTTGGTGTTGGTTATCCAACCACCTCTGGCGCTTATGACAATACCTTCAACGGTGGAACGGGTTCTTTTCCTATGGATGTTGGAATTACAAAATATAACACAACTGGAAATTCTTTACTTTATTCAACATATATTGGTGGCTCAGGAAATGAAACACCACATAGTATTGTTGCAGCACCTAATGGAGAATTATTTATATATGGTGTTACGTCCTCAAATAATTTCCCAATGCCGGGAACACCTTATGACAATTCATTTAATGGAGGTCCAAATGTGACTGAAAACTCTTTAAATTTTAATGGTGCAGATATTTATGTTGCGAGATTAAGTGCAAATGGAGCTTCACTTATTGCTAGTACATTTGTTGGTGGTTCAGGAACTGATGGACTAAACACGAATTCATTACACTACAATTATGGCGATCAATTTAGAGGAGAAATCACATTAGATGGAAGTCAAAATGTATATATTTCAAGTACAACAGCTTCGAGTAATTTCCCAACAGTTTCGGCAAGTCAGGGAAGTTTAAATGGAAATCAAGATGCAATAATTTTCAAATTAACCCCCAACCTAAGTAATTTAACATGGAGTACCTATTTTGGCGGTTCGGGCTTAGAAACTGGAAATTCAATTACAATCGGAACAGATGGTTCAGCGTTTGTAGCTGGAGGTACAAGTTCAGCTAGTTTACCAATATCTTCTGGAAACGATTTAACATTTAATGGTGGTTTATCAGATGGGTATGTCATTCGTTTAAATGGTGGAACTGGAGCTTTTATGACAGGAACTTATATGGGAATGAGTGAATACGACCAAACTTATTTTGTGCAAACAGACATCGACAACTCCGTTTATGTTTACGGTCAAACGGAATCTCCATGGCAAATAAGTCCTGGGTGTTATGGAAATCCAAATTCAGGACAGTTTATTCGTAAATATTCTACCAACCTCATCAACATCAATTGGACAACAATGATTGGTGCAAGTAGTGGACAAGTTGAAATTTCTCCAACAGCCTTTTTAATTTCAAACTGTTATGATATTTATATTGCAGGTTGGGGTGGAAACCTTAACTCAAGTGGACAAGCAACAGGATCCTCAACAAATGGTTTTCAAGTTACACCAAACGCTTTTCAATTAAATACAAATGGCAGTAATTTTTATTTAGCTGTGCTTGGCAAAGATGCATTTAATTTGAAATATGCAACCTTTATGGGAGGTACAAACAGTAGTTCAAATCATGTTGATGGCGGAACTAGTCGCTTTGATAAAGCAGGAAGAATTTATCATGCAGTCTGTGGTGCATGTGGTGGAAATCCCAATGGATTTACAAGTACTCAAGGAAGTTGGTCACCGACAAATGGAAGTAGCAACTGTAACATGTCCACTTTTAAATTTGAATTAAGTTCAATTGAGGCAATTGCAGCCCAACCAGAGCCTTTGATTTGTATTCCACAATCTGTTTTTTTTCAAAACAATAGTACCAATGGAAATGCTTATTTCTGGGACTTTGGAGATGGAAATACCTCGACTGCCTTTGAACCAATATACAATTATACAACACCTGGTGTTTACGATGTTAAGTTGGTCGTTTACGACACGAGTGGTTGCTTTAGTTCTGATTCTGTTTCAATCCAAGTTGTAGTAGGTGCTTTTAACGGTGGAGTTGTTCAACCTGCAAGTCCAGTTTGTCCTGGTGAAAGTTATCAATTTGATGCATTTGGAGGTGTAAATTATAGTTGGAGCCCTGCTAATCTTCTTGATAACAATTTAATTGCAAATCCAATAGCAACGGTTCAAACTACAACAACTTTTACAGTTGTTATTTCAGATAGTTGCGGCTCAGTAACTTTAAATGTAACACTTCCAGTATATGATAATTCAATAAGTATTACTCCCGACACTAGTATTTGTCTAGGCACAGTAGTCCCACTTCAAGTTCAAGGATCAGGAACAATTAGTTGGAGTCCTCCAGATTTTTTAAGTAGTACATCAACTTTTAACACTTTATCAACTCCTGATACAACCATTACTTACATTGCAAATATTACTACTCAAAATGGATGTTTGATAAGTGACTCAGTAAAAATCACTGTTTATTTTTCCCTTCCAATTGCCAATTTACCTGATACAATGAATATGTGTAATGGGAGTCAAATAGGGATTCTAGCATCGGGTGGAAATACATATTCTTGGAGCCCAAACGAATTTGTTGTAAATGTTAACGGTCCTTTATTAGAAGTAAATCCACAAACTGATAAATGGTACTATGTAGATATTGCAAATGCCTGTGGGATTGTAAGAGATTCTGTTTTTATACAATTAGTTGAAGCAAATATTGAAGCAGGAAACGATACAACGATATGTCCAAGAGAGTCAGCATTTCTATGGGCAACTGGTGCTGAAAATTATTTTTGGTATCCATTCAATACGGTCGTTGGTCAGTTTGGGAATTTCGTAGAAGTAAAACCACCCGGAAGTACAAATTACATGGTCATAGGAGAGGATAACAATGGTTGTTATGACACAGCATATGTGGAGGTTGTTGTTCACCCCTACCCTAGTTTACAAGTGAGTCCAACCGTTTATGCATTTTACGATGATGTGATTCAATTGGAAGCTTTTAGTCATAATCCAGGAACCTATACTTGGTTTCCAACAGAAGGGCTTTCCTGTGTAAACTGCTCAAATCCAGTGACAAGTCCCAATCAAAATATAACATATTTTGTCTATTTTGAAGATATTTATGGCTGTAAAAACTCCAGCTATGTTGATATAAAATATGATGCAACCATCTATGTTCCAAACACATTTATTCCAAACGGGGATAATATAAATGACTACTTTAGAGTCTATGGAGGAAACTTAAAAGAAATGGAATGTACCATTTTTAACCGTTGGGGAGAAATTATTAAAGTATTACATTCTGTTAATGATTCTTGGGATGGTACCTATCGAGGCAAAAAATGTCAAGATGGAACATACACATGGAAATTAATATATGTTGACTTCTTAGGCATTAAACATCAATTAACTGGTCATGTGAATTTATTGAGATAATTATTAACTTTGTAAAAAAAAAACAATGAAAAATTTAAAAAAAATTTCTTACGTAACAGTAGCTGGTGCGTCAATTTTAGTTTCAAGTTCAGGATGTGGAAAATATGAGGACGGTCCTGGTTTCTCTCTACTTTCAAAAAAATCTAGAATTGTTGGTGATTGGGAAGTTAAATCATTAGGTTCAACAGTATTAAATGCTGAATATGGAATTGACATGAGTTTCGAAAAAAACGGCTCAATGTTATTTACATACTCTTATTCTGGTTCTGGCAATGAAACTTATACAGGATCTTGGGATTTTGCATCAGATAAAGAAAATTTAGTGATAACATTAGATGGTGAAGCAACTGTATTCGAAATAAAAAGATTAACTAACAAAGAACTATGGTTAGATGATGATATTACAGCTGCAGACGGTGAAATTTGGAAATTAGAAGCGAAATAGTCTATTTAAATAATAATTTCAGAGCCTCCTTGTGAGGCTTTTTTTGTATGGAAGATAAATTTGAATTGAATTACAGTGGAAGTATCCCACAAATTCTTAAAGATCATAATATTTGTGTTTTACTTTCTACTTATCAAGCAGGTAAAGTAATAATTCTTAGCTCCAAAAACAATGAATTATTTCAAACTCCTATTTCGTTTAAAAAGCCAATGGGAATTGCAATTCAAGGTTCTAAATTAGCAGTTGCATGCATGGATGAAATCATTTTTTTTTCTAAAAATGAAAATGTAGCAAGTTTTGTAAATAAAGAAAATAATAACTACGATTCTGTTTACATTGAAAGAGCATCATATAATACCAGTACTTTAGATATTCATGATTTAGAATTTGGAGATGGTATAATTTGGGGGGTCAATACACTTTTTTCGTGTTTATCAATATTTGATATTAACTTTAGTCATAGACCAAAATGGAAACCTCCTTTTATTAGTCAGTTAGTTCCTGAGGATAGGTGTCACCTTAATGGCATGGCACTAAAAGATGATATCCCAAAATATGTAACTGCACTTAGCAATGATGATCAATATCAAGGTTGGAGAAAAAACAAACTCAATACCGGAATTCTTATGGAGGTTCCTTCGGGTGAAATTATAGTATCAAATTTAGCAATGCCTCATTCTCCTAGATTTTATAACGATGAATTATATCTGCTTGAATCTGGAACTGGAAATCTAATTAAAGTAAATGTTGAAGAAAAAAGCTACGAAGTTATTTTTAGCTTTAATTACTTTATTAGAGGTTTATCTTTTTCTAATAACATGGCGTTTATTGGTAAGTCGAAAATAAGAGAGAATTCATCAGATTTCAACGAACTTGAAGTAAAAGATAACTCTTTAAATGCTGGTTTAATAATTTTCTGTATGAATACATTAACTGTTAAAGGAGAAATCAATTATACAGCAGCTATTCAAGAGCTTTACGATGTCCAAATATTAGAAAATGTAGCTAACGCTGTAATAATTACAAAAGAAATTGAAGAATACCGAAATATTATAACTTTCCCTGGTAATGTTTTTAAAAAAAACTGATTCAAAACAAGCATTATGACAAATTTTCAATCTTTCCAATTTAACGCTTTTCAGGAAAACACTTATCTAGTTTGGGATAAAAATAAAAATTGCATTGTTATCGATCCAGGTTGTTATTCGCGTGATGAACAAATGGAATTATCTGATTTCATTAAGTCAAATGAATTAAAAATTGTTGCACTTCTTAACACACATGCACACATCGACCATGTCCTTGGAAATCAATTCATTTTGAATAATTATAAGGTCGATTATTACTTACATACTGATGATTTAAAAGTGCTTCAATCTGTTGAATCGTACGCTCATTTATATGGATTTGAAGGTTATCAAGTCTCTCCACAACCAACAAAATCTTTGGTTCACAATCAAAAATTAGTATTTGGCGATTTAGAAATGACTGTTTTGCACACTCCAGGTCATGCGCCTGGACATGTAGTTTTCTATTTTGAAAAAGATAATTGTGTAGTGAATGGTGATGTTTTATTTAGAGGGAGTTTTGGAAGAGTTGATTTGCCTGGAGGAAATTTGGAAACATTAAAGGCGTCGATTTTTAATATTATGTTCAGACTTCCTGAAGAAACTATCGTTTACTGCGGACACGGGCCACAAACAACAATTGGTGTGGAGAAGAAAACGAATTATATTTTAGAGTTTTAACAGTGGCAAGAATCGGAATAAATGCACGAAATATCCTCCCAAAAAAAATGGAAGGCTTTGGTCATTATTCGTATGAAATTACTAAACGACTTTGTGAATCTCATACAGAACATGAATTTGTATTATTTTTTGATCGTGAGGTAGATTCGTCTTTGAATTTCCCATTAAATGTCAAAACAGTTGTATTGTTTCCACCTACTCGTCATCCACTGCTGTGGATTCTATGGTTCGATTTCTCACTTCCATTGGCTTTAAGAAAATATAAAATAGATCTATTTTGGTCGCCAGATGGATTTTGCTCATTACTTAGTTCAATTCCACAAATAATTACGATTCATGACATTAATTTTGAGCATTACCCTAAGGATATTCCATGGATTGCTCGTATTTACTTTCAGTACTTTTTCCCAAAATTCGCATCAAAAGCTAAGCATATTTTGACTGTTTCAAATTATTCTAAAAACGATATTTCAAATACATATTCAATTTCTAAACAAAAAATTAGTGTCGTCTATAATGCTCCAAATAACTTGTATAAACCAATAAGTGAAGAAGAAAAATTAGCGATAAAAAAAGAATTTACTTTTAATTCAAACTATTTTTTATTTGTTGGCTCTATTCATCCAAGAAAAAATATTCAACGCTTAATAGAAGGATTTGCACTTGCCCAAAAAGATATTAAAGACTTGAAACTAGTGATTGTCGGTAGCGCAATGTGGAAAGATAAGTTTATTAGTATTCCAAAAGAAATTGAGAATGATGTAATTTTTTTAGGTCATCTACCACTAGAAAAGCTGACAAAAATAACAGCAAGTGCTTTTTCATTAACTTACGTTCCTTACTTCGAGGGTTTTGGAATTCCTTTAGTCGAGGCAATGAAGTGTGGTGTGCCAATTCTAACCGCTAACACAACTTGTTTACCCGAAGTAGCCGGAAATAGTGCAATTTATTGTGATCCATTTGATACAAATTCGATTGCAAGAGGTATGGTTGAACTATTTAAAAATAAAGAACTTCGACTGGAACTAGCTTCAAACGGTTTAAAAAAAAGTGAGAAATATCATTGGGATCTGTCTACGGAAAAGATATGGGGTATATTAAAAAACTCATTTTAAACAATTATTAATAATAAATTGTATTAGTTGTACATATGTATTATTAATAAATTCTTAATACTAAATTAGTTGTACATATGTATTATTAATAAATTCTTAATACTAAAAATGATTTTTTTTGTATATTTGGGGTTTGTTATTCAATTTTAATTTTCTTTCAAAAAATGCGTTTAAAATTAAGCTTTTTTTTATGGTACTCTTTAATGCTATTAAATTTTACTTCTAACGCACAAGTTGTTTCTCCGTTCAATATACGTTATCAAACAAACCAAAAAGGTGGAATTGTAATTCTCTCAAATGTTTCACTTACTTGTAATGGTAACAATGCTAATTGTGGTGTATTTCAACAACAAGTTCCTCCAGCAGGTAACCACAACCAAGATGGTGGTATTGTAATGAATTTTGTTGATATTGATAATGATGCAAATACATTTATGTCTTCAAGCGACAGTTTAAATTTAGATAATTGTAGTGAAGTTTTATGGGCAGGTTTGTATTGGAGTGCTAGAGTAACAACAACAACAACCAATTACATAACTCGTAACACTGTTAGATTAAAAACCAATAACGATTTATATCAAACTTTAACTGCTGATCAAACATTAGATGTACCTAGTATTCCAACAAATCAAAACTTTCAAATGCCTAGTTACTTCTGTTACAAAGACATAACTAGTATAGTACAATCGGGGGGAACTAAAGCAAAATATACTATCGCAAATATAGTTTCTCAAACAGGCGTAAACAACCTTTTTGGTTCATGGTCGCTTGTTGTAGTTTACAAGAATATATTTCAATCCATGAGAAATCTCACTGTTTTTGATGGTATGGCTTATGTAAGCAGTGGAAACAGCGTAGATTTACCAATTTCTGGTTTTATTACACCTCAATTGGGACCAGTTAGTTTTGAGTTAGGAGTTGTTGCCTACGAGGGTGACAGAAATATTCAAGGAGATCGCCTTCAATTTAACGGAAATGGATCTTTTATTGATGTTACGGATCCTCTTCGAAATTCAAATGATTTCTTTAATAGTACATCGACATCAAATGGTGTTTTTACTGCATTTAGAAATCCTAATTATAAAAATAATTTAGGTTTAGATTGTGGAATTTTTTACCCTAACAACGCAAGTTTCAACTACATTGGGAACAATGCAAGCGCAGCTACTGTAAGGGTTGTTACCTCTCAAGATGCCATTTTACCTCGAGTAATTACTTCTGCAATTGATATACTAGAACCAGATTTGCGTGCTAATGTAAGAATAAAAGATATTAATGGTGGTGCAACAAACCCAGGTGATATATTAGAATTTACATTAGTTGGTAAAAATATTGGATCAGATGTTTCACTAGAAACATTTATGGTTGACACTTTGGATCCACGAACTTCATTTATTCCCGGCTCTATATCAATAGTACACGGACCCAATCTAGGAGCAAAAACAGATGTAGCAGGAGATGATCAAGCAGAATTTGATGCCTCTAGTAATACAATAAAAGTTAGAATTGGAACAAGTGCAAATGCTATAATAGGTGGTCAAGTTATAAATTCTCCATCAGGTGCTGACAGTACAGTAATAAAATTTCAAGCGGTTGTTGTTGATGATTGTTTAATTTTTCAATGTGATAATACACTAGATCATAAAGCTTATATTCTTGGTAAAGGTAGTATCTCTCAAAATATTTACAATAATGATGGAGTTTCTGACATTCTAGATGTTAATGGATGTCCAGCTACTGCTAGTAATACACTGTCAATAAACGTCACAAGTTGTCCAATTCCTAATTTGAACTCCAATGGGCCTGTATGTGAGGGAGAAACTTTAAATTTATTTTCCCAATTTTCAAGTAGTGTAAATTATTCTTGGACAGGACCTAATGGATTTACTTCTAACATACAAAATCCAAGCATTCCTAATATCACAACACTGAATTCAGGAGTATATACAATTAATTACACTTTTACAGGATTAAATTGTTTAATTGACACTTCTATAAATGTCATTGTAAATCCAACACCAATAATTCAATCAAATCAATTCACTAATCCTTCTTGTTTTGGAAGTGCTGATGGGTCAGCCTCTGTAATAGTTTCTGGTGTTGGACCATTTACTTATTTATGGTCAAATGGTGCTACAACTAGTTCAATATCTAACTTAGTTGCTGGAAACTATTCTGTAACTGTTACTAACAGTACGAATTGTTCGACTACACAAAGTTTTACACTAATCCAACCATTAATTTTAGGTGCAAATGCAAATGTATTATCAAATTATAATGGATTTAATGTAAGTTGTTTTAATAGCACAGATGGAGCTGCTAATCTTACGATTACGGGTGGAACCTCACCATATTCAGTTGTTTGGTCAACTGGACAAACGAATCAAACAATTACAAATATTGGTGCTGGAACCTATTCAGCTAATATTACTGATTCCAATGGTTGTAACACGAATACAAGTATAACTCTTGACCAACCAACATCAATACAAATTCCAACTAATAATCAAACAAATGTTTCATGTTTTGGTGGAAATGATGGTGCAATTGATTTAACTGTTTCAGGAGGTGTACCTAACTACTCATATTCCTGGTCAAATGGCGCTACTACACAAGATATTTCAAATCTTTCAATTGGTAACTACAACGTAACAATTACTGATGCTAACAATTGTACAGTCACAAATTCAAATACAATTTCACAACCTAATGCTCCTTTATCACTCACCTCAAATTCATCAAACATTTTATGTTTTGGTAGTACGTCAGGCAGTATTGATATAACAATTACAGGAGGTTCAAATCCATATTCGTTTTTATGGTCGAATGGAGCTACTACCGAAGATATAAATAACTTAACATCAGGTAATTATTCTGTAATTATCACTGATTCCAAAGGTTGTCAACTAAATCAATCCTTGTTTTTATTACAACCTGCTGCACCACTTACTCTAATTCTAAATGAAACAGATGTGAGTTGTCTTGGAGGCACCAACGGAAGTATCGATTTGACAGTTAATGGTGGAACCTCAAGTTATACTTACACATGGTCGAACGGATTAACAACACAGGATATAAGCAACCTCACTGCTGGTATTTATACAGTTACAACAACTGATGCAAATGCTTGCTCAGACTCAGCTTCAATAACAATTTCAGAACCTCAAACAACTATTCAATTTGGTTCTATTATTACTCAAATTATATGTTTTAATGATGCTGACGGTTCTATTACCCTAACTCCACAAGGGGGCACAGCACCATTTATTTATTCTTGGTCTAACGGAGAAACGACAGCATCCATAAATTCATTAAGCCCAGGAAATTACTCAGTAAATGCATTAGATGCTAACAATTGTTCATTTGTAAATCAATATACCATTACAGAACCTCAAATATTAACTGCTGCTACAAATGGAGTAAATGTCAATTGCTTTGGAGAATCTACGGGTAGTATAGACTTATCTGTTAATGGTGGTACTTTACCCTATACTTTTATTTGGTCTAATGGTAGTACAACAGAGGACATTAATAACTTATCAGCTGGAAATTACACTGTTACAATTCTGGATGTTAATAGTTGCTCATTAAATATTTCAGAATTAATAACAGAAACACCGACATCCGTCAACATAGTACCAATTGAAACAAATCTTACTTGTTTTCAAGATTCTTCAGGTAGTATTCAAACTACAATAAATGGTGGAGTTGGCCCTTATTCATATAGCTGGTCAAATGGTGCAACAACTTCTTTTATTTCTAATTTATCCATTGGAAATTACTCACTTACAGTTACTGATAGTCTAGGTTGTACATCTTCAATAAGTTCAGCTATTTCGCAACCTAATCAACTACAAGAATCTGCTCAGATAACAGCAGTTAAATGTTTTGGTGATAATACTGGTTCAATCGATGTTTCTGTTTCTGGAGGAACCATCCCTTATATTTATACATGGTCAAACGGAGAAACAACACAAGATTTAATTAACACCCCTTCAGGGAATTATCAACTTACGATTGCAGATATTAATGGATGCTCATTGATTTCAAATTATTCAATTACTCAACCTAATGCTATATTATCAACTAATAATACGACAAATGATGTTAGTTGCTTTGGTGGTTCAAATGGTGCGATTTCAGTTAATACTATTGGAGGGACTGCTCCTTATACCTATTTATGGAATACAGGCTCAACTACTGAAGACCTTTCTAACTTAATTTTTGGCTCATATTCATTATTAGTAACAGACATCAACAACTGTTCTACAAACTTAAATGCTTCGATTAATCAACCAACTCAACTCGTCGAAAATTCGGTTGTACAAAATGTACTCTGTAATAATGGCAATACAGGATCGATTAATAGTACTATATCTGGAGGAACGACACCATATACAAGTAGTTGGTCTACTGGTGATTTAACAGAAGATATATCAGGATTATCAATAGGCAATTATACTGTAACAGTTACAGATGCTAATAATTGTTCTACAGCTAATAGTTATAGTGTTACACAACCATTATTACCAATACAGACATCTGTTACTACTTCAAACGTTAACTGTTTTGGTGGTTCAGACGGCACAATTAATTTGACAGTTAGTGGAGGGACAAGTCCTTATAATGTTATTTGGAGTAATGGAGCGACAACAGAAGATATATCTAATTTAATAACAGGTACATACAGTGCTACAATAACAGATGCTAATAATTGTTCAACAATAATTTCCGAAACAATCAATCAACCATTATCTGGAATTCTTATTAGTGCAACAATTACAAACGTAGCATGTTTTGGTGATGCAACAGGTTCAATTAATTTAAATGTTACAGGTGGTTCTGGTTCATATATTTACACATGGTCTAATGGAGCGACAACTGAAGATTTACAAAATCTACAGGTTGGAAATTATATTATAACAATTAGTGATGTGAGTAATTGTTCCGCAAGTTCAAACTTTTTTGTAAATCAACCATCAGTACCATTAACACTTACAGAATCACATCAAGACGCAGTATGTTTATCATCGGTTACAGGTTCTATTAATTTAACAGTTAATGGAGGTACACCAAATTATACATATAGCTGGAACAATGGTGAAACGACAGAAGATATCGCGTCACTTGGTCTTGGTTTGTATACAGTTACAGTTACTGATGATTTGCAGTGCCAAGAAAGCATCAGTGTCCAAATACTTGATCCTAATAATTTTATGACACTTTCTGAAACACATGTTGATGTTTCATGTTTTGGAGCTACTGATGGTTCAATTGATTTAACAATTTCTGGTGGAAACCCTATTATAAGTTATAATTGGAATAATGGTTTAGCAACAGAAGATATTAATAACCTAAGTGCCGGTAATTATTTCGTAAATGTTATTGATATAAATGGATGTAGTGAATTTATTGCTATTACAATAGCTGAGCCTAGTGCTCCTTTAACAGTTACAACTATCGTATCAAATATAGTCTGTTTTGGACAAACAACAGGTGGATTTAATATAACCCCTACTGGTGGTACAACACCTTATTCATATATTTGGTCTACAGGTGAAACAACAGAAGACATTGGAAATTTAATTGCTGGAAATTATAGTGTTATTATTACTGACGTTAATGGTTGTAGTACCTCATACAATGGTACTATCAATCAAGCTAGTTCGTTGATATCTGCTACAGCAACACAAACAAATGTTAGTTGTTTTGCAGGATTGAATGGGTTAATTGATGTATCTGTCTCAGGTGGAGTTGGTCCTTACTCATATTCTTGGAATACGGGTGCAACTACTGAGGATTTGAATAACATTAGTGCAGGAAATTATTCTGTTAATATACTTGATACGAATGGATGTTCTATCCTAGAAAATTTCATAATAACTCAACCTGCAAGTGGAATACAAGGAACTATTACAACTCAAAATGTATCATGTACAAATGGCTCTAACGGTGGAATTCAATTAAGCATTACAGGAGGAACTGTACCTTACACTTATTTATGGAATAATGGAGCTACAACAGAAGACCTAAACAACATTACAATTGGACAATATTCTGTTTTAATAACAGATATAAATGGATGTACAAACAACTATACCTCACAAATTATTCAACCTTCAAATTCCTTAATAATATCAAGTCAAAGTACTGATGTACTTTGTCATAATGGAGCTTCAGGTTCAGCTCAAGTGAGTGCTTCAGGTGGAAGTGCACCCTATAATTATACATGGAGTAATGGAGAAACTTCAACATTTATAGATACATTATTGGCTGGTATTTATACAATTACAGTAAGCGACATCAATGGATGCACTGCTTCGAATACGTTACAAATTAATCAACCTTTTCCATTGGTTGCAACTACTCAAAATAATAATGTAATTTGCTATGGGCAAGCTTCAGGTTCTATTTCAAGTAACATATCTGGAGGTATTAGTCCTTATAATTACTTATGGAGTAATGGTGCTACAACAACAAGTGTTCAAAATTTAGTTGCAGGACCTTATTTCTTAAATATCACTGATGCTAATGGTTGTACAACGACTTTTTCAGATACAATTTTACAACCTATTAATAATATAGCTATTAATCCAGTTGTAGTTGATAATATATGTTTTGGTGAAAATGAAGGTAGTATTGATTTAACGATAAATGGAGGTACTGCACCTTATCAATATTTATGGAATACAGGTTCAACAAGTGAGGATTTAACTCAATTACTCGCTGGTACTTATACTATTACAGTTCTAGATTTAAATGGTTGTATACTTACACAAAATATATCGGTTGGTCAACCCGCGACTGGTCTTTCTACAAATGCTGTTGTTTCAAACGTGCTTTGCAATAATGGTAATACAGGAAGTATAAATCTTCAAGTTTTCGGTCCTAATGCTCCTTACAGCTATATTTGGTCTAATTCAGAAACTATTGAAGATATTTCAAATTTATCTGCAGGAATATATAACGTATCTGTTACGAATTCTTTAGGATGCAATGTAAATTCCTCATTTATTGTTACAGAACCAGCGACCCCTTTGACATATAGTGCAAATGTTACTGATGTATCGTGTTTTGGTGGAAATAATGGAAGTATTAACATTAATTTATTTGGAGGCACAGCTCCTTATACATATTTATGGTCAAATGGACTTGGAACTCAAGACATAAATAATCAAATTCAAGGTAATTATTCAATAACTATAACTGATGCAAATGGATGTCAGATAATCCAAAATGAAACAATTAATCAACCATCAACTCCAATAAGTGCAACTTTGACACCTACAGACGTAACTTGTTTTGGAGAAAGTACTGGAAATATTGCTTTAGTAGTGAACGGCGGAACTCCAAACTATACTTACTTATGGTCAAATGGTAATAATTCTCAAAATTTATCGAATGTACCAAGTGGAATATATAATGTTGTAATAACAGATGCCCAAAATTGTAACCTACAATTAAATACTTCAATAAATCAACCTTCATCTGCTATTTCAGTAAATGCTGTATTACAAAATATTAATTGTATTGGTAGTGGAACAGGAAACATACAACTTACTACTACCGGTGCAACTCCTAGCTATACCTATTTATGGAGTAACGGTGAGACAACTGCTGCAATTTCAAATCTAACTGCGGGTGTTTATAATGTAACAGTACAAGATGCCCTCGGCTGTTTCAGTAATCTATCCTATATTTTAACACAACCTTTAACACCAATTACATCAACAAGTAGTATAACTAATGTTTCATGTAACAACGGCACTAATGGATCAATTAATGTTACAGTAAATGGTGGAATTTCACCCTATACCTACTTATGGTCAAATGGTTCAACAACTAATAATCTAATTAATGTTATTGCCGGTAATTATAGTCTTACTATCACAGATGCAAGCTCATGTTCAATTATTGAAAACTATACAGTTTCAGAACCTACTTCCCTAGTGATTAATATGATAAACACAAATGTAAATTGCTTTGCAGGAAATGATGGATTCATAGATGCATCTATTACTGGTGGTACATTACCTTACAATTACTTATGGAGTAACGGAACAACAAATGAAGATGCAGGAAACTTAATTGCAGGAAACTATAATTTAACAGTAAATGATGTAAATGGATGTTCAGCTAGTTTGTCAACAAGTATTTCCCAACCAGCTTTTGCAACAACACTCAATGTTAATGTCTTAAATGCTACTTGCAATAATCAACCACTTGGAAGTATAGATTTAACTGTTAATAGTGCTAATACAGGTTTTGTATATTCATGGAATAACGGTGCAACCACTGAAGATATCCAACAAATCAATGCTGGTACATACACTGTTATAGTAATGGATGATAATAATTGTATTACTACAAATTCATTTGTTGTTGGTCAAGTAAATGCAATAAATTCAAATGGAATAATAACACCTGTAAACTGTTTCGGAGGAAATGATGGTTCAATTGATTTAAATGTAACAGGAGGAACAGCGCCTTATAATTACCTATGGAATACTGGAGAAAGTACTGAAGATATTATTAATTTAACTAGTGGAAACTATTTTGTAACAATTACTGATGCAAATAATTGTAACCAAAATGCAATATTTAATGTAAGTCAACCTACCGATAGTTTGCAAATAAATGCAGTTATTAGTAATCCATCATGTAATGGGTTTAGTAACGGAAATATTCTTTTACAAGTAACTGGTGGTACAGGACCTTATACTCATTTATGGAGTAACGGATCAATTTCAGAAGATTTAATTAATATTAATGCTAACATATACAACACAACCATAACCGATTTTAATGGTTGTCAAGTATCAAGAACTTTCCTTGTAACTGAACCTTTTCCTTTAGCTGCTTCATTTGGTAATAATGATGTTACATGTTTCGGAAATTCAAATGGCTCTATCAATCTTGACATAACTGGTGGTACATTACAATATAATTATTTATGGTCTAATGGTGCAACAACTCAAGACTTAGATTCTATTCCATCAAATGTTTATTCAGTTATCGTCACTGATTCTAGTGGATGTGTATTAAATGCTAATACAACAATTAATCAACCTACTAGTGGAATAAATTTACAATTAACTGCATCTAACATTAGTTGTTTTGGTGGTAATGATGGGAACATAAATTTAACAATTCAAGGTGGGGTTGTACCATATACTATAAATTGGAATAATGGACAAATAACGGAAGATCTTTTTGGAATTACTACAGGAATGTACATAGTAACGGTTTCAGATTCAAACGGATGTTCTTTAATGGATTCAATTAATATAATACAACCATTAGCACCTCTTTCTTTAACAAGTACTATTGGAAATATTAGTTGCTTTAATGCAAGTAATGGTTTTATTGATATTAGTGTTCAAGGTGGTACTTTCCCTTATTCATACAATTGGTCTAATGGAATAAACTCACAAGATAATTTAAATATTTCATCAGGTTCATATAGTGTAACAGTAACAGATGCTAACAATTGTCAAATTTTTGGAAGTTATAATATTACTCAGCCAGCAAGTGGAATTGTTATTTCTTCAAATATTCAAAATGTAAAATGTAATAGTGGATCTGATGGTGCAATTAATGTTAATATTAATGGCGGAAGTGCACCCTACACCTACTTATGGTCAAATACAGCTACAACTGAAGATATTTCTTCAATTCAATCAGGAACTTATATTATTAGTGTTACTGACCTTTTTAATTGTACAATTAGCGATACATTCATTGTTACTCAACCATTAAATCCATTAAATTTATTAGCCGTTTCTACAAATGTTTCTTGTTTTAGTGATAATGATGGTAGTATTGACATAACTACGTCAGGAGGTACACCGGGTTATTCATTCAATTGGAGTAACTCAGAAGTAACTGAAGATATAAATAATTTAATTGCAGGTAGTTATACTTTACAAATTACTGATTTATTAGGGTGTACATTGGATTCAACATTTACTATAAGTGAGCCATTAGCACTTAACTTAAATCTAGCTCAAGCAAATATTCTTTGTAATGGTGCTAGTACTGGTTTTATTGATCTTCAAGTAAATGGTGGAACCCCAACTTATTCTTTCCTTTGGTCTAACGGAGCTACAACAGAGGACATTACCAATTTATCAAGCGGAAACTATAGCGTTGTTGTTACTGATGCTAATAATTGTGATATAACAACATCAACAATAATTACTCAACCGTCTTTACCAATTACAATTAATAATATACAACAAAATATTATCTGTTTTGGCGGTAATAATGGATCAATTGATGTTTCTGTTTCAGGTGGAACTGCTCCATATTTATACTCTTGGAATACTGGACAAAATACACAAGATATATCGAATCTTACTGCAGGAATTTATACTATCACTGTTCAAGATGCTAACTCATGTGTTGAAAATTTAAATATTACTATAAGTCAACCCTCATTACCACTAACTCTATCAGAGAATATAACTCAAGTAGATTGTTTCGGAAATTCTAGTGGAACTATTGATTTAACAGTAATTGGTGGTACAAGTCCATATACTTACACATGGAATAATGGAACATATACTACACAAGATATTTTTAATGTTACAGCAGGTATATACTCGGTTTTAGTTACTGATTTTAATAATTGTGTATCTAGTACAAGTTATACGATTACGCAACCAGTAACAGCTTTAACTGCCATTAGCTCTTCTACACCGGTAACTTGTTATAATGGTACTGATGGAACATTAAGTGTAAATGTTAGTGGAGGAACAGTACCATATTCTTATTTATGGAATAATGGGGCAACATCAGCAAATTTAAATAGTTTACAAGCTGGCAATTATTCAGTACAAATAATTGACGATAATGGTTGCATTATAAATTCTGCTGTTGTAATTTCTCAACCTGAAGCACTTATTGCTGATTTCAATATTAATGCAGTAAATGGATGTGCTCCTCTTACAATAGACTTTACGAATACAAGCCAAGGAATTGCATCTTCATGTTTATGGGATTTTGGAAATGGCCAAAGCTCAACAGATTGTAATGCATCTAACTTTACATACACCTTACCTGGATGTTACTCTATTACACTTACTATAAATAATGGAGCAAATTGTTCATCTTCGGTAACAATTGATAGTGCTGTATGTGTACTTGAAAATCCGACTGCTGCATTTAATTATGTTACAGCTCCTGACATATTCTACACTGGAGAAGTATCATTTAATAATGTATCAACAGGTGGCTCCTCTTATTCATGGAATTTTGGTGATAATTCGCCTTATTCTATTTTTGAGAATCCTGATCATATTTACCCACAACAAATCGATACTTCTTATTATGTTACATTGATTGTAACAGATTCAAATGGTTGTGTTGATACGGTTGTAAACATAATTACTATCGATCCTGAATTTTTTGTATACGTTCCAAATGCAGTTACAATAGATGGAAATGCTTATAATGAAGTTTTCTTTCCAGTATTTGCTGACCCTAATAGAATAAAAAGATACAGATTAACTATTTATAATCGTTGGGGTGAAAATATTTGGGAAACATCGGATTATAATCAAGGTTGGGATGGTAGATCTAAAGGTCAAGATGTACAAGATGGTGTCTATACATGGAAGATAGAATATGAACTGTTTATTGAAGGGAAGAAACGACTTTTTGGTCATGTTACGCTTCTAAGGTGATTTTTGTTTGAGAGTATGTTTTGTACGAATAAAAAATAAATTACAACTCGAGTAATAACCTCGATTTGAGTTTAATAATTTATTTCCCTTACTTTATTTCTTGACAAAAAAAAGAAACATCACGAAGTAGCAACGAAGCTTAAAAAGTCATGTTTTGATGCAGATATATTGAATTTAATTGCGAAAAAATAATTTATTAACTCCATTCCAAAAAATAGTATTCTTACTCCTCACGAAAGAGAGTCCGACAGATTATTTGGTGATCACCCAAAACAAGAAAGTAGAATTCAAACTTCGATTCTTCAATCAAAAAACTTGGATTGCTTCATTGTATTAAAAAGTGCAACAACACACATCATCTATCATTCTGAGATTTATGTAAACGCAATTGAAAATGCATGTTTAGCCAAAAGTGGTTCAGGTGATGCTTTAACAGGAATAATCACTTCGTTTTTAGCGCAAGGATATTCGGCGATAAATTTAGCAATTATTGGAATTTATATCCATTCACTAGCAGCAGATTTAACCTAATAAAATCAATCAGTTGAATCAATGATGATTACTGATGTTATTGAAAATATTGGCTTGGCTATTAAAACGATTCGGTAGATAGAGATGTAGGATTGAGTAATTAATAAGTCGAAGTCAAAACAAATAAAAAAGGGAATAGTAATTATCCCCTTCTTTATTTCAAATCAATAAATTTATTTAATAACTTCTAACTCTTTTCCAACTTTAATAAATGCTGCTATTGCTTTATCTAAATCAGCTTTTGAGTGAGCTGCTGAAATTTGGGTTCTAATTCTAGCTTGACCTTTTCCTACTACAGGATAGAAAAACCCTACAGCATAAACACCTTCTTCCAATAAACGATTTGCGAATTTCTGTGATAGTGCAGCGTCATATAACATAATCGGAACAATTGGTGAATCACCAGGTTTAATATCAAATCCAGCAGCTTTAATATGTTCTTTAAAATAAAGCGTGTTATCTTCTAATTTATCACGCAATTCTGTTGTAGAACTAAGTAAATCAAATACTTTAATTGATGCCCCAACAATTGAAGGAGCCAATGAATTTGAAAACAAATAAGGTCTAGAACGCTGACGTAATAATTCAATTATCTCTTTCTTACCTGTTGTATAGCCTCCCATTGCTCCACCTAAAGCTTTTCCTAAAGTACCAGTGAAAATATCCACTTTATCCATTACTCCAAAATGTTCTGGAACACCTCGACCTGTTTTACCAATAAATCCTGCTGAATGACATTCGTCTGTCATTACTAATGCATCATATTTATCTGCTAAAGCGCATATTTCATCCATTTTTGCCAAATCACCATCCATTGAAAAAACGCCGTCGGTTACAATAATTCTAAAATTTTGAGCTTGTGATAGTTTCAATTGTTCTTCTAAATCACTCATATTAGAATGCTTATAACGATAACGCTTAGCTTTACATAGTCTAACACCATCTATTATTGATGCATGATTCAATTCATCTGAAATAATTGCATCATTATCTCCAAATAAAGGTTCAAAAAGTCCACCATTTGCATCAAAAGCCGCAGCATAAAGAATGGTATCTTCCGTTCCGTAGAATTCCGCAATTTTACGCTCTAATTCCTTGTGAATATCTTGTGTTCCACAAATAAAACGTACGGATGACATTCCAAATCCATGTGTATCTAGTGTGTTTTTAGCAGCTTCAATTACTTCTGGATGGGAAGACAAGCCTAAATAATTGTTAGCGCACATAATTACTACTTCTTCTCCTGAATTAATTTTAACATTCGCACCTTGTGGAGTGATAATTATTCTTTCCTTCTTCATCAAGCCATTTGACTCAATTGAATGCAATTCTTCCGATAAGAATTCTTTAATTTTTCCGTACATATATTACTTTTTAGAACGTTCTTTAATTTGTTTTGCAATTAGATTAAACAATATTTGAGATTCTTTCTCATTCAATTTTCTACCGAAACGAACCACTTTATCAAAATATTCAAAGTGTAATCTCTCTCCTCCATTAATCCAAGGGGAAGATTCCCATATTGATTGAATTGAATTAGATTCAGGAATTTCAAATTTTAGGTTTTTAATATTTTCGAAATAATAAGGTACAGATTGACCGTAATTTCTAATAGACTTTTTTATTGTTAATGATACTTCATCAATTTTAACTAATTCCTTTCCGTACAATAACCATAGAAAGGAACGAGAAACTTTAACTGCATAATAAAACCAAAAAATCAAAAAGACATAAAGTATAATTTGTTCCTGCTCATTTAAGTTTAAAGTAGAAAGTGACCAAATTACAATTACACCAATTGTTAACCACATTGAAAGCCAAGCGCCCATTAAAGAATTAATTAATCCATTTTTTTCTGGTTCAATAACAACAGTAAACTTTTCTTTGGAATCATTAAAACTTATACGTTCACCAATTAACTTCATTTTACAAAAATAAAAAAACCCCACCAATAGAATTGATGGGGTTCAATATTTAATTTAACATTTTAATAATTCCAAACGTCATGTTCCCATTTACGCATGTCATCTTTAATTTTTTCAGCTTCATAAAGCGCATCAACACCATATTTAAAGTCTTCCAATTCTCTATCGAATTTATCTGAAACTTTATAAATCTGTGCAGTGAATTTTCTTTTCCAGAAAACATCATCAAATGACATCCATTGAGCATCCGATTTGTCGTTATAAACATAGTAGTTTACCATGATATTTCTTAGCTCAGGAAAATACAACCAAAAAATCTCTCTTTCGTCAACTTTTCCTTTGTAATCTTCGTAATTATTCGTAGAACCATCAAAAAACTGAGGAACCCCTTCTGGTGAATAAACTAAAACACTTCCTCGTTCAAAAGCTAGAGTTGAAGTATCATCTTCAAGGGTGTATCTTGCAACTGGAGCAATAGCAATTATTCTTCTATCAATTATAGATCTTTCCTTGTCAAAAAACCAATCTTCTTTAATATTGTAAGCTATAATATTATTTGATGATAAAAACCTTGAAATTGCATCGCGTCTAACAATATCACCTTCTTTGGCAGCTGAATTCCACCATCTTTCGCCATCTTCAAATGTAAAACCTTTAACTAACTCTTCAAAATCAGGATCAGGAGCTAAAGAATCTAAAAATTTTCTATAAGTTTGATTGGTCTTTTGAATAATAAAAGTATCCAAAGAAATTGGTCGAGGAATCGTAAATTTCGGTCCTTGACCTCCTGCTGCTAAAACTTTATTTACTTTTCTTTTATAAAGGGTACTCTCAAAATAGTCATTTTTTGATTGTCTTTCGATTGGATACTTTAAACTGTAACCATCTTCAACAGTAGGATTTGCTTCGCTTGACACTTGATAAACCGTCAATTCACCTAAAATGATGTGTCTCATAATAACTGTCCACAAAGACCATCTTTTTTGATCTTTAAACCAAGATGGATCGTCTACTTCAGATGCATCTTTTGGTTTATATTCAGAACTTTGACCATCACTTTCAAAATAATCATAAGGAAAAAACAAATCGTGATTCATTTTTTCTCTACAATCTATACGAGAAAAAACTCTTTTTGACCAAACATAGTCAGCTAAACGAACGTGCTCATAGGGAATTGCCTCTCGAACTGGAACTTCGTCTTTAATAACAACTCCATCGATAACACCACCTTGCAATATATTATAGGGACCACGAGGCGGTTGATCCTGAGCATAGATTGAAAAAGCGCTTGCACTCAAACAAAATAATAGAATTAAATTTTTCATGGTCTCTATAATTTATTTAAAATATTAAGGCGTAACTTTTAAGCTAGAAGCGATTGGATTACCTCTCATTCCATTTCTAGTGTAGAAAACATCAATTGATACTTTTTTTCCAACTTTTGCTTTAGCTACTAAAGCTGCAGGTACACGGTCACCAGTAAAAGAAGAGGTAACATCACCTACAGTTATTTCACCACCAGTTACAACAAAATTTACGCCAGTAAATGGGCTATCAGCACCTAAACCAACGATTACTTTAGTTCCACTTGCTTTAGAAATCGTTCCTCCTTGTACTAACGGTGAAGGAAAAGGTTTCACTTTGTATTTGTAGGTACCGAAGGCTACTGATTTTCCAGTTCTATCCTTTCCTGTTAAATTTAATATAACTTGTCTAGTACCAGGAGCTACATTAACATAAAAGCCATCGAATTTCTGTCCTTCAACTGTCCATGACTTTTTAGATTTTGTACCACCTTGAACAGTTATATCGGAACTAACCATACCCGAAGTAACAGCAACAACTTTATTATCCCAATTAGTGTACATTACACTTAACTCAGGTAAAGAGATACTACCAGCCTTCGTTGCAACTTGTATTTTTGTTTCATAAGGCATTTCTTTAATTTCGCCTCTTTTGTTTGCAATTCCAACTGTTCCTTTAATTACCATTTCACCTTGAGAAGGAGCAGTCATTTTTAATGTAGCTCGTCCATCAGCAACACCAGATACGCTTCCACCTTGCGGTTTTACAATTGGTTGTTTATCAGAGTCAAAAGCAGCCATCATTACAGTTACTTCAAATTGATCACCTGGATTAAGAACCGCAGATTCTGGGAATGCCAAACCAACTATTTTGTTGAATGAATATTCTCCACCACCAAGTCTAGACCTAATTAAAGAAACAGCATCAGCTCTTGCTGTCAAAATTTCTTTTTGCAAAGATGATAATGATGCAATAGCAGCTACTGATGGAGCATGATTAAACGTTTTAGCTAACCAATGTACTCCACCTGGTTCATGCTCATCTTCAAGCAATTCATTTTTAGTCAAAGATTTGTAAATCTTTTCAACATCCTGTACATCGTCACCATTAATTTTTGATTTTTTAAAACCGTCTTTAACTTTCTTTTGTAAATCAGCTAAATCTTTAAAAGCATAAACCTTTGGGTCAACAAATTTATATTTTGCTGTATCCGTAGAACTACTTTCAACAAGTAATTGACATAATTTACCTCTAAAATCATTCATTTGATTCCATAATTCTATACCTCCTTTTGCTCCTTTAGCTTCTGGGGATTTACAAGCATAAACCTCAGGTGCTTTCAAGTTGTTCGCAATACCAAAAATCCGCATTGACTCATCATACTTATCTTTATTTGTTACATGAGCCAAATTCATTCTAATTGGTTTTAATGGATAATTTTTATCAAAACCTACCATGATAATTGATTCAGGACCTGGTTTCAATTTAGCAGGTTCCTCTTTAATTTCAGTAAGAATTTCCATTTTCAAAGCGTCCAAATATTGAATTTGTTTTGCTGTCTCTTTATCAATTAAAGCGATATAATCCAATAACTTTTTAGCTTTAGCTTTAATTTCTGGAGTATCTCCTGATTTATACTTCTCTTCAAGTTCCATTAACTTTTCAAGACCTCTTGCATGTTCATTTTGCGATGATATTTGTATATTTTCTTCAATTGCAACAAAAGCATCAATAATACTTTTTGAAACATTCAAAGCCAACATCGCCATGAGCACCAAGTACATCATCCCAATCATTTTCTGTCTTGGGGTTTCCTTACCACCTCCCATAATTCCTTAAATTAAATTATTAATAAAATGATAATAATTAAGCTCTCATTGCTTTTAACATATTGCCATAAACATTATTCAAATCAGTTAAGTTTTGAGATAACATAGCCATGTTTTCGCGATAGATTGTAGTATCTTTTGCTGAAGCAGACAAATCTGTCATAATGTTATTGATATTCTCTTGTAGAGCTCCCATTTGAGATAAACCAGTCAAATATTCTTGAGAACTTTTCAATTGCAATTCGTAAACATTATTTAAAGCTGAAAGATTTTGACCCATTTTTTGCATTTCTGCACCAAAATTTCCATTTCCATCTGCAGTGATTCCAGCAATAGCATTTGCAGATGAAGCGTATTGTTCAGTTAGTTTAGTTAGACTATTTGATGCAGTCTCTAAACTTTTAACATAAGAATCTGTTGCACCTGCTGCTGTTGAAACTGCACCTAAAGAAGCTGCATTTGAAGCTAGGTTTGACATTCCATCTTTTAACTTTGCTAATAAAGCTTCATCAATTCCAGCATCTTCTAGTTGTTTTGCAACTAATTCAGCATTTGACGAACCTCCACCACTACCAATCATAGCATTAGGTGACATTTCGTGTAATTGTTCCACTGTTAAATCTGGGTCTAGTACTGGGTGAACTCTTTCCCAATGGTATTCTGGATGATCAGGAACGAAAATCATTACGATAAATATTACCGCCTCTAGACCTAAGCCAACTGGAAGCATGATATCCGATCCAGGATAATGCTGAATCTTAAATAATGCACCAATAATTACAATAGCTGCACCCCATCCAAAGAAATGCTTCATAATCGTCTTAAAAGACTTACTGTGTAAAAAACCACCTTTACCACTCATAACACTTGATTTTAAATTAAAATTTACTTATTTATTATACTTGAGACTACTACTTCAACTGGATATCGCTCTGGATTTCCTCACCATTCTCTTGATCGATGTCACGACCTCCACGTCCTAAATGAGTCATTACGTTTCTGAAACCAACGTAAGATTTGGCTGTATCTTGATATTCAAATGTTCTTGTACTATTCATTAAATAATAACCAATGTCTTTCCAAGAACCACCACGAATAACTTTTCGTTTCTTAACAGGATGATCACCATCTTTAGCTTGATAATCATAATCAGAACTCAAGTCATGAGAGAATTCATACATTGATTCATCGAAGGTTGTTGAACACCATTCAGCTACATTTCCAGCCATACAGAATAAACCAAAACCATTTGGATTGTAGGAGTAAACTTTAACCGTATGAAAACCACCATCTTCGAAATATCTTCCTCTCAAAGGCTTAAAGTTAGCAAGGAAACAACCTGAGGAATTTCTAATATATGGTCCTCCCCAAGGATATTGAGCTAAATCTAAATCACCTCTAGCTCCTCTTTCCCATTCTGACTCAGTAGGTAATCTGAAATCATTGACAAACAAATCTCCATTAGATTGCAACCAACTATGATATATTTGTGTTCTCCAAACAGAGAAAGCTTTTGCCTGTGTCCAAGTAACACCTACAACAGGATAATTGTCATAAGCATTGTGCCAAAAATAATTTTGAGTCATTGGCTCATGAAAAGAATATGTAAAGTCTCTAACCCAACATAAAGTATCTGGATAAACATTGATACGCTCTTTGATGATGAAACGGCTTCTATCTGTATGACCACGAATGGCATTGTGTTGTCCTTTGCTATTTGTGTAACCTAGATCTAAATCTTGACCTGGATTTTCTAAAATTGTACCCTTTAAATTATTGGTATCATTTATACTATAAATGGCTTTGTCAACTAATCCCCCTTGAGGATCTCCAAATTGACGACCTTTATTATAAATTGTTGTGTCTACCCAAACTTTATTGGTATTTTGATCAACTGTGTATAATGTAGATCTGTGTTGGTCATTCGTTTTATAATCTTTATTTAATGGTTCTCTTCTCCCCCTTTGATAAAGAGCAGTTCCATTATCAGCGCTTAAACTATCATATGCAAAAGTTTTTCGGGCATCAACTGACTTTGTTATAACTTTTCCTTTTTTAGCAGCTTCTTTGTAATCAATCCAATAATAGTCAAAGAATAATAAACGTGTATCAATCTCTCTTCTTTTATAGAAACGTTCTTGTTCGCTATAATACATGTCAGCTAACAAGAAAGAAATTTCAGGATCAGAATAATCAATTAATTCCTCCCAATTCAAAGTAAAATATTTTCTATTTTCAACTCTACCACCTTGTGTGTAAACGATTTTACTATTGGCACCTTTCAAAGTTTTATCAGCTTTGTTCTTACTTACTGCTTTACCTGATGACGCACCAGAATACATTTGCATTATACCTCGTAATTCAGCTTCTGAAACAACAATATTTGCAGTATTTTTAGTGTTAGCATTAGATTGATAATTTTTTTGATCGAATGCATAACCGTTCAATAACCTCTTTCCTTTACCTTTGCTCTTTTCGTAATTCCCCATCATAGTAAGAAGCGTTTTATCAACCTCAGAGTTATTAAGGGTGTCATTCAGAATTTGGAAAGAAGTATTTCCTCCTTGTACATCAGAACCCATATCAATGATAGTTCTGTAAGGTTCTTTAAAGAAATTATCTGGAACATTAATCCAACGTTCTGCATCGTCGTCGAAGCTTCGTCTATATAGTTTTTCTCGTGCTATTGAATCTCTTACCCAATGAACAAATTGTCTGTACTCACTATTGGAGATTTCTGTTGCATCCATATAAAATGCTGGAACAGAAATAGTTCTCATCCTAGCAGTGTGTAAACCCATGATGTCTTCATCATCTTCTCCAGTTTGATAGCCTCCAGAAGGTATGTAAACCATTCCTATGGGTAACTTACCAGGACCTAGTACGTCAGGATACCATGTGTCACGTCTTACGCCCACAAGGTTGCCTTCAACTTCACTACATGAGTAAAGTAAAACTAATACTGCAAAAACACTTAATAACTTTTTCATTTTATCTTTTTTGGTTCTACCAGTTTCCAAATTAACTTGCTACAGGCTTTTGGCTTTGGGTATAACGAATGTACTATACAAATGGTTACACTTTAAAATATTTTTTTTTACAACCATCTAGGATGACGGGCATTCTGTTTTGGTGGCGGTGGTAAATAATAACAATACTTAACGACAAGCTCATGTGAACCTCTAGATATTGTTGATAATTTATTTAATAATGTCATATCATATGAATATCCTACTGTGAGTTTTGGAATTGGAGTGTACCCAGCCATAATAGCAATTGCATCAGATGAACGAGTTGTTAAACCACCATAAACTTGTTTGTTTCCAGCTAAAGCATGAATATACCTCACATTTAAGTCTCCAGAAAATTTTACTAAATCTGTTCTTAAGAGTAATTGAGCATCAATAGTTCCCTTGTTATCACTACCTATTTTTTTGAATTGCTTACCTCCCATGAGATAGTAATGTCTTGCGGTTTGATAATTTTGTTCAAAACCAGCTACTTGTTGTTTTAGAAGTGAAGCAGATAAATGAGTTGATGAAAACCCAACAAAGTATTCCTTACCTTGAAAGTACATTCCAAAGTTGGCATCAAAGCTTGTGGCAGCGAAACCAGCAGGAAGCGAATTGTCAGGGTTTTGAGTTGGAGGTATCCATTCGGGATTCAAACCATAATTCATTATTCCTACACCCACACCAATACCTAAAACTCCTGCACGACCTATTTGAATAGGATATGAATAATTTAATAGAAGATTGTTTTGTCTTGCAAAACCAATAGCATCGTGATAAAACGCTATTCCAACTCCACCAGGGAAAAATTTTGACAAATTTGCCTCAATATTCAACACTGCTGAATTAGGAGCTCCATTTACTTTGTCCCATTGATTTCTGTAAATAGACGTTGCACATATACCATTATACAAGTCTATGCCCGTTTTACCAGGGTTAATCGTCATTTTATCATATATAAAATGAGTAAGTAGCTTATCTTGTTGAGCATTAATCCCAAAATAGAAAAGCGCTATAAATAAGCATATAAAACTGTTTTTCAGTAACATATTGTTTTTTTTATGGTTTACATCAGGATTTAACTTACAAAATAACCCTAATTTAGGCGGCTAAAATAGGTAATATTTATAATATAAAGAAATAATAAACAAAAAAAAATAAACGATTGTGCTTAACCTAATTTATGATATGTTTTCCACCATATATCGGGAATTTCATTTTTCATTGCATTTTCGTAGTCTTGTTTATTGCAAGGAATAACATAATGTCTTTGAAATTTTTTTCCTTGAGCTGGAGGATAAGGTACCTCTAACCACCAACGTTCTGATTTATTACTTTTATAAAAAATCAATTCTCTGTTGAATTCCTCGAGATAAACCAAAAATTTAGTGTAGTCCATTTTACTTCCTACAGGGAAATCACCTTTTCTACTCGCAACACCATCTAAAAAATACCAAATAATTTCTGCTAGCAGTTTATCAGAAATGTCATTTGGACGTTCGTAATTAAAAATCCCAAATGAACTTGACTTATCCGAAATTCCGGCATATTTAGCAATTTGACATATTTGTTGAGCATGAAATCCATTAGGTATTGCCGAAGTAGATAATACTTCTGAAGCCTTAATACATTCAAAATCTAGATTTATAATATCTGCATTTCGTAAGTGTGGCTCAGCATTAGTGAAAGAATTATTAAATTCACCTAGTCTACATATATCAAAATATAATTTGTCAAATAATTCGAGTTGTTTTGGATTTGCATACGGTATTTGTAATCCAATATTTGCATGATTAAATAAATAACATGGTCGATTTAATAATATTTGACTCAAGTAACCATTCGATTTCAATTCTGAATTTGGGTCTCCTAAGTCCAAGGCATAATCAATGGAACAAATATTTATTAATTGCTCCAATTTCTCGTAACCTTTGTATACAGAAAAAATTAAATCTTGACTTCCACCTATGATAATTGGAATTACACCAACCTTTACTAATTCAGCAACTACATTAGCGACAGCATAATAGGTATCAGTTATTTCTTTACCTGGAAGGATTTCTCCAAGGTCATACAAATCAAAATTCCATTCGCCTCCAAAATAATGATTGTAAAAATCGTTTCTGAATTTTGAATTAATTTTATTTATTTTGATTTGATTATTGCCCCTAAACTCAGGCACAGTAAAGATAGCACAACTATTTTTTTTTATTTCTGGAAATTCTTCTTTGTTGATTATAATTTTTGAACCTATTTGATCATCCTCAAATTTGAACTCATCAAACTGAATTGGAGTGAAATAAAAAGAAATATCTTTCATTATATTAATTCTTTGACTATTAAATTCAAAACTAATGATTTGAAAGAGGCGAATTTTCCCTTTACAATAAAGAAATTAAGTCAGTAACGTGAATAACTATTTTTCCAATATTGATTGAATGTTAGGACGGAAATACAGACTAGACTTCAATACTTTTCCATCTTCACGATATATTGGATTACCATTTTCATCTAATTTACTCATATTCGAAAGTTGAATTTCTTGAAAAACTTCTGCAATTTTTGATTGAAGACCATGTTTTAAAATTGTACCACACAAAATATATAATTGATCACCTAGTGCATCAGCAATTTCAACTATATCTCCTTTTTTGGCTGCTTCAAGATACTCTTCGTTCTCTTCTTTCATTAAATTAAATCTTAATTCAACCTCATCAGCTGTTAATTCAGAAGTTGGACTGTAATTATTTTTAATTCCAAAAGCTTCATGGAATTTTTCTACACTTGCTATTGTCTCTAAAATTGTCATCTTATCTTATTACTGTTATGTGTCCTTGAAAAATTTCACTTTGACCATCAAAATACACAAGTTCTAACTTGTAAAAATATACACCATCTGTAACATCCTCACCTTTGGTAGTTTTCCCATCCCATTCACTATTTAAATCATCAAACTCATAAACCAAAGATCCCCAACGGTTGAATATTTGACAATAAATAGATTGAGTACACGTAGCTGAAACTTTCCAAACTTCATTTATCAATAAATTGTCTGTATTTGGTGTAAATACATTGGGAATAAATACATCTGATAATCCTGCGTCCATTGTTAACACAATATTTTCGGTTGTTGTGCATCCATATGAATCACTTGCAACAATTGTGTAGTTTCCATTTATTAAGTTCGCTTGAATTAAATTTCCGATTACTTGATTATTGAAAGTATAAGTATATGGAGATACACCACCAACAGCATCGACAATTTCAATTACACCGTTATTATACCCACAATTTGGATTTTGAAGGGTCGTTAATATTTGAGAAGGACCAGGTATTTCAGGTACAACAAATGTTTCTTGATATTCACATCCATTTGCATCCTGAACTACAACTAAATAACTTCCTGTATAAAGTGAGTCAAAATCCATTATATTAGAAAAATTCATACCTAAAAAACTATATTGATAAGGAGCAATTCCACCATCTGTTTGAGAAACCTGAATTTCACCATTGTTTGTACCACAATTAGTAGCCGTTATATTTGCTAATAAATCTGTTGGGGTAAAAGATGGATTAACAACTATTATCGTGTCGTAATAACAAACACTATCCGTAACATTTACGACATAAGTTCCACTTGGCAAATTAGTCGCAGAATCAACGGTTGAAACATTAGAAGTCCAAGTGTAATAATATTGACTAGGTGGATTTACATCAATATTTACAGCCCCATCACTCTGTGCACAAGAAGTGTGAGTTATTTGAGCAGTTGAACTTAGCTCCTCACTTGATAAAATAGTTACGTTTTGAGTAGTTGCACAAATATTATCAGTAATTAAAATGCTATAAACTCCAGCAGGAATTGCAAAAGCGGAATCAATTACAGAAACATTAGGTGTCCAAGTAAAAGTATAATTTCCAATTGCTGGTGTAACTTCAATATTAATACTTCCATTATCTAAACCACAAGTTGTGTTTACTTGATCAACAGAGATTGTAAATGCCGCTGGATTAACTAATATTATAGTTGTATCAAAAGAGCAGGAACCTTCTGTAATATTTAAATCATAGGTTCCAGGAGGCAGATTATTAGCAATGTTTGTTGTAGAAACATTTGGTGACCATGAATAAGTATAAGTTGCTTCAAAAGGAGTAAATGCGATTGAACCATCGTTAGCATTACAACCAGGTTGAATAACTGTTGCTAATAGATCAAATGGATCTGTTGTCACAGTTGCCGAATAAGTTTGCATACAAGAATCAGAATCTATCACCAAAACTTGGTAAACACCGTCACATAGATTTGTAGCAGTTTGAGTTGTTTGATTTAATGGGTCATTCCATTGAAAAATAAATGGTGGGTTTCCTGAAGTTATATTTACTGTTGCAGTTCCGTTACAATTTGCTATTGCTGTTACTAGTGCACAGTTTACAGGGTCATTACAAGTTGCATAAGTTGGTAAGCTAGGCCCGGCCCATATTCCACCGTCAGGTATCCTGCGTATTGATTGACCTAAGTGGTTACTTGCATCAATATTTGTTGCTTGAGTTTTTCTATCGTTTGGAATTTGATCATAGCTTGCTAATTGACCGTTAAAATTACAAGGGTTTAATTGTGCAATGCATGGGTTTCCTGCTCTATCTTGTGCAGAACCACCAGAAGCCCAACTAACTGCATCTTGAGGAACTCCTTGAGAATCATAAAACGCAAACCATCCCCCTGCGTTAGGAAACCAAAGCCTTGTTGCTCCTCCTCCAATACATACTCCTTGTTCATTAGTATTATAAGGAACGACTAATTCAACAACATTACCTCCATTTTGAACTAATAAATTTGCAGGAACTGGGGTAGCATTAAATCCTCTAATCATAGCTAAACCTAGCGGAGGTATAATTGTGCCAGCTGGAATTACATACCCCCCTGGTTGTGTCCCAGATCCTATTGCACCCCCAGGAGCACTGTTCCCTAAATAGTAACAAGAAATATCTACTGAATCACACCAATTTGGATTGAATAATTCAATCCATTCTCCTCTACCATCTGAGACACCTCCATTGCCACACAATGATCCATCGAAAGAAGATGGAGAAATCATTAATTCATTAATTAATATAGTAGGGCCACTGTAATTACATGGCGCACAAGTTGAATTTGGAACAACACTAACTGTTGCAGTAAGGGTACAATTATCTGGTGGTAGAATACAACAGTTACCACCACTAGTTACATCAACGGTTTCGTTTAACCAACAAGCATACTGAGTTCGATGAAACAATAGCATCCCATTGGTTTGTTGTTCGAAATAATAAACTATTTCATCAGGAGTATTTACTCCACCTGTGTCTGTTGTTGTATCACACAATCCCGATGCACCAATCATTGTGCTTCCCCAATTACCCGCTCCATTTCCATGTACGGGCGTATATCCAACTGGTGGATTTGTAAATATTGAAACAAGCGCTGGATTTAATCCCGTAATAGAAGTGATAAAATTTCCTTGACCACAGTTATCATTGTTTTGAGTTGAGTTAAAACCTGCATACACGACTTGTGTAATATTCCCTACGAATGCTCCAGTAAAATTAACTTGAACAGGTTCGTATGTACATATACCAATTTTTAAATTTGGAATATTTTGATCTACGTTTATAGTTAGAATTCCTCCATTGTAATTGGAATAAATTATTAGATTACCCATTGTGTCACAATTTGTTT
>CAMAZP010000024.1 GCA_945863605.1 Chitinophaga pinensis
TTATTAATTCTTTTTCTAAATCAATTTTTTTTCCAACTATTACATGAATAGTTTCGTTATTAAGAGCCGATGCAATAAGCATGTAGGCCCAAGTTGGAACAATTGCATCCGAGGAACAATGGATATAAATCGCTTTTTCTCTATATTTCGACCAATCATGAGATAGAATCCAGGCACGAAAATCTTTTTCACGAAGCACTAATCCTTGCCATAATTGTTCAGCTATATCAATTTCAAGTATTTCAGTAGTTGGTTTAAAGTCTGATAAATTAATTTGAATTAAACCACTTTCTTTGACTTTGTTTTTGATTTCTTCCATATTTCAAATTTACTTAAAATGCACAATAAATCATGTGCTAGTCCGCTAGAGTAAAGGATAAATTTTAAATGACTTCAAACATTAACACAAAATTCAAAACAATATTATTTATCAGTTGAGGTTTACTATCAAATTTTTCAACGTATTATGAAAGCAATAATTGAAAAATGTTAATGATTAAACAATAAAGAATTTAAAAGCCAATTTCAACTTCTCCCCATTTCCCTGGCGATAAGTGAAATCCTTCGGTATTGTGGCTATTCCAACGATCTTGGCGCTGGCGCTTTTGTTCGGTGGTGTTGAGGTCAACGGCAATTTCGAAGCCGATTTTATCACCCGATTTTAAGGTCGTTTTGTAAAGTTGCTTGTATGGAATAGCAATTTCAGCGGTATAACCTGTTGCGTTATTTTGGATTTTGAAATCGATTGTTTTCAATTCAAGACTTTCCTTCCAGTCCCAAGCATACGGATTCGCTCCACAATTGATACCAATGTGTTGGTCGCTAAGCAAGAAAAATTTGCGCTTTGGGTCAGCTTTCGTATTTGTTGAAAAGGCAATTTCGATGGCGTCACCATTCCACAAGTTGCTTCCCGTTTGTTCGTTCACACGTGGACTTTGATCTTCAACTTTTACGGCCACAAACAAGCTGTCATTACTGTAATGAACGGCAAATGAATGTCCGCTTTCAAATTCAGTGAAAGGAGCTTTCCAATCGCTTAAATCGCCATCCATTTTTGGTGAAACTTTACTTGTACTAGCTGTTGTTTCTTGACGCAATTTTCCAGTAAACGGAACAATTTTGATGCTATTGATTTCAACTTTTCCTTCGGAGAAGAACTGAATAATGAGTTGTTTTACGCTTGTTAAATCGACCTCGTTTTCGTCAAAAGGGAACAAACTGAAAGGAATTTGCACTTTTGTCCATTCATTTGTAATTTCTTTAGCCATCAAAAAAGCAGTGTTATAGCCCAACCATGCTTGACGATTTGCATAATCTTCTATCCCAAAAGCCCAAGGTAAATTCGTAAAGGGTTTCCCAGTTGAACGCACTTCCAATTCAATAGCAATCGTGTCTTTGATATACGCCATGTCTTTCGCTGACCACATATCCCAACCGAAGCCCATTCCAACCCAATCACAACCGTCTTGGTCTTTGTTCCAATTGATTTTTAAGAAAGCGTCTTTTGTATCTGTTTCCGGTTGAATCCCGATGCAAGTAGCGTTTTTAACCGTCCAAACTTCGTCTGTAACAGCATCCGTAAAAATCTCTAATTGGCTAAAACCTTTAATGTTTGGTCGGTCAGCAAAGGATTCATCATACAATCCAACTTTTTTGAAACGCAATTTTTTACCCAAAACGTTTACTTCCTCCATATTGATAGTATGTGTTGGAAAATCTTGTGCCAATAACAACAAAGGAGAAAAAACCAGTATGAGTAGGAGTTGCTTCATTAAATTATGGATTCAAAGGTCCGTTTTCAGTGAAAATGATGTAATCTAATTTTGCTTTCGCATAACCCGATGATGGATTTGCTAAATGCAACATATTCACTTGCTTGATTTTATTAGAGTTGTGAACACCATCGCCATTTGGAGCAGCTGGTTGTCCATTTACTAAACAAGGAATGTCGCTGTATTTTAACGAAATTAATTTCCAACCCGACCAATTCACAGGAATTTCAACCGCGTATTGATCTTCAGAAGCTGAAGTGAAAGTTCCGTCGTTATTTTCATCTTCTTCAAATTGGAACAGTACCAAGCTATTAGTTAATGAACCATCTCCCCAAACCATCACATTTAAGTAAACATTGTTCGGATTTGAATTTAAAGGAAAAGTTGGATTTCCACCTGCCGTTGCTTTGAAGTTCACTAAGCCTATTAACCAATCCCAATCAACTGTTCCTGCAAGGTTGTAATACGCATTTCCTTGTGGAGCTGTTATATCAGATTTCACTTGAAAATCCATATCGGCACCTGATTGAATGAAATACGTCCAGCCAGAATTGAATCCTGCTTCAAAATCTGCCACCACGTAACCTGCGTTTGTTTTAGGCTGAATCACTTTCACATAATCTACTAATGTGTCTGTTTCGCCAGTGAACGTTAATTGAACTTTACAATTTTCTGATTTAAACAGCGGTAAAGAAGTCGTACTTCCAGCCCACAAAGAAACAGATTCTGTTAAAGCGTTTCCAGTTCCTTCGATGGTTTTTACCGCACCACTTGTTTGACCGATAATATCCAATTTCCAAGAAATGGTTTTTGAAAATTCAGCCGTAAAGAAAACGGTTTCGCTAGCTGAAAAATCTACAGAATCTTTACTTGCTTCCAAAGTTGAGATAACTGAAAATTGTCCATTTAAATCTTGCAAAGATGGACCGTCCATTTTGTCTAGTTCTTTCTTGCGACAAGCCACAAGTACAACTGCAATTCCGATAAATGTGAGTACTTTTTTCATAGTTAGAATTTCATAATGTAATACAACAAAACTTGCTTGTAACGATAAGCCAATTGGTCATTCAGACTATTTCTGTTCGACTCAAAAATAGCTGCTAAATAAATGTCTTTTGAGAAATTAAATTTCAATCCGCCAGAAAGATTGTATTCGTCACCACCAGCAACTACTCCGTAGAAATTGATGATGTCGCCCGCTGTGTTTCTGATTGGCATTATTTCGTTTCCGTTGGTGTTAAAATAATAGACATTTCCCAAAAGCGTTAAATCTTTAATCACTTCTAACTCTAAACCAGTATGGAGCGTTAATGTTTTCAAATCAATTTTTTCGAAGTCAAATTCACTTGTGCGTTTAGTGCTTTGGTAAGCAATTCCAAGCTGTAAAACTTGCTGTTTTTTCCATTTCATTAAGTTTGAAAAGTTGAAACGCAGATTAGAATTTAAATAGTTGAATTTACGCAACTCAAAGGTTCCTTGTCCGCGCACTTCACTCAAACGGTAATAAGAAAGGTCTGCTAAAATGATTTTTTTCTTGTCGCTAAAATGTGCTCCAGCATACAAACCACGACGATTGAAAGTTGCAGTTCCATACGGAAGTACATTATTAATCATTGGATTATACGCCATTATTTTAGTAGAAATACTTGCGTTGTAAAGCGTTGGATCATTGTATAAATCGTAGTTGGAAAGCGGTCGAACAATTTGATCATTGGTATAGCGCTCAAAGAAATTATTCGTTTGGTTGAAATCAATGCGTTTCGATTGTGCACCAAAACTTCTGAAATCTGCGCCGTTGTCCATATACCCAACGTGTAATTTCAAACCTGCTTTTTTCACTTCTAAATTTGCTTTTGCATTCACGAAGTAATCAGACAATTTTCCTTCATTATTTTGAGTAGAAAAACTGGAAGAAAAACCACTTTCGCCGTCAACAGAAACTTTGTATTTTTCTTGGTCAAACTTCAATTCATAAGTCAAGGTGTTTACGTTGTTTCGGAAAGCGTCGTTATTGTTTGCCGTTTGTTTCAAATCAAAAACACTCACGTGATTGTATCCAAATGAGAAATATTTGCTTTGTGTTAAAATGATTGAACCTCCGCCGTACAAGCGTTCCAAAATGTTATTCAAATTACTTGGATTCAAGCGAGTGATGAAGCCGTTGAATTTAATTTCTTGAACGAATTTAGGAAACTGTATTGCGAAATCTGCCGCAGCTCCTTGTTGACGCCACGTGTTTTTGTTCGTGTAAAACGATTCGTAATTCAATACTTCTTCTTTGATTTTATTCGTTCCTGAAGTTTGAACCAACAAATCTGGATTGTGGTTGTAAAACGTATAAGGTGACAATTTATAGTCGATGTTCCCGATTTGGTAACGCAACACATTTCCAGCAACACCTTTCACGTATAGTTGACGTACATCAAATGTAACTCCGCTTCCCCAAAAACCTCCGAACGCATTGTTAATTCGTAACATTCCAAGAATTTCTGTATTGGCATTTGGGTTAATTTTAATTCCTAAATCAATCAAGGCATAACCACCAGTATTTTTTCTTGCCGTAACAGTATCTTCTGTATCGGAAGTGAAATCTGAATGAGAAATCAGTGAACGAGCGCCACCAACAAATTGCACTTTTTTACCATCTTGCGCAAAGGTCAAAAGGCTGGTAAAACTGGCTAATAAGAGTATAAAAAACTTCATATTAAAAGAATATTTTTAGTTCAACTGTTGTTTCCATTCCCTTGTATTGATCCAAGGAGAAATTAAAATCTTGATAATTCATCCAACGCTGACGAACGTACAAACCTGTGTTTTTTGCCAACTGAATATCTAAACCAACGGCGTAACTATAACCACGTTGATTTTTAGCTATTCCTGAAACTGCATCCAATACCGTATTTTCGTTAGCAATTATGCGGTCATAACCAAAATAATTGGAAAGGATAACCTTTGGAAACAACAAATAATAAAATTCTAATTGGTTGTTATAGCTCTGTAAATAAGCCTTTTGGGAATATTTTGGCAAAGCAGAAAAATCGCGTTGAACACTGTGTAAACCTCCAAGATAAAACACTAATAATTCTCTTCCAAAAAGTTTAAATTCAGTTTTATAGCTGATTTCAATAGCGTTAAATCCTTTTGCAGAAATAGAATCGGTGATTTCAACGGTTTCGTAAACACCACGATAGATTTTACTCAAATTTCCATAAGGACCAACGCCTGCAGGAAAAGCCCAACGCCAAAATCTCGAGAGCGCTAAATTATTTGCCAAATGTCCGTAAGTAATTTTGTCTGATAAACCGATTATTTCTCCAGAGGCACTGTAACCAATGGTCAATTTATGTTTTTTGTAATTTAAATCAGTGTTCAGAATCACACCACGACGGTTGTTTGTCAATTGACCAATCGAAACCAATGAACTCGCAAAAGGAATCAAAGGTGTTTGGCTTCCAGGTGTTTCAGCAGTTGCAAAAGCATCGTTGTATTCAGCGACTGAAGTATTCCAGAAAACGCCATTGTTGTTAATCACTTTTGGACTGATTTGGTAATAACGTACTTCGATTGGAAATTTGGTTAACTCTTTTGAAAACTGAACTTTGATGTCGATTGCTTCGCCCCATTCACCTGCTGAAGTTGGACTGAAATAATTTCCTGCACCTACTTCTCCTAATAAAGCAATTTGGCCAAAATTCCATTTGAATTCGGATGTAATTAGATTGTAACCGATGGATAAACGCGCCAAACTATCTGTGAATGTTTTACTTGTGATCGCATTTACACTAACGAAATTATTGACGAATTGCTTTTTGATTTTCCCAGCTGTCATCAAGTTTGGTGTTGGTAAAGTTCCACCGTTGAATTGTGATTTTCCGTGCATAAACGCAAACGAGAAACCTTTCGGAAGATTGTTTCCATCGAAAATAAAACCCTGAAAAGCTTGTTGTCCCCAGCGTTCATCTTGACTTAAAGCACCATCGGAATAAAATTTTCTGTAACGACCTATTAATGTCGCTGTATTAGGATCCCACGGATTGCGTTCGAAAACACTAAAACGATTGTATCCTGTATTGGAAGCAAAAGTCATTGGACTCAAAGTGTACCAATGAATTCCTCCAGTTTTGATTCCAAAGGTTCCATATTTAGTGGAATGAACACCTGTTAAATTTACACCAAGGTTTAATCCTTTTGAGTAGTCTGTTGTGCTTCCGGTTAGTGGTGTCCACAAAAACAAATCGGTAGAGAAAGAAGTATTTTTGGTTGGTCTTCCTCCAATATTGAGCATTAACTGCGGAATGTTGCTGTCATCACCCAAGAAAACACGTTTTTTAATTGCGCCAAATTCCGCATATTGATTTTCCATTGCAGAGTAGCAGCCCAAAAAACGGTAATAACCAGAAACCGAAATGTTATCCATTGCAGTTTGTAGTTTTTTCGGGAAAAGTCCAACAGATTTAGTTTCAAAAGTCGTTGAATCCACTAACATTTGAGCGTGAAAGTTACTTGCAAATAAACTGCAAAAACCAAGCGTTAGTAAGATTAATTTATTCTTCATCAAACGATTTTAAAGTTTGTTTTTTTAAGCCAATAGTTTTTCCTTGTGCTGATGGATCGTTTTCAACGTAGAAAGGAAAATTGGCGTAAGCGACTTTGTTTCCGTCAGAAACAGAAACAAACAAGCGATATCTTCCCTCAGTGATTGGTGTTTTCAAAACAATTGTTGCTACATCTCCTTTCATTTTTCCTGGTATCGCAACCGGTTTATTTTCGGCGTCTCCTCCGGATTTTAAATCGGTACTTTCTGGATATAAATCCCAGGTGTAAATGAGTTTGTCATTATTCAAATCAGAAGCTACTAACTCCACTTTGATTTTTTCTTTGGCTTTAAAAATCGCACTAAAAGAAACTGTTTTTACTTCTACAGCTTCTTTAGAATCAGTGTTTTGATAAGTTAACTTTTCGATTTTTGGAGAGCGATTTTCTGGGTATTTTCCCGACCAACAAAATTGTAATTCATCAATTGCTTCTGTTTGCTTTCCATTTTCAGTAAACAATCCGTACCAAGTGCTTGTGTATTCTTGTTTTTGTCCCCAAAGGAATGCGAATGAACCGATACATTGCTTGCGTTGATCTGCAATGCAGCGTTGGTAACGACTCAAATAAACAGCAGCTTTTTCAGTACTTGTTTGTTCGACAGAAGAACCCCATTTCGTTTTCGGAGATTCCCAATGTCCGTTTGGTCCCCACTCAGTAATCATGTATGGACCTTCAAATTTTCCTTTTTCAAGAACCGATTTCACGTTTTCAATATCGCCATAAGTATTGATTCCGTAAATATCAACTTCCGTTAATTGCGTCATCACGAAGTTTAGCTTTTCTGCATTTGTTCCTGCAGTTACGGTTGATGTTGGGTGATTTTTATCTTCTTCGTGAATCATTTTTGCGATGTCATTCACAGCTGCCCACACTTTTGTATTTGAATATTCCAATTCGTATTCATTTCCAACTCCCCACATCAGCAATGCAGGATGATTTTTATATTTACGAACAGCAACTCGAAAACCCTCTAATTGATTTTTGATTTTATCTGCATCATTGTAATCAAAACCATGGCGTTCGTGTTGAACCCATAACCCAAGCATTACTTTCAATCCTAATTTATGTGCTTTGTCAAGAATTTCTTGTGCATTTTCTAAACCCCACGTACGAATTGTGTTTCCACCTGCCGCTTTTAGTTCTTCCATTTTCACGGTACCACCTCCACCTTTAATGTAATAGGGCACACCATCGACAAGCAATTCCCATTGATTGTTTTGATTTTCAATTTTCACAACACTTGTTTGCGAAAAGAAAGCAAAAGTAAAAAACACAAAAAGGCTTGAAATATAAGTTTTAAGCAAGGTTTTAGTTTTTGTAATTTGTACAATATTATGTAAATTTAAAACATTTTGCAACTTTTTTAGAGATTGATAAAATTTGATTGTTACCTATTTATCTTTTGATCTAACATCTTAAATAAAACAATGTTCTTTTAAATCTTTTTTATGCCAATCAATGTTTACATGAGAAACCTAAATTAATTTTTATGGTAAAGATTAAAAAACAACTAACTTAGTTTACTATTTACAATATCTTATGAAATTTCTAACGCTACTCGTAAGTGTGTTGCTTACTCAAATATCTTTTGGACAAGAAACGGATGCGCAATTGCAAAAAGAAGCTAAACGCCGATTGAAACAACTTTCACTTGAAGAAAAAATAGGTCAAACCTGTCAATTAACATTAGACGCGGTTTTGAAAGTCGATGAAAAAGGGCGTGTTTTGGAACCATTACAATTTGACGAAACGAAGCTTAAAGAAGTAATAAAAACAAACGGTGTTGGATCGATTTTGAATGTAAGTTCACATACCTTAGACTTAAAAACGTGGGCTACAATCACAGCAAGAATTCATCAGTATTATCAATTAGAAGAAACAAAAACGCCTGTTCTTTATGGTGTCGATGCGATTCACGGAGTGAATTATGTGATTGGTGGAACATTATTTCCTCAAGAAATTGGTTTAGCTGCAACGTGGAATCCTGCTTTGGCGGAAGAAATGGGTAAAATTACAGCTTACGAAACAAGAGCTTCAGGCGTTCCTTGGAATTTTTCACCAGTTTTGGATTTGGGAAGACAACCGCTTTGGTCGCGTTATTTTGAAACCTTGGGTGAAGATCCCTATTTAGTTAGTAAAATGGGACAAGGATTGGTGAAAGGCTACCAAGGAAAATCGTTGGACGACCCATATACTATACTATCTTGTATGAAACATTTTGTGGGCTATTCTTACCCTAATTCTGGTCGTGACCGTACACCTGCTTGGATTCCTGAGCGCCAAATGGAAGAGTTGTTTTTGCCACCTTTCAAATCAGCTGTTGAAGCTGGAGCATTGTCGGTAATGATTAATAGTGGTGATGTAAATGGAATTCCTGGTCACATCAATCATCATTTGATAACAGAAGTTTTGAAAAATCGCTGGGGATTCAAAGGTTTTTCAGTATCAGATTGGGAAGATTTTAGAATGTTACACACCGTTCACAAAGTTGCAAAAGACCAAAAAGAAGCCATCATTTTAGCTTTCAATGCAGGCGTTGACATGAGCATGGTTCCTTATTACACAACGTATTCCGAGTACCTAAAATTGTTTAAAGAAGCTGTAGAAGAAGGACGAATTTCTAAAAAACGTTTGGACGATGCTGTGGCGCGAATATTATTTGTGAAGCTGAAGTTGGGATTGTATAAAAAACAAGTTTACAATCAAGATTTGTATTCAAAATTTGGTTCGCAAGAGTTCAAAAATGCAGCAAGAGCAGCGGCTCAGGAATCAATTACACTTTTGAAAAACGACAATAACATATTACCACTCTCAAAAAACGAAAGAATTTTGTTAATTGGTGAAGCTGCTGACAATTTGATTTTTCAAAATGGCGCTTGGACGCATACATGGCAAGGAGTTGATACAGCTTACAATACAGTTGGTGCCTTAACCATTCGACAAGCATTTGAGAAACAAATTGGTGCAAAAAATCTTCATTTTGAAAAAGGCTATGATTTATCATTGGTTGAAGGTTGGGAAACGTGTAATTTGTTAGATGTAAATTGGTTAAAAATTGAGGCTGCAATGGCAGATAAAATTGTTGTGTGTTTGGGAGAAATGCCAGCGACTGAAAAACCGGGAGACATTCGTTCATTGAATTTACCTCAAGCATACGTTCAGCTAATGAAAGAATTAGCAAGTACTGGAAAACCAATTGTTTTGGTAGCTATGTTCGGAAAACCACGCATCGTTCGTGAAGTTGAACCATTTGCTACAGCTATTTTTAATGCGTATTTACCTGGAGATTATGGTTCTGAAGCTTTAGTTGATTTAGTTTATGGCAAAGAAAACCCAAGTGGAAAATTACCTTTTACTTATCCGAAATACGATGGTGTAATAGAACACTATGATTATACAAATGCCGAAGCAAAATCTGGTAAAAATGAATTGAATCAAGCACACGATCCGCAATGGCCATTTGGTTTTGGATTGAGTTACACCAGTTTTTCTTACACAAATTTAAAGCTTTCTAAAAATTCAATGCATAAGGAAAATGATTTTATAATAGCTGAAATTACCGTTACAAACACAGGAAAATCAAAAGGAAAAGAAACTGTTCAATGGTATATTACCGATGATGTTGCGTCTATTGCTCCAGCAAATAAACGACTAAAAGGTTTTGAAAAAATGGAACTCATTCCGGGAGAATCGAAAACGATTAGCTTCAAAATTTCGATTTCAGCTTTAGAATTTGTTGGTAAAGAAAACAAGTGGATTAATGAAAAAGGTAGTTTCACTATTTCTATTGACGGTCAAAAAGCTAGTTTTGAGTTGAGGTAAAAATGAAACTTTCTCTTTTGAATCGTTATCTAAAAGCTAAAAATTTGATTTATATCTTAAATTTGTAGCTAAGAATCAATATGGAAAATCATCGTAATTTGCAAATTTATAATAGCCTCAGTGGTAAAAAAGAAACATTTGAGCCACTTCACTCTGGTTATGTTGGTATGTATGTGTGTGGACCTACCTTATACAGTGAACCTCATATGGGAAATATGCGCACTTTTATAAATTTCGATATGATTTACCGCTATTTTCTTCATTTGGGATACAAAGTAAAATACGTTCGGAATATCACTGATGCAGGTCATATAACCAACAGTGCCGGACAAGAAGTAGATAGTATTGGCAAGGCTGCGCGACAGGAACAATTGCAGTCACTAGAAATTGTTTATAAATACAACGTTAAGTTTCAAGAGTTACAGCGTTTATATAATTTGCTTCCTCCAAGTATTGAACCAACTGCAACTGGTCACATTCAAGAGCAGATAGAAATCATCGAACAAATCATTGAAAATGGTTATGCTTATGTTGTAAATGGTTCTGTTTATTTTGATGTGCAACAATACATGAAAGATTTCAATTATGGGATTTTAAGTGGACGAAAAGTAGATGAATTAGACAATGAAACAAGAGCTTTAAATGCACAAGATGAAAAGCGATTTTTTGCCGATTTTGCCTTGTGGAAAAAAGCAAATCCAGATGATATGCAAATTTGGCGCTCTCCTTGGGGAAATGGAAATCCAGGTTGGCATATAGAATGTACAGCGATGAGCACCAAATATTTAGGTAAAAATTTTGATATTCACGGCGGTGGAATGGATTTGAAATTTCCACATCACGAAGATGAAATTGCGCAAAGTTGTGGTTCAATGGGTTGTAATCCTGCCAAATACTGGATGCATGCCAATATGTTGAATGTGAATGGACAGAAAATGAGTAAATCTTTTGGAAATTATTTTTTACCGAAAGAAATTATCGAAGGAAGCACCGAACTATTTGATAAACCCTATTCACCTGATGTTTTGCGATTTTTCATGATGCAAGCACATTACAGAAGTAATTTGGATTTCACACAAGAAGCTTTGAATGCATCTGAAAAAGGCTATTCTCGTTTAATGGAAGCGATTAAATTGTTGAGTAAAATAACAACTAACGAAACATCATCTATTCAAGTTTCTGAACTAATTGACAGCTTTTACAATGCAATGAACGATGATTTCAACACACCCATTCTAATCGCAAATCTATTTGAAGCAGCAAAAAATATTTATTTAATAAATGATGGAAAAGCAACTATTACGGCTAGTGATAGAGATCTTTTAGCAAAAGAAATGAATGGTTTTATATCAAACGTTCTTGGTCTTCAAACAAGTGTAGAAAATAATGATTCAAAATTAGCACCCGTGATGGATTTAGTTTTGGATTTACGTCAACAAGCACGCAGTAACAAAGATTGGACAACTTCAGATAAAATCCGTGATGGATTAGCAGCGGCTGGAATTGTTGTTAAAGATGGTAAAGAAGGAACTACTTGGGGTTGATCGTTTACTGAACTTTCAAATCAGAAAATAGCTGTTCAGCATTTTATATTTATTCATTTTATAATCTAAAGAAACAACTTAGCTTTGTGTATTAAACTGAATTCATGAAACCAAATGCTTTAATCCACGAATCATCACTTTATTTGCAGCAACATGCACACAATCCTGTTGATTGGAAACCGTGGAGTATAGAGGCTTTTGATACTGCCAAAAAAGAAAATAAATTAGTGCTTGTGAGCATTGGTTACTCAGCTTGTCATTGGTGTCACGTGATGGAACACGAATGCTTCGAAAACGAAGAACTAGCAAGTTATATGAATCAGCACTTTGTGTGCATCAAAGTCGATCGAGAAGAGCGCCCAGATATAGATCAGGTTTATATGACAGCTGTACAATTGATGACACAACGTGGAGGTTGGCCGCTGAATTGTTTCACGCTGCCCGATGGTCGTCCGATTTATGGTGGAACTTATTTCCCAAAAGACCAATGGACGAACGTCTTGAAATCGTTGGTTTACACGCAAGAAAAAGACCCTGAACGTGTTTTGGAATACGCAACTCAACTGGAAGAAGGAATTTCGCAAAGTGAATTAATTGCAGTTCCGCAAGCAATTGAAAAATGGAATGAGGAAAAACTGCACGAAATGTTGGTGCGTTGGTCACGCAATTTCGACAATTTAGAAGGAGGTCCGACGAAAGCACCAAAATTTCCGTTACCAAACAATTATCTGTTTTTAATGGAATATGCAAAGTATTTTCAAGATGAAAAAGTAAAAAAACACCTTGAATTAACACTTGACAAAATGCTTTATGGTGGAATTTACGATCAAATTGGTGGTGGTTTTGCTCGCTATTCCGTTGATATGCTTTGGAAAGTTCCGCACTTTGAAAAGATGCTTTACGACAATGGACAACTCATTCAATTGTACAGTGAAGCTTATCGCTATTTGAAAAAAGATAGTTACAAAACACTAGTGTATCAAACGGTTGCTTGGCTAGAACGTGAAATGCTTGATTCATCGGGTGCATTTTACAGTGCTTTAGACGCTGATACAGAAGGAGAGGAAGGAAAATTCTATTGCTGGTCAAAAGAAGAATTACAGCGTTTATTAAGCAAAGATTTTGAATGGGTAAAAGATTATTACAACGTCAACCAACGAGGTTATTGGGAAGAGGATAAATATATTTTACTGCGAACTGAAAGTGATGCATCGTTTGTCAAAAAACAAAATTGGACTATTGAAGAGCTTCGAAAAAAAGTGGAGAATGTGAATTCGGTTTTATTAAACGAGCGCAATAATCGAACTCGCCCAGGACTTGATACTAAATGCTTGAGTTCTTGGAACGCATTAACAATAACAGGACTTTGCAGTGCTTATCAAGCTTTTGAAGATAAACAATTTTTATTACTTGCGAGAAAAGCAGGAAATTGGCTTTTAGAGAAGCAAATTAAAGAAGATACACTTTATAGAAATTACTCGAAAGGAGTTTCTTCAATTGAAGGCTTTTTGGAAGATTATGCAACAGTAATTGAAGCATTTATTGCACTTTATAAATTAACAGCTGAATTAAAATGGTTGGAAACAGCAAGGATTTTAATTGAAAAAGTAGAAGAAAACTTTCAACATCCAGAAAGTAAAATGTGTTTCTTCACAACCAAAAATTCAGAATTAATTACCCGCAAAATGGAACTAAACGACAACGTTCTTCCAGCAAGTAATTCAATAATGGCGAATAATTTTTTAATCTTAGGTCATTATTTCAGACAAGAAAATTGGATTGCGAGCGCAGAACAAATGTTGGCAAATCTCTACGATGGAATGGAACAATACGGTTCTGGTTATTCCAATTGGGGACTTTTACTTTTAAGAATTCTCCACGGCGTGAATGAAATTGTTACAATCGACAACACGCGCGAAGTTCAACAAGCAATAGCTTTTAATCTTAATATTTACACGATTGCTACTTTTCACTTAGAAATTCCAAACTCTGAAAACCACAAATCTGACGGAATTTACGTTTGTAAAAAGGGAGTTTGTTTTGCTCCTGTTCAGACGATAGAAGAATTTAAAAAGCTATTATAAAATTGAAGTCAAACACTTAAATTTTGATGAGTTTTTTAATTTGCTCACTTGAACCTTGTTTGATTTTGAGCAAATAACAACCGGTACTTAATTCAGAAGTTGGAATCCAAAACGTATTTTGTCCTAAGTTAAAAGAAGTTTCTTTTTGTGATTTTAAGAGCTTTCCACTACAATCTGTAATGGAGAAATTAATTGGAGTTCCGTCGTTAGAAACAAATTCAACTTTAATCCAATCGTGAAAAGGATTTGGAAATAAATGAATAACAAAGGGTGCTACTTCTGAAATAGTTGCAAAGGGATCAACACACTCTTTTGGAGCTTCAGGAATACTAAAATTTGGTGTAGAAACACTTCCTCCACTTGTTAATTTTCCTTCGTTATTTAAAACTCGCCAAATTGATGCAGCAGATTCATTCAAATTTAATGGGTCTTGAATGTTTTGTAAAAACCAAAATTCATTTTGCGCTTGATTGTTTTTCAAGTCTAACAATCCGTAACCATGATTATTTAAATCACAAAAACGAATATGAGAATTACTTGTTGTAATTAATGTTTGCGCAAGTGATGCATTTCCTGCGCCTAATCCAAAATCATTTCCTTCATCAAAATTATCGGATGATAAACTTGGAGGTATAAATTCAACAGCAAGTGAGCCATTTCCATTTAAAGGATTGTAACTTGTAAAATTGTAAGGGTTTTTAGCCAAATTTGTAGCAAATGAGCAATGAAAATCTCCTGAATAAACGATTACGTTTTTAATTTCAGCTGTGTCAATTAAATTGAATAATTGATCTCGTTCATAATTATATCCGTCCCAATTTTCAAAAACTAAAGGAACACTAGCCACTTGTAATTGACCAAACATCAAACCATTAGCTATTATTTTCCATTTTGCCGTTGAATTATACAATCCATCTTTTAACCATTCTAATTGTTCAGGGCCGCACATTTTTGCATACGGAGAATTGTATATAGTATCTGTTACTCCTGTCGCAAAAGAGCTTCTGTCATACAATCGAACATCCAACATAAATAAATCCAACATGGATCCGTAAGAAAATTTTCGCCAGTTTTTAATTTGATCTGTTGTTGAAACTTCACGAATAGGATTCCATTCTCTAAAAGCTTGAATTGCGCTATTTTTTCTTAATTGATAACTTCCAAACTCTTCTTCGTGCCTTAAAGAAGTGTCTGTTACAGCATCAACAACAATATCGTGATCATCCCAAATCTGTATGAACGGAAAAACTTGATGACAACGTGCTAAATTACTATCTAATTTATATTGTGAAATGCGCATTCGATAATCATTTAATTTCCAAATTTCGGCGTCGGGTTCGTGTTTGCGGTTCTCTGGCCCTCCTCCTGTTTCGTAAATATAATCTCCTAAATGTACAACAGCATCAACATTATTTTGATTTGCTAAAGTTTTATAAGCATTAAAATAACCACGGCGATAATCGTTGCAATTAACAAACGCTAATCTAACATTGTCAATATTTCCAACGCTTGCTGTTTTAGTTCGCCCAATAACTGAAGTATCAGCATCAGCAATAAATCGGTAAAAATAATAAGTTCCCGGTTCAAGATTTACAACATCAACTTTAACGGTAAAATCTTTAGAAGAGTCAGTAGAAACAGTATTTTCTTGCAGAATTTGCGTAAAATCAATCGTGTTTGAAATTTGATAATTTACTGTTTTTGAACCTTCAAAGGAAAGGGGTGGTGTCCATCTTGTCCAGATAATTACTCGGTCTTCTAGAGGATCTCCTGAGGCAACACCGTGTAAAAAAGGAGCTCCACAAATTAATATTTTTTCATTTTTTGTCTTATGGCGAAGTGATTCTTTATTAATATCTTCAATGATCTCACTTGAAGGAATCGTGTCATTTGAGACAGTTCCAAGATGTAAAGAAAGGGCTTTTTTTAACTGGTAAATAGTTTCTTCACTTTCAATGTGATTTTGAGTAAAACTAGAATTTACTAATGACAAGAAAAAAACAATAAGCACATTTTTTGAAAAAAAGAAATCCATTTTCATAGTTAATTATAAATCAGGTAAATATAAAATTTATCGATTTAAAAATTAACTGTTCATTTAAAAATAACATTATTGAAACAAAATGTTTATCTACAAACGATGTTAATGTTCAAAATTAAATAAAAAATAGAGTATTTTAAAGTTTAAAAATGTTTCCAGCCTTGAGCTTTTAATGTGATAGCTGAACCAGATTTATCAATGAAATAGATACCATCTTTTTCATCAGTAATATGTCCAATGATTGTCATATTTGGATTACTATTTACTTTTTCAAAGTCTTCTTGTTTAATTGTGAAAAGCAATTCGTAATCTTCTCCACCATTTAATGCGCATGTACTTGGATCTAAATTGAAATCAATCGCTGTCATTGAAGTTTTGGCGTCAATTGGAATTTTTTCGTCGTACAAATAACAGCCAACTTTGCTTGCCTTACAGATGTGCAAAATTTCTGAAGCTAAACCATCTGAAACATCAATCATTGAAGTTGGAACTACTTCTAATTCTCTTAGATATTGAATTATATCCATTCGCGCTTCTGGTTTTAATTGTCGCTCGATAATGTAATCGTTACCATCTAGATCAGGTTGAATATTGGGATTTGTTTGAAAAACTTCTTTTTCTCGTTCTAATAATTGTAAGCCCATGTAAGCAGCGCCTAAATCTCCAGTTACCACTAATAAATCGTATTCTTTCGCTCCACTTCTGTAAGCAATTTTATCTTTTTGTGCACGACCTACAACTGCAATGTTTATCATTAATCCTGCTCGTGAGGAAGTTGTATCGCCACCAATCAAATCAATTTTATAATGATCACAAGCTAATTTAATTCCTTCATACAATTCTTCTAAGGCTTCCAAAGAAAACTTACTAGAAACAGCAATAGAAACTGTTATTTGCTCTGGAATGCCATTCATTGCACAAATATCTGAAACGTTCACCGCTACAGCTTTATAGCCTAAATGTTTCAATGGCATATACATCAAATTGAAATGTACTCCTTCCACTAAAGAATCGGTTGAAAGCAGTAAGGATTCAGTTTCAGAAAGCGCAATTACTGCTGCATCATCGCCAATTCCTAATAAGGTATTTGGATTTCTATTTTCAAATTGATTGGTTAATTGGTCAATTAAAGCAAACTCACCTAACTCATCGATATTTCGCAACTTTTTTTCTTCACTCATTTGATTAAAGTTATTTTAAATCAGGGTGCAAAATTAAGAACAAAATCAACCAATTAAGGATTAAGGTTGAATGACACCTAAATAATTGAGAATTGGATCGGTCTTTTGTATCAAATCGTCTACGTTTTTTTGAATTAGAACGTCTGGCTGAATAGGTTCTAATTGGATTTTCTCGTATTTCGTTGGGGTAAATTTCAAAGTTGAAATCATTATCGGAAATTGAGAATTTTTTAAACGAATTGTTGCGCTATTTCCAAAAGTACCACTCATTGGACCCATACACGGCGAACCAACAATTTTTCCCCTTTCATTATCTCTAAACCAAGAAGCAAATAAAGCGGAGGCAGACATTGAAAATCCATTCATCACCAACGTGCATTCGCCCTCATAGACTTTATTTAGTTGATTTTTAGGTAAATAATCGTACAAAATCGTTTTTACCGTCCCTAAAGGACTTTGAAAAAAATCATATTCTTTGCTAATAATTCCTCTTGGATAAACCAAACGTGCTCTTTTCTTAAATTGCCATTTTTGGTAAAAGGGTAAGACTGAAAAACGATCAAACTTGCTTCTTTTATACAAGTAATTCATTTGCTGATTAATTTTCGCTTTGTTTAGATAAGAAATTAAATACTCTTGTGCTAAAATCAAACCCCCACGATTATCGCGTAAATCAATCACGATGCTTTTACACTTTTTTCGTTCTACCTCACTGAAGAAAAGATCAACTTGTTTTTTATAGTTGGACAGATTTCTTGTTTCAAAAGATTTTACCGTTAAAACTGCAACATTGTTCTTATCGAAATAGTAGTTCAATTCTTCTGTATCGTACCAATTTTTCATCCGAATCATTTTCTTTATCGGAATCGAAGGACAAATTTTAAAGAGCGTATCACCTTTATATGAAACATACTTAAAGTTGATTGCTGATTTAGAATTGAATAAGTTAAAAACAATACCAGCCATTTTTGAAGCAATTTCAGTTTGTGGTATTAGCGCATCACCTTCCCGGAAACAAAACCGCTTACTTAACTGATACAGTGAATCTGATTTAAAATCGTTCACTTGTAGAATTTCACAACCTATCGGAAGCGATTCCAAATAGATTTTATCCAAAAAATACTTTCCACTGATTTCTTTCAAATAAAAAGGAACTACTGTTTTCTTTCTGCTTGATTGAAACAGTAAATCTCGCGGATTGAAATTCGTATGAGAATCTTTTAAAGAATGCACAAAATCGGCAATAATTTGAGCAAACTCTAAAACTGTTTTTTCAGCTGATGCGGCCGAAAGTGCTTTTTTATACGACTGATAATAGACAGAATCTGAAACATATAAAAACGGATTGGGATGAATTTCTTGAATTGATTCGTTTAATTGTACCAAATCATTTACCATTGCCTCGGGACAAATTTTTGTGTTATCCTTAATTGACTTTGCAATATTCGGAAAGTCGGTGCAAGTTTGTGCCTTGACAACAATCACATAAAACAAAGCAACAAGGAACAGAGAAAAATTCTTCATCAATGAAAATTCAAATCGAAGATAAGGTGTTTTTGAATAAGACCAAAAGAAAAGATATTTTGAATTTAAAAAAAAGATTTCATCAATCCTTCCTTCAGTTTAGACAACCAGTAAATCTCAATTAAAAAAATCAAAAAAGAACATCACTGCTGCTTGGCGTGGATTTACTCCTTTTGCAGAACCGATAATGCTTCCGCTTTTGCGAATGTCACCGTTTGATTCAATTTTTCCAACAATACTTCCGCTAATTCTTACATCGCCATTTGATTCTACTTTTCCAACGATTGAACCATTTTTACGAATATCGCCATTCGACTCAATTTTCCCTTTGATGCTACCATTCACACGAATATCGCCATTCGATTCAAACTTTCCTTTGATGCTTCCACTGATGCGAACGTCACCATTCGATTCAATTTTTCCAAAGATAGAACCGTTTTTTCTTAAGTCTTGTGCTGCTAAATTTTGAACGCTAAACAAAACGGTCAAAATGAAAAGTAAATTTTTAATGTTTTTCATAATCTGATTTTTAGAGTGCTAAAATACGAAATTTTAATCACACTGAATTTTTACGAATCTCAATCCCAAATTCAATTGGAAAGAATCGAAAATAATTATGCAAGTTGCAATTAACAATTCTTGTGTTACCCAAACATTAAAACAAAGTATATTTACCTTTCAAAAAACAAAAATGAAGAATTTTCTGTTTACAATCAGTTTTACATTCGTATTGATCTCATGCGATCAAAAAGATGAGAAATTTTGTGAATGCTTAGCTAAAAGTGAAGAATTTAACCTTATGAATCAAGCGATTCTGAATGGTAAAATGGATGTTGCTACACTGAAAAAAGCAGTCGAATTGAAAAAGGAAAAACAAAAAATTTGTCAAGATTATGTGAATATGGATGGTGAACAAATGCTAGCACGAAAAAAAGAGTGTAAGTAATCATTCACTTTAATCACTTAAAGTAATTTTATGAAAACAGTACTTATTGCAGGAGGATCGGGACTTATTGGAAAGAAATTAAATAAAGTGCTTTCCCAAAAAGGGTATAAAGTATATACGCTAACACGTACTGCTAAACATAGAGGACAGATTTATTGGAATCCCGCTCAGCAAACGATTGAAGGAAAACACCTTGACAAAGTCAACATCATCATAAATCTTACAGGTGAAAATATCGGTGAAAAAAGATGGACGAGCGATCGCAAAAAAGCTTTACGTGACTCACGTGTTAAAACCACTCAATTCCTACATCGTTTAGTTGCCAATCTTCCGAATTTAGAATATTACATTTCAGCTTCAGGAATTAATTGTTACGCACAAGACGATGAAATCCACGTAGAATCCGACCCTTATGGCAACGATTTTCTTTCCAAATTAGTGAAAGAATGGGAAGCAATGAGCGATTTATTTGAAAGTAATTGTAAAGTGGCAAAATTGAGAATTTCGATGGTGCTTTCGAAACGCGGTGGCGCTTTGGACAAAATGCTATTACCTGTAAAGCTAGGATTAGGTTCGCCAATCGGAACCGGAAAACAAATGATGCCTTGGATTCACATCGAAGATTTATGTAATCTTTTCGTTTACGCGATAGAAAATGAACTCACTGGAACCTATAATGCAGCTGCAAATTGCGACAGTAACCACGACTTTATGAAAGCATTAGCAAAAGCATTGAATCGTCCGTTTTTTATGCCAAAAGTTCCGGCTTTCCTATTAAAATTAATGCTTGGTGAAATGTCAGCCTTAGTTTTAGATAGTACAAATGCTTCCAATGAAAAAATTAAGAACGCTGGATTCGTTTTTCAACATGAAGAAATAGAAACTACTTTAAGTTCTTTTTTCAAACATTAAGCTACTGTTAATGTAAACAATTTAATGTAAATAACCTATCTAAACTTTTAGTTAATCCGCTATTTTTAACTTCTAACTTCATCAAAAAAAAAGATGGCGAAGAAAGAAAAATTATTCGTGTTAGACACTTCTGTTTTGTTACACGACCACCAATCCATTACCAACTTCAAAAACAACAATGTTGCCATTCCAATTACCGTTTTAGAGGAATTGGATAAATTTAAAGTTGGAAATGACACCAAAAATTTCTCAGCTCGTGAAGTCATTCGTTTCATAGATAAACTTTCTGGAAATGGCTCACTTCAAGAATGGATTACCTTAGGAAAAGGATTAGGAAAATTTAAAATTGTAATGGATCATACTCCTTTAAGTATCAATGCTGAACAAGTATATGCTTATGGGAAAAATGATCATAAAATAATAAATGCGGCTCTTTTTCTTAAAGAGCAAGAAACAAAATTAACAGTTGTTCTTGTAACTAAAGACATAAACCTTCGAATTAAAGCCAAAGCACTTGGATTGGTAGCTGAGGATTACGAAACAGGAAAAGTTAGCAATGAAAATCTAAAAGGCGCAAGTTCTTATGGGATTGAAAATGTTGATTCAGAAATAATTAGAGAGATATTTTTGAAGGGTGGAATAGAAGAAAACGGTATATTGGGAGCGAAAAAAGTAACAAATGGTTATTACATTTTAAAAAATGGCAAAACATCATCACTCGCTTTTTACAATCACATTACTAATCATATCGAACGCATTGAAAAGGAATTCATTTATGGTATTAAACCCAAAAATGCAGAGCAAGCCTTTGCTTTTCACGCGCTACTGAATAATGAAGTAAAACTAGTAGCCTTACAAGGTGTTGCGGGTACAGGAAAAACACTTTTGGCACTTGCTGCAGCTTTGGAGCAAAACAAACAGTACAATCAAATTATTCTTGCTCGACCAATCGTCCCTCTTTCTAATCGGGAAATTGGATTTCTTCCTGGAGACGCAAATGACAAAATTGGGCCATACATGGAGCCTTTGTGGGATAATTTAAAGTTTATAAAGTCGCAATTTGGCGAAAATGAGAAGAAAAATCGTGCTATTCAAGAAATGCAAGATTCTGGTAAAATTATCATTACTCCGCTTGCATTTATTCGAGGTAGAAGTCTTTCAAATATTATGTTTATTGTGGATGAGGCTCAAAATTTAACTCCACACGAGGTAAAGACAATAATAACACGAGCTGGAGAAAACACAAAAATCATTTTTACAGGCGATGTTCACCAAATCGATTCTCCCTATCTTGATGAAAACAGTAATGGTTTAGCTTATTTGATTGACCGATTGAAAAATCAACCGCTTTTTACGAATGTTAAATTAGAAAAAGGTGAACGTTCTGAATTAGCAAATTTAGCGAATGATTTGTTGTAGTTTTTTAGCACCAAACTACTGTAATTTTTCCAGTTGATTTACCGCTTTCAAGTAAAGTATGTGCTTCTGCGATTTTTGAAACTGGAAAAACTGCTCCAACTTGTGGTTTTAATTCCCCTTTATTGAACAAATCAACAACGGCAACTAAGCAATCGTGAACTATCATTGGACGTTTATCACCGATTTTTAACATATTGACCCCAAGAATATTTTTAGAGCGCATCATCAAACCAATTGGAAGAATGAATCCCATTTTAAACACAAAATTTAAAGTGGAAAAAATACCATACTTCCCTCCTACTAGTTCAGATCCACCAAAAATGAACAAGCGACCACTTGAACCGATTAATGCTAAATCTTTTTTAAAAGTAGAACCAGCAACTGGATTATAACTCACATCAATTCGATCGCCTTTTAAATGAGAAGAAATCGTTTTTTGATAATCACATTCGTTATAGTTCACCACAAAATCTGCCCCTAAATCTTTGACTAATTGTTTTTTAGAAGCATTACCAATTTTTGCGATAACATAAGCTCCACGACGTTTTGCCAATTGAATTAACATTGTACCTACTCCACCACCAGCAGCATGAATCAATACTTTATCACCTTTCTGAACCGGAGAAAGTATATCCGACATATAATAAGCTGTAACAGCTTGTGTACAAAGTGCTAATACAGTTTCGGCTGGATGATTTTCAATTGGAACTATTCCATATTCTTTTGTGATTACGTGTTTTCCATAACCTCCAAAACGACAAAATGCCAAAACACGTTTACCAATGATAGCTGAATCAACAGCAGAACCGACTTCAACTACTTTTCCAACGACTTCGTAACCCACCACACAAGGCATTGGTGGAGCTTCACGATACAACCCATTGCGAGCCATTACGTCAGCGTAATTCAAGCCAAAAGCCTCACTTTCGACCAATAATTCATTTGGTTCCAATTTCGGAAGTTCAAAAACTCTGCGTTCAAATGCTTGTTCAGCTGCCCCTTTCTTGATTAGAAATATTGCTTCGGATTTCATGGATTGTTACAAATTGATAGTTAGATAGAAGGTAGATAAATTAGGTAATGTATATGAATTTGACTTCAGACTTCAAGATTTTCAGTTTTCGATAACTTAGTTAAAGAATTATTATTAACAGTGCGTGTAGAATACATTCTTTCGCAATTAGCATTTTTTCAACTTATAATTCGCTTAAAACCTTGCAGTAACTCCTCCCATCACTTGGAAACCTTGTACAGGGTAACTTAACCAGCGATTGTAGCGTTGAGCAGCAAGATTGTTGAATTGTAAGAAAGCCGAAACTCGTGTATTGTAACGGTATTCAAAACCTAAATTCAAATCTACAATTGTTCCCAAAGCTTTGTAATACTGACCATTTTCTTGCTTAACATCTTGACCTGGGCCGTAAACCAAAGCTTGTCTTCCTGTTTCTATATTTCCTTCTAAATTCACTAAGAATTTATCGAAAAGATTGTAAGCTCCACGAACCATAAATTGCAATTGTGGTAAATTCCAGGCAAAAGCTTGATTTTTTGTTTCGTAAGAATAAAAACGTCCAATTCCATCGATTTTCAATTTTTCATTTAATTGATAAGTCAACGACGCTTCCACTTTCATTTGATTTAAAGTGTCGTAAATCACATTGAACTTATTTCCTAGTGAATAAAGTGTGTCATTAACGAATAGAGCTTTATTCAAAATTTTAGCATAACTTAAATTGACATTGAAAGTCATTTTTTTGCTTAAGTTTCCTTTAAATCCTGCATAAATATCAAAAGGATTGTGCTCGTTTTGTAATTGAACATTTGTTAAAATAAACTGATTTTCAGCAGCCAAAGAGCGGAAACTTGTTTGTTTCAATCCACCTCTAACACCAATAAAAGGAATAAACATATCATTCACAAACGAAAATTTCACCTCAGCCATTGGGTAGATGTATGCTTTTGCCTTTTGTTGAATATCTATGCTTAACAAAACTCCTAAATTCACTTTCAAACGATTACCAGCTTTCATAGTTAAAACACCCGGATGAAAATCAATAATCGCGTTGTTACGTACTAAACCTGAGTCAATTGGAGAAAGCACAGAATCATGAATTCCATAACGATAACCATTGTAACGAACTCCTAGATTTCCATAGAATTTTTCCGATTTGTAATTATACCAGAGCTTAGTTTTAATATAAAAATCGTGGTCTTTGGTTTTCCAATCACTTAAAGAATCAATAAATGGTTTTTTTGTTGTCATATAGCTATATCCCGTGCTGATTTTATAATTCAAAATAGAAGTATCGCCCCGATTACCAATAAACTCAAAGTCACCACCTACTTTTTGGAAACGTTGTGAAATAGAATCTTTAGCAATCGAATCAATTGGAATTCCGTAGTAATTGAAACCATCGTTTTTGTAGTGTAAACTTCCCAATAAATTGTAAGTGTCTTCATTGATTTTCCCGAAAAGTTTAACGTCGGTTCTGTCAAAATTTGCTGGCGCATACGTTACCTTGTCACGATCTTTAACGTTGCCAAAAGAACTTAAATGTTTAATGTGGGCTCCATATGTAGTGCTTCTTGATCGCGTCGAGTTAAAATACAATTCTCCAAGAGGCATAATTACTGATCCAATACCAATTTTTGCATAAAACGGATAAAATTGTTTCAGTTTCTCAGTTGTCTCAACCGTTGCGGCTTCGATAGTATCTAAAGTAATTTTAGTTGTTCCTTGATAAATGAGCATTGGGTACGAGGCAACAGGCGCCGCTTTTACGGTGTCAATAATTTTTGGAGTCTCCGTAATTCGGAATGCCGGTTCGATTTGGCGATTTACATTTCCATCAACTATAATGTCAGCTGGCTGCGCGAAAACTTGCAGTGCGACTAAAATAAAGGTAAAAACAGCTACAAACTTTTTCATTCTATTCGCCATTAATTTCAATTTTCTTTTCTTCTTTTGGTCCTTCTATTATAGGAGGATTTTTCAATTGCATCAATTCATCCCACAAATCATTTGCTTCTGTCAATACGCCGTCGTTTTGGTCTGGATAAAAACTAATAACCGATTTCAATGTCGATTCCGCTTGGAATAAATCATCGTTTATGATATGAATACGTGTTTGTAAAATCAATCCTTTTGCAACCCAAAAATTATAACTTGGTTTCATTTTAACCAATGCTTTAATCTCAGAATCTGCTTTGCCATATTCAGCTTGTTTGAAATTGATAGAAGCAAGTGTATATTTAGCTTCAGCGCCCATTGCGGTCGTCGTATTTTTAACCAACCATTCTAGTGAAGTTTTTGCTTCTGTGTAGTTAGCTAATTTATAGTTAGACATTCCTTTAGCGTATTCAGCTTCAATACGTTGTTGATTGGTAATAGATGGTGTTTCAATGATAAACTTAGCATAAATTGCTGCCTTTGAGAAGTCTTCTATCAGGTATGCACAACGCATCAAGCCCAAGCGAGCAGTGAAAATAAATGCTGGTTTAGACCCAAGTTGTTCATACTTTTCATAGTATTTATAAGCTTTCACATAATCTTTTTTAAGGTAATGATATGCTGCGGTTCTAGCAGCGGCGTATTCAGAAAAAGCATTAACTGGTGTTTCTAAGAATTTTTCAAAATTGGCTACTGCTTTAGAGGTGTCTTTTAAGCGGAAGTAACTGTGACCTAAGTAATAATAAATTTCATTTACGAATCTTCCATCGGGGAATTTACTCAAATACAATTCAAATTTTGGCGCAGCTTCCATGTAATTACTATCTTGATAAGATGCCCAAGCTGGACTAAAGAAAATATTCTCTTTTTCGTCCTTGGAAATGTTAGCACATTCATAACGATCTGCTAAATCTGCTGCTTTTTCTGGTAATTTTTGCGTGGTGTAAACATCAAATAGACCTTTCACCGCTTTTTCACAAACCTCTCTTACCTTTTCATTTTCAGCCAAGATTTTTGTGTATTCCAATTCTGCCTTGGTGTAATCCCATTTTTTGTAATATAAATCGGCAATACTCAATTTAACATCTAACAAGTAAGGTGCTTTTGGAAAATCTAAAATAAACGATTTATATAAAACCAAAGCCTCATCATACATTGCCTTTTCGACGTAAGAACGAGCTAAATCATATGTGGAATTCATCACATACTTTGATTTTTTATACTTTGAGATTAATTCTTTTAAGGTGTTGATTTTCTCATCTGGCTTTCGGTCGTAACCGTATGATTTTGCCAAGTAGTAAAGCGCTTTATCATTTAAAGTAGTGTTCAATTTTAAGGCTTCTTTGTAAAATTCTATTGCCAATAAATTTTGTTTTGTTGAATAGTAACCATCAGCAACGCGGAAAGTTGCATCTGCAATTTTAGCTTGATTAGTCGGGGAAGATTGCAAATAAATTCGGAAACTTTTCACTCCTTCTTCGATATCTTCCATTTGGAAATATGCATAGCCCATATTGTAATAAGCATCCACTTTTTCTTTCAAAGAATTAGAAGCGGGTGAACCTAAAAATTCGCGGTAAATTGAAAGTGATTTTTCTACTTCATTATTTCTAAAATGAATATCAGCAATCCAATACCTAGAAAGTGCAACCATTTGTGGGTCAATTGGATATTTATCTACCAATTTAAACGCATCCAAAGCACCGGGCAAGTTGTTTTTTTGGAACATTTCAACCCCATAATTAAACGCAACACTTTGATACACTTTTTTCAACTGCGCATCTTTAACAGGAAGATTATCCAATGACTCCAATGCTTTTGCGAAATTGCTCGTAGTAGTGTAAACATTAACCAAATACTGATAAACGTCTTTTTTACGGGAAGAATTCGGATAGCGATTTAAGTAATTTTCAAATGCTCTGACCGATTCGTCGTACGGATTGATGTCCACTTTGAACGAAATAACAGCAAAATTATACAACGCATCTTCTTGAATAACGGGAATCGTTTTCATTTCAGATGCACGTTCAAAGGCACTTCTTGCAGGCAACAATTTATCGATTGCTAAATAAGCTTCTCCAATTTGATACATCGCAATTTGACCCAAACTATCTTCCAAACGTGTCACTTTATCCCATTGTTTTATAGCCTTTTCAGATTGATTAGTTTTATAATAACAATATCCTAATTCGTAAGAATCATCGCGTTTAACTTTCGTTTTTGCTTGGTATTTTTCTAAATAAGGAATAGCTTCTTTGAAATTACCAAGTTTGTAATGTGAGTTTCCAATAATGTGGTTGATATCCCCTTCGTTATTGAGTTCATTTGCCGTTAAAACAGATGGTGCAAAATCAACAACATCTTGATATTTAGCTTGTTTGTGATAGATTTGAACGATGTAATAAGGAACAACAGCACTAAAAGTTGAATCATTTTTCAATTTCAAAAATCCTTCTAAAGCAACTGAAAGCGAATTTTTTAAATAACTTAAGTGCGAATAGAAATATAAACTAGGTGCGGCGTATTGCGACTTACCGTCTTTTGCATCTCTGAAAGCCGAAAAAGCTGTTTCTGTATCCGCATTTTGCATTGCTGAATAACCAAGTTTGAATAAAAATTCTTCTTGTTGTGTTTTATCTACTTCATTTACAGGAACTTTTTGATACCAAACCTGTGCATTTAGAAAATCTTCCTTTTGGAAAAAGTAGTTTCCTATTTTAAACCCGATAATGTATTTGTAGATATTTTCAGGATACTTCTTGTTGAAAGCTTGGAGAAGGGGAATCGCGTCATTATTAAACAATTCTAGAGCAGAGATTCCTTCATAATAAAGCGCTTTTATGTAAAGTGGATCATTTTCATTTCTAAACTGATTCACGAAAGTTCTGAACTCTTCACGTGCTGCGCTAAATTGTGCTTTTTCGTACAATTCCTCAGCCCTGTAGAAAGTTGTATAATCACTTACATATTTCTCTGTTTGCTGCCCAAAAGCCACGCAAGGGAGCAAAATCACTATAAATAACAGCTGTTTGACCATAGATTTCATCGCTTGTAAAATTAACTTTATGACTAGCGAACAATTTTTATTGACTCAAAAGTTTTAAACCTAAATTTGTTAAGATAAAATCGGAAAAGATTGCATAGGTTACATAAGTCTCTGCATTTTTGTAAAAACAAAATATATCGTGTCGAAAGTCATAACAATTTCAAATGCCCAAATTTATCAGCAGCAAAAGTTAATTTTAAAGAACGTTTGGTTGAATTTGGAAGAAACAGAATTTGCTTATTTAATAGGTAAAACAGGTAGTGGTAAAAGTAGTTTGCTGAAAACGCTTTATGGCGAAATTCTGTTGAAAGAAGGAGAAGGAATGGTGGCCGGGCACAACCTCAAACGCCTTACCAAGCAAGAAATTCCTTTTTTAAGAAGGAAAATTGGAATTGTATTTCAAGATTTTCAATTATTGATGGATAGAACCGTTCTTCAAAATATGTATTTTGTTTTGGGTGCAACTGGTTGGAAAGATAAAAATCTCATTCATAAAAGAGCTCTAGGCTGCCTTCAATTAGTGGGAATTGAATCAAAAGCTAATGATTATCCTAACACACTATCTGGTGGTGAACAACAACGCGTGTCGATTGCGAGAGCGCTTTTAAATCAACCGAAATTAATTTTAGCCGACGAACCTACAGGAAACCTAGACCCAGAAACATCTGAGGAAATCATGCAACTTTTAATTGCCGTTGCGAAGGAAGAAAAAACTGCGATTTTGATGGCAACGCACGATATGCAAATGGTGAGAAGTTTCCCTGGTAGAATTATTAAAGTGGAAGACGGGGAGTTGAATGAGGTTTAAAAAATATTTGTGTACTTTTTTAACCTTTACAAAAACTTTATCACTACTAAAACAACTAGTTACAGTAAAAATTCAAGTGTCCTTTTAAAAAATTTGCCAATAATTTAATTAAAAAGAAAAATTGATGACTGAATAATTAAACTCTTTTCAAAATTAATTTTCTTTTATTATTGCTAATTGGCTTGTCTTCACCGAAAATAAAAGGAGCTATCACATAGTCAATTCATTGCTATGTTTGAAATAAATTAGGTGTTTTAGTTTGTTTTATTAAACGCTTAATTTTTAATGTATGTTTTAACCACTTTTGAGCCATTTATCAATGTGATGTAAACAAAATACAACCCTTTTTCATTCGTAATTAAATTAATATCATCTTCTATACATTCAATTTCTTGTTTGCGACCATTTAAATCATAAATATCAATCGATTCAATTTCAGAATATGACAAGTTTATAGAAAATTTTCCTATTCCAGGGTTTGGAAAAAGATTTAAAAAACCGTTTTGCTCATCTAATCCAAGTTCATTAATTATAATACAATCAGATGTATCAGCACATCCATTACCAAGGGTAATAATAACTGCATATTCGCCATTGATTTGTGGTGTATATGCAATTGATGTTGCACCTGGAATAATTGTTAGTGATGGGCATAGTAGCCATTGATAAATTGCATTTGATTGAAGCGCCGTAATTTGACCATTTAAGAATTCAACTTCTGATATTGGAGATTGAAGAACGGTTAAGTTTTGAGTTGTTGTATCACAACTATTATTATTACACGCAATTAGGGAAACAACATATTGTCCTGGGAGATTAAAACAAAGCGGTTCTGGATTTTCAAGATTTGAAGTATTACCGTTTCCAAAATCCCAAAAATAATTTGAAGCATCTGAACTTGTATTTGAAAGCGAAAAACAATTGTTTTGACAGATTTGGTTGTTGTTTACAGAAAAACTAGCTTGAGGGACAGGTGCTATGTTTGAAGTAATCTTTAAATTGTTGATGGCAAGTGAAGGATCTGTTCCAGTACCATCATTACTGTTTCTCCAATCAAAACCTATTTTTAAAGTTGAAATATTTTCACAACCTACAGGCAATGGAATGGATACATTAGTCCAAAGACCTTGACCGTTTGAACACGTAGTTCCAGGAGTGATAGTTTGTAGATTTAACCAATTTACTCCTCCATCAACACTATAAATAATTGTACCATAATCATCTCCTGACTGACCAATACCAATATAATCAAATTCAATGTTTAGGCTTTGATAATTTAATGTACTAATATTTGATGTTAAAAATGCCCGTTTATTTGTTGTTGCATATACAAAACCTAGCCCGCCATCTCCAGCGTTATAAGTTGCACCTGTTCCAAAACACAAATTTCCTTGACATCCAATATGTAATGTTTTATTTCCGTTTCCAGCCGTACTACAACCACCAGCGGCAACACCCCCTTCAGCATCAGAAATTACCCAAAGATTTGCATCAACATCATTTTGACCTGTAGACACATTCAAGGTCCACTCAGTGGCGTTTTCAATATCATTTTGCCAAATAGTAGTTTGGGTCATTCCAATTTTACCAAAGAATGATAAAAGACTGAATATAATCAACTGTTTTTTCATGTTTTTTTTTGCGAATATATTAAAAAATTATATCTATAAAAAGTTGTTTTTCAATATGATGAGAATTTAGTAACTTGTTTCTTTTAAATTTATATTTTTAAGAGAATTAGAACGAAACAATTCCCGTGCGAAACTTGAAAAAGAGTAGATAGAATATTACTTTTTTTGTTTCCAAAACAGTACGATCTAATTACCTAAATTTGCGATCAATCAAAAAATTTGTTCATGAATGAAATTACAATCAAACAAGCACAAAAAACCATTGACGATTGGATAAAAACAATTGGAATACGCTACTTCGATGAAATGACCAATATGGCAATTTTAATGGAAGAAGTAGGGGAGGTGGCACGGATTATGTCACGAAGGTATGGTGAACAAAGTGAAAAGGAAAGTGAAAAAAACAAAGACTTAGGCGATGAAATGGCAGATGTACTATTTGTGTTAATTTGCCTTGCGAACCAAACAGGAATTGATTTAGAAGAAGCTTTGATTAAAAATTTAGAAAAGAAAACAAAGCGTGATAAAGAACGACATGCTTCAAACCCCAAACTAAAATAATGGCAGATTTAACATATAGCGAAAGATTGATAAAAACATTAAAAGCTGGAAATTCTGTTTTGTCTGTTGCTGGCCCCGAAAATTACGGAGAATTATTACCAGAAATAGTTAAATTATTCGTTCCAAAAGCGGCAGAAGGTTCTCCCAGAGCAGTAATACTAGTGGCAAATGACGCAGATGCAAAAATATACCATGAAACAATGGTTAAAGCTGTAAAGGAATTAGACTTAACGGTAGATTTGGTTTTTGAAAAAGGAAGTAAGTTAAAACAACGTAACGATCTATTTGACGGAACTGAAATTATTATTGGAACAACCCGCCGAGTTTGTGAATTGTATTTTCAAAATGGATTCAATATTGGGAAACTAAAGTTGTTTATGATTCTTCAAATTGATGAACAAATTCGTGCGGGAAACAAAGGTTACATTTCTCGATTGGCAGAGAGTTTACCTAAATGTCGTCAGCTAATTTTTACGAGAGTTGAAGACGAAGAGCGCCTAAATGATTACCTAGAAACTTTTGTAGGGAATTACCAAGTCGTGGAAGTTTAGTTTTTTTAAAAAAATTAATTAAAAATCTAAAGAATTAAACTTAATTAAAACAAATCCGTGTCATTTACTCCATTTCTTAGTGACGTTCGTACTATTGAATTACCAAAAAAATTCAATTACCCTTTCTATTATTCTCCCCACACATTGAGTTTAGTAGCATGTAAAGAATTGCAAGATTATCTAAAAACACAAACGGATTTTAAACATAATTTCGGATTCGATGAAAACGATAAAAGCTTGCAAATAGGAAAAATGTTTGGTGTTTTAGTGGTTAAAAATCAAGCTGGAGAATTGGGTTATTTATCCGCTTTTTCTGGAAAATTAGCTGACGAAAATCACCACAAAAGATTTGTTCCTCCGGTATTTGATTTGCTTGAAAAAGACAATTTTTTTAGAATTGGAGAAGTTGAAGTGAACAACATAACTTTGCAAATCCAAGCCCTAGAAAACGAAGAGTCATATCTTCAGTTAAAAGCAAATTTGGCAAGTCTCAAGCAAGAAATAGAAGCAGAAATTGGACTGAAAAAACAAGCGTTGAAAGCTTCAAAAAAGCAAAGGGATGAAAAAAGAGCGCATGCCAAAACAACCTTTAACGCAACAGAACAGTTACTTTTAATCGAACAACTAAAGACAGAAAGTATTCGTGAACAATTACATGTTAAACAATTTATACGCGACATTAATTTAAAATATGCGGAAAATGAAAAGTTGTTTCTCAAAAAAGCACAAGTAATCATTCAGCTAAAAGAAGAACGTGCAACAAAATCTTCACGTTTACAAAAAGAAATATTTGAGCAATACACTTTTTTAAATCAAGCACAAAAAACAAAAAGTCTGTTGGAAATTTTTTCAAAAACGGTCTTCCAAACTCCACCAGCTGGGGCAGGTGAATGTGCAGCTCCAAAACTGTTACAATATGCTTTTTTGAATAACTTGCAACCTATTTGTATGGCAGAATTTTGGTGGGGAAAATCACCAAGTTCGGAGGTGCGATTACATGGTCAATATTACCCTGCTTGTCGTGGAAAATGTGAACCAATTTTAGCTCACATGTTGGAGGGAATCTCAATAGAAAAAAATCCGATGTTGGAGCAAGCAAGTGTTAAAGAAATTCCAGTTGTATACGAGGATGATTATCTTTTATTGGTCAATAAGCCTCCTGAATTTTTATCTGTTCCTGGAAAAGAACTGAAAGACTCTGTTTTTGAACGTATGCGTTTAAAATACCCCAATGCAAGCGGTCCTTTGTTAGTTCATCGCTTGGATATGTCAACTTCAGGTTTGTTATTGGTAGCAAAGACGGAAGAAATTTATAAACACTTGCAATCGCAGTTTATTCGGCGCATTGTAAAAAAATCGTACATCGCATTATTAGATGGTATAGTAAACAAATTAGAAGGGGATATTTCTTTACCCTTACGAGTTGATTTAGAAGACCGCCCGAAACAATTGGTTTGCTATGAACACGGAAAAAATGCTTATACCAAATATAAAATTATTGGAATTGAAAACGGAAAAACACGCATTCAGTTTTTCCCAATTACGGGAAGAACACATCAGTTACGTGTTCATGCTGCGCATCATTTAGGATTAAATTGTCCAATTCTTGGTGATGATTTATATGGAAATAAAGGAAAGCGATTATATCTCCATGCACAATGGATACAATTTAAACATCCAATAACAAAAGAACTCGTTACATTTAGTTGCGATGCTGAATTTTAACTAAAATTCTTTATTTTTCAAATAACTCGTGTCTGTGAGTGCTTTTATAAACAAAATCAACTGTTTTTGTTCTTTCGGGCTGAGGTCAAATGGAACAATAGTTGAACTTTGCAAAGGATGTTTCTTTCCTCCTTTTGAATAATGTGCGATTACTTTTTCCAAGCTTTCTATGCTACCATCGTGCATATAGGGGAAAGTCAACTCAATGTTTCTTAAAGAAGGAATTTTAAATTTTCCAATATCTGCGGAATCTAAATTGATTCTAAATCGACCTTTATCATTTCCAAAGTCTAAGTAAAGTCCATTGTTTGCCGCTTCAAACGTGGTGAAATACGGAGCAGGATGACATTGAATGCAATACAGTTTTTCAGAAAATAATTTCCAACCAGCTTGTTCGTCATTGGTCAATGCTTTCTTATTTCCCGCTTGATATTGATCAAAGCGGCTGTTCATGGAAACCAAGCTACGCTCAAAGGCTCCAATTGCTCGTGTTAAAACAAAAGCATCAAAATCGCGTTGGAAAATTTTTTGTGCGGCAGCTTGATATTCAGGAATTGCTCGTAATTGTGGAATGAGTTTTTTCATATTATGACCCATTTCTGTTGGTTCTTGCAAAGGAACAATCACTTGTAATTCCAATGTTTTCAAGTGCGCATCAAACATTACTGTTTTAAGAAACCCCGAATTGAGGATACTCGGAGCGTTTCTATCTGTTCTCTGCCCTTTTATACCAATACTCGTTGTTAATTGATCGGTAAAGGCTTTATGAGGATCGTGGCAAGAAGCACAAGAAACAGTTCCATCTAATGAAAGACGTTTGTCAAAAAATAATTTTCTTCCTAATTCAACTTTTTCAGCAGTTGTAGGGTTTTCTTCGGGTGAGGGAACAAAGATGGTTTTATTTGGGTCTGATGTTATTTTATCACATTTTGAAATACTAGCTAAAACAAAGGACGAGCAAATAACAAAAAACAACCAAGTGCGATTCATTATTAATGAATTATAATTTTTTTAGTTTGCATTAAATCACCATTTTTATTTTCTAATTGTACAAGGTAAAAGCCAGAACTTAAGTTTTTGAAGTTAATAGTTCCTTCTGTATTTAACATGAATTGTGTTTGAGCCAATCTTCCCTGTTGGTCAATAATTTTGCATTTACTTCCTTCATTCATATTTTCCCATTTAACAAAAAGGATTTGATTTTCAGTCCAAGTTATTATTTTGGAAAAATCAATTTCACCAAAAGAAGCCGAATTTGCAAGCGTAAAAACAGGTTCAATTTGAACATTATCCAAAATAGTTTTATTAATACCAACTTCCCCGTGACTAACAGCCACTGATGCCAACGGAATGTTCTTAATCCATTGTTCGATATTACAATTTATATAAATATCAATTTGATTGGCTGAGGTATTTGTTTGGGTTACATTCAATTCTACTAATTGTTGATTGTTTGCACCTAGGTTGTGTAATTCAAAATACGCATCAGGATCTCCATCTGAGTGTGAATCAGAAAAGCCACCAATAATCATGTGCATGTAACCCGCTTGCCACCCCCAGTACATCGAGGGTGATTGAAAACTCAAAGGATGAGTTTCAGGATAGGTAGAAATGTCTTGTGATTCAGCTCCTGATTGCGTATTCCATTTTTTTGGAACACCTACACTAAACCCCAATTGTTCAATTGTATTTATGTCATAATACCCTAATAAAAAAGTGTGATTTTCTGGCTCTATCAACACTATTTTTTGGTCTAAGTTTATCTCTTGACCAGCATCGTGAGTTATTAAAAATTCAGACAAATAATAATCAAAGTGATCGAGTTTAAATGCTTTACCATCTAAAGCTGTATAATTAGTGTTTAATTGAAAATCAATTCCATTTACTTTTGGGTTGAAGTGCAAAAAAACTGCTTTTTGAGCAAATGTAGCCGTTGTTAAAAAGTAACAAAAAGTTAAAATTAGGCGCATATTTTATTTTTTAGCAATGTATAATAGTTCGTCTTTCATTAATCGGTACTTTTCAATAACCGCTGTATCAAATTTTTGTTTTGTGTCGTAAATAGTAACCCTGAATCCAACTTTTTCAAGCCACTGTGGGTAATCTCTACCAAACAAGCGCACATGGTCTTTTTGCCAAAAATGTTTTTCTCTTTCAGCAGGGGAAGTAATGCTTGGATCTTCGTAGGTAATTGCTCTAGACATATCTTGCGGAACTTGCATAATTGCCCAACCACCCGGTTTCATAACGCGGAAAATTTCTTTCATACACTGAATAGGATCATCCACGTGTTCCATAACGTGATTACAAAAAACAACGTCAAAGCGATTGTCCTCCAAGGGAATTTGGTGCAAATCAAAATGTAAATCAGCTATTGGTGATTCTAAATCTCCAGTTAAATAGTTCAGGTTTTGTTGTTTTTTAAACAGCTGAATGAAACATTGTTCTGGAGCGATATGCAAAACGTTTAATTGTTTCGCGGTGAAGAAATCACTTTCATTTTTGAGATACAACCACATTAAACGGTGACGCTCTAAGGTTAAATCATAGGGACACAAGACGTTTTCACGATGAGCGACTTCTGAACCATAGGAAAGAAATTTAGAAAAAGATTTTTCACAAACTGGACATTCTACCTTATTTCCTTTGTAAAGAATCGGTGCAAAAATCTTGAAAACGTAACTTAAACGAATCAATAAAGGTCGAGGAAGCTTGTTGAGAAGGAATTTATAAAGTTTTTTCACTTGACAAAGATAGAGTTAAATTCAAAATCAGAATAACGAATCACTATTGTCGAACAAAACTATGCTCTGACTTTTTGTTTATCTAATAAATTCTGAAGTAAGGATTGCCGGTTTTCCTCTTAAATCAATATAATGAACATCAAATTTGAGAAGCGTTCCTTCAGGTAATTTTGATATGTTTTCTTTAACAACTTCCGATAAAGTAGAACCTTTTACAGTAACAGTTACAGCGTTGTATGAAACATCAATTTGAGTAATTTTAAGGTTGTTTTCAATATCTTCATCAGGTAGTTTAATTTCAAAATTTAAGTTTTTCGGATCTATTTTTTCACCTGAAGATACCCCACCTAAAAAAAGGTTTTTTCGCGGATTTCCTTTTAATTTTACGGTAAACTTGTCGATTATTACTTTTTCGCTAACGTTTGTTTCAGGATTAATTAAATAATCAAATACTATCATTTCCGCTTCAAATCGTGTAACGGTATCCATCAGTTGAATTAGGTACGTTTTATGTTTGTTGGTGCGTTCTATAATAAATGTTCCATCGAAATTAACGGGGTAACCTTTTTCAACATAGAATGAATTGGCATATTCACGGAAAAAAACGGAGTCCTTTGTTCCGTTGAAAAAGTAGATATTATCTAATTGAGAAAATAGACCCCAAGAAAAAAAGTAAAAAAATAAGATGAAAACAAATTTTAATGACATGCGATTTTATTAATGCGTTTCTGATGGCGTCCACCTTCAAAATCTGTGCTAAAAAATGCTTCAACGATTTCTAATGCCTCACTTTCAGGTATAAATCTTGCAGGTAAAACAAGAATATTTGCGTTGTTGTGTTGGCGCGCAAGTACAGCAATTTCTTTTTTCCAACACAAAGCACTTCTGATTCCTTGGTGTTTATTTGCAGTCATATTTATACCGTTTCCTGAACCACAAATTAAAATTCCAAGCATACCCTCATGCGCCTCAACTTTTGTTGCAACAGGATGCGCATAGTCAGGGTAATCAATGCTTGCATCTGAATCACAACCAAAATCTTCAAGGTGTTTTCCTTTTGTAGATAAATGTTTAATAATGGTTTCTTTAAGTTGAAATCCAGCATGATCAGCGCCGATAGGTATTATTTGAGATGACATATTTTGTTTTTGTAAATGTAAGAATTTTCAAATTTCTGTTTATCTATTTTCTTTCGAATTGTCGTAGTTCTTGCAATAATTTTATTTGTTATTCAACTTGTAAGAAATTCCAATTCCAAGAACCGATTTGAATTGTGTGCGCGGACCAAAACCGCCGTTTACATCTCGAATATTGATGTCATCGTCGTAGATTAAATTCCACTGCGCAGATGCAGTAAACAAAGAATTAACTCTAAAAATCAATAGTAATTCAGCATTGACATCAATATTTTGTGGATTGTTCAAGTAATTACTAAACAATTCCAATTTTGACTTCATTTCGATATTTTTGGCAAGCGTACGTTCGTATTTCATCTTGAAATAGGCTCCATATTCTTGCCGGTAATGACTTCCCTTTTCTACCCCAAAGGCACCAATTGAAGCAAGCGAGTCATCTATTACAAAAGTTGATTTTGCTGCAAAAAGCGAGGCGAATACTGAAAACTTATCACTTTTTATATAGTCAATTCCTAGAGCAAGATTTAAGTATCCTGGAGCCATAAAAGTGGAAACTTTTAACGAATCATTAGGATAATTAAAACCATCAGCCATTTGTGTTCTAAAGCCAATGTTGATTGATGTGTAGTAATAGTTTGAAAATTTCACTCCGCATGCACTTGATAAATCTAGCCGATCATCTGTTTTTTGAATTGTATTGCCGTTTTTTTTATCTAAATACATAATTCCACCAAGAGCAATACCTATATCATTCGACCATTTCAGGTTTCGCTTTGTAAACAATGCACTTGCACCAATTGAAGCAATCATCGAAAAATTGTTTCTACCACCAGCATTCCAATTGACAAAAGAATTTTGTGTTCCATTTAAAGTGTAAAGTGATTTTATTTTCCAATTACGAACAGTATCTTGCTGTGCATGCACAGAAATATGTATTAAAAACACAAGTGATAAGAGGTTAAATAATGTAATTTTGTACATCTAATTAATTTAACAAATACAAAAATAATGTTCTCTAAAATTGTCTTTTTAACGCTTGTTTGGAATCTTTTAACATTCCAATGTTTCTCACAACAAATTAATTATGCTGAAAAGTCAAATTGGGCTGTATTTCCTGGTAATTATACTAAAGAACTCAAAAGTTATTTGAAAGACTCGAGTTTATTGTCTCAAGTGGATGTTTTTTATATTTATCCAACTGTATTTTTGGAAAAAACTGACGAACGTTGGAACATTCCGATAGATGATGAAAATCAGCGACGTAAAATTCTTGATAATGCTATTCGTTTTCAAGCGTCAGCATGGGTTGAAGCGGGAAGAATGTATGTTCCATATTACCGTCAAGCACACATTCGTTCCTATCGAAATTTAGAAACAGGAGGACGAGAAGCACTATTATTGGCTTATTCCGATGTAAAAACTGCATTTCAATATTATCTAACTTATCATAATAATGGGCGTCCAATTATATTAGCGGGACACAGTCAAGGTTCAACACATTTGATGTTGTTATTGAAAGAGTTTTTCGACAATAAACCACTTCAAAATCAATTGGTAGCAGCGTATTTACCTGGAATTGGAATTAAGAAAACAGAATATCAAACGATAAAATTATTAACTGATTCTTCACAAACAGGTGGCTACGTTAGTTGGAATACCTTTAAGAAAAAGTTAAATAAAGAAAAATACGAAAATTGGTACAAAGGTTCTTCGGTAGTGAATCCTGTTACGTGGGATTTATCCAGAACTGCCGATCGCAATCTTCACAAGGGTTTTTTATTTAACAATAGTTCGATTTATAGACAATCATTTACAACGCATTTAATTGATGGAGCAATTTGGATTTCAACACCACATTTTCCATTCAGAAGTATGGCTTGGACAATGGACGACTATCACATTGGTGACGTTAATTTATTTTGGGAAGATGTTCGATACAATGCAAAATTACGTGCGAGAAAGTTTGTATCTAGTGAAAAGAAACAATAATATCAGCCAATACTGAAAGTAAATTCTATTCTTTAGCTTTTAGATTAGAACGTGTTTTGATTCAATTTCTTGGTTTAAAAACTGCCTAGCATTTTGATTGAAGATAGCTGTATTTTCAGTAGTTAAATATTGACAGGAGCCATTTATAGACAGTACTTTTTCCATTTCTGGATGTACGACTAAATAGTTTTCTAATTTTTTAGCTACGATCGGACCTTGCGCAATAACTTTAATTTTTGGACCCACTAATTCTTGAATATAATCTTGTAAAATAGGGTAGTGGGTACACGCTAGAATAATGGTATCAATTAAATCATCCATTCCGATTAAATGTTCTACATCTTCTTTTATGAACATTTTACCGGCCTTACTTTTATGGCTATTATTTTCGATTAATGGAACCCACATTGGACAGGCATGTTGTACAATGTGAATTTCAGGAGCGAACTTTCGTAACTCAATGATATATGAGCCGGATTGAATCGTACCGTTTGTTCCTAAAATACCAACGTGGTTTGAGTTTGTGAGCGATTTTATTTCTTCTGTGCTTGGGCGAATTACACCCAAAACTCTTTTAAAGCTATCTATCAGTGGTAAATCGTTTTGTTGAATTGTCCGAAGGGCTTTTGCTGATGCTGTATTGCAAGCTAAAATTACCAAAGGACAACCTTGTTCGAATAAAAACTTTACTGCTTCAAGAGTGAATTCATAAACAACATCAAAGGAACGATTTCCGTAAGGTGCACGTGCATTATCCCCCAAATAGATATAGTCATATTGGGGTAATTGCTTGCGAATTTCATTTAATACCGTTAAGCCGCCGTAGCCAGAATCAAAAACACCAATTGGATTAATCATAATTTCAAAGCTACAAAAAAAGGCAACCACTTCTGATTGCCTTTTGATTTAATATAATTGATTTATTTTACTGCTTCTGCATCTAATTTTAAAACTTCGATTATTGCTTCTGGTGTACAGTCAATTCCACCCTTGTAGTATAGAGTCGCCGATTCATCAATTACGTAGCTTAATTTTTTACGGTCAGCAACGATTTCGATAGCTTTTTGAATTCTGTCCAAGATTGGTTTGTTTAACTCTTCGTTATATACTTGTAAACCCTGTTCTAACTCACCTTGACGAGCCTCTATATCTTGTTGTTTTTTCATCAATTTATCTTGTTCCATTTTTAACAAAACGGGAGACATATCTTTGCTTGTTTGTTCAAATTTAATATAAGCTGCTTCAAATGCTTTTTGCATTTCTTGTAATTCTTTAATTCCATCAGCTCTAAAATCATCCAATTTTTTCATGGCGATTTTACGTGATTGCATCGTGTCAAGTAATTTTTGAGAATTCACATGGCCAATTTTAGATTGACTAAAAACACTCAAATTCACAAAAATTGTAACGATTAATAATAGGTTTTTCATTGTTTACTTTGTTAATTTATATTTATTTATCTATTCCCATTGCTTCTAACACATCATTGCTGATGTCAGCTTCTTTCGCTGCATAAATTAAGTTACTTTGATTGGCTTTATCGAACACGAATTCATAGCCATCTCTTTTAGCCACTTTTTTCATAGCAGTCATTATTCTATCTTGAATTGGTTTAATTAATTCTTGGCGTTTTTGAAAATAATCACCGGTTGAACTAAAATGTTGTGTTTGCAAATCAATCGCTTCTTTTTCCAATTTTTCTATTTCTGATTTCCTTTTAGCTTTCTCTTCAGTTGGTAATAAAACTTCTTCGCGTTCGAAGTTGCTTTTTTTAGTTTTTATAACAGTGTAACGCTCTTCAATTTCATTTGTCCAACGTTCAGCCATTTTATCCAATTTTTCTTTTGCTTCTATGTATTCAGGAATACTTTTCAAAATATAATCTGAGTCGATAAACGCGTACGTTTGTGCATTGGCAATTCGCATGCCAAAAAATAAAGTTAGAACCAATAAAAACTTTAACATGATAAAAAATTTGTTTTTAAGGAACGACGAAGATACATATTTATTGTAAAATGAGACATTACAATTCCCCAAGATTCATACCAATTGTAAAATTCAATTTTGGATAAAATCCTTTGGTACTAATTGATTGATCAGAGGCGGAACCAAACCCTTTTGACCAAGTGTCTAATTTGTCAAAACCTAATCCGTAATCTAATCCTAGCATACCAAACATAGGTAAGAAAACACGTATACCTACTCCAGCGGCTCTTTTAACGTTAAAGGGATTGAATTTATCAAATGTTGGGTAGGTATTTCCTGCTTCTAAAAATGTTAAAGCATAGAATGTTGCCGATGGATTTAATGATATTGGGTAACGTAATTCTAAGGTATATTTCGCAATTATTGGATCTCCTCCATTACTAGATAGCGTTTGGTCTTCATAACCCCTTAAGGCAATTATTTCTTGTCCACCTAATTGGTTTACACCTGATAATCCACTTCCTCCCATATTGAATCTATCGAATGGTGTGATGCCCCTTGCTTTCGTGTAAGCTCCAATATAACCAAATCCAAACCGAGGCATTAAGATTAATTTTTTATCAGCGGATAGTGGTAAGAACCATTCTCCTGTAAATTTGAATTTGTAGTATTCCAAATAGTGGTAACGGTCTTTATTGCTCATTGTAGCGTAATCTTTTTCGTCTCCGAATTTTGAATACGGAACAGTTGCTTTTGCGGTAAATGTAAAATTAGATCCACTTTGCGGATAAATAGGAGCACTTACGGAGCTTCTTTGTAACACGTATTTTAAAGCAATATCATTTGCATATCCTTCAGTGAACAACGGAAAACGTGAATCTTTCACTACATCATAATATTGGTAACTTAATTCATAATAAGCAGTAAAATAATCATCTGGAAATTTTTTTCTTCTCCCTAATCCTATTCCTGTACCGGTAATTGAAAGTCCAGTATATGCAGGGTTAGTTCTCAAAAAACCATTAGAAGAAAGTGCTGTGTTGTTAATCCAAAACGAAAGAGAATTTGGTTTTTTACCACCCAACCAAGGTTCCGTAAACGAGAAGTTATATCCTTGGTAAAATCTCCCATTAGATTGTGCTCTTATAGAAATTCGCTGTCCATCTCCTCCTGGTAGTGGCGACCAAGCATCTTTTTTAAAGAAATTTCTAGTAGAAAAATTATTAAATGTCAAACCAACCGTTCCAATAATTCTTCCCGACTGACCTGCTGTTGCTCCACCATAGCCTCCAGATAATTCAACTTGATCCGATGATTTTTCCTCAACTACATATTCGATGTCAACAGTTCCTTTAGCTGGATTTGGCAAAGGGTTTACTTGAAAAGCTTGTTCATTAAAGAAACCCAATTGGGATAATTCACGCTGTGTTCGCATGATATCCGCTTTATTAAATAAATCTCCTGGTTTTGTTCTAATTTCTCTTAGGATCACGAAGTCGTTCGTTTTAGTATTTCCTTTAATGGTAACAGTTCCAATTCGTGCTTCTTTTCCTTCTAAAATACGAATTTGATGGTTGATGTGATTATCCGTTACATTCGTTTCAACAGGTATCAACTGGAAGAATAAATAACCTTTGTCCATGTAGAGCGAGGAAATATCTCTTCCGTCACCTGTTCCGTATAAACGTCCATCAAAAAGTGATTTGTTATATAAATCTCCTTTTTTAATTCCTAGTATAGAGTCCAAGAAAGAGGATCTATATTTTGAATTTCCTGTCCATTCTAAATCTCCAAAGTAATACTTTGCACCCTCAGAAATTTCTATTTTAATTTTTAGATTTTTTTCGTCTAATTGGTAAACAGTATCTTTTAAAATGTGGGCATCTCTCAAACCAACGGCATTAAATTTAGCTAGCAAAGCTATTTTATCTTTTTCGTAGGTAGATTCTGTAAATTTAGAACGTTTGAAAACACGAAGAATCGACTTTTGCTTCGTATCTTTCATCGCTAATTTTAATTTCCATATTGGAACTTCTGTGTTCCCAACGATTTCAATTTCTTTAATTCCAATTCTTGCACCCTTTTTTATATCGATTAAGAAAATTTCGGAATCGTTTATCAAAGTGTCTTTTATGCGATTGATTTCGACTTTTGTATTGTAGAAACTCTTTTCTCTGAAATAACTTCTGATTTTACTCTCCGTTTGAAAAACTAAATTCTCTGTGATTGTCTTTCCTGCATACAGTGTAATTTCTTCCCTTAATTTATCTGCTTCACGTTTGTTTACACCTTTGAATCTGAATTTTGACAGTTTTGGACGTGGAACTAATTCAATAATTAGGTATACTACTCCTGCAATTTCTTTTTCTGCATAAATGGAAATGTTGGAGAAAATACCTTCGTTCCAAAGATTTTTGATTGCTTTATTGATTTGTTCGCTTGGTAATGTGATTTTTTGTCCTTGTCTTAAGCCTGCTATTAACTTAATTGCTTGGTGGTCATAGTTTTCTGCCCCCAAAACTTTAATCGGACCAATTTCATATTCTTTTGGAACTTTGTAACTAAAATCAATTTCCCCAAGAGTAATAGGTCCTTCTTGTGAAAAAATCGAGTAGGAAAAAAATAAAAACAGGGCTAATAATCCTCTCATTTGTTGTTGTAAATTTGTTCTGAGACCATTCCAAAACGACGTTCTCTTTGTTGGTATGCTAAAATTGCACTAAATAAATCGTCTCTTCTAAAGTCTGGCCAATGTGTTTCAGTGAAGTAAAATTCGGAATAAGCTAGTTGCCAGAGAAGAAAATTACTGATGCGATGTTCACCACTTGTGCGTATCATTAATTCTGGATCTGGAATACCTTTTGTTGTTAGATGCTCTGAAATTAATTCGTCTGTGATTTCATCTTCTGAAATTAATCCAGAGGCTCTTTGTTCGGCAATCGTTTTAATTGCTTTTCTGATTTCCCATTTAGCACTATAATTTAATGCCAAAATCAAAGTAATTTCTTTATTGTTTTTTGTTGTTTCAATTGCTTCTTTTAGACTATTCGAACAGTTATCTGGTAGTCCATCAATGTCTCCTATTGTTTTAAATTTTACACCATTTTCATTCATTTCTTCCATTTCGTTGGTTATCGAATGAACGAGTATATCCATTAAACCGTCGACTTCCTCTTTTGGACGATTCCAGTTTTCAGTTGAAAAAGCATAAAGTGTTAGGTATTCAACTCCAATTTCTCTTGCAGCTTTAATTGTAGCTCGCACAGAATCAACGCCATTTAAATGACCATACAAACGTGCTTCTCCCTGTTGTTTAGCCCATCTTCCGTTACCATCCATAATAACGGCAACATGTTTTGGTATGTTATTTAAATCAACAAGGCTTTTTAAATCTTCCATTGGCTAACGAATTGAACGAAAGTAATTAAACTATCTTGTGTAAACAATTAAAAATTTATCGAACTTAACATGTCTTAACACAAAAAAAGGGATATGGACAACCAAATCCCTTTAATCTTAAGACTTTTTGAATCACTCAGCTAGAACAATCATTTTGTTATTCATCAACTCAGCTACTCCACCTTTGATTGTTATTCTCAACGTGTTTCCTTTGTCAACTTTCACATTTTCGTTCAATTTCGTAGTGTCGAATTTTCCTTCTACTTCTACTTTAACTTCTCCTTGCTTTAAGCTAGAGATAATTGGCGCGTGATTATTTAATACTTGAAACATACCATCCAAACCAGGAAGAGTAACAGCGATTACTTCTCCAGTGAAAATACTTGCTTCTGGCGTGATTATTTCTAATTTCATTTTTCTTTTTTTAAGCTTCAGCTAACATTTTATCTCCTGCAGCGATTACGTCTTCAATTCCTCCTTTAAGGTTGAAAGCTGCTTCAGGATATTTGTCAAATTTACCATCTAAAATATCGTTGAATGCTTTGATAGTATCTTGAATGTCAACTAATACTCCTGGGATACCTGTAAATTGCTCCGCAACGTGGAAAGGTTGAGATAAGAAACGTTGTACACGACGTGCTCTGTGTACTACTAATTTATCTTCTTCACTTAACTCATCCATACCTAAGATTGCGATAATATCTTGCAACTCTTTGTAACGTTGTAAAGTGATTTTAACTCTTTGTGCACAGCTATAATGTTCTTCACCAACGATTTCTTGTGTCAAGATTCTTGAAGTTGAATCCAATGGGTCAACCGCTGGATAAATTCCTAACTCAGCAATTTTACGAGAAAGTACCGTTGTTGCATCTAAGTGAGCAAATGTATTTGCCGGCGCTGGATCCGTTAAGTCATCCGCAGGTACGTAAACCGCTTGTACAGATGTAATTGAACCATTTTTTGTTGAAGTAATACGTTCTTGCATCGCACCCATCTCTGTTGCTAAAGTTGGTTGGTAACCTACAGCTGAAGGCATACGACCTAATAACGCTGATACCTCAGAACCTGCTTGTGTGAAACGGAAGATATTATCAACGAAGAAAAGGATATCTTTTCCTTGTCCTTCTCCGTCACCATCGCGGAAGTATTCTGCAATTGTCAATCCAGATAATGCTACACGAGCACGAGCTCCTGGAGGCTCATTCATTTGTCCGAATACGAAAGTAGCTTTAGACTCTTTCATTTCTTCTAAATCGATTTTTGAAAGGTCCCATCCTCCTGCTTCCATAGAATGCATAAAGGAGTCACCATATTTAATAATTCCTGATTCCAACATCTCACGAAGAAGATCATTTCCTTCACGTGTACGCTCACCAACTCCTGCGAATACAGAAAGTCCACCGTGACCTTTAGCAATATTGTTAATCAATTCTTGGATTAATACTGTTTTACCAACCCCTGCACCACCGAATAAACCGATTTTACCACCTTTTGCATAAGGCTCAATTAAGTCGATAACTTTAATTCCTGTGAAAAGGATTTCAGTTGCAGTTGATAATTGGTCGAATTTTGGCGCTTCTCTGTGGATTGGTAACCCACCTTCGTTACTCATTTCGTTGATACCATCAATCGCTTCACCAACAACGTTGAATAAACGACCTTTGATTTTTTCTCCTGTTGGCATTTTGATAGAAGTACCTGTTGAGATAACTTCCATACCACGTGTGAATCCGTCTGTTGAGTCCATAGAGATTGCGCGAATTGCGTTTTCTCCAACGTGCGCTTGCACCTCAAGAACAACTCTTGAACCATCTGCTCTGTATACTTCAAGAGCATCAAAAATGTTTGGAAGAGTAGTTCCTCTTTCAAAACGAACGTCCACAACTGGACCGATAACTTGTGAGATTTTTCCTTTAATTGATGACATCTAACGCTGTTTAAATTTGGGCGCAAATATACGTGTTTTATTTTAGAATTTTCAAGCTTTTATATAGAAATCGTTTGAAAATTAGATTGGAGGGGGATTTGGGGGAGGTTTTTGGGGTGGAAAAGGGGAGGAATGATTAGTGGCGTTCTTCTTAAAAGTTGATGTAAGGTTAGTTGTGGATTGAAAAAAAGGAAGGAATGAGGTTTTTGAGGTTTGTTTTGGGGGATTTATAAAGTTTCTCAACTAGGAGACTCGGGCTTCTCGGTTGTGGTTGTTCAGCCCGTGGCTTTTAGTTGATGTTATGTATATTTTCTTTCCAATCAAATCAATGTCTTTTCAATAATTACAATTACCATTTATAGAAATTATATTTCTTTTTGACATTATCATTCCAAAAACACTCTTCTACTTCAACAGTTTGAGGGTTCTTTGTTGAATAATTAATTATTATTGTATCACCTATCTTTTTCACATATTGACAATTATCTGCTATGAATTCACTGGAGTAGATAGTTTTTTTGTTAATGTAGAATTTTACTTTAAGGAATTGATCATGTCGTCTTCTAAATGAATCTGTGACAACAGCCCAAGTATTTTCAGTATTCTCAAGTTCGTTTTCTCTTTTTAATTCTTTATAAACGACATAACTGATAAGTAATAACATTAAGACTAATAGTAAATAATTATTTCTCTTATCTTTTTTGGATGGAGGAGATGTGTGAATTTGTTTCCAATCTACTATTGTCATTTCATTTCATTTACTTAGCAATTATACATAACTGATATATTCTCGAAACAATCTTACGCCTAGCCATTTCAAATTAATTTGCTTCTCGAAAATACACATTCTTAGTATCAATTTCGTTTTATTTCAACAGATTTACTTTTTCTTCAGTTATTATTTGGTTACTTTCAATTACTTTAACAGTTGGCGGTTCAGAAAATTCAAATTCTTTTAATTCTGATATAAGTTGGTTAAATTCTTCTGTTGTAGCAACAATTACATCATCAAGTCCTATAACATCTCCACTTTTTATTTTAGCTTTTACACTTTTTGCTTCCTTTTCTTCTAGGGTAATCAAGTAGCTTAATGCTTTTCTGTGGACATATTTTAAAGCTATTGCTTCCAAATCAGCTTGTTTATACCTTTCTCTTAAACTTGTTTTTACGCTCCAACATATTGGTCCTCTTTCTGCTGTATAAAACATTAAGTCATAAATTACATTTGGAACAAATGCAACTTTTGCACTCATATAAATAGGTAAAATCCCTTCTCTAACGCAAAGGGTTGCTAAAATATATTCGAATACTTTTCCATTTAAATTGTTGTTACTTTCAGTGTGATTTTTAAAAGCGTTCCAATATTTTTGGATATATTCTGATGGCTTTTCATACTCAACTTCTAAAAAATTTGGGAACAAACTATCAAATACTAATTCTGCTTTATTGTCTTTTCCAATTGTTATGCTAAGTTCGTTTAATTTACCCATTATTTGATATTTAATAATTTTAAGATCTCATTAGCAGTCGCTTGAACGGCAGGAACAGCAACAGAATTACCGAATTGTTTATAAGCGGATGCATCTGCAACAGGAATAATAAATTCGTCAGGAAACCCTTGTAATCTTGCCCATTCTCGTGGTGTCATTTTTCTTATTCCTTCGCGGTTTACAGTGCCTTTTATATGGGTTGTTGGGGTAAAATCAGTAATTCTCTTGTCAAGAACTAAATTTCTTTCTCTACCCATTCCACCAACAACTATAGCATTACTAATCCCATCATCAGGAATTATTGCGTAACCAAAACCATTTCCTTTTCCTTCGTGTCGTGCTTTATGATTGATTAATGTTTGAACATATTGAGTTGATAGAAAATATTTTGTAGCTGGAACCTTTTTTTCTTTAATCGATGCAAAAGTTACTTTTTTGTTTGTTGGAGCAGGGTACTCAAAGTTTTCAATTCCTAAATCTTTTCTAAATCCAACGATATAAATTCTTTCTCTATTTTGTGGAACTCCAAAATCCCTTGCGTTAACAACCTGAGGTTCAGGAACAAAATAACCCAAATCATTTCTCAATACATTTAAGATTGTTGCAAGTGTTTTTCCACCGTTATGATTTCGTAAACCTTTAACGTTTTCAAGAAAAATTGCTTTAGGTTGTTTCCTTTTTATTATTTCTGCAACATCAAAAAATAAAGTTCCTCTTGTATCTTCAAAACCACCACGTTTACCAGCGATTGAAAATGCTTGACAAGGAAAACCAGCACAAAGCAAGTCGAATCCATTTGGGATAAATGCTTTTGTTTCTTCTTTTGTAATGTCACCAAAAGGTCTTTCACCAAAATTAGCTTTATAAGTGCGCTTTGCATCTTTGTCCCATTCGCTTGTAAAAACGCATTTACCACCTAAGTTTTGTATTGCTAAACGAAATCCTCCTATTCCAGCAAATAAATCTATAAACTTAAATTTTGAATTTTCAACGGGAGGAAAAGGAATATCAAAAGTGTCAAAAATCCCATACTGTAAAGCTTCTTCAGCTACAATATTTGTTATTTCTTCATTCGGATATTTATAGGATAAAATCTCTTTTGTATATTTAATTGCATCTTTTCTGAAGAATTGTGAAACACCATTTTTATTGTTGTGTATGAAATGTGTAATAATCGCCTCTTTGTTATTTTCAATTTCACCAATTTTGATTTTGTATTCTTTTTCAAATACTTTTTCGAGCGAAATTTTCTCTTTAATTTTCATTTTTATTCTCCAATAAAATATTAAGTTGCTAAATTAAGAAATTACTTCAGAAATTCTTGTTTGAATTTATTCGGATTTACAGTAATTTCAATGTTTTCAAATATGAAAATTAGTTTCAGTAAAGGACTTTTTCAGTCGAATTTGGACATATTTGTTTACAAACCAATTACCACTTCATAAATGCGACAATGTCCAAATTGTTTAATCTATATATCAATGATGGTATTCTAAGAATAATACCCTACTTTTTTATTTGAATCAATTAATTTCTGATGTAGTATAACTCACACTCCTCCCACCATCAGCTGATTGTTTTAAAATTCCTTTTTCAATCAAGTCTTTTATGTCTCTTAATGCGGTATCACTTGAAGTTTTGGTGATTTTTGCCCACTTTGAAGATTTGAGTTTTCCTTCAAAACCATTTTAATATTAAGCACTAACAAATACCAAAAAATCCATTTCGCGCTTGCCTTTGTTAGTTGACACCCAAAGTGTAATTTTTTATTTGTCTCCGTAGTGTCCCCAAAATGATAGAACCATTACAACAACTCTATTTTCTTGAATTCTGTAAATTAGTCTATGATTGTCGGTTAATCTTCTTGACCAAGTCGGTATTTCGTAGTACTTCAATTGTTCGGGTTTTCCAGTGCCAGTTTTAGGATGCTCTCTTAGTTCGTCTAATAATTTGTCAATTTTTATCAAAACTTTTTGTCACCTGATTTCTTAAACTTTTCAATGTCTTTTATTGCATCTATAGTTAATTCGATAGTATAACTCATAGTCCTAAAAACTCCTTTTGTTTTTCTTTAGACAATGGTTTTGTATTTCCATTTTCTGCTTGATTAATTGACTTATCAATTTTAGCAAAAAAATCTCTCTCACTCAATAAAGCTTCATCTTTTGTCGTTGCAATCTCAAAACGAACTTTCATTTCTTCCAATAAAGATTTTAACAAGGATTTTTGCTTTGCATTTCTTGGATAAATTGTTATTCTGTCCATTGCTTTTTGATTGATTAATGACTTCATCAAAGATACAATTTTTGTCAAATCAAAAATTCAATTGTAATCGAATTTTTCTTGTCTGGTTTTTACTAACTTAAAACATTCCCAAAACTTTATTTCCCCAAGAACAACTTTTTCAGAACACTTCTCAAAAGTTGTTTTGATGTTATCGTTTCCAAAAATGCACTTTCTCCACAAAAAAATCTCTCTTTTCAAAAATCACACAATAACCAACTCATAATTTACACTCCTCCCACCTTCAGCTTATTGTTTTAAAATTCCTTTTTCAATCAAGTCTTTTATGTTAGTAATTTATCTTTTTTATTCGGTATTTTTAAAAATTATTCACCGCAAATTTGCGGAGATTAGAATGCGTTTTCACCGCATTTTATTCTTAAGCTCTTACAAATATCCCAAAATCCATTTCGCGCTTGAAATTTTTGCCAATTGCGTTTTCGTTAAAATTAATTCAAATGCTTGTGATTGACCTTCGAAAAAGTAGAGTTTGATTCCATCTTTGTGAAACGAAAATTGCTGTGCTCCGCTAAACAAAAAATCGGGTTTGTTGCAATCAATTCTAATATCAGGATTGTCTTGAATGGCTTCCACAATTACTTTCTGGTAAATAGGACTGAAGGTGTTAAAAAGGTCAGTAAAAGCAACTTTTTTATAAGTTCCACTAGCCTGTAAAACCCAATTTGAAACTTCTAAATATCCATTAGAACCGCCGTCGTTTTTACCATAATCGAGTTGAACTGTTGGTGGCTCTGTAATAGATAAACTTATCGTTTTTGATGTTACAATTTCTGCTTTGAAATAGTTGTTTTCTCCATATCTCTTTCCTCTGACACCATTGATAACTGCACTTTTATTTCCTTGAATCTGACTCCAATAAGT
>CAMAZP010000025.1 GCA_945863605.1 Chitinophaga pinensis
CCAAACAATACTTCTTTTTAAGGGATAACCTTTTCTACCTTTTTTGCTTCCTCTGCGAATTGTGTTGAAGAAAAATTTGGTGTTCATACTTGAAAAAACGGAACACTGTATATGATCAAATCGTTTTCCGCCAGATTGCTTGCGAACAAGGTTACTTCCATTTGCTTTCATTTTATCATAGGCAACAAAAGCATTGATGTAATTTACTTGTTCATCTGACTGACAATAACATAATTGCATTGGTGCTTCTGGTTTCCAATCATATACATCGTTATCTTTCAATACTTTTTTTAATTTTTCAGGATTACTAGATATATATTTTATTATGAACTCGTCTTTAAGCATAGATACAGGAACTTCTGGTAATAACGGATTAACATCCCATATATCATAGTTTCCATCGTAGTATTTTGCTACAATTGTATCATAAGGTGCTTTGAATAATGATGTAAAATCTTCTTCAAATAAATCGTAAACTTCGTCATAAGCACGTAATAAGTAAGGCAAATAACTCGGGAAAGCATATTTTTCAAACATACACTTGCTTTGTACCCCCGAAATATCGTAAGCACCTGACATTGGTGATGAGGCTGCAACATTAAATTCTTGCTTGTATTTTTCTTGGATTTCTTTATGTAAAGCCATTGCTGCGTGGCCTCCTTGCGAATAGCCAGTTATAAAAAGTCGATTATCAGTTTTTACATTATTTTTTTTTAATAATTCATGTACAGCCCTCATCATATCAATTCCAGCTTGAACCTCTGTTCCTGTATGCTGATATAAATGAAATTTATCACCCTTTCCTAAACCAACATAATCAGGGTAAGCAACTATATAACCCTCCGTAGCAAAACCTGCACATATGGATTGTTCTCCTATGTCAAGATTTATAGTTCGTAGTTTGCTCATTTTTGTCCCATGTAAATAAATTAACTCAGAAGGAACAACCTTTTTTGTTATTTTAGGAATAAAAACCATTCCTGAAGCTATAATTGTCGTTCCATCATGCCATTTAGTTTTGTAGGTAATATCAAACACGTCAAATTCATATTTGATAGGCATAATGAGTTTAGGTATACTTCCTTTTTTCCAAATTTTGTTTATTTCCTTTTTACTAAACGACTTCATTGCAGTTATACTTACAAGATAACTATTTCCAATTGAATCTACTGTTCGTAATTTATAATTGGCTTTACTAAAAAACGCTACCGTTAACAAAAACAAAAACAAAGTTAATTTACTCATAAATAGTTAATTAATAAGAATAATTTCTTAAGATTTAAACAATAAAAACGGATGTTTTTCGAGATTCGAAGTTAAGTAAATTATTACAGCAAATACTTGATGTTTTTGAAAATAATTAATTTAAAAAAAAATGAAAACGTAAATTATTTTAAACATTTGAAATAATCGTAAGGTTCTTGGCAGTCATTACATTGATACATTGCTTTACATGCTGTACTACCAAATTGACTGACCATTCGTGTGTTTTTGGAATGACATTTTGGACACGGAACAATAGTTGGTGCCGCAAATAGTACACTTTTATCAACTTCATGTTCTGGTGGTGCAATACCATACTCGCGTAATTTGACTCTTCCGTTTTCAGAGAGCCAATCTGTACTCCAAGCAGGAGCTAAAACTAATTCCACACGAGCAGTATCAATTCCTTTTGTTTTTAATTTTGAAAGGATATCTTCTTCCATTGTTTTCATAGCAGGACAACCACTATAGGTTGGAGTAATTGTTATTAACCACTCTCCATCAATATTTTTTGCATCTCGAATAACACCCAAATCAATTACAGATAGCACTGGAATTTCCGGATCGCTAACTTCTTCAAGCCAATTATATATCTGCTCTTTGCTTACCATTCCATATTTGGATAGGCTCGTTGCATATACTGTAATTCTGACAACAAATGACCAAAATGCTCAGAATGACGACCTTTACGACCACCCTCAAATTTCCAATTATTGGCCGGAATTTCAAGAGTTGCTTCAGAGAAAACATGCTTTACAGTCGATTCCCATTCAGTCTTGATTTCTGATAAATCTGGTAAAATTCCTTCACCAGTCAATTGTGCTTCAACTTCGTCTGTGTAAAATAATTCGTCTGCGAACCTCCATAAGGTATCCAATGAATTTTGAACTCTTTCGTGTGACTCCTCTGTTCCATCACCTAAACGAATTACCCATTCGGAAGAATGTTTCAAATGGTATCGTGTTTCCTTTAAAGATTTTTCTGCAATTGCTGCCAATTGTTTATCAGAAGAATTTACTAGTTTTTCGTATAAAGGTTTTCGGAAAGCATCGAACAAGAATTGACGCATTATTGTGTCTCCGAAATCACCATTTGGTTGCTCCACTAAAAGTACATTTACATATTCTTTCTCATAGCGCAACAATCCAAGTTTATCACAATTTCTTTCCTTTCCTTCGATTACACCCGCATAATCTAACAAACTCATTGCTTGACCAATTAAGTCTAAGGAGATGTTAGTCATTGCGATATCTTCTTCGAGGATTGGACCGTGACCACACCATTCAGCTAAACGTTGACCTAGAATTAAACTATCGTCTCCTAACCGAAGTAAATAGCGAAATAAAGCTTCGTTTTTCATAAATTACATGTGTTTGATGTCTTCATGTACTTCGTAAAAAGTAGGATGTCGGAAAATTTTTGTATCAGAGGGTTCGAAATAAGCATCAGCATCCGCTGGATCATTAGCATGAACATAATTTGATTCCACAACCCAAATACTAATTCCTTCCGAACGACGCGTGTAAACATCTCTTGCATTATCCAGAGCCATGGTTGAGTCTGCTGCTCTTAAACTTCCAACATGTTTGTGATTTAAACCTTGTTTACTTCTGATAAAAACCTCCCAAAGTGGCCATTCTTTTGTTGACATGATTGATGATTTTGATGTGATTATGCTGTTAGTTTTTTCTTTCTTTTTTCTGCAAATGCCAAAGCTGCCTCTCTCACCCACATTCCTTCTTCTTTTGCTTTTCTTCTTGCATCAACACGTTGTTTGTTACATGGACCATTTCCATTTACAACTTGCCAAAATTCGTCCCAATTTATTGGTGTAAAATCGTAATGACCAGTTTCTTCATTCCATTTTAAATTTTCATCAGGAACTTTTAAACCAATTAACTCTGCTTGTGGAACTGTTGCATCTATAAAATTCTGACGCAATTCATCATTTGTTAAACGTTTAATTTTCCACCTCATTGATTGAGCAGAATTTGGAGATTCATCATCATTTGGCCCAAACATCATTAAAGCTGGCCACCAAAATCGATTCAGAGCATCTTGCGCCAATTCTTTTTGTTCAGGTGCTCCTTGCGCCAATGTCGTTAACAATTCATAACCTTGACGTTGGTGAAAGGATTCTTCTTTACAGATTTTAACCATAGCACGTGCATATGGACCGTAAGAACAACGACACAATGCAACCTGATTCATAATTGCTGCACCGTCAACCAACCAACCAATTGCACCAATATCAGCCCAAGAAAGTGCTGGATAATTAAAAATCGAAGAATATTTAGCTTTTCCTGAATGTAAATCATCAATGGTTGCTTCTCTGTCAGCCCCTAACGTTTCAGTTGCACTGTATAAATACAAGCCATGACCTGCTTCATCTTGAACCTTTGCCAATAAAACAGCTTTCCTCCTTAAATTCGGAGCGCGCGTGATCCAATTAGCTTCTGGTAACATTCCAACAATTTCAGAATGTGCATGTTGAGACATCTGTCTAATTAATGTTTTTCTGTAAGCATCAGGCATCCAATCATTTGGTTCAATTTTAACCTCTCGATCAATTTTATCTTGAAATTTTTGTTCAAGATCAGTTGTTTCTAAAACTTTCATAAGCAATGATTATTTGACAAATATAATTAATTATTGGGGGCTGATAATAGGATGTAAATCATAAAAGTTAACCCACTAACGAAAACATCTAATTGATTCAATTGTTTATCTTTGACGCATTAAAATTCGAGTAATGACCCCTAAATTTCACACGCTTACAATTAAGGACATCAGAAAAGAAACAAAAGATGCTGTTTCTATTTCATTTGATATACCAAAAGAATTGATTGCTGACTACAAATATGAATCCGGGCAATATTTAACGCTGAAAACGTCAATAGATAACACTGAAATCAGAAGGTCTTATTCGCTTTGTTCTTCTCCATTTGAAAATGAATGGCGTGTGGCAGTGAAACAAATAGAAAATGGTGTGTTTTCAACTTATGCAAATAAATCTTTGAAGGTTGGAAATACATTGGAGGTAATGACTCCAACAGGTAATTTTAAGTTGAGTACGACAAAAAATAGTAAAAAGTCATATGTATTGTATGCAGCAGGAAGTGGAATTACTCCAATTTTTTCTATTGCTAAAACTATTTTAGAGGAAGAACAAGGTGATGTAACTTTATTCTATGGAAATAAAGGGTTTTATGGTGTGATCTTCCGTGAGGAACTGGAGGCCCTTAAAAACAAATATTTAAATAGGATAAGAATTATTCATGTTTTTTCAAGAGAAAGTCCAGTTAATAAGATTCAAAAAGGTAGAATCAATAAAGAAAAATGTGATGAATTGTATCAAGCTTTCCTTAAAAATCAATCAATTGAGGATGTTTTTATTTGTGGTCCGGAAGAAATGATTTTAAACGTTCGTGAATCACTAATTGAAAATGGTGTCGATTCAAAAAATATTTATTTTGAATTATTCGCAACCAACGTTAAAAAAGAAAAAACAGCAGCAGAAATTGCTAATCAAGCCCCTTCTTTTGATTCAAAAGTTCAAATAATCCTAGATGGCGATGTCATTGACTTCGAATTGGATTCGAATGGAAAAACAATTTTAGATGCAGCACAAGAAGCTGGTGCAGACTTACCTTTCGCATGCAAAGGCGGTGTTTGTTGCACATGTAAAGCAAAAGTGATGGAAGGTTCTGCGAAAATGGATGTGAATTATGCATTAATGCCTGACGAGGTTGAAAACGGCTATATACTTACTTGTCAAGCACATCCAACAAGTGAGAAATTATTAATATCATTTGACGATTAATACATGGGATTATTTAATATTTTTAAAAAGAAAGAAATTACAGCTACATCTAGCAAAGGCTTTCACGAGGTTGGAATACAATTAACACGTCTCACAAAAGAGTCTGTGAAAGTTTCTTTTCAAATACCAATTGATTTGAAGTCTTCTTTTCATTTTATTGCGGGACAATATCTGAACATCGAAGTACTAATAGATGGAAAAAAACAACGTCGATCCTATTCAATTTGTAGTGGCATGAATGAACCAATCTCAATTGCTGTTAAAGCGATTGAAAATGGAATTGTTTCTAATTGGTTCAATTCAAAAGCTAAAGACGGCGATGTCATTAACATTTCCAAGCCAGAGGGTAGTTTTCATTTAAGTGAAGGACAAAAAAATATTGTAGCCATCGCTGCAGGAAGCGGAATTACACCTATTTTATCTTTAGCAAAAAGTTTGGAGGTGAATGGAAAAATGACATTGTTTTATGGCAATCAAACTATTGAAAAATCAATGTTTTTGACCGAATTAAATACATTAAATTATGTTGATTCAACTTTTTATCTGAGTAAAGAAACAAAAGAAGGATTCAAAGAAGGTAGAATAGATAAAGAAAATTTTACTAATGAAATTAAACAAAATCTTGAGTTATTAAAAGCAGATTGTTTCTTCATTTGCGGGCCAGAAGATATGATTCATTCTACAAAAGAAGTATTGAAATTTTTCGGAGTACAAGATTCAAAAATTAAGTTTGAATTATTTACAACACCAACAGCCGTTCCTGTTGCTAAAAAAGACATGAATTTTAAAGGGAAAAGTCATATTAAAGTGATGCTTGACCACGAAGTAACTTCTTTTGATATGCAAGTGCCTGGTGGAACTATATTAGAACAAGTTGAAAAATCAGGGTTAGATGTTCCTTATTCATGTCGTGGTGGCGTATGTTCTTCTTGCAAAGCAAAAGTTCTAGAAGGTGAAGTTGCAATGAAACTCAATTATTCTCTAACTGACGAAGAAGTTGCCAATGGCTATGTTTTAACTTGTCAATCGATTCCGCAAAGTTCAACTGTTTCTCTGAGTTATGACGACTAAGAGAGTAGTTATAGTTGGTGCAAGCCGAGGAATAGGTAAAGCACTGGTGGAAAATTTTGCGAGTAGAGAAGAATTTGAAGTTGTTGCATTATCTAGAAATCTAGGAAAAATGAAAACGGATTTTGGGATATTACCCTCTGTTAAATGCTTCGAATTTGATTTAGAAAACGATGTTAGAGTTCAAGCTGAAAAACTGTTTTCATCCATTGGAAAAATTGATTACTTGATTAACAATGCTGGATTTTTGGTAAATAAACCATTTGAAGAAATTACAAGTCAAGAACTTCAGAAATCTTATCAAATCAATTTGTTTGGAGTTTTTGAAACAGTTCAAGCAATCATCCCATTTTTGAATCCAGAAAATTCGCACATTGTTAATATAAGTTCGATGGGTGGATTTCAAGGCTCAATGAAATTTTCAGGACTAAGCGCTTATTCAACATCGAAAGCTGCTTTATGTAGTTTCACAGAACTATTCTCTGAAGAATATAAAGCTTCAACGATTGCGATGAATTGTTTATGTCTTGGCTCAGTTCAAACAGAAATGTTATCAGAAGCTTTTCCGGGTTATCAGGCGCCTTTAAATCCAAAACAGGTAAGTGAATACATTTCCGATTTTACCATCAATGCTCATAAATTTATGAAAGGAAAAATAATTCCCTTATCGCTTACAAATCCATAACATTTAAATCTTTCCAATATTTTTAGTACTTTAGTTCATTATTCTCTAAAATGACAACAAGGATATTTTTTTTCAATCTGTTTTTTATTTTATGCAGAACTTCCCTTGGTCAAGATATTCATTGGTCACAGTTTAACGATAATCAATTATTTCAAAATCCAGGTCAAGCAGGACATTTTAATGGCGATTACCGTTTTGTTGCAAACTACCGCGATCAATGGAGAAGCGTAACAGTTCCATTCAGTACACTTTCGATGTCTGCTGATGCAAAATTTAAAAATTATGGAATTGGATTTTTAATTTTTCATGATCAAGCAGGTGATGGAACTTTTAGAACAATTGAATTTCAAGGAAATGCCTCCAAATTAATAAAACTCACTAAAGATTCTGTTCATACAATTCGTCCGGGAATAAATTTTGGAATGAATCACCGACAAATTAATTGGAACGCTTTATATTTTGATAGTCAATATAACGGTTATATATTTAATCCAGCTGCTGCAACCAATGAAACTTATCAAAATGACCGAAAAACGAATCTTTCAATTGGTGTCGGCTCTCTGTATGAATGGCGAAAAAACGAAAGATTTAAAGTGCTATCTGGTTTTGGAATATATAACTTAAATCGTCCTAATCAAGGGTTTTATACTGAAAAAATTCAACGAGATATTCGATTTACACTTTTTGCTAAGGGTACTTTTAAAATCAATCGTAAATGGGATGCTGTTCCAAGCTTGCAATTCAATAATCAAGGAAAATACAGAGAACTATTACTTGGAGGTTCTGCAAAATATTATGTAACATCCAACACAAAAATTTACCAAGCTTTGTATGGTGGAGTATGGTATAGAAATAGAGATGCCGCTTACCTTACTTTTGGATATGATTATAAAGATTTTTTCGTGGGTGTTAGTTATGACATTAATTTTTCGAAGTTGGTTCCTGCTAGCAGAGCTCGTGGAGGAATCGAAATAGCAGTTAGGTATATCATACGTACATTTAAACCAAAACGAATTATCCATCGTGTATGTCCAGATTACATTTAGTTTTTCTATTTTTTCTATTTTTTTTTAATTCATACTCACAAGTAAAACTAAAACAATTAGTAGATTTTGCGGATGAGCAATATAAAAAAGGTGATTATTATTATGCACTTGAATATTATAAGTTAGCATTAGAAAAAGATTCCAATTCATTAGAATTACTATGGAAATATGCAGAAACACATAAAGCATACAAAGATTACTATCAAGCAGAAAAATATTATGCACTCATATATGCAAAAGATATAGAAGAAATTTATCCTGCAAGTATTTTGTATTTGGGTTTAATGCAAAAACAAAATGGAAATTATGATCGTGCATTCGAAACGATGAAGCTCGCCAAAAAACGTTTTACTGGAGATGATGATTACTTTTATAAGAAAGCTTTACAAGAGGTGGAAGCGTGTGCTTGGGCCAAAAAAAACTATTCAGATACATTAGAACCTCTAAAAAAACTACCATTAACAGTAAATTCTTACGATGCAGATTTTGGGCATGCGGTAAGAGATAATAAATTTATTTTTTCCTCATTGAGAGCAGATTCTGTAAAAGATGAGACTCAGGAAGTTTATGCCAAAAACTATAAAACTAAGTTGTATTCTTCAGAAATTAAAAGTCAAAAGTTTGAAGCAAATAAACAAATTCAAGATTTAATTATTCAGAAATTAAACACTGGGAATGGCTCTTTCTCATTAGACGGGAAGAAATTTTATTTCAGTGCTTGTGAAGATGAAGGTTATAATTATCGCTGCAAAATAATGGTTGCGAATTATTCAAATGGAAAATGGTCGAAAATTGATTCATTGAAACAAGAAATTAACCCATTTGGCACAAATAATACGATGCCATTCATAACAAAATTAAATAATGAAGAAGTGTTGTTTTTTGCCTCTGATAGAGAAGGTACAAAAGGTGGTTTAGATATATGGTATGCATACCCTGAGGGTGAAAATCGTTTCAAAGCGATTACGAATATAAATGCTATAAATTCACCTGATAATGAGTTAAGTCCTTGGATGGATACTGTTGAAAATAGACTTTACTTTTCCTCATCCTGGCATAATGGGTTTGGGGGACAAGATGTTTTTTACTCTAAAATAAATGGAAATAAATTCACTGCTCCAACCAATGCAGGTTTACCGATAAATAGTCCAGCAAATGACCAATATTATTTCGAGCACAAGGATACTATATTCGTTTCCTCTAATCGAATAGGAAGCTATTATTCTAAAAATCCAACATGTTGCAGTGACATTTTCGTCTCTTACCCGCCAATAAAATCTGATGAAATTGTTGAAGTTAAAACGGAGATAAAAACCGAAATAGAAATTAAAAAAGATACAGATTATCAAAAACGAATAAAGGAAAAACTTCCCGTAACACTTTATTTCCGAAACGACGAACCTGATGCTTCTTCAATGGCCACAGTAACAAAGCAAAATTATATTAATACCTATAAATTATACCAAGAACGTTACTCTTTATATAAAACTGAGGTTGCAAAAGGTCTTACAGAAGTTGAAGCATCAAAAAAGCAACGCGATCTTGATGAATTCTTTCAAAAAAACGTAGATAAAGGTGCCGCTGATTTAATCTCATTTACGGATATGATTTTAGAAGAATTAAAAAATGGATCAGTTGTTACGCTTACCATTAAAGGATTTGCAAGCCCAGTTGCGAAAACAGCATATAATGTAAATTTAACTAAAAGAAGAATTTCGTCTTTAACCAATTATTTCAATGAAACAAATATTGGCGAGTTCAAACAATACATTCAAGGAAAAGCTAATAACGGTGGAAAATTAATATTTGCAATTGTCCCATTTGGAGAATATACTGCCAATCAAACTACAAGTGATGATGTGAAAAATCAAAGTAGTTCGGTTTTTTCTAAAGAAGCTGGAATTGAAAGAAAGATTCAGATTGAAAACGTGAGTTTTGATAAGGGGGAAATTCCTTTTCCAATTGAAAGTTTGAATCCTGTTTTTACAGCTGGCGAAGTTAAAAAAGGTGATAGTATAGTTGGTTCATTTACAATTGATAACATTAGCAATGAAACAATAGAATTAGAATTAGATAATCAAGATCCGTTAATAAAAGCAAGTTTCAATTCAATCAAAGTAGCACCTAACTCAAGTGCAATTGTTACTTTTGTCGTCGATACACAAACTATGACTGGACTTTCTAAAAATATGTTTAAAGTAAAGGTGAAAGGATTCCTTGATAGTATTGAGTTCTTTATTACTTCAGAAATTCAATAAACTGTAATAATAGTGGCAGAAAACTTACTTGAAAATCAACTACCAGAAAAAGTAAAAAAACCTAGGCTGCAATTTATAGATATGGCACGATCTATTGCTATACTATTAATGTTGGAAGGTCATTTTACAGGAGCAGGTTTAGCAAATCGATATAGAAATGAAGATTATGTTTTGTATAACATTTGGCATAATTTACATGGATTAACTTCACCGCTTTTTTTTACTGTAACTGGTTTAATATTCGTCTATTTGTTAATGGGTCAAAAATCAGACGAATCTTTTTTTCAAAATAATAGGGTAAAAAAAGGATTCAAACGAGTTGGAGATTTACTTTTTTGGGGTTATTTAATTCAATTAAGTGTTTGGAGTATAATCAAATCAATTTATTATAACACACCTTTCCAATTAGAATGGTTTGCTGCTTTTCATGTTTTACAATCTATCGCTGTAGGTATATCATTACTATTAATTATTTATGGTATTCATCTTTTTATTAAAAAAGGTGCTATTCATTGGTATTATTTAGCAGCTGCATTGATAGTATTTATTGGTTATTCACAAATGAAGTCTTATATTCAAGCTGACGAATTAAGAATCGATCGAACAAACCTTAAAGCTTCTTATTGGCCCAATGGTTTTCCTTCATTTATTCAAAATATGTTCTACGGAAAATATTCAGATTTTAGCTTTATGCGTTATTCTGGCTATGTTTTATTAGGTGGTATGACAGGAAGTATCATTCGAAAATATGAACGGCTAACGAAAAAAAATTGGTTTGGAATCTCATTTATTCTTATTGCAATTTTTCTTAACGTCTTCATTCAATCAATTCTTACTCAGTTAGATTTTTTTACTGAATCAATTGGATTATGTCAACAGGGTGTTTATGAACTTAATAGTACTTCATTTATTCGATTTGGTCAAGTCATTGGTCTTATTGGAGTATTAATGTTGATAGACGCAAATTTTAAAGTTAAAGCTCCTTTATTCTTAAAGTTAGGTCAAAACACACTACCAATTTATGTTGTTCATGTTATTATTTTATATGGTGGTTTAGTTGGAGTTGGTCTAAAGCCCAATGTAATTGATTTAAATTTAAGCCCATATGCAGCAGTTGGAGTTTCTGTTACTGCTATGATTTCATTTACTATAATGGTAAAATATATTGAACCTCTTGAGGAATTCTACAACAGAGTTGTTGACAGGATTTTCTTTTGGCGTAAGTAGATTTATACTTTTCGTTTAATTCCTCCCGACTTTGATGGCTTCGATTTCTTTTTATCAATAGCTTTTTGGGGTGCATCAAACTTAATATATCGTGTGTAAACCATTTGGCCACAAAGGTCGTTTATAGTTAATTTTATTTTGTATTTTCCTGGATATTTATAGTAATAAATAACGTTTTTGTCCGTTTTGATTACTCCATTTCCTAATTCCCATTTATAAGTTGATAAATGAGAATAGTTTGCATTTAACATTAGTTTGTATTTTCCTGATTTTGTTCTTTCATGATGGATTCCAAAATAATTTTTATTTAACCCAAGACTTTCAAGATTAGATAAGACATAATTTCCTGCCTCTTTTTGAATTATAGAAGCCGTTTTCCCATCAATTGTAGATGTTATTGCACCCTCTGGACTTTCTTTAAAAATCGAAGCATAAAATGTACATGCAGAAAGATAAGAACCATTTTTGTTAGGGTGTTGTTCATCAGCGTCATATAGATTTATTTCTGGATATTTATTTCTAATATTCTTCCAAACAATTCCAACGGGAACAATAGGAATATCATAACAAGAACTTACATATGTATATCCATTAATTATATTATTAGCCATTTTATCGTATGTGTCAATTTCTGGAAGTTCTTTAAAACCATTTTTATAACCCCACGTCAGATAAAATAAAACAGTTGAACAGGGATTATTATATTTGACAGAATCTACAATTGTATTCAGATAGGGTAGTGTTTCGCTATCAATTTTGTCGTAGTTGAGAGCAAATTCACGAGAGTAACCTTGTAGTATTACATAATCCCATTTTCTACTTCTTATTGCTTCATACATATCAGCTCTTGTAATATGAATTGAAAATGAAGCACCAGCTCTTGTATTCATCTGTACATATACAGGTTTACCTTTGTCCTTACACAGTTTTTCAAAAATTTTAGGCATCACATTCATGTGTGTATAAGAATTTCCAATGAATAATATATTCAATGAATCTGTGCTAGCTGAAAAACTAAAATAAACTATTAAAATTGATAAAATTGAAAGATAAATTTTTAACATAGAATTAATTTTTTACATTTTTTCTGTATCAATATTAAATTATTTTACGAATTTATAATTTCTTGAATTTTCAACATTTCTTCTTGTGAAAGTTGTAATTTTTTGTTGCAAAAATTCATATCATCAATCGAGTTTATAGGTATCAAATGAATATGTGCATGTGGAACCTCAAGACCAATTACTGTCATTCCAATTTTAGTACATGTAATTTTAGATTTCATTTTGGTTGCAACTTTTTTGGCAAACAAAATCAAATCAGATAAATTCTTGTCATCTATATCGAAGATGTAATCAATTTCATTTTTGGGAATAACTAACGTATGACCTTCCATTAGTGGATTAATATCTAAAAAAGCTAAATGATTTTCATCTTCTGCAACAATATAACTTGTAATTTCTTTGTCAATTATTTTTTTGAAAATACTTTTCATTATCTTGTTATGTCAAGTATTTCAAATTTCATAATACCCGCTGGTGTTTGAATTTCAGCAATATCATTAACTTTTTTCCCCAGTAAACCTTTACCAATAGGTGAATCAATTGAAATCTTTTTTTGTTTTATATCTGCTTCATTTTCAGCTACCAAAGTGTATTCTACTTCCATGCCATTAGATTGATTTTTTATCTTTACTTTTGATAGTATAAAAACTTTGGAGTTATCCATGTTTGTCTCATCAATTAATCGTGCATTTGCTACAATAGCCTCCATTTTAGAGATTTTCATTTCTAAAATACCTTGAGCTTCCTTTGCTGCATCGTACTCAGCATTCTCAGATAAATCACCTTTATCTCTTGCTTCTGCAATCTGTTCAGAAATCGAAGGACGTTGAACAGTCTTTAAGTGATACAATTCGTCTTTCAACTTTTGAAGTCCTTCTGCTGTGTAATAATTTATTTGTGACATGATTACGAATTTTATTAAACAAAAACAAGAGAGCCCAATTTTGAGCTCTCTTGTCTTTTACAAAAGTAATAAATTTATTTTAAACTAATAGTAGCACCTATTGTATGTATTGTTCCAAATATACCAGCGAATCTTGCACAGTATTCTAATCCAATAGCGCTTTTGTTTTTTCCTGCAAGAGCATCTATTGAAAATCCTGCAGTTGGACCTACTAATGCATTAGATCGATTCTCAACGTTAATAATATTTTTTTCATATACATATCCAGCTCTTACATTAAAAGCTAATTTAGGTGTAGTCATTCCATAATCTAAACCAATTCTATATTGATCGTTCATGAAAGAGTTAGCTGTAAAACCTAAAGCTAAATTTAATTTACTAACCTCATTAAATATAAAATCATAAGAACCACCGATTGAAAGTAAAGAAGGCATTTCAAAAGTAGCAGATCGTTGTTCCAAAGAAGCTATATATCCAGTAGAAACATACGTAACTTGTTGAGCTAAACCATCACCTTTAAATCGCATAACTGGACCAACATTTTTAAGTGCAATGCCAAATTTAATTTGATCATTTTCTCCTGTTACATATCTAATTCCTGCGTCGATAGCAATTCCATTTGCTTTTAAATTTGATATATTTTCTGATATTACTTTAAAGTTTATTCCACCATAAATACTTGATGAAAATTCACGCGCATATCCTAAATTAAATACATTAGCTCTTGGTGAGAAGAAACCAATATTACCCTCTGGATTTTCAACAGTTGTAATAGGAATATCTCCAAAATTCATGGATTGGATACTTATTGCAATTACATCAGATTCTGATATTCTTTGAGCTAAACCAGCACTATTAAATTGGATTCCAGCCGATCCCATCCAATTCGAATAATTGAATTTAATTTGTGTTTTATCAGTAAAAGCTAAACCTGCAATGTTAGTAAATGTAGCCTCTAAACCATTTGCATTAGCAATTGTAGCATCAGCAAGCGCACTACTTCTTGCCCATGGGTTTACTAGTAGGTGAGATGCTCCTGCTGAACCAACTCTATCCTCATTACCAGCTGATACATATAGTGTTGAAACTAACGATAGCCCTAATGTTATTTTTTGAACTAAACTTTTCATATTGTCTAATCAATTATATTAAATACCCTGTAAATCAACTTGTCTCATTCCTCCGAAGAATTTTAATACTTTTTCACCAACATCAGGAACTTCGATATGAATTAAATAAATTCCGCTTGCAATAGGTATAGCTTTAGTATTTGTCAAATCCCAATCTAATGATGTAACAGGACTGTCTTTTAAGAAAGTTCTTACTAATTTACCATTTGTAGTATAAATTCTAACAGTACATTTTTCAGGTAGGTTTGTGATTTTAACTTTTGTTTCTATTCTAGTACGTTCATATTCTGAGAATGCGTAATAAGGATTTGGCACCACATTAATCAGTTTTAGTGCTTCTTTAAGTTGGTCTTTAGACCCAACAACTGTAGCAATCTCGTTCATATTCCAAGAATACATTGGTTTACCATTGTTTTCACCAGAGCCTATAAAGTTTTTGTATTCTTTGTTAATTCTTAATTTAACTGTCACGTCGGTTGGTAAACCTTTTATTGGATCTATCTCATATCCGTCATTTGCAATTGGATAGGATATCCATGACAAACTTCCATATAATTCTCTTTTTGAAGTTGCATTATTCGTTTCTACCTCCAACCATTTTTGATATAAAAAATTAGTAGAATTTATTTCAGCTTCACTTGGAATGTATGCAGGGAAGTCATATCCAGAAACATATCCATTAATAGTAGCTTGGTTATAACTAAAAATATATACTGGATGCATTCCTCCCATCAATGGTGTTCCAACGTTACTAACTAATCTATCTGTAGGATTCCATATCATATCCGCTCCATTTTCTCCTCCCAAATACGAATTTTCACCAAAAGCCATGTATAAACGTGCACCTGATTCTAGGTCAACAGCGTATCCAGGAAACCATCCCATCCCAGTACCAGTTCCGTCAGGAAGCCCATTTTTATCTACACTTTGGCTTTTTCTTAAAGCACCTGGTTCAGCTCCACCAACATTTAGATTTGTTATTCTTCCTAATTCTATAATTGGGCATCTAGTCCATAAATTTTTATCACTTGTCATTACAATATTTACACTAGGTAAAAAACTAATTGAAGCATTAGTTTTAGCAGAACCAGGGCTACTTGTGTATTTATAATATGCTAAAGGCATATAGTCCGATTGATATCCCACTAATCTATGCGGCGCAAATGTTCCATTTAATACAGATTCATATTTTTGACTCGGATCAGCACCTGGTTCATCCGCATAATTACATGGATTTAAGTAAGATGGACCATCAGGTAAGCAATCAACATCTGTGTCTGGAGTATAATCACCGGATCTAATCCAATTTGTTGCAAAATAAGCATCATTATCGGAAACACCACTTAACCATCTTTTAGAAGAATCAGCAAAATTGATTGTTGATTCAATCATATCCGTAGATCTCGCAGCAAGGTTTCCTGAACCAGAAGGGAAAAAATATTTATTCTGAAAAATTTGCACCGATATACCCCATTCAGGAATAATTTGTTCATTATCATTAGAAATTGTTCTTTCAGATTCTACGGAATCAATTAAATTTCCACCTTTTTGGTCGTAACGATAAACAACCCAACTTGCAGTATCTGCAGAATTTCCGGAAGTACCTGAGGTATAATCTTTGAATTTACATTCAAAATAACCATTTGCTAAATTCAACGGATCAACTACTTTAATGTTAATAGGTCCTTTTCCATAATCATAAGTTGGATTAGAAATAAATCCATTTGTTAAAACTGAATCTAATGTTAAATCAGTAAATTCTAGTGATCTATTTCCATTTCCATAACCATCTAGTCTTGTTATTAGTGGAGATGATCCATATTCAATTAATTGATTTGTTCCACCTGATTCCGGAATAGGATTGTGAGGAACTGCAGAAACCGCACTAATAGCTGTTCCATCAAAATTTAAACGAGAGGAAATGTAAGGTATTTTTTGACCGTCTAAAAATAAAGCATCATTTGGATCATATTTTTTAAAGTTATTGTATGCGTAAGCAACAGCTACATAATAATAAGTTTTATGATTTACAAGCGTTCTTGTTCCTAGTGCAAAAGCATCTTCAGTAATTCTATAAGAGTGTTTAATTCCTTCATTAGCACCATCAACTTTCTCAACTGGAACAGAGAAACCTAATGCTTCATCAAACTCAAAGTTTATTACTCTACTAATTCCGTTTTTAATATCAGATTGTGCAACAAGTCTTGCTTTTGTTACATCTGAGATATCTGCAACAGATATATCTTCACTTTTCAATTGATAGATTTGATAACCTTCGAATCTATAAAAGCGATCAACAGTTGGGTCAATAATATTAATTTCATCTAATTCTTGGTATTTCTCTTGGTAATTATTTGAAGAAGACGGATTTTCTAATAATAAAATTAATTCATTATTTAATTCTTGAATAGTCAATTTGGGTGCATCTGGAGGAGAAAGAATTTTAAAACATGCATCAAATAATGCTTGCGCTTTTGTATCTGCTCTTTTCATTGCATTCACTGAAGCAAATAAATCTCCATCTGTACTTCTACCATAAACAATACCTACTGTAATGTTATTTATAGCACCAGGACGAAGGGTAAAAGGACCAGCTGATTGAACAAATCGTCTATCACCAACTGGATTGTTGTTTGTTGACTCATCCCATCCATTAGCGTAAAGTGGATTAGTAGACATATCTACACCACCTGTTGACCAATTTAATGGATCAGAAGCTCCTGGGAACATATAATCGGAAAGAACATCAGTTACTCCTGTTGAACCTTGGTATCCTAGTCCTCCATAGTACATCTCAGAACCATTCGCCCATTGACCTTCCATAAAATTATAGAATTCTGCAGCTGGTCCAGGATCATTATATGGGTAGGCAGATGTGGACGTATAATATGTAAATCTTCGCATTCCAAAACGCTCATTATCTATTATTCCATCAGAATAACCTATTCCAATACCTTTATAGACAATTCCATTATTTGCTAATGCATCAATAACCGTTGGAACTATATCAGTTTGTGTTGTTTCATCAAAATAAGGTCCAGGGTTATCTATACCATCAGCATCTTGATATGGACCCTCGAAGAAGTCAACACCAATTGCAGGTGGATTTTCACCATAACCCAAACGTCCTCCATCACTTTCATCATTCAAATCACCATTATACATGTACCCTAAACCTCTTGAAACATCACAACCTGCATAATCGTCAGCATAATTTCCAACATCAGCATCAAGGTATTGCGCAAAATAGGTATTGTAAAGTGTTTGAGTTCCTCTATTTATAAGTTCATAATTATAGAAAGTCATTCTGTTTACTTCATCGTTGGTAGCGAACGTAAATGCTTGTGCTCTTATCTCCATACCAATAGGGTCACCACTTGTCTCTGTGTGTATGTTCCCTTTATCGTTAAAAACCCACCAGTGTGTCTCATCTCCGTATAATGACACCCTTCTATCAACTCCACATTCTATATCATCTCGATCTAAAATATCATCGTACCAAGGATGATCTCCATTATCTGGATTGTAATTTCCATCACCATCTCTATCGTAAAAAGGAGCTAAAAAGTAATCTTGGCCTCTAGAAATATCACCATGAGCTGGCCATCCATATATTCTATTTAATTCATCGTTTGAAGGTTGAATTACGTCTTCACAGCCGTCAGTAGTTACACCTGAATTACATTCCCACCAGATATTAAATCTAATTACTTCTGCTTTACGTATTGTGTAAAATTTATCGTATGCAATACATTGATCCGGGTCGATATTTGCCTCACCAAAATCTCTTACCGCTCCATCTCCAACTGGACTACCAGGATTGTAAGTCCCTGTACCTGGTGTAACTGTCAAAGGACCAGGCCAAAAGTCATTTCCTTGTCTAAATTTTAGTGCAGCCAATTTAAGCTGACCATTAATGTCTGTTCCACCCATCCATAAAGCACCTGCAAAAATAGCATAGCGATTACTTCCTTTTGGAACCTCATATGCTGCTACACTCGCTGCTCTATTTTGAAACATACTTCCTCCTTGTTCGATTAATGCTTTCACATCATTGAACTCCATAATTAATTTAGCAGTTGCAGGACTACAATTTGCACCTTTTGGTTTAGGTTTTTGTTTTCCTATTTTATCGTTAGGACCATAATATCCAAATGCGTTTGAACAGAATACACCAACTCCCAAAACTAACGCTATTATCTTACTTTTCATATTGCTATGTTTTTCTTTTTATTAGAAATCTAATTTTATACCTAATCTAATTGTTCTAGGTGAACTTATATTAAAAGGATTTTGAATTTTCATCATGTAATAATCTCTGAAAGATTGTTCATCTATTTGATTTTGAATAGATGATTGTGTCGATGCTGCTTGTAAATATCCATCATCATCCCAGTTTCCTGTAGCTCTATAAACATTTAAAACGTTAAATTGATTGAACAAATTGGTAGCTCTGATATAAATATTTAAGAAAGCCATTTTCTTTTTATCATCTTTTCTATTAAATTCCAAATTTATCGTTTTATCTAATTGTAAATCTAATCTATATGACCAAGGTAATCTAGATCCATTTAATGTTCCGTTTAAACCAGCATTTAAATTTCCAATTCCTTCATCTGTGATAAAAGTTTGAGAAGAATAAGGAGAACCAGAGTAAACATTTGAAAATAAATTTAAACCTACATTTTCTAATAATTTAATTTTCCCAATCATAGGACCATTGTAATCTTCACCTTCCCCATATCTGTAATCAAATGTGAATGCGAAAGCATGTCTTTGATCGTAGGAATACGGGAAAATATTTCTTAAGTTAGGTAATCCAGCATTCACTAATGATTGTGCTGAAGTTGCATCAGAACCTGTTCCGTCTGCGAATTGAAGAGTGTAATTTGCTGTCATTCTAATGTTTCCAGTTTGTCTTAAATCGTAAGCAATTGTCATTCCTTTTACTGTTCCAAAGTCACGATTACCGTAAGTTCTGTATGTAGCTGGATAAGCTTCGAATACATTAATCAACTGTACGTTATTTCTTTGTTCTCTATAGAACGCTGAAATCTTAACTGAGGAGGTGCGAGACAATACTTGTTGGAATCCTAATTCATAATCTACGGTAGTTTCAGGCTTTAAATTTGAATTATCTATAATAGCGCTTCTTGATTGAATATACTGATAATCAAACGGATCAAATCTGAAACCAGAAGTTGGACGTTTAGTTAAGATGTCATAATGAGCAAAGAAAGAAGCTTCATCAGAAATAGGGAATGAGAATGCCACACGAGGCATTACGTTTATTTGAGCTTTATAGTCTTCAAAAGCAGATGCGTTTGGTGTTTCTAGTGATGGGTCTAATAACCAAGGAGCTATTCCAGCAGCACCTCTAATTACTTTTGGGTCTTCGATTGGTGTACCAACTGAATTATACCAGCTTTGTCCAGTTCTAAAACCATTTATTGCGGATGGATTATTTACATCATTTACATAAACAATATAGTCATCACCAACACTTTCCGGAATTTCTACCCATGCATATTGATTTGGATCAGATTCTTTTAGAGCTCTTGCCTCTTTTGCTGTTCTAGCATTATAGAATAAATATGGATCCTTAAGTACTGGTTGATTAGCGTCAAAAACATCAACTCTAACTCCAACATTGAAAACTATATCATTAAATGCAAACTTATCCATTACATATCCTGCCATGTATATAGGTTGAAATGCACCAACAAATCGTTTGTAATTTCCGTTTTCGTCAAATTCATTAAAATATTTATTAATATCTGTCACTCCTTTTACTTTTTTACCAGTATGATCAAAGCCCCAATAAGAAACAAAAGAATTACCTCCATTTAGCAATTCGTCAGGAGAGAACATGTCAAATTGGTATAATGATGGATCATAATTATCAATATCTACAAAGTCGTTACCAGAAGCATTGAGGCCTAATTTGTTTCTTAAGTTATAATCAAAAAATGATTGATTGTCGTTGTTTAATTGCCCTCCATATACACCAGTACCCGATGTGCTTGCGTATCCGGTGTTTAAACGGTCATAAGTAATTGTTTTAAATGAACCAGAATCTGAAATAGTGCCACTGTTTAAGTCTAATTCTGTTATGTGAAAATTAGCTAATTGTCTAGCTATTGTCCATATACCAATCGGTCCATTTGTCCCTCCACCAGTTGTTGTGCCTGATGTCCAACCTCTATCTACACGTTGTTCGTATTCAAAACCAAGTGAAATACTATGGTCACCTAAAACAACAGAGCCCGCACCAGTTACGCGAAATTGATCGTTTTCAGTTTTTCCGAAGAAATTATAAGGAGTCCCAATATTGCTCCAAATACCATATACTGAAGCTGGAGCATCTCCATTTCTCAGAGCATTTCCTTGTTGAATTTGAAAAAGATTTTCATAACGTCCGAATGGAGAATCTTCATAAATTTCGAAATATTGTGTCGTAATAGCAGCTAATGCACGGTTTGTTTCTGAGGGTGTAAATGCTACTTCTAAATCTCTAAATCCATTGTGAACATATGTTTGTGTGGATGGGTCGAATTCATAAGATGGACGACGAGCAATTTCAAATTTTCCTACATGTCCATAATTAAAAATGTTGTATTGATGTTTAGGATCAAAAACATCATTTTTAGATTTAGAGTAATCAACCATTATGTTGTATAAGGCTGATTTAATTTTTGAACTGCTACCTTCTTTTTCATTATTAAAACGTTGTGTCAAACGTCCAAAAATTCTGTAATCTAAACCTTTGGAAACCCCAAAGTTTTGGAAATTTAGGAGTGATCCAGTGTAACTGTAATTATTACCGGATCTGTAATTCATTGAACCACCAAATTGTAAGTTTACGGATGGTCCGGTATTAACATCAATTTTTGCTTGAGCTGAAAAGTCTGTATTTCTTGAATTCATTCTCCAATCAACTTTTTCGAAGTCAGACTGCCTTAAAAATAATGAATTATGAAATGTACCAAAACCAGTTGAAGTAGGTCTCAAAGGATTTTCAATTAATTCATTTCTAACATCTTTTTTTATTCTATATCCTCCATTAGCTAATGGACGGCTATCAAGCTGATCAGTGAAATTAGCAGAAATTAAAAAACCCAATTTTGGTTTTGTTTTTTTACCCGTTGAATCTCTTTGCATTAGTAAAGGACCAGACAACATCCCTTCAAATAAATTATAACCAAATTTATCTAATCCAAAAACTTTACCGTCATATCCATCAGGATCTTGACCTTTAAAATAAATCCCCGACGATACAGCCTCAATACTTCCAAAGTATTTAGCCGATGGGCCTCTAGTCGTAATTGAAATGATACCACCTGTTACATCACCATAATTTGCAGGTACCCCACCTGTGATTACAGAAACTTCTTCTAATGCTGATTTAGGTAAACTTGCAGAACCACGAACTTTGATACCATCTATGTAATAATAGGTTCCATCTGAACGAGAACCACGAACAGAAATTTCACCAGAACCCTCATTTGTATTTACACCACCAACTGTAGATGCTACACCAGCAGCAGAACGAACTGGTAAACGTGAAATATCTTCTCTTGTAACTGTAGCTCCAGACGCACCACCATCTTTATCAATTAAAGGAACACGATAAGCAATAACTTTAACTTCATCCAATTCTTTAACATCTTTAGGTTTTGCTAATGTTAGATTATCCAAGAAAGTAATTTTATCAGGTGAAACATTTACGCCGGTTATAACAGATGGTTGATATCCGTCAGCATTTCTTACTTCAACATCATATGTTCCTGGTTGAACACCATTTATTTGAAATTTACCGTCAAAATCAGTGTTTGCCCCCCCTTTAATGTTACCATTTTGGATCAACAAGACTTTACTCAAAGGTAATGTTTGACCATTAGCTTCGTCTTTTACCATTCCTTTTACAGTTCCCAAACCAGATTGAGAAAAAAGATAAGTGCTTGACATCAATACACTTATTAACAATATTTTAATCTTACCCACCATAATTATGCGTATAAAATGTTATAGTTTTTGCAATTTTAAGAATGTAAATATAGAAAAAATCATGTTCCAACACTTCATGTTAAAAAAAATTAAATTGAATTTATTTTAACATCTTTGCTTGTAACATTTAATTTTAAATAAAATTTAGATTAACAATTAACTAATGTATAGATGCATATTATAAAAGATTACACAAATATTGAAACCAATAAATTGTTGTCACTTTTTGTAGTACCCAAACAAACCATTAATTCTACTTATCTGATCAATAATGAAAAACAATTAATAAAGGCCTTAAAAAATAATAAAAGAAAACAAGAGTTTCTTCAAATAAGAGAGTTGAGAAACAATACCATAGGGAAAATAGAAATACTATACAATAATGATGGTAAGCCATTCCTATCGGATTCCGATGATTTTATTTCAATCAGTCATTCCCCAAATTATATTGCATTACTTAAGGCTCCATTCAATATTGGTTTGGATATCGAAGAAATAAATGAACGAATTCTAAAAATTAAAAGTCGATTTCTTAATGAAGATGAATTAGTGTTGATTGGATCAACAATTGAAAATTTAACTACAGCATGGACTCTCAAGGAAGCAATGTTTAAATTAAATTCTAAAACAGGAATAGATTTTAGAAAAGAATTATTAATAAAAGAGAAAACGGATTTTGGATATTTAGGAGAAATGTTAGATATGGATGGATGGAGAACAGTTAAATTAAAATCGATACAAAAAGAAAACTTAATTATAAGTTATAACTTTGAACCATCAATTTTAATATGAGTCAAATTTTATCTTTACTACAGTTTTCATCTAAAGCAATTGCCGTTTTAGTTGACCCCGAAAAATTTGTAAAACTAGATAATAAAACTTTTTTGAATAAGCTTCAATTTGCCCAACCAGATTTTTTATTTATTGGGGGGAGTACTGCTACTAGAAAGGAATTTGACTCTTGTATTGAAATCTTAAAATCTTATTGTAAAATTCCATTAGTGATTTTCCCTGGTGCAGCTCATCACATTCATGAAAAAGCAGATGCACTATTGTTCTTGTCACTTCTTTCGGGAAGAAATCCTGATTACCTAATAGGGCATCACATTCAAGCTGCTGATGAATTGGATAATATGGATATCGAAATTATTCCAACTTCCTATTTATTGATTGATGGAGGTAGAAAAACATCTGTTGAATTTGTTTCACAAACAACACCGATTCCAAATGATCAAATAGAAATAGCAAGGAAAATTGCATTAGCTGGAAAACTTCAAGGAAAGAAAATCACCTATCTAGATTGTGGAAGTGGAGCAACTCAAACTGTTCCTGTTAAAATGATTCAGCAAGTGAAATCGATTGGTCTTCCGTTAATTATCGGTGGAGGAATTAGGACTATTGAAAAGATAAATGAGCTTCACTCTGCAGGTGCAAATGTAGTTGTAATTGGAAATAAAATAGAAGAAGATGTAGATTTTTTAATAGACATTGCCAATTTTCAAAAAATAAAAAATGGAGCAAATTAAAAAAATCGCTGGTTTTTGTTTTGCTCTCTCATTTATTTGTATGGCACTTTTATTTGTGAAAAATTCATTAATAAGTGATTATCGTTCTAATCTTAAAGCTGCATTTCTTGTCTTTGGAGCACTTGCAATGGTTTTCAATTTAATTAGTTATAAAAATTCAAAAAACGGAAATACGTTATTCAACTTTCTTTTTTGGGTTGGTGCGATTTTAATTTTCTTTGGAATAATCTTTAAAATGTTCCACTATCCTTTCCATACGCTTTTAATTTTTGCTGGATTATTTATAAGTGCTTCTTCATTTATTATTTCCAAATTTTATAAGGAAGAAAAAAAGAACGATTCAGATTTAGTAGATCAACTTTAATACGTAGCTTTCAAGCTTAAGTCTAAACTTTTTACGGAATGTGTCAAAGCACCGACTGAAATGAATTGCACTCCTGTTTCTGCGTAAGAACGAATGGTGTCAATTGTGATTCCACCAGAAGCTTCTGTTTCGTATTGAATAGGGATTAATTTCAAAGCTTCTTTCAAAAGTTCAGGAGAGAAATTATCTAACATTATTCTATCAACGCCACCAACTTCAAGCACCTCTTTAAGTTCTTCCATATTTCGAACTTCAATTTCTATGCGCAAACATTTATTATTTACTACTAAATATTCCTTCGTTTTTTGAATTGCTGGTTTTATCCCACCTGCATAATCAACGTGATTATCTTTCAACATAATCATATCATACAAAGCGAAACGATGATTTTCTCCTCCTCCAATTTTCACCGCCATTTTCTCCAAATAACGAATTCCCGGAGTGGTTTTACGTGTGTCTAAAAGCTTCGTTGAACAACCATCAATTACTTTTAAAATGTTAGCCGTCTGAGTTGCAATTCCACTCATTCGCTGCATTATATTCAGCACAAGTCTTTCTGTAGATAAAATTGATTGTGATAATCCCTGCACTGTAAAAGCTATTTCGCCTTTTTGAATAGTGTCTCCATCTTTTTTGAAAAATTGAATTTCCAATGTTGGATCATACAATTCGTAGATGCGTTTTGCAACTTCAACACCAGCAAGAATTCCATCTTCTTTAACTAATAATTTTGCTGTACCTTTTGCATCTTTTGGGACACAAGCCAAAGTGGAATGATCGCCCTCTCCAATGTCTTCAAGAAGCGCGTTTTTAATTATTTCATCTAACATAAAGCAAAGTTAAAATTATAAGACTAATTGCTAAATTTTTGTTTTTAATTTTATGCCATGTCTACAACTGAACACGATTTAAAAGTTCAAATTTCACTTTTACCAGATGCGCCTGGTGTATACCAATATTTTGATAAAACTGGAAAAGTCATTTACGTTGGAAAAGCGAAGAGTCTAAAAAAAAGAGTAAGTTCTTATTTCAATAAATATCAAGACAATAACAAAACAAGAATTCTTGTAAGTCATATTCATCAACTAAAATTTATTGTGGTTGAATCAGAGTTAGATGCTTTACTTTTAGAAAACAATCTTATTAAAACCTATCAACCAAAATATAATATTGCGCTTAAAGATGATAAAACTTACCCATGGATTGTAATTAAAAAAGAACCATTTCCACGAATATTTCAAACAAGACAAAAACGAAACGATGGCTCAAAATATTTTGGTCCTTACCCGAACGTAAAAGTGATGCAATCTTTACTTGGCTTGATAAAAGAGATGTATCCTTTACGAACTTGTCCTTTGGATTTACAACAGCACAAAATAGAAGAAAAAAAATTTAAAACGTGTTTGGAATTTCATATTGGAAGATGCTTGGGACCTTGTGTTGGAAATCAGACCAAAGCAAGCTATGACAAAATGGTGGATGAGATTGAATTATTATTGAAAGGGAAGACCTATTATTTAATTCAATTATTAAAATCTAAAATGTTGGATTTTTCAGAAAAATATGAGTTTGAAAAAGCGCAAGAAATGAAAGCTTTAATTGAACAGATTGAAAAATATCGTTCAAAAAGTTCAGTTGTTTCTTCAACGATATCCGATGTAGATGTTTTTACAATCGAAGAAACTGAAAATAGATTTTTTTTTAATTTCTTAATGATTCATGAGGGAGCAATTATTCATGCATACACTTCTGAAGTCAGCAAAAAATTAGATGAAGATTTAGAAACAATTATTTCTTATGTTTTACCCGAAATTCGTCAGCGTTTTGAAAGCACTTCGAAAGAAGTAATTGTTCAAATTCCATTGAATTTTAGTTTACCAAATATTAATTTTTCTGTTCCTCAAATTGGAGAGAAGAAAAAATTAATCGAACTTTCTTTGCGAAATGTGAATTATTACCGCCTCGATAAATTGAAAAAAGAACATTTAAATTTAACTGAGCGAGATCCGAATAGGATATTAAAGCAAGTTCAAACCGACTTTAAGTTGAATGAACTACCTATTCACATGGAGTGTTTCGATAATTCAAACTTTCAAGGAACAAATGCAGTTTCAGCTTGTGTGGTTTTTAAAAATGGTAAACCTACTAAAAACGACTATCGTCATTTTAATGTAAAAACAGTTGTTGGTCCAGATGACTTTGCCACAATGCGGGAAGTTGTTTATAGAAGATATAAACGCATGTTAGACGAAAAACAAAGTTTGCCTCAATTAATTATCATTGACGGTGGAAAAGGTCAATTGAGTGCGGCTATGGAGGCAATTACGGAACTTTCGCTTCGAGGTAAGGTTGTCGTGGTTGGGATTGCAAAACGATTAGAAGAAATTTTTTACCCAGGTGATCAATATCCTATTTATATTGACAAACGTTCTGAAAGTTTGAAGCTAATTCAATTTATGCGAAACGAAGCGCATCGATTTGGAATTACGCATCATCGCAATAAAAGAAGTAAAAATTCGATTCAATCCGAGCTACTAAAAATCAAAGGTATAGGTGAGAAAACGCAACAAGAGCTTTTCAAAGAGTTTAAAACAATCAAAGTAATGAAAGCAATGTCTCTGGAGCAACTTGAAAAAAAAATAGGACGATCAAAAGCGACCATCCTATTTAATTTCTTTGCAAAAAAATAGTCTTCTATTTCACTACAAATTGCATTGTTTTTGACGAAGAAGCTGTTCCAATTGTCAAGAAATACATTCCTGCTGATAAAGTATTTGTATCAAACATTACCAAGTTAGAACCCTCATTCGCTTTTAATGAATGTTGTTGTGTAATTTTCCCACTTAAGTCAGAAATTATAAATTTCAAGTCTTCTTTTTTATCTAAAATGAAACTTAAATTTAATTCATCCTCAGTAGGATTTGGATACAATTCCAAAGAATTAAAGGTAATTAATTCTTCTACTCCAATAACCAAATTGTCTGAGGGAGAACCTTCGTATAAATTAATATCATCAAGGAAAAAGTTATTTCCTCCTTCGCCTTCAAAACGGAATTTCATTCTAAAGTCCTCATTAAAATAATTACTTGTGACATTAATCATGTGAACTGTTGTCCAATCACTTTGTTGTGAAGGATTCCAAGATGATGTTGAAGTTAAACTGGAAAGTTGACTTCCACCGATTGTTCTTCGTTGTGCCCAATTGGTGCCACAATCTCCAGAAATAAATACTTTTAGGTATTCATAATCGGCAGCAGTTTTTTTTCTGTAAGCATATCTAAAGCTTAATGTTACTGAGCCACTTTCTGGTAAAACGGATAAATCTATTGGTGCAGAAATAAGCTCATCAATATTTGAAGGAGCTTGACCAAAATTATTTAATTTAGCACACTGATTACCTGAATGAGCTGTTGTATTTTCGATAGTATAAGCGTTATTGTTGTTTGGGTTATACACTTCCCAATTTGTTAAATTGTCAAGTGAAGAATAATTTTCAAATCCTTCCCAATATGGAATTGTAGTTGAAGTAGGTAATATTCTTAAGTAATTTGCTTTTATTTCCTCATCTGTTGTCGTTCCATCTGTTGATGTTAATTTTACGGTAAAAAGACCTGATTGAGTAAAGTTTAATTTAGGATTTTGAGAAGTTGCAGAAGTACCATCAGTAAATGACCAACCTGTAGATGGCGTTATTTCCCATGACCATCCAGTTGCAGCATTGTAAGAATCGTCGATTAGTTGAACTAATTCACCAGCACAAACAGTTTTTTTATCCGCAGTAAACTCAGCCTTACATAATACTAAATTTCCAGTTGCTCCAGTAGCGGCTAAGTTATTTGCTGTCCAAAGATTTGCCCTTCCAGTAGATCCAACTTGTAATGCAGCACGCATTCTAGCAACTTGTCCAGCAGTGTACATTTTAGAACAATACGAATAGTCCATATAATTCTCTACATTGTCACGAATGTTAAATCCCCAATAAGCATCATCATCATCACATGTATTTGCATTTAAATTACATGCTGTAACACCAATACATGTCGGAGTATCTGAAACTTGATCATCAGAAGAACAAGACGAAGTATTTCCTGGATTATTATTCGGGCCCCAAGTATGCGATAAATTCAACCAATGACCAACTTCATGGGTTAGAGCTCTGCTTCCACTTGTTGACCCTGTACCAATAGACCCTACATAATTATGTAAAATCCATATACCATTTGTCATAGAACTTCCAGAAAATCCGGACGGGTTTGTTGTGTAGCCGGCTGCTCCTCCGATTTCACCACAAATAAAAACATTCATGTATTTGTTTCCAGCCCAGGCTCCATTGTAAACATCGTTTCCATTTCTAATTGCTGTTACTTGTGCATTTCCATCATCTCCTTGGTAAGATAAAGAAGACATTGTTCTTGTAATACCTTTGAAGCATGCACCATTTGGTGCTTTTGTTGCAAGTACGAATTCTATTTCTGCATCTGAGGGCATTCCTTGAAAATCTAAATGTACAGTTGCTGTATCAGCGTTCAATTTTCTAAAATCTCGATTTAAGATTGCTAGTGCATTCATGATTTGATCATCTGAAATATTTTCAATTCCATTATTGTGTAAAACATGAAATACAATAGGAATTTTATAAACAACTCCTTTTTGAACAGGTTTCTTTAGTGCTTTTTCAAACTCAATTTCATCTTGTTTTGTTATGTTAAGATACTCTTGACTTTCCATCAAAAGAGCTTGTTTTTTATGTTGATGACAATACTCTACTTTTTCTCCTTCTCTTGCGTTTGTCACGTCGAAAGCTGCTTTTTTCTGAGCGTTTATTTGTTGAAAAATGGAAAAAACAAAAACAGTTGAAAAAATTAAAATTTTATTTTTCATAATTTTAATCTAGATTTAATGAGTTATTTAAGTTTAATAGTAGCCCTAAATTAAACAATTATTTAATAAATGCTAATTCTTTTAAATGAAGTTTTTAAAATTTCGACTTTTGATGCGTGTTTAATTACTTTTGTAAAATGAAAACAAAAAGAGCAATTGAAACGTTAGCTATAACAACAAAAATCGTACTTCCAAACGATACAAATACACTTGGAAATTTATTTGGGGGTCAACTTTTGGCTTGGATGGATGTCATTGCAAGTGTTTCTGCTCATAGACATAGTAAAAGGGTTGTTGTAACTGCATCAGTAAATAATGTTTCTTTTCAAAAACCGATCAAACATGCTTCTATTATTACATTAGAGGCAAAAGTTTCTCGTGCGTTCAATTCTTCAATGGAAATTTTTGTTGACGTATTTGTAGAAGACCAAGTAACAGGTGTTCTTGAAAAAAGTAATGAAGCAATCTATACTTTTGTAGCAGTTGATCAAAATGGAGGGCCTATTCAAGTTCCAGAATTAATACCAGAAACTGCTCAAGAAAAAGAACGCTACGAGGGTGCTTTGAGAAGAAAACAATTAAGCTTGATACTTGCTGGCAAAATGAAAGCAAGCGAAGCAACTGAATTGAAAAAGTTATTTTTGGAAGACTAAACTTATATATCTATTATTTTTATCTATCAAAAAAAAGGGATTCAAACTGAATCCCTTTTTTGATATGTAATCTTTTAAATTTTATTCAATTACAATTTTCATTTCAACACGACGGTTTTTCTTACGACCTTCAGGTGTGTCGTTGTCAGCTATTGGTTTCGTTTCTCCATAGAATAATGTGTTTAATCTAGTTGCCTCTATTCCTTTTGAAACTAAATAAGATTTAAGGGATTCAGCACGTTTTTTAGACAATACCATGTTTTTATTATCGTCTCCAACATTATCTGTATGCCCAGCAATTTCTAATTTCCAAGTCGTCTTTTTCAATAGTACTTCTGCTAACTCATCCAGCGAAGGTTTAGATTCATCTTTGATAACGTCTTTAGCGGTCTCAAATTCTAAGTTGTCAAATGCTGTTTTCAACACTTCTATTATTTCTTGCTCTATAATAGGACAACCTTTATTATCTTTTGGACCAGGTGTGTTTGGACATTCGTCTTCTTTATCTAGTGTGCCATCTTTGTCGGTATCAACTAATGGACACCCTTTGTTAGAAATTGGTCCAGCCAAAGTTGGGCAATCATCATCTTTATCCAATAATCCATCCCCATCTGTATCTGGCCAAGGACAGCCATTATTTTCTTTAGGTCCAGCAACTTCGGGACAATCGTCTAAGAAATCAAATATGCCGTCACCATCTTTATCTGGACATCCTTGATATTCTATTGAGCCAGCAACTTCCGGACAAGCATCCTCATCGTCTTTAATCCCATCACCGTCAGTATCCGGACATCCTTTGAATTCTTTTAATCCTGCAATTGTTGGACAGTCATCTAAAGCATCTTTAATTCCGTCTTTATCTGTATCAGGACATCCTTTGAATTCTTTTAATCCTGCAACTGTTGGACATTCATCATCTTTGTCTGGAATACCATCTTTATCCGTGTCTGGACAGCCTCTAAATTCAGGTAAACCAGGCACAGTTGCACAATCATCATCCATATCTTTGATTCCATCACCATCTGTATCTGGACAACCTTTGAAGCTCCATACACCAGGTTCAGTAACACAATCGTCTAATTTATCAGAAACTTTGTCGCCGTCTTTATCTTTTGGTACATCGTAAAGTACAGGAACTCGCAGTCCCATAAAAAATTCTGCTCCTTGTACCTTTCCTTTTGCAGCTAAAGTTCTAAAGTCAGTAATTCCAATAGTCAAAGGGCCTAAACGAGTTGCTAATCCAGCTTTGAAACCAGAATATTCACTGATTGAAATTGGTAAATGAACACCAAACCAAGCATGGTCAAAACTTGGTGTGATTGAAACTTGATTTGCAACTTTTACTTTCGTTGCTCTTTTGGAAGAAATGATATTAAACATTCCTGTAGCGTTTACATAAAACCATTTCCAAATATGGTAATCTGCTTGAATACTGAATGCTGATGGAGTGCGCATATAAAAAGTTTGATCTACATCTTCGTTCGCTACCCATTCAGTATTGCCGTCTGTTGTAGATTGTGTAATCAAACTGTCAATAACGTTGTCAAAATTTATGAAGCTATTTGCAGATTCAAATAATCTTAAGTTGAAAAGTGAAGTTGTATTTACACTGAAGTCACGGCTTAATCCTCCTTTTTCGAAACGCATTCCACCTAAATCTAAAACTGAAAAACCAACACGTGCTTTGTATTTGTTCATGTTGCGTTTCCAAAGATTCGTCTCATTATCCATATCATATTTGTGTTTTTCCCAATCAGGTCGCCATTCATACACAAATCCCAAATCTAAACCTAAACCAAATTTTGCTGAAGCTTTTGGTAGACCTCCACCATCAGCAACTAACTGATCAATATTTTTAGAATAACCATAAGCAAAATCACCCGCCAAAAATTGCGAAGTATCTTCATTCACCAAGTTGTATGAAAAATTATTAGTGTACATATAAGCAGCTGAATATCCTTGTAAATATTTTACCTTCCCTCCTGCTTTGAAAAAATGCTCATTTTGATCAAGCACCACTTGTGAATAGTTTAATCCGTACTCAGTCCAAGATAAATGGTTAATATTCAATAACTCTTCATTTAATTTTAAATTCCATAAATCTGGGTATTCCAAACCTTCTTCAGCAAGAACTGCCAATTTCGGATCCATATTGTCGATGTTTAAAATCGAACGAGCTTTAACTCCAAATCCAACAGCAATTTTTGGACTTACATGAAACATGAAATTAATAATATCTGTTTGGATATTCATATTCATTCCGAGTGTTGTATTTGTATTTTGGTCATATTTTCGCAGTATAAAACGATCGATAAAAGTCGAATCGGGTTGCGACCAAGCGTTTAAAATATCATTAGAAAATGAACCCTTCCACCAATATGTTCTTCCCAATGTATTTTGCTGAGCAGTTTGCATTGCTGCTGCATCGAAATAACCAAAATTTTGATAAACATTTGCATTTAAACTGAATAGGTTTAAATCGAATTTAAATCTACCATCAACAAAGTTGGCAGGGTTAACATCATTTCCCATAACTCCTGCGAAATTACTAGACATTACACCTAGGTAATTTTGACTAAATAGATTGAGTGAAAGCGCGAAAAAGAAAAAACAAAGTAAGTTTTTTTTCATAGTTTATTGTTTGGTGTATTGAATTAAATAGGAGCCTAAATAGGTGGTAATCGAAAAAGCATTAGCCCCAAACGGCGAGATTTCAATCTTTTGTTGACCGTGTCTTTCTAATTCGTCAATTTTATTTCCTTTTATATCGTACAAATATAATTGATTTTCTATTGCATCAAGAATTCCTAAAATAGTTTTTCCTCTTTGATTTACGGTAATATATACTGCACTTATTTCTTCTAAAACTAGCGTTCGCTCCCATAATTTCTGACCATTAAAGTCTATTGCTTTTAAGCTCTTCCCTTGTTTTATTAAAAAATAAACTTCATTATTTTGACTAAAAGCACCTATCAATCCTGTTTGTTGGTTGAGTCGAATTGATTTTCTTGCACCGCTCGTTTGTTGTAAAGTCAGTGTTCCATTGTTCACACTTCCAAAATAAACTGCATTTGCAAACGGAAATACTTGGGTTGTTGAATCAATATTCAATGTTTTTGTACTTTTTCTTTTAACGATTTCTGAAATATAAGCAGTGGTTTTTCCAACTGAAACACAATAGGCTTTTCCATTTAGGGTATAGCTATAAATTCCTTTAACTGATTCACTTAATCTCAAAACCTTTAATGTTTTTCCAGCAGTATTGAAAACACTCACATTATCAACTCCATCTCCAACGAAATAGACTTCTTTATTTTCAACTTGTAAACTTGATGGAGCGACAGAACTTATAGGTTTGAAACGATAAATTATTCTTCCATTCAAGTCTAAAATTTGAGTCTCAGCACTTGTGCATAATGAAAATGTACTATTTTGAAATGAAAAAATGGAAAATGCTGATGGAACTTCTGATAATTGTTTTTCCCATCTTTTAGAGCCATTTGAGTAACCAACTAATTTATTTGTTTCTGTCAATAAAACGACATTCCCACGCCCATTAAAAGTTACGAAGTTTAAAATTCGCTCTCCCGGATTCATCGAAAAATAATCTTTTACTTTCTCGTCTTTAATGTTAGTTAAACCTGCATTGTCTTTGCTTATACAGGTTGTTTCAATCAAGGTTTTATTGAGAATACTTTTAGCAACACTTTTTGTAGTGGTAACATTTCTGTAAATCACCTTTCTTGGCAGTGTGCTAAAGACTTGTTGTATTTTTTCTTGATTTTGTGATAACGTTTTTCCAAGACTCATTTCCGTCAACACTTCATCTAAGTATGCTTTATTTCTTCCAACTAGGCAAATTCCTTCATTTTCTACAACATAAAATTTTGATGTTTTATCTAGCTTCCAAGCGTCGCAAAATGACACGTTTTCGTATTCTCCAAAAGCTTCATTTTTTTCTGGAAGCCCAAACTGATCATTTAAATTTTGAACAGGATTTTGACCCTCTTTAAAATCAAAAATTGCTAATTCAGCTTTACCATTTGATAAAAAGACAATTCCATTCTTAATCCATTTTTTAAAATAACTTTTTCGAAACGTAGCGTCAGTTTCAGAAAAATAATTTTTTTCAAAAAAAGTATAGTTGTTAAAATTTGACGAAATGATACTGGAAAAAGTTAATTTGTCATCACATAGTTTTGCTTTTGAATCAAGTAGTTTCGTTTTCTTGTAGCTAAGTGTTTGATTTGTTTTTTGATAAATATCAGTAACAGTTTTATCTCTTGTGTCAATAATGCTGTATGAGGATTTATTGTCAACAGTTGGAAAGTTAAATGCTGAAATAGTCAAATCCCCATTATAAATTGACAATTGATTATTCTTAAATTCTCCATCTAAATTTCCAAATTTAAAACTCTTTCTTCCTGTGAATTCAAAGTTAAACAGACCATTTGTGAGTAATTTTTCAACTGATTTCTTTGTCCAATTATCTTTTTTTTCCAATATAAATAAGGCACGTTTTGAACTTACATACAAAGAAGTTGACTGATTCGTTCGTGATAAAAGAAAAGTTGCAATTGTTTGATTACTTGGTAAAACCTGCACTCCACTTGCATTCCAGTCTAGTTCATTTTCTTGGTGGACAACTAAAACTTGTTGATCAAGTTCATTAAAATAATGTTTAAAGTCAATTGAGTTTTCATTTGTAAGTAGCTCGATTGAAACAAATACAGTCCAAGCAATACATATAAATACTGCAGAAATAGGAAGAATTCTCTTAAACATTACCTTTTTGGGCAAATGTAATCGTATTATACATTGTTATACTTTAAATGAGAAGTATAAATTAACAATAGGTTGTTTATGCGAATTTTATTCAAAATCATTCATCTCGAAGAGTGTTTTTTCAGGAAGTAATCGAAATGAAAGCCGATGATATGGAGATACACCATATTTTTTTATTGCTTCACGATGGTCTTTTGTTGGATAACCTTTATTTTTCTTCCAATTATACATCGGATACTCTTCGTGAAGTTGCTCCATTATATAATCTCTGTGGGTTTTGGCTAAAATAGATGCTGCAGCAATTGCTTGGTATTTTGAATCACCTTTAACAATACATAAGTGGTCTATTTCGGGATATTTATGAAACCGATTGCCGTCAATTAATAAAAATTCAGGTTTCACCTTTAATCCATCGACAGCTAAGTGCATTGCTTTAAAACTAGCATTAAGAATGTTAATTTGATCGATTCTTTTTTCGTCAACAATTCCGATTGCGTGTGCCAAAACATTATACTCTATTTCAATTTTTAACTGATTCCTATTTTTCTCACTTAGTTTTTTTGAATCATTTAATCCTTGAATAAAGTGGTTTGGATTTAAAATTACAGACGCAGCAACAACGGGACCTGCCAAACACCCACGACCAGCTTCATCGCATCCAGCTTCTACCTGATTTTCTTTAAAAAAAGCGATTAAATTTTCCATTTGTTTGTTTTTGGAATTTATTTTGTAGCTTAGCATTAAATCTAATAATTTAAGTCATGAAAAAGTTTCTTTTAGCAGCAGTTTTTTTAGTTAGCACATTCATTTCTTTTACTCAAAATAATTCAACTGCGGTTTGTGGTACTAAGTTAGCATTAACACAAGAAAAGGTCGCAGGTAAAATAAAAATGATACTACCAGCAAGTATTTCCGAGGAAGATGTTAGAAACTACGCAAGTTATTATGAGAAAATGTTTACTGTAGTTTTCAACAGTACGACACACGAAATAGTGTTTAACATGGTTGTGAACGATGCTAACAACAGAAGAGTAATTTTGAGATTTCTTTCTGCTAATCAAATTCAAAATGTAATTGTTGAAGGAAGCAATTATGCAGTCAACGACTTCTACGAAGCCTTTTTAAAATAATTCTATTGAATACACATTTAATATTTTTTACTACAAACACTTTACATAAAAACAACTAAAATTATTTTTTAATGTATTTTGTTATGACAAATCCCTGAGCATGTTTTTCATCAGGAGCTTGGTGTCCAACAATTTCTTGTTCCCATTGGCTTTCATCAAATGTTGGGAAAAAAGTATCAGCTTCAAAAACTCCTTGAACATAGGTTATGTATAGTTCGTCTAAGCAATCTAATTCCAAAGCCATTTTGTAAATTTCACCACCACCAATAATGAAAACTGTGCGTTTGGTTTCATTTTGAAAGGCATTTAAACAGTCTTCTAATGAATGAAAAATCAAGCAATTTGGTGCTTCTAAGGTATGATTACGTGTTAATATTACATTCAATCTATTTGCAAGAGGACGGTATTTTTCTGGAATGGAATCGTAATTTCTTCGTCCCATAACTACGATATGTTCTTTAGTCGTTTCTTTAAAAAATCGCATATCGGCAGGCAAATGCCACATTAAATCGTTGTTTTTTCCAATTCCTCTTTCGGCATCCATTGCCACTATTAGTGCTACTTTCATAATTTAAACTGCTACAGCTCCTTTAATGTGAGGATGCGGATCGTAACCTACTAGTTCAAAATCTTCAAATTTAAAGTCAAAAATATCTTTCACTTCAGGATTGATTTTCATAGTTGGTAGTGGTCTAAAATCACGCGTTAATTGTAAGCTTGCTTGCTCTAAATGGTTTGAATACAAATGTGCATCACCCAATGTATGAACGAAATCTCCAGGTTGTAAACCACAAACTTGCGCCATCATCATTGTCAATAAAGCATAAGATGCAATGTTGAAAGGTACGCCTAAGAATGTGTCAGCACTGCGTTGATACAATTGGCAACTCAATTTTCCTTCGGCAACATAAAACTGAAAAAAGGCGTGGCAAGGTGGCAATTTCATATTTTCAATTTCACCTACATTCCAAGCTGAAACAATAATACGTCTTGAATCAGGATTATTTTTAAGTTGATCTATTACTTGTTTAATTTGGTCGATGTGACGCCCATCGGCAGTTGGCCAACTTCTCCATTGTGAACCGTAAACAGGACCTAAATTTCCATTTTCATCTGCCCATTCATCCCAAATAGAAACATTGTTGTCTTTCAAATATTGGATGTTGGTTTCACCTTTTAAAAACCACAATAATTCGTGAATTATCGAACGTAAATGCAGTTTTTTAGTTGTCAATGCAGGAAAACCTTCATTCAAATCAAAGCGCATTTGGTAACCAAAAACAGAAATCGTTCCCGTTCCAGTGCGGTCCTCTTTCTTCACACCATTTTCTAGTATATGTTGTAATAAATCGTGGTATTGTTTCATTCTATTTATTAAATTATTAAAACAAAAGTAATTTAAAAACTAAGTGTATTTTTAAAGTATTTAAAATTGCTGGAAGCAGAGCAAATCAATCTAAAATAATTAAGCTAAAATAAAAATAGTTATAAAAACGGGAGTTAGAAATTATAAATTCTTGGTTTGTAATTTTTAGCTAACTCAGCAATTGCTTTTATATGTTCAGGAGTGGTACCGCAACAACCTCCAATGATGTTTACCAAGCCTTCATCTAAAAATTCTTTGATTTGATCTGCCATCATTTCAGGAGATTCGTCGTATTTTCCGAATTCATTTGGCAATCCTGCATTTGGGTGAGCACTTACTCCAAATGGTGATTTTTGACTTAAAATTTGTAAATATGGACGCATTAAACTTGCACCAAGCGCGCAATTCAAACCAATAGATAGTAATGGCATGTGAGAAAGAGAAATTAAAAAAGCCTCTGTTGTTTGTCCTGTTAGCGTTCTTCCACTTTGGTCTGTAATTGTACCAGAAACCATTATTGGAATTTTTTCATTTCTATCTTCAAAAACTTGGTCAATTGCAAATAATGCAGCTTTTGCATTCAAAGTGTCGAAAATTGTTTCAACCAAAAGAATATCAACTCCTCCATCCATTAATGCGTTCACTTGATCTTTGTATGCTCCAACCAATTCATCAAAAGTGATTGCACGGTAACCAGGGTCGTTTACATCTGGTGAAATGGAAGCAGTACGATTAGTTGGCCCAATTGAGCCTGCAACAAAACGTGGTTTGTCAGTGAATTCATTGGCTACTTCTTTGGCGATTTTTGCACTATCGTAATTGATGCGATAAACTGCATCTTCTAAACCGTAATCGGCTTGCGCAATCCAAGTTCCTGAAAAGGTGTTCGTTTCCACAATATCTGCTCCTGCTAAAAAATATTGTCGATGTATATCTTTAATAATTTCAGGACGCGTGATTGATAATAAATCATTATTTCCTTTCAAGGATTTATTATGATTCTCAAAAGCACCTTTACGGAAATCTTCTTCTTCTAATTTATGGCGTTGAATCATAGTTCCCATTGCACCATCAAGGATTAGAATTCGTTCTTTTATTGCTTTTTCTAGTTCTGTTTTCATTTGATTTTATTAGTGCACAAATGAAGAAGTAGTAGAGAACAGCGAACTGTCAACTTATCTTTTCAGTCAAAAGACTGATTGGATTTGGCACCTTTTCATTACTGGTAGGTTGCCAAGGTTTCGTAGGGCCTATCCCTCCACCTTTCTTCATAAGTTTATATTAATGAACGTGACACAAAATTAATTCAAAAATTCATTCCAACTATTAAATGCAAGTACTTTTACATTTTTTGTAATTTCACACAACAAAAATTCACTTTGAAAAAATTTCTGCTTGGTTTTGTTTTTGCCTTTCAAGGTTTAGCTGTTTTGGTCAAAACGGAGAGAAATTTTAAGTTTCATCTTTTTGCTTTCATTTGTATTTCAATTGCAGGTTTTTTGTTCAAAATTGAGAAAACAGAATGGTTGGCTATTTTACTAATTTCCTCCATAATATTAACCGCTGAAGCTTTAAATTCCGCAATTGAAAAGTTGTGTAATCATTTACATCCAGAAATTCATCCAGCTATCAAAAGTGTTAAGGACATTGCTGCCGCAGCTGTTTTAATAAGTTCAATAATTGCATTTGTTATTGCAGGATTAATTTTTCTCCCTAGAATTAGTGACTTATTGTTAGACTAATTTGAAACGTTTTCCCGGTAATTGTTGAACTACATTGGCCATTTCTAGATTGAATAGATGGACATTCATTTGAGAAGGAGTAATACCAGATTTCATGCATAAAACATCAGCGTGAAGTTCGTTTTCATTTTCTAATAAATCAGCTATTTTTTTTTCCTCCGGATTCAAATCGTGAAATAGTTGTTTTTGTTGAACTTGCTTTTTATTTGTTTCTTTCCAATTCATAAAAGTCAAGAATTGGTCCCCTTTTGTAATCAAATGTGCTTTTTGTTTTCGAATTAAATCATTACAACCTTCCGAAAATGGACGATCAACATCCCCCGGAAATGCAAAAACATCGCGACTGTAATCATTAGCTAATTCAGCTGTAATAATTGAACCACCTTTAATTTTACTTTCTATGACAATAGTTGCATCTGCCATGCCAGCAACAATTCGGTTACGCATTGGAAAATTCTCACGATCTGGATTAGTATTTATCATAAACTCTGTAACCAATCCACCTAGTTCCATCATTTCAAGTGCAGTTGAACGGTGTTTAAACGGATAAATTCGATCTAAGCCATGACCTAAAACACCAATTGTTTCCAATCCATGTTCTACACACAATCGGTGTGCGAGAATGTCAACGCCATAAGCTAGTCCAGAAATGACTTGAATTTGTTCACTTTTCAATGATTCTATTAATTCGTGTAAAATTTTACTACCATAATTTGTTAAATTTCTTGTACCGACTATTGAAACAATTTTGTTTTGGTTTAAATCCATTTTCCCTTTTGAATAAATAATAATTGGTGGATCGCTACATTGTTTCAATCTACGAGGGTAATTTTTATTCATAAAAAAATGACTAGTAATCTTATTTTTTATGTTAAAATTATATTGCTCCTCTGCTAGTTTCAAGGCTTGCTCTCTATTCATTATTTTTAGAATAGACTTGGAAATTCCTGTTTCTTCCCAAATTGATTTAACTGAATTAACAAATAATGCTTCAGCACTTCCAATTTTTGAAATAATTTGTGCAGCTCTAATCGGGCCAATACCATGTAACTTACTTGAGGCTATTTCGTAAATGTCGTTTGAATTATTCAAAATTTCTTAGTTTTGTAACTTTAAGTTAATCAAATAACTCATATTTTAATAAATGAAACTCTTATTTTTTTTAATTTTCCTATTTTTTTCTTTTATAAATTTTGCACAAATTAAAGGTTATGTTCAAGATGGAAAAAACAAGGAAGCAATTGTTGGAGCAAAGATTTTTTTGTCATCAGGACAAAAAGTAATATCGGATCCATTCGGCAAATTTGAAATCAAACCAACTACCTATCCTGTTTTTCTAAAAATTTCAATAATTGGATATATTAGCGACTCTTTACGTATCACAAAAGACACATCATTAACTTTTGATTTATATTCTCAGGTTCAAGAAATAAAAACCGTTGTTGTAACAGCAGGTAGAAGAAACCAAGATATTGAGGATGTAGCTGTTTCAATGGAAATTATTCGCCCTGAATTAGTTAACAACAAAGGATTAGCTAGTTTAGAACAAGCTGTCGACCAAAGTCCTGGTGTATACTCTATGGATGGACAAGTGAGTATTCGTGGAGGAGGAGGTTATTCCTATGGAGCGGGAAGTAGAGTAATGTTAGTGTGGAATGGAGTACCTATGTTATCACCTGACTTAGGAGATGCAAAATGGAATTCTGTACCCATGGAACAAGCTTCTCAAATAGAAATTTTAAAAGGAGCTTCCTCTGTACTTTATGGAAGTGGAGCTTTAAATGGTATCATAGCCGTTACAGAAAAAGAGCCAGGACCCAAAGGAGAATTAAAAGCTAAAATACAATCTGGCATTTATGATGATCCAAGAAGAAAATCAATGATTTGGTGGGATAAAAATCCTACTTTTCATTTGGCAGATATCTATTACGGTAAATCCTATAAAAACATTGGTTTTACAATTGGTGCAAATGCTTACTTAGATTCTGGTTACAGGAAAGGAGAAAATGAAAAAAGATACCGTATCAATGGTTCATTTTATTTTAAACCGACTAAATTCCCCAAATTAAAGGCTGGAATTGGATATAATGCTCAATATCAAGACGCAGGTGTTTTTGTGCTTTGGAAAAATGACACATCCGGTTATGAGGCAATGGATAATACTTTATCAAGACAAAAAGCAATTCGAATCAGTGTTGACCCTTACGTTAAGTTTTACGATAAATTTAATAATAGACATAATTTTAAATCTAGATATTACATTGTAACAACTGGAAATTCTGAAAATGTTTACGATGCTTCTTTTGCTGAAATGTATTATTTTGATTATCAATTTCAACGCAAAGTTGGTGAGTTTACTAATTTCACAGCGGGATATACTAATAATACTAGTCGAATTGAAAGTTGGGTTTTTTCTAACCATATCGCTCAAAATTCAGCAGCATATACACAATTTGAATCTACATACAAAAAACTTGATTTCTCCGTAGGTATGCGCTTAGAATATTATAAGTTAGATTCATTAGTTTCAGATTCAAGATTCAGAATAACTGATTCACTTTCAATCCCAATATATCCGGTTTTTAGAGCTGGTTTACACTATGAGATAAACAAAGCATCACATTTAAGAGCCTCAATAGGTCAAGGCGTGCGTTTCCCTTCTATTGGTGAAAGATATGTTTCAACATCAGTTGGGGGTTTGATAATTTTTAGAAATCCAGAGTTACGTCCAGAAACAGGTTGGGCAGCTGAAATTGGATGGAAACAAATCGTGAAATTTGGAGATAGCTGGAAGGGTTATTTTGATGTTGCAGGTTTTATAAACCAATATAATAACATGACTGAATTTACATTTGGTGTTTATAAACCTGACACGATGGGTAACCTACAAGTATCTGATCCAAATGCATTGAATTATCTATATAAATGGGTAGGTTTCCAGGCTCAAAATGCGGAAAAAGCAAGAATAACAGGGATTGAATTCTCTTTTAATAGTCAAGGTAAAATTGGAGATGTTGAATTAACTTCATTAATTGGTTACTCTTACATGAATCCAATAAGTTTAAACCGAGACTCAGCTTACAGAGCAACGTTTTCTGATACATCCAGTAATATGTTGAAATATCGATTTAATCATTTAGCAAAAGTTGATATTCAAGCAACCTATAAAAAAATAAGTATTGGATTTTCGTCAAGGTATAATAGCTACATGAAAAATATTGATGCAGTTTTTGAAAATGGCGTTCTTGGACAAGAATTATTAGTTGGAATGAAAAAATACCGTAATGCAAATCAAAAAGGAGCTTTAGTTTTTGATGCAAGAATGAGTTTCGACATAAAAAAGGAAATAAAATTAAATCTAATTGTCAATAATTTATTGAATACAGAATATGTTTCGAGACCGGGTGATATTCAGGCTCCAAGAAACTTTATTCTTCAATTACAGTTCGATTTAAAGTAAGAATTTAACACAAACAGAGAATAAATATTTTTGTCATTTATTCTTAAATCAAAAAATTCTTTTAATATTGAGGTCTAAACTATGATTATGAAAGGAAGATTACTTGCTTTTGCGACCCTTATTGTGCCTTTTTTAATGCAAGCTCAAATCACTGGGAAAGTGAATGATAGGCTTACAAACAATGCTATAATAGGAGCAAAAATTATTGCATCAGACGGATCTAAAGCTATATCTGATTATGATGGAAATTTCAAATTAAACGTTCAAAATTACCCAGTAACCCTCATTACCTCAATGCTTCAATATGTTAATGATACAATTGTTGTAAATAAAGCAGGTGCAATAGTAATTAAATTGGGAGAACCGACCAAAGATTTAGAAACAGTTGTTGTTTCAGCAGGTCGTAGAAAACAAGCTATAGAAGAAGTTCCTGTTTCAATGGAAATTATTCGCCCCCAATTAATTGACAATAAAGGAATCACCGACTTGGAGCAAGCTGTCGACCAAACTCCCGGAGTGTTTACAATGGATGGACAGGTAAGTATACGTGGTGGTTCTGGTTTTGCTTATGGAACAGGGAGTCGTGTTTTGTTACTTTGGAATGGAATGCCACTTTTATCAGGTTATGCTGGGGATACGCAATGGAACGCAATACCAATGGAACAAGCATCTCAAATTGAAGTGATGAAAGGAGCTGCTTCTGTCTTGTATGGTAGTGGAGCATTAAACGGTGTAATTTCACTAGCTGAAAAAGAACCAGGAATCAAACCAGAAACAAAATTAAAAGTTGCCTATGGCTTCTACGATAATCCTAAACGTGCAACCCTTAAATGGTGGAGTAGGGCACCAATGATGCAACAGATTGAAGCATATAGAAGCCAAATGTTTAAAAAATTAGGATATACTATCTCAACAACACTGTTTCATAATGATGGTTATCGTCAAGGAGAATCTGAATATAGAGGGCGTGTAAGCGGAAGTTTATATTTTAGACCAGAAAAATTTAATCGTATTAAAGCTGGAATTGGTTATAATTATCAACTTCAAAAAACGGGTAACTTCCTAATTTGGGAAAGTGATTCATCTGGATATGTACCAAGCGGTGGGGCAGATACAAGTAATCCTGCATCAACCCTGACGTATAATTTTGGGCATAGATTATTTATAGATCCTTACATTAAATTTATCGACAAAAAGAATAATCGACACACACTTAAAAACCGGGTTTATTATGCATACAATGGAAACATAAATAATCCCAGCCAAAGTAATGGAGCAATTATTTATTTTGCTGATTATCAATTTCAAAAACAGTTCGGTAATGGTATAACTTTATCAACCGGTGCATCTAATATTTATAATGTAGTTCAATCAAATCTCTTTGGTGATCATACCTCTAATAACTTCGCAGGTTATTTTCAATACGAGCATAAAATTGGTAAGTTAGATATAACAGCAGGTCTTAGAATTGAACATTTTCAAATGGACGGTAGAACTGGTGATTCAGATTTTATGTTCAACAAAAAAGATTCTATTTCTATTCCTGTTTACCCTGTATTAAGAACAGGATTTCACTACGAACTTGCAAAATATACTCATTTAAGAGCGTCTATTGGACAAGGAATTCGATACCCATCAGTTGCTGAGCGCTACACACAAACATCCGTAGGTGCATTAAATATCTTCCCTAATCCTGATTTGCGTCCAGAAATCGGATGGGCGGCTGAAATCGGAATTAAACAAGGTGTTAAAATCGGCGACTGGAAAGGAATGTTTGATGTTGCAGGGTTTATCAACCAATATAGTAATATGATGGAGTTTGCTTTTGGTGCCTATAATCCAGATTCCATTCAATTAAATAATGACCCTAACAGTCCTGGTTATGTTAATAAATGGGTTGGTTTTAAAGCACAAAACGCTGAGGCAGCAAGAATTTCTGGAATAGATATTTCATTCAACAGCTTCGGAAGCATAGGTAAGGTTGAAATTATTTCATTAATTGGATACACTTACATGAATCCTATAAGCTTAAATAAGGATTCAGCTTATCTTGAAAGTTTTTCAGATCCAGCATCTAAAGTTTTAAAATATAGATTTAAACATCTTGCAAAATTTGATCTTGAAGCAAATTATTTGAAATATAGTATAGGTATATCTTGTAGATATAATAGCTACATGAATAATATAGATGCAATTTTTGAAGATGCAATAGGCGGAACTACATATATATTACCGGGTCTCAAAGAGTATCGCGAAAAGTTTAATAAAGGCAATTTGGTTTTTGACTTTCGTCTAGGATACAAATTAGGTGAAAAATATCGTTTTGGACTAATAGCTAACAATATTTTCAACGCTGAAGTTACTTCTCGACCAGGAGATATTCAACCACCAAGAAATTACATGGCACAAATCCAAATGAAATTCTAATAATGAAAGTTCTTGGAATCATTCCTGCTCGATTTGATTCTTCACGTTTTCCTGGTAAGCCTTTAATTGATTTAAAGGGAAAAACAATGATTCAACGTGTTTATGAAGGCGTTCTAAAATCTTCAAAAATAGATGAGGTAATAGTTGCAACGGATGATCAACGAATTTTTGATGAAGTAATTCGTTTTGGTGGGAAGGTAGAAATGACTGCTTCAACCCATAAAAGTGGAACAGATAGATGCGGAGAAGTAGCAAAAAGACATCCAGAATTTGATTTAATAATCAATATTCAAGGAGATGAACCATTAGTCAATTATTTACAGCTTGAAGCACTTATTTATTCATTTGAAAATCAAGAAACGTTAATTGCTACCTTATCCAATAAATCCATTTCACAAGAAGACCTTATCAATCCCAATCGCATTAAAATTGTTACGGATGTGAATAATTTTGCACTTTATTTTAGTAGAAGTTCAATTCCAAATTCTGCCAATTTTAAAGGCAATCCAATGCTTTCATATCCTTTTCTTCGACACATTGGTTTATATGCTTACAGAAGAGAAACACTTCTTCAACTGATTGAACTTGAACCAACTATTTTAGAACAAATTGAATCACTTGAACAATTGCGTTGGCTTTTTTACGGTTATAAAATTAAATTGGTAGTAACAACTATTGAAACCCCTAACATTGACGTGCCAGAAGACATTCAAAAGGTACTACCGTTTTTGTAACAACTTATTGTTAATTGCGTAAGTTTTCATAAATTTGAAATATGTTTTCAGTTGAAGAAATAATCTGTCAGTTACTATTACGTCATTCGTGTGTAATCATTCCATCTTTTGGTGGATTTGTAGCGCAGTCTGTTTCTGCAACTATCGATAAAGAAAATGGTATTATTTATCCACCATCAAAACATTTATTGTTTAATAAAAACTTAATCAATAATGATGGTCTTTTAACGGCTGAATACGCATCTTTCAATAGAATTAATTACACTGACTCGCTTATTAAAATTGATTTATTTACAAATCGTTTAAAAGCAGAATTAAACGCAGGAAGAAAAGTTGAATTGCCAAAAATAGGCACCTTTCATTTGGATTTGGAAAAAAATATTTGTTTCGAGCAAAATCGTTATTTCAATTTTTTATTAAATGCCTATGGTTTAGCAAATGTTCAATTTGTTTCAACTACAAAAACACAAGAGCAGCTTGAAGACAAAAAGGCTATTAATGTTGAGGTTAAGTATCCAATAGAAGCCCCTGAAACTCCAATAATTGATATAAATAGTCCTAAAAAATCCCGAAAATATATTAAATATGTTGCAGCTGCAGCGTGTTTTCTTCCAATTGCATTTTACTCGTTTTGGATACCTGTAAAAACTAATGTAATTAATTCTGGAGTAATCTCTATCAATGATTTTAATCCATTTTATAAATCGAAAAAAGGGCTATATTCACCATCGAAGGCAGACTTTAACTCAATCAAATTTGAAGATGTAAGTTATGTTGCCGCGCCAGCTGATGCTCCCGAACTGATCACCAGCCAACCTTCAAAAGAATTCCAGATAGCTGATAATACGATTATTTCTAGTCAAACTAATAATATTAAAATCACTAATAAAAGACAAAATTTTGAATATGTAGTTGGTTGTTTCTCAAGTAATACAAATGCATTGAATTTAGTAAATAACTTAAAAAATCAAGGTTTTGATGCAAGTATTATAGCTGGTGGAAACTTAATACGTGTCAGTATTGGATGTGCTTCGAATTCAAAAGAATTAGACTCATTAATCCAACTCTCTAACTCTAAAGGTTACCAAGGTTGGATTCTAAAATAATAATCACATGAATTTTAAAATTAGATTTTTTGCGATACCTCTATTTTTGGTGTCGAACTTTTTATTTGGTCAAATCACGAACGTTGAAGGCAGTAAATATCAGTTCAAAAAAATTGTACACCATGACGCAACACCTGTAGAAAGTCAAGGGAAAACTTCAACTTGTTGGTCTTTTTCAGCACTTTCCTTTTTTGAGTCAGAGATTATGCGAATCAGTGGTAAAAAAGAGGTTACACCATTAGCTGAAATGTTTGTTGTTCGAAAAGCATACGAAATGAAAGCAATAAAATACATTCGCATGGATGGAAAAATTAATTTTGCGCAAGGTGGAGCTTTTCATGACATTCCTTTAATAATTAGAAATTATGGTATTGTTCCTTATCCAATTTACAGTGGATATGATCCATCAAAAAATTTAAAATCGACAGATTTTAAATTAGATGGAACTTTAATTAAAGAAGAAAAATTTACATATAACCACGAACAATTATTCAACTCACTCAAGCAAAAGGTTAACGAAGTGTTAGAAACTACCTATGATCCAAAAGGAGTTAAATTAGATTGGATAAAGGATTATAATTCAATTTTAAACAAATTTCTTGGAGATGATATTGAAACATTTGTGTGGCAAGGAAAAAAGTTTACACCAAAATCTTATGCAAATGAAATCGGATTAGTTATGGATAATTATATTTCATTAACGTCCTTCACTAATCACCCAATGTATTCAAAGTGTATGTTAGAAATACCTGACAACTGGGCTTGGGGCGAAAGCTATAATCTTCCTTTAGATGATTTGTTTAATGTTACAGTTGATGCTTTAAAAAATGGATACACAGTAGCTTGGGGAGCTGATGTTTCTGAAAAAGGATTCAGTTTTAAGAATGGAATCGCAATTGTACCCAAAGACGAATCAACAATTGAAGTTAAAGGACAAGACTCCAAAGGCTTTAATGATGCTGGAGCAGATAGAAATTCAAATGCATTTTTGAATCCGACTGAAGAATTAAATATCACACAAGAAATAAGACAAGTAGGTTACGATAATAAAACCACACAAGACGATCATGGAATGCACATTGTTGGTTTGTATCAAGATCAAAATGGAAAAAATTATTTCTTAGTTAAAAATTCTTGGGGAACTAGTAACCTTCCTAAAGGATATTTATATGTTTCTGAAGCTTATTTCAACTACAAAACCATCAATGTTTACTTGCATAAAGATGGGGTATCAGATTCTATTAGAAGTAAGCTTTCATCTAAATAATACAATTTTAATATGAATATACATTTAAATTTATTAACCATGAAAAACCTCCTAATTATCAGTCTTGTAGCGATTTCTTTAACATCTTGTATGAAAAACAGACTTAAAAAAGATCAATCAGCTTTAGTAAACTACAAAATTGAAACAGCATTTGATGAAATGACTAATATTTCCGACCAAGCTATTACTGGAAATATGGTTTATTACAAAAGCGGTCAAGTCATTTTTGCAAAACCAGGTCAAAATATCGCCTTTGAAAAAGCAGATTGTAATGTAATTATTACAATTGATACAACAAGTTCACCAAAATCTGTTACCGTTGATTACGGTTCTTCAAACTGTACATGTAACGATGGCAAAACTAGAAGAGGAAAAATCATTACAACTTTCACGGGTCAATACATCGCGCCTGGAACAATCATTACGCACACACCAGTTGATTATTATGTGAATGACGTTAAATTCGAAGGAACGAAAACAGTTCAAAATATGGGTACAAATGCAAATGATCAACCTTATTTTAACGTGCAAATTGATGGTACTGCAACACTTGAAACTGGCGAAGTGGTTAATTATACCTCAACAAGGGTGAGAACGTGGACAACTGGTTTCAATACGCTTTTAAATCGATTTGACGATGAATACGACATCACTGGAACTTCAGAGGCAACATTTTCAAGCGGAGGTGGTTACACGGGATTTACAACTTCACCGATAAAGATTAAAGTAGGGTGTGGATTTCCAGTAAGTGGAACTTTGGATATAACCCCAACAGATAAACCTGTTCGTCAAATCAATTACGGAGATGGTACTTGTGATTATAGTTTCACTGTAACAGTTAGTGGGTATACCTTTACAATAAATTAAGAAAATTAAAATTTATTAAAAGACTGCTTCTATGAGGCGGTCTTTTTTTATTCTTTTTCAATTGTTAAACTTTTCAATTTTGAATCTGCTTTTTCAGCTTGAAAATGAAATGTTGTTCTAAAACTCTCTTTACCAATTGTATATTTACCAATTGTAAAAACACCATCTGAGTTTTCTTTACCTTTAAAAACGAATACAAAATTTCCTTTTGGTTTTTTTGAGAAAAATTCTGTAAGAATCATTTCAGCTTGAGCATGGTTGTAAGCACCTTCTTTACCAAGTATATTAAGTAGTATCTTATCTTTTCCCATCATTACAATAGCTTTTGCGTCATTAGACGTCATCGCTTTTTGAATAGAATTGTATGGTACTTCGATGGAGGTTGTAAATAGAATTAAGATTCCTGTAAAAAGTGTAATTAGTGAATTCATGATTTGGATTTTAACAAATATTATGCCGAAAGTTTATAGTACTAAAGACGTTTTAAAAGAGAATCTTCATTAATTTTCATTATTTTAAAAGTATTTTTTTCTTTTGGAAGACTATTAATTGGTAGCATTTTTAATTTTTTGACATAATTTAAATTGTTTATTTTTTTATTTAAAAAAGACAAAAAAAGGAGTGTATATGAAAAGTTTTCAGCTTCTTTAACAATGCCCAAACATTTTCTATCAGCGAAAAGACCATTAATTTGATTTAAATTAAAATCGTTTATTCTTTTATTTCTTTCTGGTAAATGTGGATAGTCTAATTGATTTGACCAATTAATTAATATTAGTTGTTTACTAGTAAGGCTATCAGTACTTGATTCTAATGGACTTAAGTTTTTTACAAATGATTTTTTCCATTTGATATAATCATCTGGATTTTTCTTGAACAAATAATTTAAATGGGCTAAGAATACGTTTGTATTTGTCGATTCATAATTTGAAAATTTATATTTATTGTTTAAATCTGAATAAATTTTAGGTGTATTAAGGCTATCTACTACATATGAAAAACCAAAAGGATCTAATCCTACTGCAAACCAAGTGTTATTTTTAAATGCTCTAAACTTTGACATGTTCTCTTTTCGAGTTGATTCAGATATTCGATGAAAAGAAATAGAGTTTAATTCTTTTACTGAATTCAATGAATTTACGAATACTAGGTCAATCTTAGAATTAAAATGATTTTTGTACAATTTTTTTTTAATTGAATCAGCTGTTAAATGGACGATCTTTATGTGAATACCGTTTTCTTTTGTAAAAGCATAAAACAATGATGTATCCTTGGGACATAGAAAGTCAGAAGCAATGATAATTTCTTTTTTTGGGCTTTGTTTCGCATTATTAAGATCACATGACGTAATCAAAATAACTAGAGAAAAAAAATAAATTAACCTATTTAAATTAAACATAAAAAAAACAGAAAACTTCAAGTCTCTGCAAATATAAAAATTTACTAGGTCAATTATGAATTGAATATTTTTACTACTTTCCAATACAAAACTTACTAAAGATATTACCTAATAAATCTTTATCAATTTGTATTTCTCCAGTAATATTTCCTAATTGGCGCATTGCTTCTCGAATGTCCATTGCGATAAAATCTCCCGTTGTTCCGTTGTCTAAATCGTATTGTGCTTTTTCAAGTGCGCTTGCTGTTTT
>CAMAZP010000026.1 GCA_945863605.1 Chitinophaga pinensis
ACAAGTGCTTGCGTTAGTTGTTGTTACCGTGTAACTTGTTCCCGCCGTCATTCCTGAGATTGTACCTCCAGCTCCAGCAGTTGGACCACTTGGTGAGAAAGTATAGGTTTGAGCGGCATTGTAATTTGAGATTGTTGCTGTTCCGGCTGCTGAACACGTCGCCGCTACTGTAGTTACCGTTGGTGCAGATGGTGTAGTTAATTGAGCTGCAATACTAAACGATGAACTTGGATCAGATACAAAACTACTAGCATTTGTGGCAGTCACGGTGTAGTTTGTTCCTGCGGTCATACCACTGATTATGCCACCTGAGCCAACAATTGGTCCTGATGGCGTAAAGGTATAAGTTAGGGCGGCATTATAATTTGTGATGGTTGCTATACCTGGCGATGAACAGGTTGAACTACTTACATTTACAGTTGGTGGAAGCAGACAATCTTCAGTTTCAAAAACAACAGTGGCTGTAACCGAACCAGGGCAGCCAGGCGTTGGGACAGTGTATACCAGATTAACCGTATTACTTCCTGTTCCTGTGAAAGTTAAATTTGTACCAGATAATGATGCAGGTCCTGTTACTGAAAATATTCCTCCAGTAGGATCTGCGGTTACATCAATCGTTGTACCATTACAATATAAACCACCTGGACTCAATGTTGGTGTTCCAGATACAGATACATCAACGGTTGTGGCACCGCAAATAAATACAACAGCAGTAGCAAAGGTATAGGTAGTTTCATTGAATGTAATATTGGTTCCATCACCCATACTACCTCCTATTCTATGCCCTACATATCCGAAAAAATCCTCACATTTTTTAACGAGCATTGAAGTATGACCACCTGATTCGACAGCAAGAATTCGATCAGCAGCAGAGATTCCATTTGGTATTCCCGGATTGGCATTCGTGGTTACGCCTCTTCCGAGCATTTCGCCATCACAATCGCCCCAATTGTAATTTACAGAATCGGCAGTTATCACATTTATTGAAGCTAACATATTGTCATGTTCATTCGGTGAAATCCAGTGAATATTATTCATGACGGGTCCTGCAGCTGAGGTATATCTTGGCTGAACCCATGAACGGCGTTCAGTAGTAGTCCAATCACCTAATTGACGCTGTGTATTACCACCCAAGGAATATAAATTTCCGTTTGCATTTAACACATAATAACTGGCAACATTAATTTGAGCTTGATTTCCGCCGGCTGCAAGATTATTGTTATCCCTTGTTACACCAATCATTTTGATTGGGTTAGCATTCGGAGTGGTCATAGATGTTGCTCGCGTTCTTGCTGCTTGTGCGGTATTGTTTCCTAAATACGTTTCAGCACCCCAGGTAAAAAGTTGTCCGGTTGAAGTCAACGCAAACATTGTATACATGTTACCTCTAACTGCAATGACATTGGTTAAATTAGGGTTTCCTGCAGCAGAAGTGGTGACTTGGTACCATTGCGTTGAAGCTGCGGCGTTCAATGTGCCAGTAAGTCCTCGACCAGCATTTTCGCCCACTTGAGTTAGTACGTAAACAGCTCCACTGCAAGTTGTCAATGCAATTGTACGGTACGTCACAAAAAGCATTTTTACATCTAACGGAGTCACTCCAGCTGGTAATCCTTGCGTATTTCCAGCAACGGTTATTTTTTGAAAAGCTGAAGAGGTTGTGAGGTTAGCATGCAAAACTGCACCTTCGTCCCCCCAAGCAAATAAACCGTCAGTTGTCAAAACTATTCCTTGAACATTAAATACTTCTGACCCTAAATGTGCCTTAAGAATATTTCCCGTAATTCCCGGAAAATTTGCAGGTGTGATTTCAGTCGGAGATAACAAATCACCTGTGCCATTACTCGCCACGTTTTGGCCCCAAACTTTGTATGAACCTTCAGCAGTTCTAACCACTGTCTGGTGAAAAGAGGAAATGAAGTTATCGTACTCAATTGTCGCTGCATCTGAATTTGAACCCATACCGAAATTCAAATAGTTGGTATTAGAGCAAGTCGGTTGAAATCCACATTGCGAATAAATAGGATTAAAAAAAGCAAAGGCAATTACAAATGATAATGATTGTATAAGGATTCTCATTATTACAGAAAATTTCATGTTTATAATTATTTAATTTCGTTGGGTAGATAATAGGTTTCAATCAAATTATCATGTTTGTAAAAATCAAACATAATATAAGTATTAGGTGCAGCCTTTCCTTTTAAATTAAAGGAAATAACATTCTTACCTATCTGTAATGGAATATCATTGTTTTTCGGCTCCCCTTCAATGCTTGTATTTACTCCTGATGAAATCATTTTTAAGCCTTTTAATTTACCTTGGTTGTTATAGTAACTTGAGTAAATAATAGGAACTGAAACAACAATTCCATTTGTTTCAAGGTTACCAGTAATAGACTTAGATAACTTTAATTCATCAACTAAAAATTCATATTTTTCGTCTTGAACTTCCAAGCGGTATACTATTTTTTCATTGCTGTGATTACACGCTTTGGTACTGGTTTTTTCAGTATGATTTAAAACAACGTCATATTCACCTGGTTTTTGAAATATTACATCAAAAATTTGCCTCCCAATTCCATTGATTTTGAAGGAATCATTATTTGTAATATTCCAACTATATTCCTCAATTTCAGATATTGAAAGCACCTTAGAATTGAGTTTTTCACCATACGAAATGACAATACGATTAACATTTTCATCAAGACTTATATTGTGATTGACAGGGGCAAATGATGCTTCCGTCGCTGCCTCAACAATCATCCCTGATGTTAGTGCAAATAAAACTGAAGATGAAGAAAACAATAGGAACAGCGAAAAAATAAATTGTTTTGACATATTTAATATTTTGAAAATCAGCGGCAAAATTAAGGATAATAATATGGAACAAAACATTTTTCACTTTTTGCTTAAGAAATTTAGCAAATATTTATAACTAAAACACTGTTAATATTTTGATTGTAAATTAGTTGTCTTTTTTTATATTTTCTTTATATAACCTATTAATTTTAATTACTTTCAAGGTTAACTAATTTATGTTAGTAATTTAACATTTTGAAATTTATATGCGCAAACAAACCAATCTACTTTTTTACATCCTTAGCATTTATGTTGTGCTTCAATTTTCTTGGTGGGGTTTTCATTTAATTCAGTTGAGTTTAGAACTTGAACCTGCAACAAACAACCTTAATCGCCGCGTTTTAATGATTATTGGCGAAGGTTCCGTTTTTTTTATTTTGTTGATTTTGGGTTTAATGCGCATCCGAAACACCATTCGCAAAGAAATGGAATTGTCTGCTCGTCAATCTAATTTTCTGTTGTCTGTCACCCACGAGTTAAAAACACCAATAGCTTCAACAAAATTGTTTCTGCAAACACTTAAACGTCAAAATTTACCAGACGAAAAACGCATTGATTTAACTCAAAAAGCAATTGAAGAAAACACGCGTTTGGAACAATTGATTGAAAATATTTTAAACGCAACTCGGATTGAGAACAAAGCGCTAAAACCAATTTTAACAGAATTTCAATTCTCAGATTTTGCCCAACAAATAGTAGATCGTTTCCACAAACGAACGGCAAAACCATTCATCGAACTCGATTTAATAAACGATGCGATGATTCACGCAGACCAATTTCTTTTGGAAACGATTCTCACAAATTTGATTGAAAACGCAATTAAATACGCAGGTGAAAACGGAGGAATAAAAGTCTATGCTAAAGCAACAACGAAAAGTTTTGTTTTTGGTGTTCAAGACTCAGGTCCTGGAATTGTTGCAGCTGAACAAAAAAATATTTTTGAAAAGTTTTATCGTGTCGGAAATGAAGACACTCGAACGAATAAAGGAAGCGGATTAGGTTTATATATTGTGAGCGAATTTGTGCAATTGCAAGGCGGTCAAATTTCATTCCGTGCGAATGAACCGAAAGGCAGTATTTTTGAAGTAACTTTACCTATATGACGAAACACTTTGGATTAATAATTCTCGATGGATGGGGGATTGGAAATGGCTCAAAATCAGATGCTATTGCAAATGCAAATACTCCTTTTATGGATAGTTTATTGAAAAATTATCCGAATGCTAAGCTAAAAACAAGTGGTGAAGATGTCGGTTTACCTGACGGACAAATGGGTAATTCAGAGGTTGGACACTTAAATATTGGCGCTGGTAGAATTGTTTATCAAGAATTAACACGTATCAATAAATCCATTCGTGAAAAGGAGTTTCAACAAAACAGCACACTTCTTTCTGCAATGGAGGAAGCAAAAAAACGCAATTCAAAAATCCATTTTATAGGTTTAGTTTCAAAAGGTGGCGTTCATAGTTCACAAGAACATTTATATACTTTGTGCGAAATGGCAAAAGCGCACGGACTGCAAAAAGTCTTTGTTCACGCATTCACCGATGGACGCGATTGTGACCCTAAAAGTGGACTCGGATATTTACAAGAATTAGAAGAACAATTAACGCTTTCTACAGGGAAAATTGCCAGTATCGTTGGACGTTATTACGCAATGGATAGAGATAATCGCTGGGAACGAGTAAAAAAAGCGTATGACCTTATAACCAAAGGAATTGGAACACCTTTTTCCAGTTCGCAAGAAGCAATGAGTACATCCTACGCCAATGAGATCACTGATGAATTCATTGAACCGTGTTTGCTTGATTCAGATGGTTTAATCGAAGAGGGAGATGTCGTTGTGAACTTTAATTTCAGAACCGATCGACCACGAGAAATTACGATTGCTCTAACCCAAAAAGCCTTTCCTGAATTTGAAATGCATCCTTTGGATTTGTACTATTGTACGATGACAAATTACGATTCTACTTTTAAAAATATGCACATTATCTTTGATAAAGACAACCTAACCAATACCTTAGGCGAAGTATTGTCAAAGGTAGAAATGTCGCAAGTTAGAATTGCAGAAACTGAAAAATATCCACACGTAACCTTCTTTTTCAATGGAGGAAGAGAAACGAATTTCCCACTTGAAGATCGTATTTTGGTTAATTCTCCAAAAGTTGCAACCTACGATTTACAGCCGGAAATGAGTGCCTTTGAGGTACGTGATAAAATTGTTGCTTTTATACAAGATAAACTACCAAATTTCATCTGTTTAAACTTTGCAAATCCAGATATGGTTGGTCATACTGGAGTTTATGAGGCAGTTGTGAAAGCGGTAGAAACAGTAGATACTTGCTTACAAAAAGTGGTTGAAACAGGATTAGAATTAGGCTATGAATTTTTGGTAATAGCTGACCACGGTAACGCCGATTTTGTTATCAATGCGGATGGAAGCCCACATACAGCGCATACTTTAAACCCTGTGCCTGTAGTTTTAGTAACCAAAGACGAAAGCGTTCAAATTAACGATGGTATTTTAGCGGATGTTGCACCAACAATTCTTCACCGTATGCAAATCGCCTCTCCAATTGAAATGACGGGTAAAACATTGTTGAAAATAGCGAACTAAAGGATGAAAAATATCAAAATTGACATTTGGAGTGATATCGTTTGCCCTTTTTGTTTTATTGGAAAAAAGAAATTAGAACAAGCTATTTCAAAACTTCAACTCTCAGAACAAGTTGAAATTGAATGGCATAGTTTTCAACTCGACCCAGATTTTCCAAAAGGAGAAGCAATTCCATCTACTACTTATTTGGCGCAACGCAAAAATTATCCTATCGAACAAATTAATGCGATTCAACAACAATTAACTGCATCAGCAAAAGTGTATGGAATTGATTTTCAATTCGAAAAAGCGCTTTCGTTTAATACGATAGAAGTGCATCGTTTGTGGCAATGGAGTAAAACTTTAGGTAAAAGTTCTGAATTGAAAGAAGCATTGATGAAAGCTTATTTTACGGATGGTATCGATTTATCGAAAGAAGAAAATGTTTTACAAGTTGTCGAAAACTGTGGTTTAGACAAGTTTGAAGCTGAATCAATTTTAAAATCGAATCAATTTTCAAATGAGGTTGACGAGGATATTTACCACGCTAGTCAAATTGGTGTTCGAGGAGTTCCATTTTTTGTTCTAAATAATCAATTTGCAATTTCTGGTGCACAAGAGGATAGTGTGTTTGAAAATGCCTTAAAGAAATTAAATATTCACTAATTTCATCGTTATGAAACACATTTTAGGAATTTTATTATTGCTTTCTAGCAGTTGTTTAGCGCAAAATTACACCTCCTATTTTACTGGGAATACTATTGATTTAGTAGTAAATTCTAAAGGTGGAACTTGCTTGATGGGAGGCGCTGGCGAACATGATAATGCGATGCGTTGGTTTTTAGAACAAGCAAATGGTGGTGACATTCTTGTTTTGAGGGCAAGTGGTTCAGATGGTTATAATGGATATCTCTTTTCAGAACTTGGTGTAACTGTCAATTCTGTAGAAACTATTGTTTTTAATAACGCACAAGCATCAAGCGACACTTATGTTTTAGACAAAATACAAAAAGCAGAGGCAATTTGGTTTGCTGGTGGCGATCAATGGGATTACATTTCCTATTGGAGAAATTCGGCTGTTTCAGCTTTAATCAATACTGGGATTTCAAACCGAAAAATTGTTGTAGGTGGAATTAGTGCAGGAATGGCCATTCTTGGTGGAAATTATTTTACAGCCGAAAATGGAACAATTACAAGTCAAACAGCATTGTTAAATCCAATGTCCTCATTAGTTACTGTTTCCAATCAAGCTTTTTTAGAAGTTCCTTATTTAAATGATGTTGTAACAGATACACATTACGACAATCCGAATAGAAAAGGTCGACACGTAGTTTTCTTGGCGAATGCACTCACAAATTCTAATGAAATACATGGAATTGCTTGTGATGAATATGTTGCAGTTTGTATCGATACACTTGGAATTGCACATGTTTTCGGAGAATATCCGCAATATGATGAAAAAGCTTATTTTTTGAGTGTAAATTGCGAAGTTGATAACAATTCCCCTGAAATTTTTAGTGCAAATCAACCTTTAACTTGGAATCAAAATTCAAGAGCCATGAAAGTATATAAAGCTTATGGAACATTAGATGGAACTGCTAATTTTAACCTCAATAATTGGCAAGAAGGAACAGGTGGAAACTGGGAAAATTGGTCAGTGGAAAATGGTATTTTACAAGAAACATTTGAGGCTTCAGCTCCAGATTGTAACCTAAACCTAAGCGAAGAAAGTTTTAAATTTCAGATTAAAAATCCTATTCAAAGCAATGAATTTATACAATTGCCACAAAATGCAAATTCGATTCAAATAGTAAATGAATTGGGTGTTAATTGTGAATTTGAATTGGTTGAAACAAACACTTTTTTATTAGTAAAACCAACTACTAGAATTTATTTTTTAAGCTTTAAAATAGAGGAAAAAACTCACTTTTTTAAGATAATTGTGTTGTAATGCTCGTTATTCAACGCGATTAAACTCAATTTCATCAACTGCTTTTCGTAAAAACCGCAGCAAATGAAGCATTTCCAAATGTGCTTTAATTTTTCCTTGCCGACTTTTGAAATTGATGCTTAAAAGGAAAATAAATACCAAGGAAACTTTTTGATTATTTATAAAAAAGTAGGCTTTTCGTAATATTAACGGTAAATATTCTAAACTAAATTTTTACGTATTTAATCGAATTGAGATCTAATTAGCTAACAAAACCAGCCATGAATTTCTAGATACGCTACTTTTTCGAAGTAATTCTTCTGATCAATGGAACTCAGGTTTAAAGATAAATAGTAGTACTTATCACTAATTTAAGATTAGTTATGATTATCGAACAATAGGATATACTCAAAACAAAGTTTGAATTGCTTTTGAAGTCTACTTTACTTAAATTTTAAAATAAATTCTTGAATTAAAGATTTGACACTTAACTTTGTACCATCCATTTGCAACGGCATATCGGATCTTATTGGAATTAAAAATTAGCGTTTGCTAAACAACCTGTCGTAGAAACCGACCAAATTTCAAGGAAACAGGGAAGTGAAAGTAAATGCTCATGCTACGGCGTGGGCGTTGCTTTGCTTTGTTTCCGGGTTCTTGGTCGGACCTCTATGACAAGCATTTCGGCAACTGTCCCACGCTTCTTTTTTGTATATAACTCACTGTGGGGCGAGTGAAACAAAACTTTTTAAAAATGAAAAGATGTTTACTTTCAGCCTTAGCAGTTGGGCTTTGTTTATCTGCAAATGTGATGGCTCAGGTACCGAGTTATGTGCCAACAAATGGATTAGTAGGTTGGTGGCCATTTAATGGGAATGCCAATGATGAGAGTGGGAATGGGAATAATGGGACTGTGAATGGAGCGACTTTGACGACGGATAGAAATGGATTAGCGAATAAGGCCTATAGTTTTGATGGGATTGATGATTTTATTACTACGAATAATATTACTACAAATAATACAAACTGGTCAGTTTCATTTTGGTATAGTTCATTGAATAACACTTCATTTCAAATTCAAAATGTTCTTGGACTTGGCACTGATACTGATGGATTTGGAGGTGCTGGTTTCTCAATAAGTGGTGGTATTGCAATTGGTCAGTGTCCTATATTCAATAATTTACCAAATAAAATGCTTCTAAATGATGCGTCTTATGAATGTGGCAATTTATTATTTTCAGAATCCTATTTTAATAACAACTGGTATAATGTAAATATTGTATTCTCGAATGGAAGCTATTCAATGTTCATAAATTCATTATCTTCTACAAATGGTATTTTAAACAATATAATTTTAGATAAACTTCTTTTTGGAACTCGAGATGTGTTAAATTTTCAATTTTTTAATGGAAAAATTGACGATATAGCTATATATAATCGTGCTTTAACTCAGCAAGAAATAACGAATTTATATAACGGATGCACAGGAAATGAAATCACAACGCAACCAATAAATTCAGTTAATACTGTTGGTTCAAACGCACAATTTTCTGTAAATGCAGTCGCAGGAAGTACTTTTCAATGGCAAAATAATCCTCTAAATAATGGTTGGCAAAATGTAAACAATAACTCTACTTATAGTGGTGCAACGACAAATACATTGACGGTTTCAAATACGAGCGTTTCAAATCATAATCAACCTTTCAGAGCCATTGTAAACGCAGGAGGTTGTATTGATACTTCCAATGTAGCTCAAATTATTATCGGAGATACGTGTTTAACAACGGTAACAGATACTTTAATCATCAACACAACACTTGGTTTACCTGCACCAAATAATGAAAATACTATTTTAATTTATCCAAACCCTGCAAGTGATCACATTACCATTGATAATGGAAATTACACAGCAATGGCAGGTTATACGATTAAAATTGAAAACAATGCTGGTCAACAAGTATTCCAAAGTTTAATCAATCAGGCGCAATTTTATGTGGATTTGAGCACTTGGTCAGGTAACGGTTTATATTTCGTTCATTTAATTGACGCACAAGGAAATACCGTTACGGTGAGGAAGATTGTGTTGCAATGATAAATGGTTGAAACCATTTTATTTCGTGGGAATTTTACAAATAGGCTCGGGTTTAAACCCGAGCCTATTTGTTTAAATGCATTTGGATTATCCATTTCAATGGATTATCATTTCCAAAATTTCATTCATGCCCAAAATCCCTCACGCCCCGACGAAAGCGGAAAGCTTCACGAAGCGCAAGGCACAGCCAACAAGCGGAAACAGCGACCGAAGGAAGCTCGTTTGCGATTGATTTTGGCGTTGCCGTTGCGCGAGTGAACTTGCAGCTGTAGGCGGTGTGGGATGGAATGTGCGGTTGGGAAGGCGCAAAAAATGAAAAAAGAATCATACCCTTCTGCAACCGCGACATGAAGTTGTTTACACTTCTTTACTCTTCCTTATTGAGTTCAAATTCAATTCGGTCTTGTTCGATGAGTTGTTTTAATTCCTCTTCTTTGGGTAGGTAAAGCAAATATTTACTCGCGAACAAATTGTTGTGGTCGTTCAATACAGAATATTTCACAATTGTTTCATCTTTTTCTGTGCAAAGCAAAATTCCAATTGTAGGGTTATCATCAACACTGCGTTTCAAATCGTCATACATTCTAACATACATATCGAGTTGTCCAATATCTTGGTGCGTAAGTTCATCTGCTTTCAATTCCACGATGACAAAACACTTTAATAAATAGTTGTAAAAAACTAAGTCTATGAAAAAATCGTGTGTATCCGTGACGATATGTTGTTGTCGTGCCACAAAAGCAAATCCTTTTCCAAATTCCAACAAAAAGGTTTGAAGGTGGTTAATGATTGCGGTTTCAACAGAACGCTCGGTGTTTTTTATAGCTTGTGGTAAACCAAGAAAATCAAAAATATTTGGATCTTTGATGAGGTTTTGAATCGTTGGTGCTCCGTTTTTTGTTGGAGAATGTTTTATTGTTCTTTCGTATGAAAGGGTATTTACTGAGCGTTGTAACTGCCTAATGGTCAAATTATTTGCAAGTACTTCATGGATGTAATATTCTCTTTTTTGTGCCGTATCTAGTCTGGAAATCACGCGATAATGGCTCCAACTCAATTCTTGACGCAATGTGTCAAGAATTGGGAATGCAAGATAAAATTTACGCATATTGGTAAGATTGGTATAATCGTATCCTTTCCCAAAATCGATAGTGAGTTGTCGGGCTAAATTCTTCAAAGTAGCTTTTCCGTATTCGGCTTTTAAGTTTCCATTTTGCTCGTCTTCTACAATGGTTTGACCGATAAGCCAATAGGTTTCAAGTAGGGTGGAATTTGCTGCGCGAAAAACACGTTGCCGTGCTTGAAGGATGATTTCCTTTATCGTTTGATAGATTATTTCTTTTTGAATATCCATGTTGTTAGGAGTAAATTGTGCTTTTTTATCGTTCAAACAAATATAAATATTCATTCTCTATAAACCAACATGTCTAGAAAATCCTCCCTCGCACCTAAACGAAAGCGGAAAGCTTCAAAATGAGTGAGGAAGAGCCACCAAACGAAATTGCCGTGAATCGAAAAATTGTGTTGTAATGATAAACGCTTGAAAACCATAATTGTATTTGGAAAATCCATTTCAATGGATTAAATGCTTTTTTGAAGTTTGTAATGAAAATCCAAATATTGAAGAAATTTTAAATGTTATCTTTGTCAAACGATGGCTTAATCACCATTTTGTTCTCCAAATTATTGATAATGGCTGAAGATTTAATAATAGCAAGTGGTTCAAAAGCAGAAAAATACGAGCAACTCCTGCCGCAAATTCTCGCTTTAATAGGAAGTGAAACAGACCCAATTGCCAACTTAGCAAATGTTGCTGCAGCCTTGAAAGAAACGTTTGGATTTTTCTGGGTTGGTTTTTATTTAGTGAAGACAGACGAATTAGTACTTGGTCCATTTCAAGGGCCTGTTGCTTGCACACGCATTCAAAAAGGTCGAGGAGTTTGTGGTGCTTCTTGGGAATCAAAAGCAACAATTGTGGTGGAAGATGTCGAACAATTTCCTGGACATATTGCTTGTAGCTCGCTTTCAAAAAGTGAAATTGTTATTCCATTATTGAAAGATGGAGCAGTCATTGGCGTTTTAGATGTTGACAGCGAATCATTAAATTCATTTGACACAACAGATGCTCATTATTTAGAAGAACTTTGTAGATGGCTCGTTTCGCACCTTTAATTTTTGCAATTCTCTTGTTGGCAAGTTGCGCGCAAGTAGGTTCTATCACAGGTGGAGCTGAAGATGAAATCGCACCTCAAATTCAAAAAACAAATTTAGTTGCTGGAACGACTAATTTCTCTGGTAATTCTATTGAAATCACGTTCGATGAATTCATCCTTTTGAACAAACCAACAGAAACTATTTTTCTTGTTCCTTCTGATGCAAAAGTTGAAGCGAAATTGACTAAAAAGACCTTAAACTTGAATTGGAAAGAATCGCTTTTGCCCAATACAACCTACACTTTATACCTCAACGGCGCAGTAAAAGATGTCACAGAAGGCAACGATTCTTTGATGCAAATAACCTTTTCCACAGGTCCAATAATCGATACTTTACAACTCAATGTAACCGTGAAAGATGCGTTTTCAAACAAGCCAGAGGCTAAGGTTGTGGTCGGTTTATTTGATTCTTTGCAAGCTGAAAAACCGCGTTATTTCGCCAAAACAATTGCTGACGGAAGTGTGAAATTACAATCTTTAAAAGCTGGAAACTACTTCCTAAAAGCCTTCAACGACAAAAACAACGATTTAATCATTCAAAAAGACGAAGCGCAAGACTGGAATTTTGAACCCATTTCAATTGATACTGCTTTTCGTGACACGTTGAAATTACGCGTTTCATCTCCTTTAAGAACGAATAAAATTGGGAACGCACAAGTTTTAGCGCCTGGTTTGATTAGTATTCACGTGCCTGAAGATTCAGTGCTTACAAAGATTTTATACAACGACAAAGAATTTGAACGAACTGATTTCATTGCAGCTGGAAAAGACAGTTTGCTGTTTGCGATTGGTAAAACCGAATTGAATCCTTTGCAACTGATTTTAAATCAAGACACACTTTCGATTCGTTATTCGGAGAAAGATCGAAAAACAAAACTTAAGCCGAAATACATTGAGATTGAAAATGGTTTTACCGACTTTATTCAATTGGAAATCAACGACTACATTCAAGAAATAGATTTTACGAAGTTCAAGCTTTTATCTGCAAAAGATTCTTCAGAAGTTAAATTTGAAGGAAAGAAAAACATTCAATCGTTCGACTTAGTACTAGGCTCAAAAGACGTGCGTGCCTTTATTTTACAAATAGAAGAAAATGCAATCCTTGGGAAATCTGGGATGGGAAATTCCAAAACAAGTTTGCTGATTAATTTAAGAAGTGAGCGCGAACTTGGTTCTTTGAATGTAAAGCTTAGCCAAGGAATCGAAAATGGTGTGTTGCAATTAATGCAAAAAGACAAAGTAATTACAGAATCGATACTAGCACCTGCAACGCTAAGTATTCCTTTTCAAAATTTAATTCCGGGTGAATATTCGTTCCGCTTATTGATAGACAGCAACCAAAATGGAACGTGGGACCCGATTAATGTGAAGGAGCAAAAAAAGGCTGAATCAATGATATATTTCTCAACACCAGTTAAAGTTAGAGCGAATTGGGAAGTGGAGACGGAGTTGGAGTATAATCCTTAAAAATCAAAAGATACACTTTGTTAATGTTACTTTTATGGTTAGACTACATATAGTGTAAGTTCTTTCAATTTATATCTTTAAAGCTATCGAAGTTCCAATAATAAAATTGTAATTACTTAGTCCATTAGTAGTTTTAAATTCTATATTTCACTTTGAAATAAGCGCGTTTCTATGCGCCACATAATAGCTGGATTAGGTGTAAAATCTGTGTTGAGTGAAAAGCTATTTACGTCAAATCCATTGTTGGTAATGCTCTCAATCATTATTCCGTCTTTATCACAATATTTTTCTACTCGAAGTGCTAACTTCCAACTTTCATTCATACAATATTGTCCAATTAAAACAGGGCTCCACCATTGATTGTATTTTGTACTACCCTTCGAATCTTGTTGAATTCCATAATCAAATCCTGTAATTACTTTCCATTTTTTACTAGCTTGAATTTGAGCATAAACATTATTAAAATAACGCATTCTTCTAATCGAATCAACATCATCACTACCTACGAAAGTACTCCAATTAACTAGTATTTTCTCGAAAGGAGTCCATTTTAATTGCGTACCAAATGCTGGAATAGACGAACCGGCAACACGTTCAATACGTTGCCAACCATTTAAAATAGACGCGTTAACTTCTATTTTCTTATTTTTAGAATTGTAAGTGCTTTTAACGCCAGCAAAAAAGTACGGTGAGTTTTCGGCTAATATCGATCGAGTCATAGTGAGATTATCAGTGGAAATTGCACTTTCAAATCCGATATGAGAGGGAAAAATCCCTACATCAATCCACCAATTATTTTTCTTATTAATAGACAATCCAATTGCAGCTTCAGCTATAAATTTTAAAAGTAGAGGTTCTTTCGCATAATTGTCATTGACATATGTCCCTGTGTGAAAAGCTAGATTAGATCGGTATTTTTAATGATTCAATGCCAATTTAATAATTCCCAAATTGAGATTAAATTCATTGTGTCTATTGTGATTGTATAAGAATGTTTGGCGATATTTTTCAGCTGGTTTATTGAAATCATAAACATAAAATACATCTAAAAATCCAGAAAAATTGATTGTTGGAGTTTTTGACCACGTACTATCTTGCGCATTAAGATTAAAAATTAATACAGAAAGTAAGATAGAAATTAGTTTTGTTATTAAGCTTATTTGATAAAAAATTAGATACTTCACTTATTTTTTTATTATTAAATTTGAGCAATATAAAATTATGAGAATAATATTACAGTTTTACTTTATAGGACTTATACTTTCAGTTAATTGTTTTGCACAGAACCTTATCAATAACGGAACATTTGAATATGGTGAATCAGGAGTTGGTTTTGTAGTGGATGGTTTAGGGTACAATTTATTAACAGCTCCCTTTTCAGGTAGTACATCTGCTGGCAATTATGCATTTGTAAACAATCCTCAAATTATAAATAATCAGTTGTTTTTGAATTGTGGCGATCATACAACTGGATTCGGTAAGATGTTGTGTGTAGATGGAAATTCATTTGGAGCGCAAGAACCGTTATGGAAGGCAGGCAGTAATGGAGGTGGGATTTGTAATTTAAATATCGGTGAAGCCTATACATTTAGTTATTGGATTCGAACAATTTCAAATACAGTTGCTAACAATAGTGAATTAGCAAATATTGGAGTTTCATTTACAAATGCAACTAATATTTCACTGGTATATGGTCAAGCATTGGCACCGTTACCAAATTTTGATTGGCAACAAGTACGCTACACGTTCACACCAACAAGCGCATGTGTGAATATTGAAATATATAACAATAATTTAAATTTTGTTGGTAATGATTTTGCTTTAGATGATATCAAGTTAACGCCTCCTCCCTCTCCTTTGTCTTTTACTTATTCATTGAATATACCAAATTGTAGTGACACAAATTCTGGATTTATTGCTATTTACCCAACGGGTGGTATTGCACCATTCACATTTAGAGTTGAGGGACCGGATTCGGTAACAAATACAACGGGTTTTTTTACTGATTTATCAGCAGGAAACTACACCATCGGTTTAGAAGATGCATCAGGCGAAAGAGACACTATTTTTAATGTTATCATTGGTTCCAATTCGTTTTTAACCATTACACCTGGAGATACATCAATTTGTCCTAATTCTAACTTAACATTTGTAGCAAGTGGAAGTAGTAATGGTTATAACTGGAGCGCTTCACCAATAGATCCTGAGTTGACAATTGTAAATCAATCAAGTGTCAGTGTTTCGCCCAATACACCACTTACCTACACTGTTTCTTCAAATGTTTTGGACATTAATTTAGTGTTTAATGGTGATTTTGAATTAGGAAATGTTGGCTTCCAATCAGAATATAGTTATGCCAATCCCCCAAACCAAAATGTAACCCAAAAAACATACGGCATTGTCACTAACTCATCAAATTGGAATTCCTCATTTGGCAATTGTATTGATCATACTATAGGTGATGGATCAGGAAAATTTATGGCCGTAGATGGTTCAACTTACAACATGGGAAATGATCGCTTTTGGTGTCAAAAAATAGCTGTTGAACCGAACAAGAATTATATTTTTTCATACCGTATTCAAACAATTTCTGCAGGAAATGAAGCAATTGTTTTAACAAAAATAAATGATGTTTCTATTGGTTCATTTACTGCTTTACCTCAAGTTTGTTCTTGGACAGAGGTTTCTCAAAATTGGAATTCTGGATTAAATTCGATTGCAGAGGTTTGTTTAGTAGATCAACAATTTTCTGAAATAGGTAATAACTTTTCAATTGATGATATTAAACTAGTTGCAGATCAATCTTGTACACAATCAGTAAATGTATCAATTGCAACGATTAATCCTGATCTTGGGCAAACTTACCCCGAAAATATTTGTCTGAATGAAGGAATTGTTTTACCAACTTTAAACCCAAATTTTGTAAGTGGTGGAATTTACAATAGTATAGGTCAAGGTTTAAATATTAACAACCTAACAGGCGCTGTTAATACAACTGGTTCAATACCAGGAACCTATAATATTACATACTCGGCGCAAGTCTGTGGCGTTTTTGTAACTGATACATCCACAATTGTTATTCGACCTTTACCAGGTTTACTAGAATTAACTGGTGGTGATTTTTATTGTGAAAATTTCCAATTTAATCCTTTAACGTTGTATGTTCAAGGAACACCAAACTACACGATTTACTACAATTTAGATGGAGTAACGCAAGTTGTTAGCGAACAATCTAGTGTGCCAATATCAATCGGAAATGCTTTTGGTGTGTACGATTTGGATTCTATCACAGACTTATATTGTACAAACGTGATGGTAGGTGCTCAAACAATTTCTATGACTGATGGTCCTCAACTTCCAACAATTGTAGGAGATAGTGTTTATTGCGAAAATTCTAATGTTCAGGAAATATATGTCATAAATGCTCAAGGAACAATTAATTGGTATGCAGATTCAGCACTAACAGTTTCTTTAGGTTCAAGTATTTCATTTTTACCATCCAATAAAGAGACAATTACCTACTATGCAACTGAAAATTTCAATGGTTGTGAGGGGCAAGCATCCGCTGTAACTATTTATATTGAAGATTGTCCTTTAATTATTCCAACTGCTTTCACACCTAATGGAGATGGTACAAATGATGTTTGGGAAATCATTGGTTTAGACGAACAATTTCCAGAAAGTTCGGTAACCGTTTTCAACCGTTGGGGAGAACCAATTTATGAGTCTACAATGGGTAATTATGCTAATAAACCATGGGATGGAAAATATAAAGAAGGTATACTTCCTGTTTCTAGTTATTATTTTGTAATTCAACGTTCAAGTGACGGTTCTTTGGAGCCATTAAGTGGAACTGTTTCTATAATTCTTAAAAAATGAGGCTAGCAACACTTTTTATATTTTTATTTCTTGTTAAGGGATGTATTCAAGCGCAACAAATGCCTCAGTTTTCCCAAGTATCAATGAACAGAAGTTTGTACAACCCAGCCTATCTTGGATATGAAGATAAAACAATGATAACACTTGGTGGAAGATGGCAAATGATAGGCTTTGGCAACGAACCACAATCTGCATTTTTAAACTTCGAACGCAACATTAAAATCAAAGCTAAACCAATTTACAATCCTGCAATGCATATTAGTATGCCAATTCCTGACGATAATAGAACACAAAATAGTAAATTCTCTCAAACTTTTGGTGGTCAACTAAGTTCAGATAAATATGGTGCATTTAAATCCTTTCAATTTGCTGGTCTTTATGCTGGACATTATAAATTTACGAATTCACTTAAATTATCCGCAGGTTTGAAAATTGGTATAAGCAACAACGGTTTTGATGCTGATAAAGCACAAGTTTTAAATGTGAATAATCCCGAAATTGAATACCAAGGTGGGGATACAGAATACGATGAATTTACTGCTGAAAAATCGAATACTAATATTCTAAATTTAGGTCTAGGAATGAACATACAATTTGGAGATTTTTTCATTGGAGCTGCTGCAAATCAATTGACAAAAAATTCAATACAATTCGGGCGCTCTACTGTAAATTTCAATCTTACTTCTCATTTTTTTTTAATGACAGGATACAACTTTCAACTTACAGAAGAATTTAAAGTCTTGACAACTGTGGTAGTTAAAAAAATGTCGCCAGCACCAACCTCATTAGAAGTTTCAGTTATTGGAAATTTTGGAGACGTCATCTTCGCTGGAGTAAATTACCATCATAAAGCAACAGCAGGAGTTATTGTTGGATTTCAAGTAAGTCCGGCATTCAGAATTGGTTATTCTTTTGATGCTTCTTCCAACAATATTATTCAATCAAGTTTTGGTGGACACGAATTGGTACTTAATTATAGATTTTAATCCAATGAGAAACTACTTCATTTTATTTTTACTTTCATTATTTAATTCAGATTACTTTGCCCAAAAAATATATAACGAAGTGGCAACACCTAAAAGAATGGGTGCATTTATAAATACATCCGCAGAAGAAAGCATGCCTATAATGTCAGCCGATGGTAATGATTTATATTTTTTTAGAACCTTTGAGGAATATAATTATGGAGGGGTAAATGATCAAGATATTTGGATTTGTTCTAAAAATGAAAAAGGTAATTGGGAGGAAGCTTTCAATTTACAAGAACTTAACAATAGAGATCACAACGCGGTAGTTGGAATAAGTATAGATGGGAATAGTTTGTATGTATTATTTTCAAATGGTATAAAAAACGAGAATAAAGGACTTGGGAAATCTACAAAATCTGCATCAGGATTATGGTCGAAACCAGTGAAAATTGAAATCCCTGACTTGTTAATTACAGGTGCTAATTACGGTTTTACTGTTTCAAAGGATGAAAAATTAGTTATCATTTCGTATGTTGGACCTACTTCAAAAGGGCAGGAAGATTTATATTATTCAATTAATATAGCTGGTGTTTGGTCAAGTCCGAAAAGTTTAGGCGATAATATAAATTCTAATGGCTACGAGATTTCTCCTTTTTTAAGTCAAAATAGTGACACTCTTTATTTTGCAAGCAATGGTCACGGAGGAGAAGGAGATTGCGATATTTTCTATTCTGTTAAAAAGTCAAGTTGGGGCGATTGGTCAACTCCGGTAAATATGGGTAATAAAATCAATTCTCCAAATTTCGATGCATACCTTGTGAAATATGGCAAAACGTATTATTGGTCCAGTAACAGAAATGCCAAAGAGTCAGATATTTATTTCACTACACAATTAAGTCCACCCCCATTAGTCATTTCAGAAAATCATTCAAATATCACAGCTTTTGATGGAAATGATGGGGCAATTGATGTGACCATAAAAAGTGGTGTTCCCCCTTATTCTTTCACGTGGTCAAATGGAAAAGATAGTGAAGATTTAGTTTATTTGAAACGAGGTATTTATAATCTTACTGTAAAAGATGCGATTGGACAGCAGCAAACTTTATCTATAGAATTAACAGAACCAGCAATAGCTGTAGAGAAAGTAATTCGTTTTCCTGAAGTACAATACGTATTGGGTTCTTGGGAATTTGTAAATAATAGTTTAATTAAATCAACAGATTCATTAGATAAAGTTGCAGATTTATTAATTGAATATCCAAACCTGCAAATGGAATTAATTTCTCATACTGACAGTAGAGGGGAGGATAAAAATAATCTATTACTATCAGAAAACAGAGCTAAGGCGGTTTACAAATATTTAGTAGAGTCAAAAGGAATTGATCCACGAAGATTAGTGCCAATTGGAAAAGGAGAATTGGAACCCGCAAAATGGAGGGATGAAGCTGGTGTTGATACAGTCTTAACTGAAGCTTACATTAATCAGTTCAAAACGACCGACGTAGAAAAATTTGAGCGTTTACACCAAATAAATAGAAGAACTGAAGGCAAAGTGATAGGATTAGATTTTAACTCAGAAACTGCGCCACAAGCACCAAAAGAATATCTTATCTTTAACAAAAAATAGATAATGGATTTATTAAATCTAATTTTTCGCTTAGGCGTATTGTTTGCTATCTACGGATTTCTTTGGTTTTTCATTGAATTAGGTTTGACTTTTCTGCGTGCTGGTCGCCAAAAAACAATTGGCGAAAATTACTTAATCAAATCAGTGAAATATTTATTTTTGGTGAATGTGACTTTTCTATTTTGTTTGGATTTGAATAAAAACGATGTGTCTTTTTACAATACGGCACCAAGTGTTATTGTCTTGATAACCTATTTTATAGGTAAACTTCAACAACAGCAACAACGATTACAACTTTTTGGACAATTAAACACACAAATTCCACAAATGAACGATTTTAACTTAAAATCTGAAATAATTCTAATTGTTTTGTCTACAGTTTTATTCATTGGATTTTTATTCTTCCCTCAATATGCAAGTAACAACATTGCAAATTGGTTTAAATCCAGCATTTTAGACATTGAATCAACGGTAATAATTGGCTTTATATTTAAAATAATTGGATTCTTCTTTTTACTTGGAATGATTATGAAAATGATAAATGCCATTAATTATATTATTTCTGGTAAGCCAGTCATTCACATTAAAAGTACTTTAAACTCAAAGTCAAATAAAGACCAGGATAAGTTTGATGACTTTGAAGAAATTAACTAAAACCAATACCAATGGATGAAAAAGAATTGATTGAATTATCAGATGAGCTAGTTCAAGGCTTAACTAAATTATCACTAGGTGAAAAACCTGGGTTTTTATCGGGCTCAGTTTACAAGAAATTAAGCACACATTCTAATTTTCAAGCAATTAAACAATGCTATATCGAACATTTAATAGCGTTTAATGGCTCTTATGAAAATGCAATTGAGTTAAAAAAATTAACAGACTTCAGATATAAAATCGTTGAATTATTCAACGCATAAAAAAGTAAGCCTTACTATGGATTTTTCCTTCGGAAAAGAATATAAATTGTGCAGTCTAAAACAGATTGATTATCTTTTTAAAGAAGGAAAAAAAATTAAAGAATATCCGTTAACAATTATTTATTCACCTACGGAATTAGTTTTAACAACGCATTTTCAACTCCTTATTTCTGTTCCAAAGCGACTTTTTAAAAAAGCTCACGATCGTAACTATATCAAACGGTGTGTTAAAGAAATCGTACGAAAAAATAAATATGAACTCGAAATGCAACTTCAGACAAACAATAAGAAACTTATTTTTGCAATAGTTTATACTTCCAAAGAACATCTAGCGTTTCCTATCTTGGAACAAAAATTGGTCAAGGCAATTGCCAAATTAACTTTACAATTAAATCAAAATGATAAAAATTAAATCTTTTATTTTAGTATTACTTTTTGCCTTCAGTTTTGAAGCAATTGCTGTTTTTGGACAATCCAATGGGTTTGAAGTATTGAAGAACCTTGAAATTATGGACCAAATTTATGAGCATTTGGATTTGTATTTCGTTGACGAACCGCAAAATGGTAAACTTTCCAAAACAGGAATAGATGCAATGTTAAAGGAATTAGACCCTTACACTGTTTATTACCATGAATCTAATATTGAAGATTACCGTTTGATGACAACTGGGCAATACGGTGGAGTAGGGGCATTGGTTCGCCGAATGGGTGATGATACCTATTTCGCAGAACCTTACGAAGGAAATCCAGCGCAAAAATCAGGAATCAAAGCGGGAGATAAAATCGTATCCATTGACGGGAAAAACATGCACAAAAAGTCAACGGATGAAGTTTCTAGCGCATTAAAAGGTCCGAAAGGAACAACAATCAAAGTAGAAGTTGATCGCAAAGGCGAAGGCATTAAGGTTATTGATATTACGAGAGATGAAATTAAGATTCCTGATGTGCCGTATTCAGGGATTTTAGAGAATAAAATTGGCTATGTTAAACTAAATAGTTTTACACAAACAGCTGCATCGGATGTGAAGTCAGCTATCGAGAAAATGAAAGGTGAAGGAATGGAAAAATTGATTCTTGACCTTCGTGGAAATGGAGGTGGTTTGTTGATAGAAGCTGTAAAAATCGTGAATTTCTTTGTGCCTCAAAACACAGTTGTTGTAACCACTAAAGGTCGTGTGAAAGAAGAAAATCGTGTGTATAAAACATTAGAAGAACCAATTGCCGAAAACATTAAATTAGTAGTGTTAATCGACGATGGATCTGCTTCTGCCAGTGAAATTGTAGCTGGAAGTTTGCAAGACTTAGATCGCGCAGTGGTTATTGGTCAAACGAGCTACGGTAAAGGATTGGTACAAAGAACGTATGATTTGAAATACGGTTCGAAGGTGAAAATCACAATTGCAAAATATTATACGCCATCAGGAAGATGCGTGCAGCGATTGGAATATTACGACAAAGAAAACGGAAGTAAAGCCAAAGAGGTTCCAGATTCATTATTGAAAACGTTCCAAACAAAAGGAGGACGAAAAGTAATTGACGGAAGAGGAATTGAGCCTGATATTGCAACCGAATTAGAGGATTTAAGTCGTTTAGCAGGAATGTTGTTGACAGGAAATCACATTTTTAATTTTGCTACCGATTATGCAATAAAAAACAAAACAATTGCAGAAGCTGGAACTTTCAAACTATCGGATGCAGAATTTAATGAATTCAAAGCTTACGTTTTTGCTCAAGATTTTAAGTACAATACAGCATCAGAAGAAATGTTGAAGAAAGTGAAAGAAACAGCAGAAAAAGAAGGTTATTTCGAAGATGTAAAGTCGGAATACGATCAAATGCTGACAAAATTAACGCCTTCAAAGGAAAGAGATTTAGACAAATTCAAAACTGAAATTTCTGAAATGTTGGAAAATGAAATCGTATCGCGTTATTATTTCCAAAAAGGGCGCACGCTTGATTCATTCCGTTATGACCGAGCACTTAATAAAGCGAAAAGTGTATTGATGAGCGATTCAGAGTATAATGGTGTGTTGAAGAAATAGCTAAAAAATATTTTCAAAAAAATATCCGTTTAATCATGCGCAAAATTTTATTTTTAGATGCTGTTCACCCGATATTAAATGAACGACTGACAAAACATGGATTTGAATGTATCAATGGGACAAAATTTTCTTTGGAAGAAATTCAAACAGTTCTGCCTAAAATTTTTGGAATAGTAATTCGTTCACGATTTACAATGAATGCTGAATTTTTAGAAAAAGCTCATCAATTAAAATTCATTGCACGTTCAGGTTCTGGTTTGGAAAATATTGATCAGAATTATTGTAAAGAAAAAAGAATCACATTATTCAATTCTCCTGAAGGAAATCGAAACGCCGTTGCAGAACATGCTTTGGGAATGCTTCTGGTTTTACTCAATAAACTGCATATTGCTGATCTTCAAATTAGAAATGGAGTTTGGAATCGAGAGGCAAATAGGGGAGAAGAGCTCGATGGCAAAACAGTTGGAATCATCGGATATGGAAATAATGGTGCTGCGTTTGCAAAAAAATTAAGAGGATTTGATGTGAAAGTGATGGTGTACGACAAATATAAATCGGGCTTTGGTGATCATTTTGTTCAAGAATGTACCATGGAAGCAATTAAAGAACAAGCTGATATTATTAGCTTTCACATTCCTCAAAACAAAGAAACGAAATACTGGGCGAGTGAAGATTTCTTTAATTCGTTTGCGAAACCAATTTTGCTTTTGAACCTATCAAGAGGAAAAATTGTCAACACAAAAGACCTTGTAAACGCATTAAAATCAGGTAAAGTTCGAGGTGCAGGTTTAGATGTTCTTGAATTTGAAACAAAAAGCTTTGAAACTTTTTTTGAACAGCACCTCCCTGATGAATTTAACTATTTAATTCAGGCGGAAAATGTGGTGCTTTCTCCACATGTAGGTGGATGGACTAAAGAAAGTTATTTTAAATTAAGTAATGTTTTAGCTGATAAAATCTTGGAATGGGAAAGTGGAATCTAGCAATTATTGAGTAACATTATTATTTGCAAAATGAAAATAGTAACCATAAAAAAAAGACTACTGAAATTAATCAATAGCCTTAAATGATATAAAATATGCTAATTAAGCCTTTTTTTCTTCTTCTTCGAAAATACGCTTAGGTCGTAATTGCTCGAATAAACCTAATGTAATCCAATAAGGTAATATAAAAGCCATTAAGAAAAGTAGCAACCAAAATGCCATTCCACCAATTAAAAGAAACATTACGATACCAAAAGTGTTCATCTTCTATTATTTTTGTAAACGAATAATGTGTAAAATTAAAAAATAAAAATAAACAAATTACAAAAAATGGAATTTAGAATTGAAAAAGACACGATGGGTGAAGTGAAAGTACCTGCAAATCGTTATTGGGGAGCACAAACAGAGCGTTCTAGAAACAACTTTAAAATCGGTCCCGAAGGTTCGATGCCAGTTGAAATCATTCATGCATTCGCTTATTTGAAAAAAGCAGCAGCACATGCAAATCACGACCTTGGTGTTTTAACTTCTGAAAAAAGGGATTTAATTTCTAAAGTATGTGATGAGATTTTAACTGGACAACACGACTCTGAGTTCCCTCTAGTGATTTGGCAAACTGGATCAGGAACGCAATCAAATATGAACTGCAACGAAGTTATTGCGAATCGCGGTCACGTAATCACAGGCGGAAGTTTGATGGATGAACAGAAAATCTTGAATCCAAATGACGACGTAAACAAATCACAATCTTCGAATGATACCTACCCAACTGCGATGCACATTGCAGCATACAAAATGACGGTTCAAACGACGATTCCTGGAATGTTACATTTGCGCGATGCATTACAAGCAAAAGTGGAAGAGTTTAAAGGCGTTGTAAAAACAGGGCGTACACACTTCATGGATGCCACACCATTAACTTTAGGACAAGAATTCAGTGGTTACGTGGCACAAATTGACAATTCTATTCGTTGCATAAAAAACGCATTAGAAGCAGTTACTGAATTGGCTTTAGGTGGAACTGCTGTGGGTACAGGATTAAACACACCAAAAGGTTACGATGTTTTAGTTGCGAAAAAAATCGCTGACTTCACAGGTTTACCATTTGTAACTGCTAAAAACAAATTTGAGGCTTTAGCAGCACACGATGCAATGGTTGAATTATCTGGCGCTTTGAAACGTTCAGCAGTTGCTTTAATGAAAATTGCAAATGATGTTCGTATGTTGTCTTCAGGCCCTCGTTGCGGAATTGGAGAAATCATCATTCCAGACAATGAGCCGGGTTCATCTATTATGCCAGGAAAAGTAAATCCAACCCAACCTGAAGCTTTGACAATGGTTTGTGCGCAAGTAATGGGTAACGACATGACAGTTTCTGTAGCAGGTTCAAACGGACATTTTGAATTGAACGTTTTCAAACCAGTTATTGCTTCTAACGTATTACAATCAGCACGTTTAATTGGCGATGCTTGTGTTTCATTTACAGATAATTGTGCGGCTGGAATCCAAGCGAATTTGCCAATGGTAAAACAACATTTGGACAACTCATTGATGTTGGTAACAGCTTTGAACACAAAAATTGGTTACTACAAAGCTGCTGAAATTGCGAAATACGCACACAAAAACGGTACAACTTTGAAAGAAGCAGCAGTTGGTTTAGGTCACGTTACTTCTGAAGAATACGATTTATATGTGGATCCGTCTAAAATGATTGGTTCGTTGGATTAATACAATAAAATTTAGAAAAAACGCTTTAAGTTGCGCAGGATTTTGAAATCCTGCGCAACTTAAAGCGTTTTCAAATCCATTAAAATGGATATAACATTCATATACAAACAAATAGGGTCGGGTTTAAACCCGACCCTATTTGAAAAATCACCCATTAAAAATGGTTTCAACCATTTATGATTGCAACACAATCTTCCTAACCGTTACAGTATTTCCTTGTGCGTCAAAAAAAAATTAAACTATTGTTTTACTACTGTTTTTTTACTCTTGACAAATAGAAACTTATACAAGAACAACGTTCAACTTGATTGACAAACTCATTTAAATTAACCTGAATAAAATTTTCTACGAACGTTAGACAAGAAAACGGACCTATCCAAACACCATTTCTACCTGATTCAGCAGCTTTTATTTGACCAGAGCCCCAATTGCAACGTCCACAAATATGGCTGTGAATATTAATTAATCTGGTATTTTTATTCGGTTCATTATAGTAAATATAATATCCACGTTTTGCAATTAGAATCTTATGAACCTCATCATTGGAATCCAATGAACAATCTAGTTTCCACAATTCTTCTCTAGACATAATTTTATTCTTTTATTATTCGTTGAACCGCAATAATCTTAGATTTCTCATCAATTAATTTCACCAAATAAGTTCCTTTTTGCAAAGAAGCCATATTTATTGTTTTTGCTGCATTTTCAGTTTTGACAATACGACCTTGTATGTCTCGAATTTCAATTTTAGAGTAAACCAAATTCGTTTGAATTTCAAAACTGGATTGAGTTGGATTGGGATACAAACTGACATTACCTTGAACTGATAATTCATCCATTCCAACGGTTGAAACTGTTAACACTGCAATATCAGAAGTATCGGCACAACCTGCATTATTCACTATACAACGAAATTGTTGGTTGTTATTGGAAATACTTGCATTTGAAACAACAAGCGTATCATTATTAGCACCACTGTATTGACCAGCATTACTCAAATTTTGAAAACCAAAACCTAAGTCTGTTTGCCATTGAAACGAACTCCCTGAAGTTGCATTTACAACAAATTGTGCTGAAGTTGTTGGGTTAACCGTTTGGTTTGTTGGTTGAGATGTAATCGTTGAACTAGCACATCCGTTGTATAAATTAGTAATTTCTTGTTGTGTTAAAGCTCGGTTCCAAATACCAATATCGTCTAGACACCCATTCAGATATTGGTCAGTTCCAGTTAAACTTGCTCCAAAATTATGATTTCCCGCAGTTCCTGATAAAGGTTGAACATTATAAGTGCCCGCAAGAGATGAATTAGAATATACGCTAATACTATTATTAGAATATACAAAAACCAGGTGTTGCCATTGCCCAATTGATGGTGTAACGATGCAATCAATATTGGTGTACTGATTAAGACTAGTAAATGTAGCGTAGTATAGTTTGCTTTGAGTAAAATATATATCATAATATGATTCAAAACCATCAACTAAGGGATTAACTGGCATGGCTGGTGATGGGAGCTTGCACCACAACGAAATTGAAAATGTAGTATATCCACTTCTATCTGTAGAGATGTAATCATTTATACCATCAAAGCTGTAGGCCATATTAGAAATGCCAAACCGATCCGCAGTCAACGTCGCACCATTCACCGTTCCATTATTCCCATTCCCACTTGCATCATTAGCATTTCCATTAAAGGGCCAATAGCCCACTAAACCATTTGTTGGAACATAATTTGGCACTTGCCCAAAAATACTTGCAGTCAAACCAAGCCCAACTACACAGGCAGAAAATAAACTTTTTTTCATTATCAAAGTTTTAGTTTCACTCGCCCCGCAGTGAGTTATATACAAAAAAAAGAAGCGTGGGACAGTTGCTGAAATGCTTGTAGAAGAGGGAGTCGAAGCCCGAACACACAAAGCAAAGCAACGCCCACGCCGTAACATGAGCGTTTTACTTTAACTTCCCTGTGTGTTTTGAAATTTCGACTTTTCTTCTACAGGTCGTTTAGCAAACGCTAATTTTTAATTCCAATAAGTTTCCTTCGTTTAGGTAGAAACAAAGTTAAGGTATTGGTTTTGTATTTGTTGCAATTTGAACATGAAAAATTCAAAATGACATAAAAACACGCTTGTAAAAAGGATAATTTTTCCTAACTTCAAGTAAACTATGAAGAATGAAATCATTTTATACCGCCCAAATGAGGCTGCTGAACACATTGAAGTTCGGATTGATAACGAAACTGTTTGGTTAAATCAAGAACAAATATCTCTCCTTTTTCAACGAGATCAATCAGTAATTTCAAGACATATTCGGAATGTTTTTAGGGAAAAAGAACTCGATGAGAAAAGCAATATGCAAAAAATGCATATTCCAAATTCAGATAAACTTGTTACTTTTTATAACCTAGATGTTATTATTTCAGTTGGTTATAGAGTTAAATCCAAACAAGGAACACAATTTCGTATATGGGCTACAACTATTCTTCGGGAATATTTACTCAAAGGTTTTGCGATAAATCAACGAGTGGACAGAATTGAAAATAACCTTGAAAATCTAACAAATGAGGTAAGTAAAATCTCGTTACAACTTAAAACCAGCAACCTTCCCACTCAAGGCATATTCTTCGATGGACAGATTTATGATGCTTACGAATTGATGTCAAAAATTATTCGTTCTGCCAAACAAGAAATTATCCTCATTGACAATTACATCGATGAAACGGTGTTGACGCATCTCAGTAAGCGTGCCGAAAACGTAGAAGCAATTATTTATACCAAATCAATTTCAAGGATTTTACAGTTAGATTTGGAAAGACACAACAAACAATACCCACCAATTCAAATCAAAGAACTTCGAGATAGTCACGACCGATTTTTAATTATCGACCAAAAAGAATTGTATCACATTGGCGCATCGTTGAAAGATTTGGGCAAAAAATGGTTCGCTTTCTCGAAATTGAATGAGTTTCTGCATGAAATACTTAAGAAATTGAAAATAGACTGATTGTTCTTTTTCAATGAACACTATTGTTTACCTTTGGATTCAATATTACCTCAACCTTTATGAAAAAAGTAATCTTATTTTTTGGCTTGTTAACACTTCTATTTTCCTGTACAGATAACGGTTCTGACGTTTACAAAGAAGTAACAATTGAAGGTGTAGATTTTACAACAAGAAAATGTGGCGGTGGCTATTACCTTAGAATCAAAGATGAATTGTACCGTGCAATTGAAGTGGTACCAAATAAAATCTTAACGGAAAAAACCAAATTTCCAAAAACCTATTGGATCACTTATGAGCGTCCGAATAAAGAATGCTACAATATGGAAGACGGAACCCAGAAAATAAAAATCACTGGGATTAAATTGAAATGAAGACAAAAGCAGAATTTAAAAATGTAAAAAAAGTCAAATTCATTTTTGATAAAAGTATTTAACTGTTAACAATATCAAATAATCTGGTAATTTTAAGTGTATCAATTATAACTTATCACTCATAATTGATAAGATAGAATTAGTATTGCTTAAAGATTTAATTTTCAACTTTCAAAATCTCAACAACACTAATTTCTAGGCCATCGGCTACTTCGCAAAGGAAAAAATAACTTGGATTAATTTTTCCCTTTTCTAATCTATTTATTGATGGGTGATCTTTTCCTATTTTATGAGCAAGTTCAGTTTGAGTCAATCCTTTAGCTAATCGAATTTCTTTAATTCGTTCACCAAGTGATTTTAAGAGCTCAATTTTATCCACATGGCAAGTGTATCCAATTAAGTACAAAAAGTCTGTATTGTATTTGATACAATTAGTTATATTTGAAACAAAATATACAACTATGTCATCATCAACCGTAAATAGGAAACAAGCTTTCAACTTTTTGAAAAAATCTCTTGAAAACTTCAATTTTGAGGGCAAATCAGAACATTGTAATAATGAGGCACAAACAAAGAAGTTTTTAATAGACCCATTTTTCACTTTACTAAACTTCGCACATGATGATTTAATTCCAGAATATGAGGCTGACTTTGGAGAAAGAGTAAGTAATAAAGTTGATTATGCTATAAAACTTAATCGTAAAGAAATTATTATAATTGAATGCAAAAAGTTGAATAGTAAACTCACAGACAAAGAAGCCGGTCAATTGAGTGGATATTTTCAAAATGCAAAAAATTCACGAATTGCGATTCTTACAAATGGAAGGGAATATCGTTTCTATTCCGATGTTGCATTAGCAAATACCATGGATTCTAAACCTTTTTTTATTTTTAATATTGAACAATTTAACGATAATGACATTGATGGATTACTTGACTTTGATGCGAGGATAATAAATGTTTCAGAAATAATTTCTAAGGCACAAGAATCTGTTTTAATTGAAGATTTTGAAAGTACTTTCTTTAAAGAAATGATTGATGCGTCGCCTGAATTCTTGAAGTTCATCCATAAGAAAATGACTTTTAAAACAAAATACAATGAAGAAAGATTGAAAGAATTAATTAATAGTTCTTTATTAAAATCAATAACGGACAAAGTGATTCTTCATGAAACTAAAACAAATTCTAAATCTGCTGGAATTATTACTACTGAAGAAGAAATTCAAGCATATCACACAATCAGAACATTACTAATTCAAAATAAAAAAATACCAAATTCAAGAATTGGATATCGCGATCAAAAAGGAACTTTTAATATTATGGTGGATGATAATCAAAGAAAAATTATCTGCCAATTAAAATTCACTGATTCTTCAATGAAAATCTCAATTGGGAATAATGACTATCCTTTGGAAAACTTAGATGATTTATTAAAATTTAAGAATGAATTGAATGATAGAACACTTTCTTTACTTGAACTATAAATCTAACCTTGTTTCGCTGGACTAAAAAATCTTTTAACAAAACCAAGAATCTGTTTTCTAAATAAAAATAGGAGCAACAAATAAGGAATAATCATTAAATACAAAATTCCTGAATTGATGTTTGTGCCAAAACTTGCTTCATCTACTTCACTTCCTTGCTGAGCCAAAAGCTTACATTGGGAACATCCTTGAGCTAAAATAGTTGAAGCTTGAAAAAATACAAGAACAAAAAGTAGAATGAGTTTATGCTTCATGGCGAAAAATTACGTTTACAAAGTTACGATTAAGAGTGTATAATTGTTCGCTTGAAGAATGAAAAAAATCGCTCATTTCAAAGAATCGTTTAATTGGTTTCAATTATTACTTTTGTGCTATGCGTTATTTATTAAATTTATTGCTTTTCGTCTCTTTACTTTTTCAATCTTGTGAAGATAAAAAACCTCAGGAAAAAATTGTTTTCAATAGAGCAAATTTAGATAGTTTGCTCAAAATTTATCCTGACAGTGTTTCCCTTTTATTAAAGCGTGGAAATCTCTTATTTGAAGAATTATTGTACGAAGATGCAATGGCTGATGCAGCTCGAGCTTATCGTTTAGATAGCAACCGAACAGAATGCCGTGTGTTGTATGCCGAAGCTTTGATTAATAATTCAAAAAAAAGTGTTGATGATTTGTTTACAGCCCACAAAATTTATAAGAAAATCGTAAGAAAAGAACCTAAAAATGTGGAAGCCTTGGTTGGTTTAGCAAATACATATTCTATGTTTGAAGATTATGAAAATTCTTTCAAATACATTAATCAAGCGTTGCGCATCAATCCAAAATATAGAGATGCCTATGTACTAAAAGGAACCAATTATCGCAATCAGGGAAATTTCAAATTGGCAGTATCTTCCTACGAAACAGCCGTACAGCAAGATCCGAAGTTTTATGGTGGCTACTTGATGTTGGGTGCGCTTTATCAATTTAAAGAAGATCCAATTTGTATTGAGTATTACACAACAGCTTATAAAATCCAACCTAAAAATCCAGATGTAATTTATTCGCTTGCATATGCAAAACAATTGTTTGGTAAAGAAAATGCTGCGAGTGTATTGTATCGAAAAATGATTCGTTTGGATAGCACGTATCATGAAGCTTATTTTCAGTTGGGATACATCAAACAATTCACAACAATGGATTTAGATTCAGCTTTGTTCTTCTATGAAAAAGCAACCGAAGTTCAACCTAAACACATTGAGTCGTATCATAATATAGGTTTGATTTACGAGGACAAAAAAGACATTACCAACGCCTTATTTTCATACGCAAAAGTATTGAAAATCAATCCAGAATTTGAATTGACGAAAGAACGTGTTGCAATCTTGAAAAAACAAAGGTGAACCGAATAGAAAAAATTAGCATACTCATTGGTGATGTTGCACTTCCGTTAATGGGTTATTTCTTTTGGGATTGGAATCTTTATTTTATCCTTTTATTTTTTATGTTGGATCAATTGGCTAGGGTTGTGTTTTTACCCTGGCGAATGAAGTTAACCGAATTAAGTGCAATTGAAAAAAGAAATCAAATAATAAAAGCGGGTTTTTTATTCCTTTCAGAAGTAATTATTATTCACACTGTTATTTTCTTTCAAAATCCTTCAATTCAATTTACAGAAGAATTTAGCCGATTTTTCTATTACAAAGACATGGGGATTGAACAAGGTTATCTTTTGTTTCCTTTGGTTTTCTTTGGCGAATGGATGCGTATCAATAATGAACTGAAATTGAAAATTGTTGGTCAAAAACAAAATGAAATCCTAGCCAAATCTTTAAAAAATGCTTTTGTTAGAATTGCGTTTTTCGCACTGACATTAGGAGTTTTATCTTTCATGTTGTTACCGGAGTCAATAATAATTTTTTCCTTTTTAGGAGTTGTAACACTTTTGGTTTTTTGGGATTGAATAGTTTAATCTGAAACAATTAATTCCCTTAAAACGATACTAAAAGATGTTTTTTTCAGAATTTTTAAAAAAACGCATCTATCGTAATATCATTTTGAACCAATTCTAATGAATATTCATTCATTTGAGTTCCATAGTTAGAAACCATAGTTAAAAATACACTTTTCTTGGTTTGTGTCGCATTTTTAAACACAGCAATTTTTCTTCGAAGCTTAGCCGCATAATCTTTGTCAATTACAAATTTATCAGCCCAAAATTTACATTCGAACAAGTTGATGACCTGGTCTTGTCGTTCTAATAAAAAATCGATTTGAGCTTTTTCTTCAAATGCTTCTCCAAACCAAGAGCTTTGATGCGAGAACATTCCTGAAATCCCCAATGCTGTTTTTATTTCTGAAATATGACTTAGACATACTTGTTCAAATGCTAGTCCTTTCCAAGTGTTTTGTATGGGTTGATTTTCTATGTTAATCCAATAATCTTCTTCCCTGTATTTGAAATCTTTTAAAAATCTAAAATAGAAAGAAGTGTAAAAGTCAGACAATCGATAATTGGTATTTTTTTGTTTTTTGTCGTGAGGTGTGTAAGAAGTAATAAATCCACTTTCTTCCAATTCTATCAAAACTTTGGTGATTGTTCCACCGCTTTTAAACTTTCCTTTTTCTATTAATTCAGAGCGCGTCATTCCATAGTTTTTTGAGGCCAAAACTTCTACGATTTTTTCATAGATTTCGTGTTTCTTAAAAAGTGCTCGATATAATTGTTTGAACTCATCTTTCAGTGGTGCATTAGTATCAAAAAACAAATATTGAATAATTTGTGTTGTACTTTTTCCTTTAGGAACATGCTCCAAATAATAGGGAATTCCTCCCGTTGTCATGTATAAATTTACAATTTGCTGTGTTGTTAATTGACAGCCCTTAGAGACTAAAAAATCTTTCGTTTCCTTTAAGTTAAAAGGGGAGATTTTAATTCTTTCAGTCAAACGATTGTGTAAACCTCCTCTCGATTGAATTAAATTATTTATCATCCACGACGCAGCAGAACCACAAACGATTAAAATTACATTGCTTTGTTTGTCTGCCCAACTGTTCCAAAAATGTTCTAACCCTTTTATAAAATCAGAGTTTTTTGTATCCAACCAAGGGAGTTCATCTAAGAATATTACTTTTTTTTCTTTTGTTTTAATAGTCTCTAAATAATTACTTAATTTAAAAAAAGCTTCAATCCAACTTTTAGTTTTTATCAACTCACCGTTTTGAAATTGTTGCAATTGTAAATCGAAGTTTAACAGTTGTTCTTCCGTTGTGGCATTTGCAATACCTGTAAGTTGAAAAGTAAAATTATTAGAGAAGTATTCACGAATAAGAAAAGTCTTTCCAACTCTTCTTCTGCCAAATAGAGCAACAAATTCTGATTTTTTGCTTGTTGTAAATCGTTTAAATTTCTCTAATTCTGCTTTTCTACCTATTATATTTTTCATATTTGAAGGTTTATAATCAGCCAAAACTAACAAAAAAACAATGATTCTGGCTGATTATATTTTTTAAATCAGCCAAAACATAGTAAAAAAACATCAGTTCTGGCTGATTTTAATACTTTCTCTCTCAAAGACAATTCTTAAAATTGGCATTATCCATGGATTCAAATCCCATTTATTCATTTCTTTTCATCAATTTTGTAGAAGAAACAACAACATGGAAAAACTACAAAATTTCATTGATGGTGCTTACATTCCGCCGAAGAATGGCTTATATATTGACAATTATGAACCTGCAACTGGAGAAATTTATTCTTGGATTCCAGATTCAGACGGTGAAGATGTAGAACTAGCCGTAAACGCTGCTGAAAAAGCTTTTCCTATTTGGTCGCAATTAAGCATAGAAAAACGAAGTGAAATTTTAGTAAAACTCTCCGAAGGAATTCAAAATCACATGGATGAGTTTGTGCAAGCTGAAAGCCGAGACAATGGAAAACCGATTTCTCTTGCAGCACATGTTGACATTCCACGTGCGGTTTCAAACTTTCATTTTTTCGCTACCGCTATTCTTCATTTTGCTTCTGAATCGCATTATATGGAAGGAGTTGGAGTGAATTATACCACACGCAAACCAATAGGGATTGTGGGCTGTATTTCTCCTTGGAATTTGCCTTTGTATTTATTTTCTTGGAAAATAGCACCGGCTTTAGCTGCTGGGAATTGCGTGATTGCAAAACCCTCAGAGGTAACACCCTACACAGCTTATTTATTAGGAAAAATTGCCCAAGAAGCAGGAATGCCAGCTGGAGTTTTGAATATTCTTCATGGAACAGGACCAAAAGTAGGGGATGCAATTGTTAAACATCCAAAAATTAAAGCCATTTCTTTCACCGGTGGTACAAAAACAGGTGAGTATATTTCAAGAACCGCTGGACCAATGTTTAAAAAACTATCATTGGAATTAGGCGGTAAAAATCCAAATGTCATTTTTGCAGATTGTGATTTTGACGACATGTTGAGTACTACTATTCGCTCCTCTTTTGCAAACCAAGGACAAATTTGTTTGTGTGGATCACGCATTTTTGTGGAACGCTCACTTTATCCAAAATTCAGAGATGCTTTTGTTGAGAAAGTTTCTAAATCAAAAGTCTCTTTCCCTGAAGATCCTGAAGCGAAACTTGGAGCTATTGTTTCTGAATCACACATGGAAAAAATATTATCCTATATTGAATTAGCTAAACAAGAAGGCGGAAGTGTTTTAACTGGTGGAAAGCGTGTGTTTTTAGAAGCGCCACACGATAAAGGTTATTACATTGAACCAACAATTATTGAAGGCTTGAATTTTGATTGTCGCACAAATCAAGAAGAAATATTTGGCCCAGTTGTAACAATCACCCCATTTGATACGGAGGAAGAAGCTTTAATGATGGCGAATTCAACAGAATACGGCTTGGCTGGAACCATTTGGACCTCAGATTTAAAACGAGCTCATCGAGTTGCGGACAATTTACAATCAGGAATCGTTTGGGTAAATGCTTGGTTAGTCCGTGATTTAAGAACACCTTTTGGTGGAGTAAAAGCATCTGGTGTTGGTCGGGAAGGTGGCTGGGAAGCGTTGCGGTTTTTCACTGAAGCTAAAAACATTTTTATCAAATATTAAAGTATTATGCGTTTACTTTCAATCTTTTTACTTTCAAGTTTTAGTTTATTTGGACAACTACAACCCATCTTATGGCATGTTAAATCTGATACGATTGAACGTTGGAATTATCACTTTGGAGATGAATTTTCAACAACAACGTTAGACAATGAGAAATGGTATGGAACCTATTCTTGGGGAGGTTTACTTGCAAAATATCGTATTTATTCTGATCCTAAATTAGTTGTGCCACATGAGGGATTTATTAGTCTAAAAGCTGATACAACTAGCGAATGGCGAACTTTTCAAGAATGGATGATTGATAAAGAAGGTGCAAAAAATGCTGGGGTAGAAATTAAAAATAATTCATTACAGCTAAAGTACTTAAATTCATGTATTTGGAGTAAAAAAGAATTCAAATATGGATATTTTGAATGTCGCTGCAAAGCTCCAAACGGTAAAGGGTTATGGCCAGCATTTTGGCTATATGGTCAAAATAATAAAGATGAAATTGATTTCATGGAAATGAAAGGTGAAAAGCAATACGAGACACATATTGATGTTCATGTTCCTGACAATTCTGATAAAATTCCTGGATTTCTTGGAATTAAAAAAGACTGGGGAGGTTGGATTAAATCCGATCAAAAATTGACTGAGGAATGGATTGTTTTTTCAGGAATATGGAAACAAGGTTCTTTAATTTATTATATAAACGGGGTTCCTGTTTCTCATTTCAAAGGAGATTTTGAAACATCTATGAATGTCATTGCAAATTTGGCAAATGCTGTAGATAATGGTCCTTTCAAACCAGGACCTGATGAGAGTACTATTTTTCCAAGTGAGTTTTTGGTTGATTACATTCGTGTTTGGAAGTCAAATGATGATCCAAGTGGTTCAAGAGCAACCAAGATTAATGTTTCAGATGAAAATAAAGTAACCTCTAGTGCTGCTATCCCGAATTTTAAAGTCAAGAAAAAAATTGGTTTAATATACGACAATAAACTTTTTAAAAAAGAAATTGGTTTTGTTGGATTAATTCCAATTAGTGAACGTCAATATCAAATACAATTGAATGGACCAAAATTAAAAAATGCACGCATAAAAATACTTGATAATGATGGAATTCCTTTGCAAGAAATAGCATTAGTTGCACAATATTCTATTATTAATCTCAGTTCTTTAAAGAAAGGAGATTATAAAATTGAAATTGAATTAAATGGAAAAAAGAATGTAGTTTCTTTAGTGCTTTAATATCTTTATTTAATTCGTTTTATTCATTTGTTTTTTAATTTTATGATTAATTAGCTACAATATTTAGCAATCTATTTAACTTTAACAAATCAAAAAAAAATACATGTTTCAAAACCTTATCGTAGAGAAAAAAAATGGGATTGCTTACATAACAATCAATCGTCCTAATCAATTAAATGCACTAAATAAAGATACCATTGCTGAGTTACATGATGCGCTTAATGAAGCAGATTTAGAAAAAGAAATTGGTGTAATAATTCTTACCGGAAGCGGAGAAAAAGCTTTTGTTGCTGGTGCTGACATCAAAGAATTTGCTCATTTCACAATCGCACAAGCTGGTGAATTATCACTAAACGGTCACAAATCACTTTTTAACTTTATAGAACAATTAACGACTCCTGTTATTGCGGCAGTAAATGGTTTTGCACTTGGTGGTGGTTTAGAATTAGCAATGGCTGCTCACATTCGTGTTGCCTCAACTAACGCACGAATGGGTTTACCTGAAGTTTCTTTAGGTGTAATTCCAGGATATGGTGGTACACAACGTTTGGCTCAACTAATAGGAAAAGGAAAAGCAAACGAACTTATTTTCACCGCAGGAATGATTAAATCAGACGAAGCTTTTCAATGGGGATTAGTAAATCACGTTGTTGAGCCAGCTGAATTAATCGCAAAATGTGAAGAAATTGCATCTAAAATTCTTCAAAATTCACCAATGGCTATTGCTTCAGCTATTCGTGCTGTAAACGCTGGTTTTGTAGATGGAGTTAATGGTTTTGAGACAGAAATTGAAGAATTTGGAAAATGTTTTGGTTCACCTGAATTCAAAGAAGGAACAACTGCCTTTTTAGAAAAAAGAAAAGCCAATTTTAGAGGATAAATGGCAAATCCAATCAAACGATTATTGGGTCAAACTGCTGTTTATGGTTTGTCCTCTATTATTGGTCGTTTATTAAATTATTTATTAGTTCCGCTTTATACTTACGTCTTTGCAGATCCTGCAGATTACGGTGTCGTTTCTGAGTTATATGCTTGGGTTGCATTTCTAATTGTGTTGCTAACTTTTGGAATGGAAACTACCTATTTTCGTTTCTTGCAGGAAGAAAACGACAAGCAAAAAACATTCAATAATGGGCTTTTAACAGTTATTGGAATAAATATTTTTTTCTTTTTAATTCTACTTTATTTCAACAATGATATTGCCACTTTCATGTTATATGAAGGTCACAATGAATATATAATTCTACTTGGAGTAATCGTTGGAATTGATGCAATTACTGCCTTACCTTTAGCTAAACTTCGCTCAGAAGAAAAAGCATTAAAGTTTGCAAGTATTCAATTTACATCCATTCTTGTAAATATTGGATTGAATTTAGTTTTTATGCTCTATTTATTCGACGATAAACGACCTGAAGAAGGGGTTTTATTTATTCTGATTGCAAACCTTTGTGCATCACTTATAAAACCTATATTCTTAATGGATTCTTATATTAATTTGAAACTTGAATTCGATTGGAGAATGGCAAAAATTATGATTCTTTATGCATTTCCTCTTGTAATAGCTGGTTTTGCCGGTATCATTAACGAAACAATTGACCGAATATTATTGAAACAAATCATTTACGACCCTTTAGTTCCAGGTTCTTTACATACTGCCGAATATGAAGTAGGAATTTACAGTGCTTGTTATAAATTGGCAATGCTTGTAACCATAATTCTTCAAGCTTATCGCTATGCAGCAGAACCATTTTTCTTCTCACAAATGAAAAATGAAAACAGAAATCTAATCTATGTAAAAGTGATGAATCTCTTCATTGCTTTCGTTTGCTTCGTTTTCTTAGTGGTCTCGTTAAACATCGATATTTTCAAACTATTTATTAGCAATGAAAACTATTGGTCAGGATTGAAAGTAGTGCCGATTTTACTTCTAGCTAATGTATTCCTAGGAATTTATTACAACCAAAGTATTTGGTATAAACTCAGTGGTAAAACAAAATTTGGAGCTTATATTGCAATCGGTGGTGCAATCGTTACAGTGCTTGTAAATATTATTTTCATTCCAAAATACGGTTATATGGCTAGTGCTTGGGCAACTCTTCTTGTTTATGCACTACAGATGTTTGCCTCTTATATTTTAGGTCAAAAATATTATCCAATTCCATATAATACAAGAAAGTTTTTAGCTTATATTGGCAGTGCAATCGCTTTGTTTTACTTAGGTTCTTCTATTACTGTTGATTCAAAAGTGACTCAGTTTTTCATTTCAAATTGCTTAATTTTTGGCTATGTAATCTTTGTTTTTTTAGTTGAGCAGAAACGTTTTCTAGGAAGCATTTTAGGTGAACGAACTTTTTAAAACGAAGTTTGTTAGTATTCTATCTGCAATTCAATTATTTTTGCATCAACATTGCCTATGACACCTTACAAAGCTGGACCGTTTTTGGAACAAATAGAGTATCCAAAAGATTTGAGAGAAAAATTCTCAATTGAAGATTTACCTCAAATTTCTACTGAATTGAGACAATATATTGTCGATGTGATTTCAGAAATTGGGAACAGTCATTTTGGTGCAAGTCTAGGAGTAGTTGAGCTTTCAGTTGCGCTACATTATGTTTTCAATACTCCTGAAGATCAATTAGTTTGGGATGTTGGACATCAGGCTTATGGACACAAAATTTTAACTGGAAGACGTGCTCAATTTCACACTAACAGAATCAAAGGTGGAATTTCTGGTTTTCCAAAACGTTCAGAAAGCGAATACGATACATTTGGAGTAGGGCATTCCTCTACTTCGATTTCAGCAGCTTTAGGTATGGCTGTTGCAAACCGTTACAAAGGATTGAAAAACCGTCAACACATCGCTGTAATTGGTGATGGCGCAATGACTGCCGGATTAGCTTTTGAAGGATTAAATCACGGGGGATTTGAAAAAGATGCCAACTTACTTGTGATTTTGAATGACAATTGCATGTCAATCGACCCAAATGTAGGTGCATTAAAGGAATATTTAACGGATATTACAACTTCGCATACATACAATAAAGTTAAAGACGATGTCTGGAAATTGTTAGGGAAAATCTCTAAGTTTGGCCCAGATGCTCAAACGATTGCTTCTAAAGTCTCTCAAGCTTTAAAAGGAAGTTTATTGAAACAAAGCAATTTATTTGAATCCCTAAATTTCCGTTATTTTGGACCAGTTGATGGACAAGATGTGATTGGACTAGCGAAAGTTTTAGAGGATTTAAAGGATATTCCTGGACCAAAAATTTTACACTGCATCACACGAAAGGGTGCTGGTTACAAATTTTCTGAAGAAGGAAATCCAACAAAATGGCATGCACCTGGCGTTTTTAATAAAGAGACGGGTGAAATAGTAAAAGTAGTTCCAAAATCACCTCAACCACCTAAATATCAAGATGTTTTTGGTCATTCCATTGTTGAACTAGCTGAGAAAAATGATAAAATTATGGGAATTACCCCTGCAATGCCCTCAGGTTGTTCATTGAATATTATGATGGCAGCAATGCCAGAAAGAAGTTTTGATGTTGGAATTGCGGAACAACACGCTGTGACATTCAGTGCTGGTTTAGCAACTCAAGGGCTGGTTCCTTTTTGTAATATTTATTCTTCCTTCATGCAGCGTGCTTTTGACCAAGTTTTACACGATGTAGCAATCCAAAACTTGAATGTTGTCTTCTGTTTAGATAGAGGAGGTTTGGTTGGCGCTGATGGTGCAACCCACCACGGTGCATATGATTTAGCATACATGAGAATGATTCCTAACATGGTTGTCTCTGCACCAATGAATGAAGAAGAACTGCGTAATTTGATGTACACTGCTCAATTGGAAAATCAAGGCCCTTTTTCAATTCGTTATCCTCGCGGAAATGGAGTAATGACTGAATGGAAAACCCCTTTTAAAGAAATTAAAGTTGGAACTGGTCGAAAAGTAACTTGTGGTGAAGATATTGCAATTTTAAGTATTGGGCATCCTGGAAACTTTGCGCAAGAAGCTATTGAAGAGTTAAAAGAATTGGGAGTTTCTGCTGCACATTACGATATGCGTTTTGTTAAACCAATTGATCAAGTGATGTTACATGAAGTATTTACAAAATTCAAAAAAGTAATCACTATAGAAGACGGTTGTTTGATGGGTGGGTTTGGTTCAGCTGTTGTTGAATTTATGGCAGATCAAGGCTATTCCTCACAAATTATTCGCTTGGGAATACCGGATGAATACATTCACCACGGCACACAAGAAGAACTTTGGGCAGATTGTGGATTTGATAAAAATGCAATTATTCTTACAGTAAAAAAAATGTTAAGTTGGTTTGAAAAAGTTACTTTAATTAATGAAAAGGCAGTTTAAAATCTCGTTCATTATTTTAAGAAATTATTTATTCATCAAACATTTAATAATTCAGCAACAAGAGTGAGCAACGTATTTGATTCTCTTTAAAATTATTCTCATTTTTACACTGTTTAATTAATATTCTTTTTTGATATTAATTGTTTACTACAATGATAAAAAATCTCTTATACCTTGTTCTTGTTTTTTACATTTCATATTTAATTACAGTTTGGTATAAAATAGATTACTTAAATTTTTATTTAAAACCTCTTTTGGTTCCAAGCTTGATATTTTATGTAGTATCAACCCCACGTTTCTCAGGTAAAGGAATTTTGATTCTATCGCTTTTCATGTCTACTTTAGGAGATATATTGTTACTTTTTTCAGACATCAATGAATTGTTTTTTATCTGCGGTTTGATTTCTTTTTTAATCGCACACGTCATTTATATTCATTTGTTTTTTACAAAAAGCAATAAACTCAATAGTTATAAGTGGGTTTATGGTTCAATAGCTTTATTGAGTATATATCTTTTCTATTTTTTATCAACAATGTGGGATAATTTGAAAACACTAAAAATTCCTGTAACTGTTTATGCTTTAGTAATTTCAATTATGCTTTTTGTCGCGATTCAACTCGTTGCTTCAAAATCTTTAAGAAGAGGAGGATATGTACTTTTGGGAGCTTTACTATTTGTAATTTCTGACAGTTTACTTGCTTGGAGTAAGTTTCATCAAGATATTGCACATAGTTCTTTTTGGGTGATGAGCACCTATTTGTTTGCACAATATTTTATAGTTACTGGTTGGGTTAGCTCAATGAAGATAGGAGAGAATGTTTAAATTAATCATTCAATTTTAAGAAATAAACTTCAAAAAAAGAAGCTGCCCATTTGGACAGCTTCTTTTAAATAAGAAAGAATTTCTTAGTTTTTGATGAACTTAACTGTTTCTACACCGCTTGCGTGAGTAACGTTAACGAAGTAAATTCCAGCTTTCATTCCAGCTAAATCAAAGTTAAAGTTAGAAGAGTTAGCAACTTCTCTTGAAGCAACAACTTTTCCTTCAATGTTAGTGATTTCAACTTTAGATGCTTTCATTGAAGCAGAAATTCCTTCAATTTTGATTTCATCATTTGCAGGATTTGGAGAAACAACGATTGGAGCGATAACTTGCTCAATAGTACCAGCAGCTCCAACTACAATTCTGTATCCAGAAAAAGATGCAGGTTGATCAATATCTTGACCAAAAACAACAACTGTTGCCATTATTTCAATTGTAACGTTATAAACACCTGCTGTAGCTGATGTTCCAAAAACGTTAGCACAACCATTTGCTCCGCCTAAATACTCACATGTTGATACGTTACATGCATAATCGAAACCTGTTGGTAAACCTGAAACAGCTGTTACTTTAAATCTATCTATTGGAGTTCCAGCAAAAGTTGGATCCAATGATTCAGGAACTTCTTCAGGAACTTTAAAATTCAAATCTGTAGAGTAAAATTGATTTTGAGTTGCTGGTGGAAAGTTTGTTGTTGTGTCTGGCCATACTCCATAAACAGAATCAGCATACTGTGCGTTTGGTGTACAAGATTGCGCTTGCACGTTCATAGCTGCTATAACAGCAACCGCTAAAGAAAGTAATAGTTTTTTCATAAAAAAGATTTAATAATTCGAGCAAATGTAAGAAAAATTTAGAATTACACTATTTTTGACAGTGTTAAACAATTTTCATTTATTTTTATTCTAAATAATTCGTGCGCTACTTTTCAATCAACGAACTTAAAGCATCCTATGCTTACCATCCTTTAGAGCAAAAAGAATTGTTTATTAATGCGTTAAATTCAAGTAGTCTCAATGAGTTGGAAAAGCAAGAAATAAGTGTTTTTTTGAGTGCTCAAACCCAACAAACTTTGATTTTCAATGCTTGGATTGAACAACACAATGATTTAAAATCTCTATTAGTTTCAGGCGCTGTAACCAATATATTCAGCGATAAATTTAAGTGGAAACAGCACCAATTTTTTAGCGATTTTCAAATATACATTTCACCTTTTTTTAATGTTCTTTTACTTAGAAATAACGCATCTAGTTCATTGGAAGATTGGACAAAAATTTTCTCCTATTTTGAATTAATAGAAAAAAATCATCGTTTTTATTTAGAACAAAAATGTTATTCATTCGTGAAAATTGAGTTGGATAAGCTATTTAATTCAATTGAAAACCTTTTGGAAAGAAAGCAGTTTGAAAATGAAATTAATACTTTGCTTTCACCTCCTATTTTAGACTTGCATTCCTATTTATCGCTTGCTTCAAATCGATTAAAGATAGATTTTATTGAACGGGTTTTAAGTTTGTTTAAGCATCCTTTTTGCACTGCAAAATTAGCAAATTGGGTATTGTTGCAGTTGCAAAAAATGAAGCTAAATGAACAACAAATCACCAGTTTAAACGAAATTAAAGCAGCAATCATTTCTGGTGAATATGTTTTTAATGAGCCAAATGTTGAACCTAAAAAAATAATTTTTAAGCGCGTTTATGGTTTCTATTCGTTGGCTATTTTAATTATTGCCTTTTTAATCTTTGTTTTCAAATACGATTTCTCAATGAAACCAGAATTAATTCACGAAGGTTCAGCTCTTAAGTATTTTTCAGTGAAAGAAAGAAAAGAAATTGATTCTATAATTCGCTCGATGGATTCCATTCCAAAGCTGGTTTCAAATCCCAATTATTACGGCTCAGGAATGACGGTTTTTATTCGTCAATCGTTTAAGAATAAAGTGGCAGAAAAATTATTTATCGACCTAGAAACTGATAGAGATTTACATTACGCTTCGTCTTACGACACCCTTTTCAAAACAAAAGTTGATGAGTTGAAAACTTTAGTTTTGGCAAGCACTAAACAATTAGCATCCAAAAAAAATGGAGAAAGTTTTGAGTTTAAAAACGAATCTGAATACACAATTCTATTAGTTTGTTGGGAAGAAAAATCAGGCGGGAAAATTTATACAAGTATAGTTTCACCTCAATCAACAATCCAAACGAAAGTCGCAAAAGAAGACTATTTTTTGATGCTTCCAGGTTTTGATTTTGGGAAAATTCCAGCTAAAAATGTTACATCGTTTAAATTATTAGCATATCATTTCGGAACGATTGATTTTAATTTCGAAAGCGCTCTACAAGAATTTTATGTGCTGAAATCACCACAAGTAGGGAAAAACAAAGTACTATTCATTGGTAAAAAGGGAGAAATAGTGGAGGTGATGGATGTAAATGGGGTTTTTGAGAGAAATTAAAGATTTAAAGAAACTAAATATTCATTGAATCTCAGAACAAAAAAAGAGGAGCTTTCACTCCTCTTTCAACCAACCTAAACTACTTAATTATGAACAAAGAATCCAAAACTGGACGTCTTTTAACTAATAACGTAGCATTTATTCAATCATTACATTTCTTCAAAATGATTTAACATTTGTTGGAAAATGTAACCGAAACTAAAGAATTAGAGATGTCTTAACCTACGTTAACTAATCAGAAGAATTGAAATTCTCAACTTTGTACCTCAATAATTGTTTAACTAAAAAATAAAAAACATGAAAAAATTATTTATCTCTTTATCAGTAGCATTTGCTTTGGTTTCATTTGTAGTATTAGAAGCAGGAAGTTGGTCTTTAGACGCAGGACACTCTCGTTTAGGTTTCACAGTTAAACACATGGGTGTGTCTGAAACAGTAGGTCAATTCGACAAATTTGATGTTAAAATCACAACGCCAAATGCAGATTTTTCTGGTGCAACTATCGAATTAAATGCTGAAGCTAAAACTATCAATACTTATTTGTCAATGCGTGATGATCATTTACGTTCTGCTGATTTCTTTGAAGTTGAAAAATACCCAACGATTACTTTTAAAAGTACATCAGTGAAAAAAGCAAAAGGAAACAAATACGTTATCACGGGTAATTTCACTATGCACGGCGTTACAAAAACTGTTGTTTTAGCTGGTACACATTCAGGAACTACAAAAAACAAAGCAGGTAACGATTTAGCAGGATTGAAAATTACAGGAATGGTTAAAAGATCTGAATATGGAGTTGGAGCAACAATGCCAAATTCAGTTGTAGCTGATGAAGTGTATTTAAATGCTGATTTAGAAGTAGTTAAAAACTAAAAGTAAAAAATAGCGAAAGATGAAAGTATTAAAAATAGTTGTTTTATTAGTCATATTTTTCACAATTGGAACTATAAAAGCACAAAATTGGAAGATTTCTGAGAATTACAATATTGCCTTTTCAAACAAAGATGTAAGTGGAGTTTTTAAAGAAATGTCTGGTAGTATTATTTTTGATGCGACTAAACTTTCAAGTTCAAAATTCGACTTAAAAATCAAAGTTGAATCAATTAGTACAGGAAACGGTATACAAAACAAACACGCTAAAGGTGTAGAATGGTTTGACGCTGACAAGTATCCAAATATTGAATTTGTTTCTTCAAAAATTGAAAAAACAGACGCAGGTTAC